>DATLJC010000033.1:0-25045 GCA_035539055.1 Saccharimonadales bacterium (SeqCode) | reverse complement strand
TCAAAAATCGCAATCTGCTGCCAACTGGGATGGAAATCACACCCTACAATAGTCATGAAGGCTTCTCCTGACCCAGCTTCTTGGTCCTCAACCAAAGAATACCGGGTTTCGCTGAAGCCTTCGTTCTTATCCCATCACGTCCCGCCCGGTGCTTTTCCGGGCTGACGTGGGGTAGTTGACTTCTCCCGCCACCAACGAAGAGATTCGAGCCGCGTCGCTGCAATACGTGCGCAAAATCAGCGGCTTCAGCAAACCATCGAAGATCAACGAGCCCGCTTTCCCATATCGCAACATCCGAAGCCTACGTGGACGCCGGGTGCCCCACGTCCCGCCCGGTGCTTTTCCGGGCTGACGTGGGGTAGTTGACTCTCCCGCCACCAACGAAGAGATTCGAGCCGCGCAGACGGCCCACTCAACGCTCTTTTCGTTGAGTGGGGCTCTTGCCAGCCTCCGATCCACTTCTCCAAAAGTAAGAAGCCCGTTTCTGGAACTCAGCCCTTAAGAAACTTCGCAAACTCCCGCGCCGCGTCAAACCTCACACGAAACTCCGCAGTGCCAAGGCTCTTCCGCAATTCTCTTAACTCCGCCTCCAACGCCTCCAGCGCCTCTGCAATGTTCCCCGTATTGCTCGCCGCAATCTGCTGCCACATCGCGGGATCGCTCTGGGCGAGCCGCAACATGGTGCGAAGCCCGCCCGCATGCACCTGCAACCCCGGATTTTCCGGCGAACCAAATGCCCTTTCCAATGTCAGCGACAATGCGCTCGAAAGCATCTGCGGAAGATGGCTGGTGTAGGCCACCGTGCGGTCGTGCTCCTCGGGAGTGTTGAATATGACTCGCGCCCCAATCGCTTCAAGCGCCCTGCGCAACTCGCGATGCGCGGGAAGCGAACTCTCCTCTGCTGCGCCCTCCAGTGGCGTCAGCACCCACACGCAGCCCGCATAGAGATCGGCGGAGGCGTGCTCCAGGCCGGAGACCTCGCGGCCCGCCAGCGGATGTCCCGGCAGAACCCGCTCGTTTGCCGACGCACCAAAAATCTCGCGGGCTGCTGCCGCGAATGCAGCCTTCGTGCTGCCCACATCGGTAATCAAGGCTCCCGGCTTCAGCCGTGGCGCAATCTCCGCCAGCAGCTTGATGCTGGTCTCCACCGGAGTACAAAGAAAAACAAAATCGCTCTCCGCAACCGCGTCGTCCGCGTCCTGCAATCCCGAATCAATCGCGCTCAATGCAATCGCGCGCCGCTGCAGTTCCTCGCGGCCGCAGCCAACAACGTGCGCGGCCACTCCTGCGCGGCGCAACGCCAGCCCGAGCGAGCCTCCCATCAATCCGAGGCCGATCACGGTAATGCGATTCAATGTCACCTCAGGCACTCTCGAACGAACGCGTTCACTGGCGCTCCAGCAGGTCGGGCGATTGCAATCTGCGCATCGCCGCTAGAATCGCGGTGTAAATCGTTGCCAGTTCCTCGTCCGGCATCGGACCGTTATTGCAGCGTGCCACGTTGGCCATCACCACCGCTTCACGCTTCGGTTCGTACACCGCCAGATGGTTCTGCTGCTTGAAGCGGCCAATCTCCAGCACGCAATGAGCGCGCTGGTTGAACAACTCAACCAGCTTCTCATCGATGGAATCGATGTCAGAGCGCAATTTATTCAGATCGGTCGGCGTCATATCACTCCCATTTGTTTCGTTCCGATTCTTGCTCGCTACTGTCCATACTGCTTTACCCACGCATCCTGCTCTGCCTGCAAAGACTTGTCGATCCAGCCAATGTAGCTGCGCCCGCCTTCATCTTTCCCCACCCAAACCCGGGTCGAGGGATCGATGTGCGCCTCACCATCTGCGAGCGTGATACTCTGGCCCGACTCCACCGCAGCACGGGCCGAAGCCATATCCACCGGATAGAACTGCGAGGTCATCAGCCGATCGTTGAAGAACGTAAGCACCAGTTCGCCTGCCTGCCCTGCGACTCGCGCGTTCTTCTTCGAAATCACCAGCAGCCGGTAAGGTGGCCGCGAATCGCTCGGCAGCGGAGTGCGGTCAACAAGAATATCGAAGTTGCCGCCCATCATGTCCAGTTTGCGCTCGGCAGTTTGCAGGCTCTGGCCGCTAAACAGCTCACCCGCCAACTTGCTCGGCTTGAATTCCTTCTCGCTCTTGCGCTTGCACGATGCCGCCAGCAGACACAGCACGACAACCAGAATGCAAAATAACAACCGTTTATAGTTCGTCATAATAGCTGCCCTGAAGTATAAATTCAGCGAGCCAGAGTTGCGAGCCCGTTCGCCACGCGAAGTGGAATCCGCGCCTCGGCTTACACCCACCCAACAAATCCTTCGGCACAACCTTCATGAGATACCGGGCTTCCAACGAATAAGAACCGATGTCACAAGTAATGGGAGACCCGATGCGGCCCGGAGAAATCGTCACCGAATCCGTGGAGTTGTTCTGCCACGACTGCCGCTTCGTAATCCTCGTCGGCAGGGGCGCGCGAGTCCCTCCCTGCCCATGTGGAGCCTCCAATTATGAGGAGACCTCTCGTGACGGAACCGGACCCTCCTCAAAACGCGCTCGCCGGATTCGTCGCGCTACCCAGGAGGCGGATGAATCAGCAGCCTGAACTTTCAAACGATTAACTACAATGACAATAGGACCAGTGGCCACCTGTGTATTCGGAAGCCAATCCTGGCTATCGCTGCATAACGGTTAACTGATCCATCAACTCCACCCAGCGAACAATTCACCTTTCGTACAATCGTTCCGTCGCCGCGGCACCCAAAGAATCAAGTTCGGATGTAGCATGTTGGGTCGCGCTATTTGCGCGCAAGCTAGGAGCTATACAAATGCAAAGATCGGCAAATGCCCATTGGCAAGGTGGATTAAAAGACGGACGCGGGACTGTTACCACCGATAGCGGGGTCCTCTCCCAGGCGCAATACTCCTTCAGCACGCGCTTTGAAAACGGCGTGGGCACCAACCCCGAGGAACTCATCGCAGCCGCGCACGCGGGATGCTTCTCAATGGCGCTCTCCGGTCAACTGGATAGCGTTGGTTTGAAGGCAGATGCGATCGACACCAAAGCCTCTGTAACACTGGAGAAAACGGACGCGGGTTTCACTATTACCAAGATCCACCTGGAACTGCGCGCCAGGATTCCCAATGCCGACGACGCCAAGTTCCAGAAAGCCGCCGCCGACGCCAAGGCCGGCTGCCCCGTCTCGCGCGTGCTCAAGGCAGCAGAAATTACGCTGGACGCGAAGTTAGTCTAGAAGCCAGCATTTCCGAACTGACATGGGCTCGATTCCTTGCCGAGCCCATGTTTTTGTCTCGGTACAAATATCAGCAAACATCTTGGCCCGCCGCTTCATCCAAACCTGAGCAGAACTCGTTTTGCCCGCGCTTTGCGGGGATCGGCTGCGGAACCGGATGGTGCGTTTTGAAGATCACACTCTTCGGCCTGACTTTATCGTCCTCCTGGGGCAACGGTCATGCCACTCCATATCGTGCAATTCTCCGCGCTCTTCATCGCCTTGGGCACAGTGTTACGTTTTACGAGCGCGATGTCCCCTACTATGCAAAGCATCGCGATTTCGAGCAATGCACTTATTGCGACTTAAAGCTCTATTCCTCATGGGATGACATCTGCGTTCAGGCGCTCGCCGAAGCCGCCGAGTCTGATGCGGTCATCACGGCAAGCTATGTACCTGAAGGCGCACGTATTGCAGATGCGCTGCTCTCGCTCGACGGCCCCTTACGCGTTTTCTACGATCTCGATACGCCCATCACTCTGCAGCGGCTCGCGGAAAGCGATCTCGACTATATACGGGCGCGGCAACTCTCCGGCTTCGACCTTGTACTCTCCTGGACCGGAGGCGAAGCACTGGTCGCGCTGGTACGGGACTTCGGCGTCAGAGCCGCGCAACCTCTTTTCGGCTGCGTCGATCCTGATGTCTATCGACCGGTCCGGCCCCGCCCCGGTCTTCGCTGCGAACTCAGCTACATGGGAACTTACGCTTCCGATCGCCAGGCAAAAGTCGAGTCAATGTTCCTGCAGCCAGCGCGGCTGCGTCCGTATTCATCGTTCCTGCTGGCTGGTCCGCTTTATCCGCCAGAATGGCGGTGGCCTGCGAATGTACAGCGCGCGGAGCACGTACCTGTTGCAGATCATCCCGCGCTTTACTCTTCTTCACGCATCGCCCTGAATCTGACTCGCGAGAGCATGGCCGCCTCCGGCTATTGCCCTTCCGGACGGTTTTTCGAAGCAGCCGCCTGTGGCGCGCCGATTGTCACTGACTGGTTCTGTGGACTCGATTCGTTCTTCGAGCCCGGTCAGGAGTTGATCGTCGCCAACGGCACAGAGGAGATCATGCACGCGCTCGATATGCCTGACTCGGATCTATTCAGAATGGCGCGTCGAGCTCGTCAGCGCACCCTCGACGAACACACTGGTTATCGGCGCGCGCTCACCATGCTTTCCGCATTTGACGCTGCCCGTTCACCTGATCCAAGCAAATCACAGATGGAGGCCGCATGATCGGCATTATTCCCGCCGCCGGAGCTGGACTTAGAATTCAGCCGCTCGGATGCAGCAAAGAACTTTTACCCGTAGGTTCGCGCGAAATCAGTGGCGTCGAGCGTCCAAAAGCAGTTTCGGAATATTTGGTGGAACGCATGATCGCCGCCGGCGCGAAGCAAATCTGCATGGTTATCTCCGCGGAGAAGAGCGACATCGTGCGTTACTACGCGGAACGCGACTACGCCGCTGAAATTTTCTACGTGGTGCAACAACGTCCCCAGGGGCTATGCGATGCGTTGTTCCGCGCCGAGCCTTTCGTGCGTGCGGATGAACCAGTGTTGATCGGTCTTCCCGATACGATCTGGTTTCCTGAAAATGCCTTTCGTGCTTCGGTGGAGCAAGGCACGGGAGTGAACCTTGTATTGTTTCCGGTTGAGAATCCCAGCGTGTTCGACGCAGTGCTGTGCGATGATACGGGCCGCGTCGAGCGGGTCGTGGTGAAGGAACCGAATCCCGGAACGAATTTGATTTGGGGTGCCGTCACTGCTTCGGGCCGCGCATTCCATGAACTGCGTCTGTTGTGGGAAGCACGTCATCGCAAGGATGAATATCTTGGCCATTTACTCAACGCTTACATGGCTGCTGGAAATCCGGTGCATGCCGTTGCAAACGGCGAGCACTACATGGATGTGGGAACGATGGAGGGCTATCACAATGCCCAGGATTTCCTGCGTACGCGCAGCCGTCAATCAGCCGAACACAATACTGCTACGCAAAAGCTGAGTGCCGCATAGTTTCTGCGACGGAGGGAATGCACTTCGCATCTAGAAATGTATGTCCACAACACTCGAGAAAAACCGCACTACATTTGAAACACGTCAACTTGGAAATTCAGATTTGAAGATCACCCCGATTGGGTTCGGAGCATGGGCCATCGGTGGCGGTAATTGGGAGTTCGGTTGGGGAGCGCAGGACGACAGCGAATCCGTTAATGCCATTCTGCGCGCGCTTGACGGCGGCGTGAACTGGATCGATACGGCTGCTATCTACGGACTGGGCCACTCGGAGGAGATTGTGGCCAAGGCTTTGGCTTCAACTTCAAGGAAGCCTTATGTCTTCACGAAGTGTTCCATGCGCTGGCATGAGAATCGGCAGATCTATCGAAGTTTAAAGAAAGATTCCCTTCGCGAAGAGGTGGAGAATTCTCTGCGCCGCCTCAAGGTGGACACCATCGATCTGTATCAGATTCACTGGCCTGATCCTGAGGCTGAGATCGAAGAGGGGTGGGAGGCACTGGCGCGCATCAAGGAAGAAGGCAAGGTGCGCTACATCGGCGTTTCGAATTTCAATGTGGCGCAGATGAAGAGGGCTCAGAAGATTGCACCGATCACGTCTTTGCAGCCGCCCTATTCACTGCTGAACCCCGCCGTACAGAATGAGATTCTTCCCTTCTGCAAGCAAAACAATATCGGCGTGATTAATTATTCGCCCATGGCCAGCGGACTGTTGACCGGAAAGATGACGGCAGAACGAATCGCTGCAATGCCCGAAGATGACTGGCGCCGTCGCTCTCCCCAGTTCAAGGAGCCGAAACTCTCACGTAATTTGAAACTTGTTGAGTTGCTGCGTGAGATCGGTAACGCACATAACGTGCAGCCCGGTGTAGTGGCGATTGCGTGGACTCTGCGCAATCCGGCGATAACCGCGGCCATTGTCGGCGCTCGCGGAGCCAGCCAGGTGGACGGAATCCTTCCGGCGGCAACCTTCAGACTGAGCGACGACGAAGCGGCAAAGATCGATGCGTTTGTAAAAGCAAACCCAGCCTAGAATCAAAGGCACTCCATTCTGAGCGCGACAGTGCGCTTCAGAATGGAGTGTTTTGTTCGCTCAAAACATCCTGACGAATAACACGATGGCGATGGTGAAGCCGACGGCGATCACGAAGCGGCGCACCATCACTTTGCCGATGCGGCGCGCGATTCCAGCGGCGGCATAACCACCGAAGAGCGCGGCAAACATCATGGCGAGCACGTATGGCCACACCACCATGTGGGAGAAGGCGAAGAGGATAGACGCAACCCCGTTGGTGCAGAATCCGAGAAAGCTGGTGGTCGCGCTCATCTTCAGGATGTCTTCCATGCCCATGAACGCCAGGACCGTAAGCATCATGATGCTCATGCCCGCACCGAAATAACCTCCGTAAATTCCCACTGCGAGTTGCGCGCAAGTTGCTCCCACGATCCATGTTGTGCCGCGCTTACCTGCGGGGTGCGGTGTGCTTTGCAGGCGGCGCTGAATGGGAGCCTGCACGGTGAAAAGGACCGTTGCAAACAGGATAAGGAATGGCACGAGGTGATCGAACATCGCAGCCGGGGTGCGGCGCAGAAGGATTGCTCCGATCAAGCCTCCGATGACAGAAGGAATGGCAAGCAGGCGGAATCGCGGATCGGTCTCGCGAATCTCGCGGCGAAAGCCCCACATGCTGCCGAGCGCGCCGGGCCAGATGGCAACCGTGCTGGTAGCGTTGGCGGCAATCGATGGAAGTCCGAGGCCGATGAGCGCGGGGAATGTCACCAGCGTGCCCCCGCCCGCGACGGAGTTGATGCCACCGGCAAGGAAGGCGGCGGCCATGGCAATCAGGATGTGTGAAATGGAAAGGCTCAAGTGCATGCTGATTCAAGAGTATCAGCGGGAAAACACCGGGGTGAACCCAAATCATTCGCGTCCTCTTGCGCAATGACAATGGGCAGCGCGAGGCTACCCATTGCGAGAGTTTACGGATGACTAAAGAACGACTGCGGTCTTGCTGTCTCCAAGCCTTAGCAGCGACTCGCCGAAGGGAGCGGTAGCCACGCCGCGCTCCGTGATAATCGCCTTTATGTAGCGTGCAGGAGTCACGTCGAATGCCGGGTTCTCCACTTGAACTCCGGTGGGAGCAACTTGCTTTCCGGCAAAGTGCGTGACTTCGCTGGCTGCGCGCTGTTCGATGGGAATTCCCGATCCATCGGGCGTTTCCATGTCGACCGTGGAATAGGGTGCGGCGATGTACATTGGAATTCCGTGCTCCCGGGCAAGAATCGCCACCGAGTAAGTCCCAATCTTATTTGCCGTGTCACCATTGGCCGCGATGCGGTCGGCTCCGACGATGACGGCCTGTATTTTGCCTTGAGCCATCATGACGCCCGCCATGTTATCGGCAATCAGCGTGACGGGGATATTGTCCTTCATCAACTCCCATGCGGTGAGGCGCGCTCCCTGCAGAAATGGCCGGGTTTCATCGGCGAAGACGTGAATTTTCTTACCTGATTCAAATGCAGCCCGAATCACGCCTAATGCAGTGCCGTAACCCGCCGTGGCCAGAGCTCCGGCATTACAGTGGGTCAGCACGCCGCCGGCTGCTGGCATTAAGGGCGCGCCATTGGCTCCCATGGCGCGATTGGTGGCGATATCTTCGGAGTAAATGGCCAGCGCCTCATCGATGAGAGCCTGCTTAATCAAGGGGATGGGACGGCCACTGATATCTTCAAAACGCCGCTGCATGCGGCGGATGGCCCAGAAAAGATTGACGGCCGTGGGACGGGTCTCGCCGATCGTTCGGCAGATCTGACCGATTCCGTTGCGGAATTCCGAGATGCTGGTAACGTCAAGGTCACGCGCGCCGAGTGCGATGCCCATGGCGGCGGCAACTCCAATGGCAGGGGCGCCCCGCACGATCATCGTGCGGATGGCATCGGCCACGGCTTCGTAATTCTTGCAATTGACCCAGATCTCCTCGGTCGGCAGTTTGGTTTGGTCGATGAACAAAACGCCCGTATCGGTCCACTTCAATGTTTCGAGCACAGATTATTGTCCAGTCAATATGAATTAAAGCTTAGTTTATATGGTCGTGAGCAAAATGTGGAATTGAACCTTGGCGGCCGCTTGGCGGCCCGAGCAGCGGGCCAGAGTGATAGACCCTAGATCGAGGTAAAGAAACATTAAGTCGCGGAAATATTCATGGAAAGTACACCTGTGAAGTGCTAGAAACAGAGTGGACGCCTTAAGTGACGTTCGCCGGAGGAAGCAGACTTTGAAGAAATCCATTATCGCCGTTCTGGCCGGTGTGCTGCTGTTGAGCGCAGCCATGCCGGCATTCGCAAAGAAGCACCACAAGAAACACCATCACCATCATCACGCGCAGTACAGCCAGCGCGCCCAGTAAAAGTTCGCATTCACGTGAAGACCCTCCGCAACGGCGGAGGGTCTTCTGTTACGCGGGCTACTCTTTCGCGGGTTCCTGTGTGAGTTTGTGCTGGCCGCGGAGGCTGCGCGCCATCTCGATGATCTGAATGCAGTATCCGTCCGGATCGAAGACGAGGGCCCAGCGCCCGAACGGGTCCCGGCGCGGGCCTACTGCAATCTTGCCAAAGCGGCGGCGAATTTCCGCGACGGCTTTGTCCATGTCATCGACATAGATTCCTATGCTCATGCCGGTCGTGGGACTGACCTTGACTTCGTCGCCATCCGGATGAAGACCAATGATGATATTGCCGGCATCAAGCTGGCTCCAGTTTGCTTGATGAATGAGAAGTTTAAGGCCGAGCACATCGCGATAAAACGCGACGCTGCGCTCCATGTCGCGCACTACGACCATGACGAGACCGAGTTTTCCAAACATCATTCCAGATTGCCCCCAGGCCACACGTACAGATTACGGCCACGCACCAATCGTAGACCGGCCGGACGAGCTAGGCAATGCCGGTTCAGCGCAAGTGGCGCACGTGTTCTGCTCGCACCTCGGAAGCGGTGAAGATCGACACGAATGGCACACCGGCGGCGGCGCGTTCAATGGCGGGACGACCCTGCGATTCTTCGCGCTCGACCAGGCACATGACGCCAACTATCTCAAATCCGAACTCCACGGCCGCCTCGATGGCCTGTACGGTAGAGGCTCCCGTGGTACAAACGTCATCCACGATCACGACGCGAGCGCCTTTTTCGTGAAAGCCCTCCACACGCTGTCCGGTGCCGTGCGCCTTCTCGGATTTGCGCACCAGAAAACCATGAATCCATTGATGAGAGGACGGGGCGGCAACAGCTTCGGTACGGCGATGAGTTTCCTGCGCGCTGAGCATCGCAACGGAGACCACGATGGGATCGGCTCCCATGGTGAGTCCTCCGATGGCCTGTGGCCGCCAGTTTCGCTGCTCTATCTCATCCAGAAAAACACGGGCGGTAAGTCGTGCGCCCTCAGCGTGCAACGTGGTAGTGCGACAGTCGATGTAGTAATCACTGGTTCCGCCACTGGAGAGCTTGAAGTTGCCAAGACGGAAAGACTGCTGCGAGAGGAGCGATAGAAGTTGCTGGCGAGCATCGGACATGCGTTTCACCATAGCAAGGGGCGAACCGTGGAGCAAGCGGCGAAGAATCAGGACTCAGCGTGCCGTGAAGTTTGTGAAGCCCCGCGTTTGAATAAACAGCGCTACGAACAGAGCTCCGTTGTAACCCACATGAACCAGAGTGGACGAGGCGAGCGAGCGAAACCGCCAGCGAACCACGGTGAGCACGATGCCAACAAGAACGATGCAGGTCACTTGAATCCAGGCTCCGGCAAGTTGCTGTGAGTGGATGGCACCGAAGAGGACCGAAGTCATGAGCAGCGAAAAGAGTGCGCCGGCGCGACGGGCGAGAGCAGGAAAGAGCAGTCCGCGGAATAAGACTTCTTCCACGAATGGCGCAAAGAACACACCAAAGATGCTTAGAAGCCAGGCATCGGCCGGCGTGCGCATCATTTTGTCGATGGGGAGCTCAGGAGGCGCGGGAAGGAATCGCGAACTGAGCAGAACGCTCATCGCCAGCACGGCTCCACCGACCAGAAAAACCGGCCAGCGCAGGGGCCAATTCCATGAGAGAGCGCGGAAGAATCCTATTTGAAAATGGTGCGAAAACATTCGCCAGAGCACGCCGAAGACCAAAAGGTAGGCGGCTAATTGTGCGGGCACAATCACTCGCGGATCGCTCGCGAGATCCACGGGGCGGATGTGACCCAACGGGACGACATGGCGCGAAACGACAATCGCAATCGCGCCACAAAATATGATCGCCAACAGTGTCGAGACAAAGGTGAAAATAACCGCAACCAATCCAAAGACCGGCTCCGGCTCAGGAGCGAGAGACCAGGGGCGCGGCGCGGGCTGTGCGGGAAACTGCTCGCTCGAAGTGGACACGGTACACCGTTGCGATTGTACAAGAGAGCTACTATTGCCTGAAACGCTTGCCTTGTACGCCATGACCATCCAGCGCAGGGAGCGGAACGCCCCGGGCCACAACTGCGCGAGGCGTTTCATGATTGGATGCGCGAACTAGACTCCAGCCTTCTTTTCGATTTTTGCCCAGGTGTCTTTTAGCGGCAAAGTTCGGTTAAAAACGAGGCGGCCGGGTGTGGAGTCGGAATCGACGCAGAAGTAGCCGACGCGCTCAAATTGATAGCGGTCCCCGGTCTTGGCCGAGGTCAGCGATGGCTCCAGCTTTGCGTCCACCAGCGTTTCAAGCGAATTGGGATTGAGATTGTCGGTGAAGTCTTCGCCTTCGGCAAGGTTGCCGGGATCGGACTTGGTGAAGAGCTTTTCGTAGATTCGAATCTCGGCCTCGATGGCGTGTTTGGCAGAAACCCAGTGAATCGTCGATTTCACCTTGCGTCCGTCGGGTGAGTTTCCGCCGCGGCTGGCGGGATCGTAAGTGCAATGCACCTCAACGATTTTCCCGTCGGCATCCTTCACGACTGAGTTGGCGGTGATGAAGTAGGCATTGCGCAGACGCACTTCCTTGCCCGGCGACAGGCGGTAATACTTCGGCGGCGGAACCTCGCGGAAATCGTCCTGCTCAATGTAGATTTCGCGCGAGAAAGGCACCTGCCGGAGCCCGGCGCTGGCGTCTTCGGGATTGTTCGCAACCTCGACGAACTCTTCGCCTTCGGGATAGTTGTCGATTACGACTTTCAGCGGACGCAAGACGGCCATGGCGCGCGGAGATCGCTTGTTCAGGTCTTCGCGCTGGAAGTGCTCGAGCATCTCGATATCCGTGGAACCGTTGGTGCGCGACGCTCCGATGGCAGCACAGAAATTACGGATGGCCTCGGGGGTGAAACCTCGGCGGCGGATACCAGTGATGGTTGGCATGCGAGGATCGTCCCAGCCGTTAACGCGATTCTCCTGCACGAGTTGCAGAAGCTTGCGCTTGCTGAGGAGCGTGTAGGTGAGGTTCAGGCGGTCGAATTCGATCTGCTGCGAAGGAAAGATTCCGAGCTGCTCGATGTACCACTTATAGAGCGGCTGGTGATCGGTGAACTCCAGGGTACACATCGAGTGCGTGACCTTTTCGAGCGAATCCGATTGCCCGTGGGCATAGTCGTACATGGGATAGATCGGCCACTTGTCGCCCGTGCGGTGATGTTCAGCATGCAGGATGCGATACATCACAGGGTCACGCATGTTGAGGTTCGGCGAGGCCATGTCGATCTTTGCGCGCAATACGCGGGAGCCATCGGGAAACTCGCCATTGCGCATACGCACGAACAGGTCGAGGTTTTCTTCGACGGTGCGGGAGCGATATGGACTGTCTTTGCCGGGCTCGGTGAGGGTGCCGCGATGCATGCGGATTTCGTCGGCGGTCAGGTCATCGACATAAGCCTTGCCGTCCTTGACCAGTTGCAATGCCCAATCGTAGAGCTGGCCAAAATAATCGGAGGCGTAGCAGAGACGCTCCCACTCAAAGCCGAGCCAACGCACGTCGGCCTGGATGGAATCGACGTACTCCTGCTCTTCCTTCTCGGGATTGGTGTCGTCGAAGCGCAGGTTTGTCTTGCCTCCGAACTCGTCGGCCAATCCGAAGTCGAGGCAGATGGCCTTGGCGTGTCCGATGTGCAGGTAGCCGTTGGGTTCCGGAGGAAAGCGTGTCTGAACAACGGCGTCTCCGTACTTTTTCGTCTTCAGATCCTCGATGAACATCTCGCGGATGAAGTTGGAGGGACGGGGGGCGGACTCAGCCGGTGGGTTGGCAGCAGCCTTAGATTCCGGATTCGAAGCGTTCATGACTCCATTCCTTTGAGTGCAATAACAGGGCTCTATATATATCGAACTGCTCTACAGCGTGGAAGTGGCCTGGGCAATGCGTTCGAGACAAACTTCGCGTCCGAGCACTTCCATGGTTTCGAAAAGCGGGGGCGCATTCTTGCGTCCGCAAACGGCGACGCGGATGGGCTGGAACATCGGTCCGGCCTTTACTCCCAGACGCTCGGCGGCTCCGCGCAGAGCGGATTCCAGCGAAGCGTGATCGAAAGGTATGGCGGGCAGAAGCGCGCTTGCCTCGGTGAGAATTTTGCGCGCAAGCTCGGCATCGCCCTTCTGTGGAATCAGCTCACGGCTATCGTATGGAGGAAGCCGGTCGGCGAAAAAGAAGTCGGCAGTGCTATTTACGTCACGTAAAAACTTGATGCGCTCACGAATCAACGGCGTGACCTGCTGCAGCTTCTCCGGTGTGGCCGAGATTCCAGCCTGCTGCAGAAACGGCAGCAACTGAGAGGAAAGCTGCTCGACCGGCAGGGCTCGAATGTGCTCCGCATTGAGCCACACAGCCTTGGGATCGAAGGGGTCGGCTTCGGTAAAGTTGACCACGGCGTTGGCGCGATTGACGCCTTCCAAGGTGAACAATGAAGTCAGCTCGGGCAGTGTGAGAAAATCGCGGTCATTCTTGGGCGACCATCCCAGCAAGCACAGGAAATTAACGAACGCTTGGGATAGGAAACCAGCATCGCGATAGGTGGTGACGCTGACGACCGGGCCGTGACGGCGCTTGGAGAGCTTGGTTCCGTCGGGCGCGACGAGCAGCGGCAGGTGTGCAAACCGCGGAGTCTCTCCGATGGCGGCAGCTTCGAAGATGAGCAGATGTTTGTAGGTGTTCGAGAGATGATCCTGGCCGCGAATGATGTGGCTGATGCGGAGGTCGGCATCGTCGGCACAGGAAGCCAGATGATAGGTCGGCATTCCATCGCTACGCAGGAGCGCAAAATCTTCGACCTCGTCGGAAAGCTTGGTCTGCTCTCCATAAACGGAGTCGATGAAGCGGAGCACGCGGTCGTGGCCGCGCGGCACGCGGAATCGCAGGGCGAAGGGCTCTCCGGCGGCGGCGCGGCGGTCGCTCTCAGCACGGGAGAGATCGCGCATGCCGGGGTTGAAGAGCCAAGCGCCTTGCGGGCCGGACTGGTCGCTGTCTCCAGCGTGCGCGGGAGTGAAATCGCGATAGGCGAGCCCCTTGGCGAAGATCGACTCGGCTACCTGGCGGTGAAGGGCAAGGCGCTCGGACTGCTTGTACTCCTCGTCCCAGGAGAGGCCAAGCCATCGCAGTCCCTCGAAGATCGATTGCACGCTGGCATCGGAGTTGCGCTCCACGTCAGTATCGTCGAGGCGGAGCACCATGGTTCCGCCGTTGTGGCGGGCGTAGAGCCAGTTAAAAATGAAGGTGCGCGCAGAGCCCACGTGGAGAAACCCCGTGGGAGAGGGCGCAAATCTTACTCTCGGCATAAGAAGTCAGTATAAACGCTGGAGAGGACGGAGCCGCAAATTCAAATGCCCCGCACGATACTCGCGCGGGGCATTTTGTGAGCTCGCGGCGTTACTTGCCGGCTGATTTAGCAGACTCGGCGCTTGCGGCTTTGGTTGCGACTACGTTGGCTGCTTTTTGACGCCTCAATAGTTTTTGTTTCCTGAGACGATTGAATCTTGATTTGTCACCACCGTATTTGGACATGGGAGCCGCTTCCTTGGACTTCAATTGGTTGCTATATTGCAATCATCTCATATGAGGTGATCTACGTGCGGGAAAAGGAATTTACCAGGCGGGGTTCTTCGGATAGCTCGCGTAAGATTAGATGATGAAGCTGATATTGCCGGAGGGCTCGTTTGGGGCCTACCTGTTTGACTGCGATGGGACAATTGCCGATTCGATGCCACTTCACTATGACGCTTGGTTAGCGGCTCTCGGAGAGTGGAACTGCACGTTCGATGAAGAGCTCTTTTATAGCTGGGGCGGTAAGCCTACGCGGGAAATCATCTCTGAGTTGAACGGGATGCAAGGGCTGAACATGCCGGTCGAATCCGTCGCTAACCGCAAGGAAGATATTTATTACTCGCTGCTTCCGCACCTGAAGGCCGTGCCGGAAGTACTGGAAATTATTCAAGCTGAAGCTGGCCGCATTCCGTTTGCGGTTGTGTCGGGCAGCAATCGGGACTCCGTGACAGCTTCGCTCAAGGCGGTTGGCCTGCTCGACAGATTTGACACTATCGTCTGCGCGGGCGATTACCAGAAGAGCAAGCCCGATCCGGAGCCGTTTCTGCTCGCTGCAGCAAGGCTGGAAGTACCTCCGGAACAGTGCCTGGTTTTCGAGGACACCGACATGGGAACCGATGCGGCAAGGGCTGCGGGCATGGCTTATGTGAGAGTTCTATCGCCAGTGGAAAAACGCAGATTGTGCGCGGCGGAAGCCAGCCCGAGTGTGACGATTGCAGAAAACGCGAAAAATGCCGTAAAATGAATTGTTCGGGGCGAAGTCCCGGTTTTGACTATAAGGACATAGGGTAAGTATGGCGAATCATGTTTCGGCGCTGAAGCGCGCACGACAGACGGAAACCAAGACGGCGACTAACCGCGCCAACAAGTCGCGTATGCGTTCGGCGCTGCGCAATCTGCGCACCGCACTGACCTCCGGCGATAAAACTACGCTGGATACGACGTTCCGTGAGACCGTATCGGCTCTGGATAAGAGCGTGCAGAAGGGTATCCTGCACAAGAACACAGCATCGCGCTATAAGAGCCGCCTGTCGGCTCGCGTGAAGGCTGCAACCGAAACCAAGTAGATTTTCTGCTTCGAGAAAAACGGCAGGCTTCGGCCTGCCGTTTTTGTTTGCGCGCACAAATCGATTGCCGCAGGCAGCGCAACGAAAAAATTTGGGCTGTGCTGGGGTTCTTCCTGGACAACCCGGACGTTGTTATAGACGGGATAACACGGCGCAAAAGCTCAAGCAAACCTCAGTGGTCGAGAAGTGCTTCCTGCTGCCAGGCGGGAGCTGGTTCGCGGGGTTCGGCGGCGAGATCAAGAACCAAATTTTCGAGAACCAGACGCTTGCTCACCGGATTGGTGCGCAGGGCAGCATCGGCCTTTGAGATGAGTCGGATTGCGCGGGTGAGTTCGCGGCGGGACTTGTAGCGGCGGGCCTGACGGATCACGTCTTCGGCGGCGAAGGGCGGAAGGCGGAATCCCTGCCAGAGGACCTGGTAGAGGGCACGAGTGTCGCGAACGTTGCGCTCCAGGATCACGAGCATCTGGCGGAAGGTGCGAGCGAGCATGTAGAGGTGTCCGATGGCGGCTTCGTCGCCGTCGCCGGTGGAGAGCATGGCGTCGAGGATTTCAAGGGATTTGGCGCGATTGTGGGAGGAGAGAGCCTCGGTAAGCTCGTAAAGCGTGCGCTGCTTGGCGGCAAGCACCATGGTTTCCACGTCGCCGAGAGTGATCCGCTTCTTCTCGCCTACATACAGCAGGAGCTTCTCCAATTCGTTGGAGATCATCATCATGTCGCCGCCGAGCGAGTCAACGAGTTCGCGGGAAGCATCAGAGTCGATCTTGGCAGAGTGGAGCGCGGCTGTTTCGTTGAGCCACTTGACCGCCTCTCCCTCATCGACGCGTGCAAACTCGACGATGGTCAGAGAGTCGCCGAGGGTCTCGCGGATGCGCTCATAGCGATCCTTGTCCGTCATTTCCATGCGGCGAACGTCGGCGGGGATGCTGATGTGATCTGCGACGAAAATAAGCAGCGCGTCAGGATTGGGATCTTTCGCGTAAGCGGCGATGGCAGCAAATTCGGCATCGTGCTTGCCGCGTCCGTAGAGGGCTTTGACTCCACGCACGAAAAAGACCTGGAAATTCGCCATCAACGAAGGGGTGCGAGCGCGGTCGAGAATCTCTACGACTTCGGATGAATCGAGATCAAACTCGTAAAAGCTGAACTCGCGCATTCCCTCCGGAACGAGGTGCTTGAGGATGGCGTCTCGACAGGTGCGGCGAAAAAAACCTTCATCGCCGACAAACACATAGCCCGCCTGCAGCATGCGCGAGCTGACGTCATTGACGAAGCGTTCGACTGGAGCGAAAGACTTCAAAGCTAGAAAGCCTCCAGAATGTTGCTGACCAGAGTACGGGAAAAATCACGCGAGAGGCGGTCGAGAGCTGGTCCCTGCTCCTCAAAGAAGCTGGAGAGCTCGTTGGAAATCTGATACTGATCGCGGAATACGTAATTGGGATTGCTGTACAGAACACGGCCATCGCGCGCGGTCAGCGTCACCTTGATCATAATGGTGGCAAGTCCGGTGGCAGCGCGTCCGGTAACGGAATCGTAAGCCACGGGAGCAACCTCGGCGGAGATCACGGTACCTTTCAGCACGGCATCTGCGTCCGCTTCCGACTGCATCACACGGTAACGAGTGCGCGTGTTGAATTCACGAATGACGGCGTTGGTGAGACCCGTTTCTACGTGGTACGTGTGAGTCTGATTCAGAAACGACGGAACCGCAAGAATCTTGATGTTGGGCGGAAGCTGCGAAGCCTTTCCGGCAGCGTGATAACCGCAGGACGCTAGCAGCAACAGCGGCACTAAAACGACTGCGGCTAAAATCCGGTGAACACGGGGCGCGGAAGTCATTGCAACTGTCCTCGCGGACGGGTTTGCACCATGCCTTCAGCGCACTCAACGGCCTGAATCGCCGAGACACGAAGATTGTCGCAGGCTGCCCAAATCCAGAACCCGTTGCCGCCAGCCGCGTCAGGACGAACACTGGCGAGAATTTCCGATGAGCCCGCAACGTTGACGTTGCTGGGAAAATCGTCTTCCTCCTTGGTCACGGTCATGTGCGGACCGGCGAGCGCGGCTTCCAGATCGGCTCCCGACACTTTTTTACCGGTCTTGACGAACATGGCGATGGTGTAGCCATGGAAAACAGGAGCCTGCACGAGAAGCACCGCGGGACGGAAAAGCTCGTCCGTCGTGATCGACTTGAAGTGACGCACGATGCGCCCTTCCACCTCGCGGAGCGATGGGTGTGCGACATCGATAGGCTGCGCAAAGAGATTGAAGGCCACCTGGGTTCCAAACGTAGCGCTGGGCATCTGCTGGAAACTGAGCAAATTCACGGTCTGGTCGTGCAATTCATCCATGCCGCGACGTCCGTATTCGGAAGCGGGTTGCGAGATGACGGCAGAGGCGACCTGAATGGGAGCAGCTTTCTGCAGACGCGCAATCAATAGCGCCAGAACTACGGCGGCAGGATGTGCGATGACAACGGGCGCCGATTGGAGCGCTACTTCTGGAGTGCGGTCGAGTTCACGCTCGATCCACGGCGACCGAAAGATGATATCGGTGTTGTTCTCAAGTGCGTAGCTGAGATCGATGATCTCAGAGCCGGAGTCGCGAACGGTCGCCCAGGTTTGGGCGATGTAGGATTCGTCGGCGGTGAGAAAAGAAAAATCGACGCCTTCAAGATGCTCGGGCAAGACCCCTTGAATCAATGTCGGTTCGTCATTGACCTGCTCAATCGTGCCGAGAGCTTCCTCTTCGTCCAACAGTTTGTAATCGATTGCGGGGAAACTGCGCTCGCTGAGCACATCGCGAACTTCCTTGCCTTTGAGGGCAGAAGCTCCTACGAGGGCAACACGAAATAGATTGGAGTTCCTGGCAGATGTTTTCATAATTCTCCAAGAACGGGAGGTGGGGTCGGAGAGACCGTATCTCTCCGCCGAAAAGCATAGGTGAGCCGGAAGAACACACCTGAAATCATGTAGGTCACAGCGAGAACGAATAAAACGTAGCGATGAAAATACCAGATCGCGGCCAGGATTGGAGCGAACAGCACGAACAATCGCGATGCCTGCCGATTGCGAAAATCAATGCTCTTGGCACTCCAAAAACGCCACGTGCTTACCATCAGGAAAGCGCAGAGGAAGATGTAAGCCATCCAGATGATGGAGCTCCACCAGGCCTGCACTGGATAGCCAAGGCGAAGGTGTACGACCGCCGCAAGGCAACCGGCTCCGCCCGGAATCGGCATGCCGACGAAATACTTTCGATCGGGGCGTCCGGGATTCTTCGGTTGCGGATTGAGCTGGATGTTGAAACGCGCGAGACGGCAGGCTCCCGCAGTGAGGAACGCGAAGGCGATGATCGCGCCGAACTCAATGAGTTTGTCTCGGAGATCTGAGTCCAACCCCGTAGGCAGGCAAAGGAATCCCCAGATCCAGGCAAGGATGGCGGGAGCAACGCCGAAAGTGACAACATCGGCGAGAGAATCCAACTCCTTGCCGAAGTCGCTGGTGGTATGTGTAAGGCGGGCGATGGCTCCGTCCATGCCGTCGAAGAAAACAGCGAAGCCAATCGCAATGGCAGCATGGTTGAAATATGGGGCGGCCATGCGCAGAGGATCGGTCGGGGCGTCGAATACGCCTAATGCGCGAGAAGCTCCAATCGCCGTCTGCGAGATGGCGTAGAAACCGGCAGCAAGATTCGCCGTGGTAAACAGCGATGGCAGAATGTACATGCCCTTGCGAAGCCGGCGTGATTGCCCGTCGCTCATGCGACGGTTCGGCAGTTCCATCAGACTTCTCCTTGCGCCGGCGGCAGGATGGCAAGTGTCGATGAACCGCAATACACGGCGTTTCCCACCTGTACGAGTACCTTGGCGCTGGCGGGCAGAATCACGTCGCAACGCGATCCGAACTTAATGAGTCCGATGCGCTCGCCGCGCGCCACACGGTCTCCGACCTGGCGCGAGAATACGATGCGGCGGGCCAGCAGCCCGGCAATTTGTTTGAAAACGATACTGTAACCATTTTCGGTCTGGAGCGTGCAGACGTTTTGCTCATTGAGTTCTGCCGAGGCCGGATTCATCGCATTCAGATACTTGCCGCGATGATACTGGACAGCCGTAATGACACCGGCGGCGGGCGAACGGTTCACGTGGACATTGAAGACGTTAAGAAAAATACTGATGCTGATGCGCGGCTCGCCTGCGACCTGAATGGTGGAAACGGCCGTCACCTTGCCATCGGCAGGAGAGACGACGGCACCGGGGATAGACGGAATGGCACGCTCCGGGTCCCGGAAGAACCAGAGGAAGAAGGCCGCCAACAATAGCGGCACAAGGGCGAGCAGGGGCGTGGCCCAAAAACCAATGAGGACCGCCACCGCAACCAGAGCCAGCGCGTAATAGATTCCGTCGCGTACCATGAGGACCTCTCGATTATAGCGAAGCGCGAAGCCCGATTGGCCCGGAAAGAGATAAGGGCTCGATAAGGTTACTGCTCATCGAGCAATTTGGCGACGGTGCGCTCGAAACTCTGCTTCACCTCTTCGAGGTGTCCAGTGGCGGGTCCGGAAAAACCGGCATGGATCATGCGCACCCGTCCGTGACGATCGAGAAAGATGGTAGTTGGGTAGGCGCCGAAATTCCGCAACTGCGGCAGGGTCCTGGCAATCTGTCCGGAGTCCGTGGTTCCGGCCAACAGCAAGGGGAACGCGATGGAGTACTTGTTGCGATAGATTCCAAGCAGGCGTTGGTTGCGGACATGGTCCTCTACATATTCATAGCTGAGACCGACGACCTCCAACCCGCGCGCGTGGAATTGCGTGTAAAGCGACTGCAAGACGGGAGCTTCGTCATGGCAATTCGGACACCAGGTTCCGAAGATGTCGATGAGCACGACCTTCTCGCGAAAACGTGGATCGTCCTGCGTAACGACTGTGCCGGAAGCATCCAGGCCCTGAAAACGGAATGGGACAGACGTGTCTTGAACTGTAGTGAGGTGTTCGGCCTCGTCGAAACCTGCGAAAGTGGAGGCCGAGCGCGTTGCTACAAAGTTGAGAGCGCTGGCGGGAGAAACGTGGAAGACGCCCTCAATGCGATCAGGCGTCACGAAATGACCGTCAAGGCGGAGAGCGTGGATGCCGTCGAAGCGGGAGAGGTGAAGCTCAGTCGCTTTGTCCGACTCCGCGCCTCGGCCTGCGATTAAATCTCCCGAGAGCATGCCGTAGTCGCCGCTGACAGGAGCGATTGTGCCCTCGACATGGTTCGCGTTCTGGGTGAAGTTGGCCGGAGCGTTGGGCTCGGAATCAGGTTTGCCGGACTGGTCTGTAAAGGTGAAGCGCCAATCTCCTGCTGCATTCACCTGAGTCGCTGCGCTTGCAACCTTGGCTGGACTTGACGGCGAACGTTCGCATCTCGCGTTCATCGTATAACGCGAGATGGATGAACCTTTCTGACGAGTGTATTCGCCTTCGAGCGCATTGCACGTTGCCGATGCGCAGTGCGCTTTCAGTGTCGAATCATATTGATCGAGGCGAAGCACGACTTCCCCGGCATTTTGCGTAACCGTGGAAAAGTCCATGCGGTCGCTGCCGTTGAGAAGCGCGCCACGCAGCCCAGTGGAAGAATGCTCGATCAAAAGATTGAACGGGACAAGGTAGCTGTCGCTTACTCCGGGGCGCGCGGCGGTGAGCTGGGCAGACCAGCGGCAGGCCAAATCAGGAATCGCGGATTGTGCCCACGCGATACTGGAAAACAAGAAGACGGAAGCGAGCAGAACAGGCCTTTGCATACTCGCATTTGACCATATTCGCTTGAGGCTATGAAAGAGCATGTTCGGTTGGGTACATCACACTTGTAAATGGCGAGAGGATGACCAGCCACGTCGATAGGTGGAAGTGGTCATCCTCTGGCACGCAGCGTCGGCTCGGCGGCGAGTGCTGGCACTCGGGGCCGCTACTCAGGCAATATTCTGGACACGAGCCTGAAAAGACTCCATCTCATCCTTGAGTCGTAATTTCAACTTCTTCAATCGGATTTCTTCGATTTTTTCTTCTTCGGAGAGGTACTTCTTATTGGCGAGGGATTCGATACGCTGAGAGTAACTGCTGTGTTCATCGGCCAGCTTGCGAAATTCGTCGCTGCTGGCCAGGAGCTGTTCGCGTACTGGAGCATTCATCAGCACCTCCAAGCCTGAAATCAGGTGCTGTAAAAACTAGCATTGGGCAAGATGCCGGGCAAGCGAAATCGAGAGCTAATTTTCGAATGTACGCACCATTATTAGTGCATCTTCAACCGGGTTCGCAAAATATGCCCGGCGGCGCGCAAGCACCTGAAAACCGCTCACATCATAAAAGCGACACGCCGATAGATTCGAGGCTCGAACTTCGAGGAGAATCCGCTCGGCTTGAGACGCGCGAGCCTGGTTGAACAGAGCAGACATGAGCTGGGCGGCCACTCCCCGACGCCGAAATTCTGCCAGCACGGCTATATTTTCCAGTTCCCACTCGGGTCTGTTGTGCTGCGCCACCAGGAAACCGATACCCTGCTGATTGCCTTCCTGACAGGCAATCCAGGCAAAGCGTGGAGGAACTTGCGTGCGGAAGATGTCGGTCCATTGTTGCAAAGTCCAGTGCGCGGCTGAATCCGCGGCTTCACTGATGGCGATGAGGTGCGAGATATCGGATTCGTTAGCGAGGCGGATGTCCATTTGCGGCTAGACGATTTTGGGAGCGACAAAAATCTCCGCATCGGAACGGCGCACGTAATTGGCATCGAGAACCGCAACGTCCGCACGAACTCCGACGAGGAACTTGCGGTGAGCGATGCGAGCGTAAGTCTCAGCGGAGGGACGCGTGATCAACCCAGTTGGGAAACCTGCCTCCTGAAGGCGAACGGCGAGGCTCGAATCCGGGGTAAAAATCTTTCGTGTTGGAGCGTTGGCGAGAAAACCTGCGAAGTCAGCAAAGCTGGCGATCAACTCGCGGTCGACCGGAACAGGTTCCGCGGACACGACGTTGTATTCGGCGTAGAAGACTTCGGAGCGTTGCGCATCGAGCGCCGACAGAACTCTGCCTTGGACACCGGACGTGAGCGCGACCGCCTCCAGAACAGAGACGGATACGACAGGAATTGCGAAGGCCTCGGACAATCCCTTTACGGTTGCGATGGCAATGCGGAGACCGGTGAAGGATCCCGGGCCGCTGGCGACGGCGATGAGGCCAATTGAACTTTTCTCGAAACCGTGACGAACGAGCAATTCGGCGATGCTTGGCACGAGCAGCTCTGAGTATTGGCCGCCAGGAATCGGCATGAGTTCCAGGGTTTGGAGTTCTTCGCCCTCCGCTCTCAGCAGGGCTACGCTTCCCTGCCGTCCGGAGGTGTCCATTCCCAGAATCAGCACAATGGGCTCCTAGCGGGCAAGTTTGCCGACGATTTCTTCGATCAGGCTATACGGGTCACGCTGATTACCCGCAACCTGGGCAGCATAATCGCTCACGGCTTCTTCGGAGAAGGCTCCGCGAACAATGCGCCGGAGTACTTCGTCCCGCAACATCTCGCGCAGACGATTGCGCCAGTTATCGATGCGCCGTTGATGACCCAGATCGCTGGTGGCGAGAAAGGCTTCGTACTCGTCGATAGTCGTGGCGAGTTCGGCGATTCCGAGACCGGAACTGGCTACGGTCTTCAGAACCGGAGGAACCCAGTTGTCGTGGCGCATGGAGAGCGACTGCATGGCCTTCACTTCGCGCTCGACGCGTTCGGCCCCTTCGCGATCTGCCTTGTTGATGACGAAGATGTCGGCAATCTCCATGATTCCAGCCTTGATGGATTGCACGTCATCGCCCATGCCGGGGACCAGAATGACAATTGTCACGTCGGCGAGACGAACGATATCCACCTCATCCTGGCCGACGCCAACGGTCTCAACAAGCACAAGGTCGCGCCCGCTGGCATCAAGCACGGTAGCCACGTCAGCGGTAGTGCTGGAGAGGCCTCCGAGCGCGCCACGGGTGGCCATGCTGCGAATGAACGTGCCGTCATCGCCGGTGTGCGACTGCATGCGAATGCGGTCGCCAAGAATAGCTCCTCCGGTGAATGGAGAAGTCGGGTCGATGGCGATGATTCCGACGGTCTGCTGGCGTTTGCGGTATTGCCCCGCAAGGGCGTCGACCAGTGTGCTCTTGCCCGCACCGGGCGAACCGGTGAGGCCTACAACACGGGCTTTGCCGGAATGAGCAAAGAGCGCCTTGAGAAGGTCATGGGAATCCGATGTGCGATTCTCAACCGCAGTGATGGCACGCGATAACGCGCGCAGATTTCCGGCGCGTATTTGTTCGACCCAGCTGGAAATAGAAGAAGTCACGGCATTAGCTCTCGCGAGCTTAGTGTAACAAAGCGTGAGCGCAATTCCGTAGGCTTGATTTACATATCCAGCAGATTACGGGCGATCACCATGCGCTGAATCTCGCTGGTTCCTTCTCCAATGGTGCAGAGCTTGACGTCGCGATAGAACTTTTCCGCCGGATAATCCTTGATAAATCCGTAGCCACCGTGGATCTGGACCGCCTCGTTGGCTACCCTGACGGCGACTTCGGAGGTATAGAGCTTGGCCATGGAGGACTCAAGGGTGGTCTTGCAATGGTGATCCTTGAGCCAGGCGGCGCGCATGGTTAACAGGCGTGCGGCATCGATCTCGGTCGCCATGTCGGCGAGCTTCCACTGGATGGCCTGAAAATCGCCGATCGGCTGGCCGAACTGCTTTCGCTGACGGCTGTACTGAAGCGCGCAGTGGTAGGCTCCGGTGGCCATGCCGAGGCCGAGCGCGGCGATGGAGATGCGTCCTCCGTCGAGCACGCGCATGGCGTCGATAAAGCCTTCACCTTCCTTGCCGAGCAGGTTGTCCAGAGGGATTTCGCAATCTTCGAGGATCAATTCCGAGGTATCCGAGGCGCGCAGACCGAGCTTGTTCTCCTTCTTCCCGGGACGGAAGCCGGGGGCGCCACGCTCGACGATAAATGCGGATAGGCCACGGGTTCCGGCGGTTTTGTCCGTGACGGCGACAATCACCGCGACGTCGGCGTGCGAGCCGTTGGTGATGAAGGTCTTTGTGCCGTTGAGCACCCACTTATCGCCTTTGCGAACGGCGGAACAGCGCGCTCCACCGGCGTCAGAGCCGCTGTTCGGCTCGGTGAGAGCCCAGGCGCCGATGTGATCACCGGAGGCGAGCGACGGAACGTATCGCCGCCTCTGCTGCTCATTTCCGGCGATGAAGATGTGATTTGTGCAGAGCGAGGTGTGTGCGGCGACGATGATGCCGACCGAGCCATCGACGCGGGAAAGCTCCTCGATGGCGAGCACGTACTCGATGTATCCGTATCCGGAGCCGCCGTAGCTTTCGGGAAAGATGCAGCCCATGAGGCCCAGTTTTCCGAGTTGTTTCAGGGTTTCCGATGGAAAATGAGAGCTTTCGTCCCATTCATGCACATGGGGGGCGATTTCGCGCGCGGCAAAGTCACGCACGGTGCTCTGAAGTTGCAGCTGCTCGTCGGTGAGTTGGAAGTCCACACTTCCTCCATTGCTGGATCAGACCCGTTGGCGGTTGCGCAGGCGAATGTTTATACCATGATCCAGAGTCATAGATGCAGA
>DATLJC010000032.1:0-123912 GCA_035539055.1 Saccharimonadales bacterium (SeqCode) | reverse complement strand
GCCGCGTGGGCCGCTGCCGGCATGCTTCTCGGCTTTCGCCTGCCGCTGCTTCAGTTCCGGCAGTTGTGCAACCGCCTCTTCCAACCGCTGCTGTCTCTCCATGGCCGCTCGCTTGCGTGCTGCTTTCTGCCGTGCCGTCAGTCGAGCGTACTCCGGCGAGTCGACCTGCCGCCGCACAGCCAGCGAAACGGCGCGCTCTCCTCACAGCGCCGCGCCAGTTCCCGCGCCGAGCCGATGCCCCGTATCGTCGCGTACAACCACAGCGCAACCAGCAGACGAGGATTCGGTTGCATCGCGACCAGCCTGCCCTTCCCGAGCTTTGATCGGCTCGCAGAAGCGCGATACATCCAGCTTCTCCACCACCGCCATCACCAGACGAACCGAATGCCCAGCCGAAACCAGGTCGTCCGGACACTCGACCACCGCCGCCATCTGCCGACGCTCCGGCACACGCAACCGAACAGCGCTCTGATGAACCTCGTGACTATTGCTCATGCCTTTTTATAGCTGTACTGCTCGAAGAAAAACACCCAAAAAAAGTCACAAGCTCTGAGGGGCAGCGAAGAACCCCAGCACATCTCAAATTTTCCACACAGCCTCATTGGCATTTTCAACCAGCCCTCGACTTTGACTTTTAACTCCTCTCCGCTCTTCCACCCGCGTTGCCCCCGTGGCTCTCGCCTTCAACCTTGAAACCTTGTAACCTTGTAACTTTGAAACCTCGTAGCTTCGAAACCTGAAATCATGTACCTCGACTCCCATGCCCATCTCGACGGCTCCCAGTTCTCTGCCGATCGCGAAGCCACCATCCAGCGCGCCTACGATGCCGGAGTCCGCGCCCTCCTCGCCATCGGCAACGGAGACGGCCCTGACGACCTAGCCTGCGCCATTCCCTTCGCCGAGCAGTACCCCTGGATTTACGCCTCCCTCGGAGTCCATCCCCACGAAGCGCGTCTGCTCACTCCCGAGCACCTCGCCACCATGGAGCGCCTCTCCCATCACGAAAAGGTAATCGCCATCGGCGAGATCGGACTCGACTACTGGTACGATCACTCCCCGCGCGAAATCCAGCAGAAGGTATTTCGCCAGCAGCTGGAGTTAGCCGCAGCCGTAAAGCTCCCCATCCTGATTCACTGCCGCCCCAGCCTCGACAGCGACAATGCGTGGGACGACCTCCTCGCCATCCTTCGCGAGCAGTGGGCAGCCACTGGACTAGGCGGAGTCATGCACTGCTTCACCGGAAATCTCTCCCAGGCCCAAGCCTCGCTCGATCTCGGCTTTATATTGTCATTTGCAGGGAACATCAGCTATCCCAAGGCGCAGAACATTCGCAACGCCGCCACCATGGTCCCACTCGACCGCTTCTTCCTTGAAACGGATTGCCCCTACCTCGCCCCAGTTCCCCACCGTGGCAAGCGCAACGAGCCAGCCTATGTCGTCGAGACCTCCCGATACTTCGCCCAACTCCGTAACCTCACCCCCGAAGCCGCAGGCGAACTTGCCCTCAACAACTTCCTTCGCTTTTTCAAACTGACCTGAGCTTACCGATAGTGATATCCATCGTGGTCATGATCGGAATGCCGATTGCCATAAGGTACCGGCACCACAATTCCCCCATCCATCCGGGGAATTCCGAAGTGCCCGCTCAAGTGCAGCAGTTCAAGCGGTGAGATTGAACCCGACACCGAGACGAAATTCAACTGCCGCTCGCCCACAAACAGCACCCCAATATCGCTGACTACTCCATGGTCAACGCGAAGCCACAAATCCGTTCCCACTCCGCCCGTGCCTCTCCTGCGCTTGCTCACCAGGTGTTGGAAACCTGCATCCCGATACTCCTGACTGATCATCGCCATTACATAGGGGTCGCACGAAACTCGCCCAGGGAACCGGAAACTATGCACCGATACTCCGTTCACTCCCAAAACCACTCGCCTCAAATCGTCATTATCGCGATCCATTTTCGTCGCCAGCACCAGCATCGAGTGATCCAAGGTGAACTCTGTCCGCCCCGTTGAGTACTGTCCCAGAGCCCCAATCCCCTGTGGTACCCACTCCCTTGTCTGTACTGGAGCCGGAGGATACTGCCCCGGTTGCTGCGGATATGGCGGATACTCCCCCTGCGGAGGAGGATACTGTGACTGCGAAGACGGGTACTGCGACTGCGGAGGGTAGTTTCTTTCCTCCGATTGTTGCGGCGGATAATTACGATCCTGAGCCGGTGGGTAATTCCGATCCTGCGATTGCGGGTAACTCGGGTACTGCGACTGTGGCGGATAATTCTGATTCTGCGACTGCGGTGCCGGATAACCCTGATCCTGTGAATCTGGCGGATAACCCCGATCCTGCGGTTGCGCTTGCGGATAACCTTCCTGTGACTGCGAAGCATTGTAGTCCGCCGAAGAAGGGTAATCTGGTGACCCCGACTTCTCAGACGGATGGTTCTGGTCCTGCGACTGCGCATATGTTGGATACTGCGATTGTGGCGGCGGGAACGACGAGACCTCTCCCTGTGCCGAAGGTTTTCGCGACCCTTCCTGAGCCGCTGCGCTCACTACCAATGCGCCGCCAAGTATCGCCATAACCAGAATCCGGGAGAGCCTCATATTCGTAACCTCATTTGAACGGACACGTGGCCACCAGCCACACCCGTGGATGCCTTCTGAAACCCGGCCCCGCTGGATATGTTCCGCGCCCCAGTTACAAACTTGAGCTTTTCCCAATGATTTAACTGCCCAACCCCGCAAAGACAAAAAATGCCCTCCAAAAGAGGGCATACCTCACTCAATCTGTGACTCTCTCTAGAAAGCCCACTTGATAACCGAAGCGCCGCTCGTAAATCCAGCGCCCACCGATGCAATCAGCAGCGTGTGCCCTTTGCACAACCGCCCGGTCTCAACCGCCGTCTTCATCGCCAGCGGAATTGTTCCAGCCGTCGTATTTCCAAAATCCTCGATATTGATGATCACCTTTTCCCGCGGCATCTTCAGCCGATCTGCCGTCGCGGTAATGATCCTCTTATTCGCCTGGTGGGATATAAAGCAATCCACGTCTGCACCCGTCATCCCGCACTTGGCCAGCACACGCT
This sequence comes from Saccharimonadales bacterium (SeqCode), assembly GCA_035539055.1. Taxonomy (GTDB): domain Bacteria; phylum Acidobacteriota; class Terriglobia; order Terriglobales; family Acidobacteriaceae; genus TOLSYN. The sequence continues at coordinate 120,824 of DATLJC010000032.1, read as the reverse complement.
CCGTACACTCCGCCATTTTCTTCACGGCATACTTGAAGACTTGCTGCCCATCCTGATGAATATAATGCATCTTTTGATCCACGGTTTCGTGCGATGCAGGATGAAGGCTTCCCCCGCCCGGCATATACAGGTAGTCCCCGCCGTAGCCTTCGATCTGGTGAACAAAGTCAACAAAGCCAGCGTCTTCGCCCTCTTCGGACGGCTCCAGTAACACTGCTCCAGCTCCGTCACCAAACAAAATGCAGGTTGACCGGTCCGTGTAGTCGATCATCGACGAATTCACGTCCGCCCCTATTACCAGCACCTTCTTGTGCGCACCACTTTCAACCAGTTTCGCTCCGGTCGTCAGCGAATACACAAATCCCGAGCACCCGGCCGAAATGTCAAATCCCCACGCCTGTGGAATAGCCAATTTCTTCTGCACCAGGCAAGCCGTCGACGGGTACATCATGTCGGGCGTCACTGTTCCTACAATGATGGCTTCCACCGTGCTCAGGTCGACATTGTGCCGCGCCGCCAGATCCTTCGCCGCCCCGACCGCCAGATCGCTGGCTGCCGTCCCCGGATCGACAATATGACGCTCGCGAATTCCCGTGCGTTCCAGAATCCATTCATTCGAAGTCGCGACCATCTTTTCCAATTCGTCGTTGGCCAGCACGCGCGGAGGTACAAACGAACCCAGAGCCGTGATTTTGGCCCGAATCTTATTATTCAACTCCTATTTCTCCGGTATTAGGAATGTGCCAATTGTCGCCCACCGCGCCAGGAATGTAAACCGCTCACGCCAGAACGCCCAGCTCGACCCGCTTTCGCTTCCACCTTGGGAGTCAGCCGCTTCAGCTTCCCGCCCTGCTGTTGTCGGCCATCCAATCCCTAAAACGCAACTCGCAGCTCACCAATCATCGTGACAGCCATCACATCTGCAGCGCTCATTCATTGGATATTGTGTCGCCAACATCCGCATACCGGGCGATTCCCGCAACCATCGCCTGCGCGGCATTCCGCACCATCCTGCATCACAAGGGGTTTTAATTTTGAAAAACTGGCGCACCACCTACAGCGAAAAACTCGTCTCGGCCGAACAGGCGCTGCAATCCGTCAAGTCCGGAGACCACGTCGTATTCAGCCATGCCTGCAGTGAACCGCCTTTGCTCGTAAAGACGCTCGTGGCGCGCGCCCCTGAGCTCACCAACGTGGAAATCTTCCACATGGTAGCCATCGGTCCGGGAGCCTTCGCCCAATCCGGAATGGAAAAGAGCTTTCGCTTCAACGGGACCTTCCTCGGCTCCCCAAATCGCAAAGCCATCCAGGAAGGTCGTGGCACTTTCACGCCGTGCTTCTTCTCCGAAGTTCCGCGCCTCTTCAAACACAAAATTCTTCCCGTCGATGTCATGCTGATACAAGTCACACCTCCTGACGAAGAGGGCTATTGCAGCTACGGCCTCTCAGGCGACTACACCCAGGCCGCCACCGAGAACGCAAAGATCGTCATTGCCGAGATGAACACGAAACTTCCCCGCACCGGCGGCGTAAGAGTTCATCTCGATGCCCTCACCTATATCGTCGAAAACGACTCCGATATCAAGGAAGTTCCCGCACCCAAATTCGGCGAAGTCGAGCGCATGATCGGCCAGCACGTCGCCTCTCTCGTTCCCGATGGGGCCACCATGCAGCTCGGAATCGGCGGCATTCCCGAAGCCGCACTTCTTTCCCTCATGGGTAAGAAGGACCTCGGCATTCACTCCGAAATGTTTTCCGATGCCGTCGTAACCCTGGTTGAAGCCGGTGTCATCACCAATAAGAAGAAGACCCTCAATCCCGGAAAATTCATCGTCACATTCCTTGTCGGCACCAACAAACTCTACAACTTCGTGAACAACAATCCCGACGTCGAACTACATCCCGTCGATTACACAAATGATCCCTATATCATCGGCCAAAACGACAACCTGATCTCCGTCAACTCCGCCCTTCAGGTTGATTTGACTGGTCAGGTGAATGCCGAGATGATCGGCGACGTGCAGTACAGCGGCATCGGTGGACAAGTCGATTTCGTTCGTGGCGCCGGACGCTCCAAGGGCGGCAAGTCGATCATCGCCCTCCCATCCACGGCCTCCAAGGGAACAATCTCGCGCATCTGTCGAGAGCTCGATAGAGGCGCTGCCGTTTCCACCTCACGCAACGATGTCCACTACATCGTCACCGAGTACGGCATTGCCGATTTGCGAGGAAAAACATTGCAACAGCGTGCCGAAGCTCTCATTGCCATCGCCCATCCAAACTTCCGCAATGCATTGCGGGAGAAACGCCCTCTAGCCATCGGCGCCTCAGCCAATTAGGTGAACGAGTGGTCACAGTGCTGTTTTTGATTTTGGTGCCTCAGGTTCGCGTCACGTTCTTTACGGCGATAACCTGAGGTTTTTTGACCGTCCCTAACTCCGTCCCACCACCATCCACAGCAACCATCCCATCACCGTCCAAGCGGCCAGCGAAATCGGAATCGCCACGGCCAGTCCCCGCAGAGCCGAACCAGTCGGCGGCATTTGACTCTGGACCTCCAGTAATCTCTGTCCGGCCTTATCCAGATCTTCTACCCGCATCGCCATCACCTCCACGACACAAGCTTCTCTCAATCCCACCAATTTCAAATCATAAACGCCCCAGCTCTTCGCAGGAACTCTCCCGGAAATGCGCACGTTTCGAATCAGGAATTTCTGATTCAGAATTGGTATTTCAGAGATTTGCTTCAGGGCCGCCCAACGCAATAAAGCCGGACACCGGCAGCTCACTGCGCACGAAACGACCCGTTACCGTTGCTTCCTTCCGGACCTGGCGGGATTGGCGGGGTTTCATCGCGTAAGACCGATGTCCGACCAGCTTCGATACTACCACGTCCGTTTTGACCATTCATCCCTGCCTCTGAGGAAAACTCCCTCGCCCGCCATCGCGAGTTGCGCCCTCAACTATACTGGGGACCGGATGTCCACGGCCCTCCCATCCCGCGTCGCACCTCCCGAAATCGAGCGTCTCTTTCAGACCTCAATCTTTCTGCTGGTAGTCACCGGATTCGCTACCCTGGCCTCCACCGGCAAGCTCGATCTTTTCGGCATCATCTTCGTCTCTGCCGCCCTCTTATTTCGTGGCTACCTGCTTCTATCCAATAGTCCATTCGTCATTCCCCGCCGTGTCACCTCATGGCTGGCAGTCATCTATTTCCTTGTTTACTTCGTAGATTTCCTTCTGCTGTCGCACGACTTCCTAACCCCTACTGTCCACCTCGTCCTCTTCGGAATGTGCGTCAAGCTCTTCGCCGTCGAACGCGACCGCGACTACATCTACCTCGCCGTGCTTTCGTTCCTCATGGTGCTGTCGGCTGCCATCCTCACTGTGGATTCAGCCTTCCTCGCCTCTTTCGGCCTCTTCGTCGTGCTCGCAGTTTTTTCATTCATGGCCATGGAGATGCGACGCTCCGCCCTATCCGCCTCCAACTCCAGTTCCCTTTCCTTCCCCGGCTTGCGCACTCGCCACCGCAAGATTTCGCCCATGCAGCGGCTCTCTACATCGCTCGCCCGGACCACTGGCGTAGTCGTGATTTCCATCCTCTGCGTCTCAACCCTGGTCTTCTTCGCCATGCCGCGCATCAATGGAGGTTATCTCTCCCGCTACGCGCAAAACGACGCCATCTCCACCGGCTTCTCCGACTCCGTCAACCTCGGCGAAATCGGACACATACAGCAGTCCTCCTCCATCGTGGCTCACATCCGCATCGAGGGCGACATCTCCGGCGGCCGCCAGATCCGCCTGCGCGGCGCCGTGCTCACCAACTTCGACGGCAAGCGCTGGACCAATCCTCACAACGGCCCCAATGTGCTCTCGCCCGGCTCTCAGCTTTCCACCCGCTTCAATCAAATCGCGCACCATGAAAATATGAATATTGCGCAAGGCACGCATATCGACCTTCTCCGCTATCGCGTCCTCATGGAGCCAGTCGGCACCAACGTTATCTTCACCATCCCGGTAGCCCAGGCGCTCTTCGGTTCGTTTCACCAAATCATCGTCGACGAAGATCAGGCCTTCCGCAGCTTCGATAACGAGCGCACCGCTGGCGTCTATGAGGGAGTATCGGACGTCTCTGCCCCTCTGCCGACGGCTCTCTACCCTCTCACGGCACCCATGCCTTCCGATCTCCCTGGCCGTTATTACCAGCTCCCCCCGAATCTTGACCCGCGTATTCCAGAGCTTGCCCACAAGCTCACCGATTCCGAACCGTCGCCCTATCGCCGCGCGCTCGCCATCGAACGCCATCTCACCACGCAATTCGGCTATACTCTACAGCTACCATCCGAGCCCCCGGCTGACCCCATCGCGGACTTTCTTTTCCATCGCCGCCGCGGACACTGCGAATATTTCGCCTCATCCATGGCCGTACTTCTCCGCACTGTAGGTATCCCCACTCGCGTCATCACCGGATTCCGCGGAGCCCAGTTCAACCAGCTCAATTCCACCTACATCGTGCGCGCCAGCGACGCCCATTCCTGGATTGAGGCATTCATTCCCGGAGCTGGCTGGATCACCTTTGACCCCACTCCCTCCGGCACCGCTCCGATCGTAACTTTCTGGACGCGTGCCCAGCTCTATCTCGACGCCGCCAGTGGATTCTGGCGCGAATGGATCGTCAACTACGATGCCGGTCACCAGCAGACTTTAACCTTGACCAGCGTGCGTATGGCACGCCACTTCATGGAGGAGGTCCGCCATTGGTATGCCCGCCAATACCACCGCATGTTGGAGTCGGCACGCCACCTCCACCACTCCGCCACCGAAGACCCGTCGCGCCTTCTCCGCCCCGGACTTTTTCTGCTCGGCCTCGTAATCCTCGTCGCGTTGCCCTTGGCCCTGTGGAACATCCGGCGTCACTGGCGCGCAACTTCCCTGCGCAAATCTCCCCGTTCTGCTGCATCCATCCTCTACCTGCGTATGACCAACCGTCTCGCTCGCCGAGGATACGCTCGCACTCCCGCCCAAACTCCATCTGAGTTTGCCGCCTCCATCAAGGATCAGAATCTCCGCGACTCCGTCCTTCGCTTCACTGCGGCCTACGAGCGCGCACGCTTCGGCGATTCGCCCTCTGCTGCCGCAAACCTCCCTGCACTCCTCGACCAGGTCCGCAACGCCCTCACCCGTTAACGTATCGAAAGACCTTGCCTGACGCGAGAAGCGCCTCTGGTATCCCATGTTCAGTCGCATTCCTAACCCGAAACACACTGGTGTCCCACGTCCCGCCCAGTTTCATCGGGCTGACGTGGGGTAGTTGCTTTTGTTCTTGATTCCGATCGTTCCCAACCCAAAGAACTACGTTTCCTAGCTCCTCAACATTGGCCAGGAGGTAAGGAGGCGCAAAATTTCTTTTCGGGTGAAGAGAAAAATGAGAGAAGGAGAGAACGGAGAACAGATTTACCATTGAAGCAACTCTTAAAGAGACCGATTACTTGCTTCGATAATATCTATGCGGTTAATGTTCGAGAACCCTGCATTACGATTAACTGATATCTAACCTCCCCCCTCACGACGATTAACCTTTGAGCTAATGTTTCCTTTTTACCTGACCAGTGTACTTTTGACCCAGCGCTCCTCAGTCCCTCTTCAAAAATCGCGAGCGATGCCGTGCCCGGAGCCCTTCCGGCAGTTCATCCTTCTTCAGGAAACTCAACGATCCGTCCACCTCAAGAACACCGACCGCCACTTCACCAATGCTTCCGATACCGTGTTCGCGCAGCGCCCTCATCACCTCGTCCACCGTCAATCTCTCCTTCTTGAGATGATCGATAAGTAGACTTCCATCATGTATCAGCAGCGAGGGCGAACCCTGCACCATTCTCCGGAACCTGCGATTTAAGCCGCTCAACTCTGCGATCAGATAGTTCAGCGTCAGCAGAACGATCGCTGCCACCGCACCTCCCGCCAGTGAAGTATCCGGTCCCGTCATCGCATTCTGAACCGAGTTACTCAGCAGCAACAATAATGTAAGGTCGAAGGGCGTCATCTGTCCGACCTCGCGCTTGCCCGTCAAACGCACTCCCACCAGCACCAACAGATACACCGCACCGGTGCGCGCAACAATCTGCCAGGCAGTAGTCCATGTAGTCAGCATAGCTCTCCGATGCAGCAAAAGCCCGGCTCTGCCGGGCTCTTGCGATTGCAGTTCTGTTATTTAGGTGTTGCCATATATCCCGAAATTTGGTCTTTGCCAACGTTGAAGACTACTACTTCGTAGAGTTGTTTGTCTCGTCCCGTGTAGAACTGCAGGGGCTCTCCGAGCGTTCTATCTTTCTTCTCAATCGTGTGATCATCCGCATAAACATTGAGCGTAAAGCGGGACTTCTTGGGATCGGTCTTCTTCAATTCCAGACTCACGGTTGCAATTGGACTGCGCTGTTTCTTCCTCAACGTGAACTCAAAGTAGTTGCGATCGCCCTTATGCTTCAAGAACTCCAACTCATCGTGATTCTTAGCGATCAGTCCGCTATGAACGTTCAAGTCGCCGATTGCGGTTTCAAGTTTAGCCTTCGTCGCTGCAAGATCCGAACGTGTGCTGGCGATATCGTTCTTCGCTCCGCCAAGGTCGCTCTTCACGCCGGTCACGGCTGAATTCACGTTATCGACTTCCTTGTTTGTTGCCTGTTGAGCAGCGGCCAATCTAGCGGCTGCGCGCTCCTGCTGCGCCTTCAAATCAGCCGTTCTTTTCGCCAGATCCTCCTGCGTCATTCCCACCTTGGACCCGAGCGCCTCCATCCCGGCCTCGATGTTTTTGTTGGTCAGGTGAAGTTTGTCTTCAATAACCTTTGCTTCCGCATTCTGCCGCGTAGCGTTGGCTTCGAGTGAATTCACGCGACCGCGCAGATCGAAAATCAGATAGAGCGCGACTGCAAACAGAATGATCGCCACCACGGCTCCAGCCACTAGCGCGACTGTGCTCGTTTGTTTCTCCACACTTTTGATCTCAACGGTCTCAGACATTTGAGGGCTCCTGAAAGTTATCTGCAATGATTGTTCCAGCGCTCCTGCCCAGTGTCAACGAAGACCTTACTCCCTCGTTTTGAACTAAGGCAAAAGATTTGTGAGAGACACAGGCCTGAACTGAACAGTTTGGTTCTCGTCGTGCTCCAACATAGACCAGAAGAATTGCGGTCTAAACAGAGTATCGCTTTCCGTCGCAGGGCCTCTCAGGGCGAGAGGTGAAATTAGGCACCTGGAATGTATTCTCGGAGCCGTCGACAGAAAAGGCAGCGGCGCACCTTTTTTGTGGAGATGAATGCTGCTATTGACGCGCCGCTTACATACTCGGAGAAGAGAGTACATGGGACACATTCGACTGCTGCTTTCGCTGGCGCTGATAGCCACAACACTTGGCATCGCCCAGGAAAGTCGGTCCAACACAACTCCGGCCGCGGATTCATCTTCGGCTCCAGCCGTCGTAAATCCGGACGCTCAATCATCATCGCTGCGAATCCTTACGCCGGTCGCTGGCCAAATGCTTGAAGCCAACTTTGTGGATCTTCGCTTCGAGTTGGTGAAGCCTGCACTCAATGGGGAGCCTAACTTCATCCTGCAACTCGACGCTGCTGACCCAGTCAACACCACCGACACAAGCTACACCTTCTCCGACCTCCAGCCTGGAGTCCACAGCGTTCGAGTGACATTGGTAGACGCCAACAAGTCGCCTATCCCAGGCGGCAGTGCGACGGTGCAGTTCAAAGTGCCAGCAGTGAGTTCCCCTGCACGCACCGATGGCCCACGAGGAGCGAAGCGGCAGAATTCGAGTCGAACGATTGCCGGCGTTAGTCCCGCAGCGCCCATTCCTCCAGAGTTGCGTAACGACGGAGACCTCAACCTGCCCTTGGCTGGAAGTCCACTGCCTCTATTGTCGATTATCGGTTTTGGTCTTTTGATTGGTGGGGCAGCGCATGCAATGCGATCGAGGTAGAACTCTCGATTCATCTGGACATTCCAATTCTGGCCAGTGTTTCTGACGTGATTCACGGCATCTATCTCTGTAAAAGGGTTCGGAGATAAAGCCGTAACTCCCGTGGAACACACCGAATTGTCTCTACATACTCCAATGCGCTCCCGTTCAACGCTGAAGAATATCCGCCATCGCCTCGCGCCTGCCCTGTTTTTTGTTGGAGTCGCGATTTTGGGCTATGTAGGAGTGCAGTACGGCATAATGGTTGTTGAGCAGCGCCATCTGCAAGCACTCTGGCGAGCGCAGCAGGGGAATGATCGCAAGATTGAGCACCGCTCTTCCGTTGCACTCCGAGACGGCAGCTTGAGTCGGCTCACTATTCCAGCGATTGACGTCTCTGCCGTCATCGTTGAAGGCACTGATCCGCTCTCGCTGATGATCGGCCCCGGACATATGACTGGCACGGCACTGCCAGGCGACTCAGGCAATGTAGTCGTCAGCGCGCATCGCGAAACGTTCTTACGCAAGATCATGGACCTGAAACAGGGCGACCATATTCTGGTCGAGCGCGATGGCCAGACGTTTACTTATGAGATTGAAGAATTTCGAATTGTTAAGCCCGACGACATTTCGGTCGCGGCTCCGACAAAAGATAATCGACTCACTCTCATAACGTGTGATCCGGCTTACAACGCTGGTCCCGCGCCCCAACGTCTCGTTGTGATTAGCAGACTTCTAGTAAAGCCTCCTGCGTCCACCTCTCCCGCCCTGCAAGCCGAGAAGTCTTCAAAATCCCATACCTATATACGCCAAGCGGCAGTCAAGAAACCAGGAACGACTCGCCAGTCAGAATAAGTTTGAGTTAGGGATACAAACACCCCCCTCTAGTATTCTCATCCGCTGCTTCCGCTCACTCGCCGTACAATCGTGATCTGTTTACAATGGGAACGTGCAGAAATCGTATGACGTCATTGTGATTGGCGGAGGATTAATCGGACTCTCGCTGGCCTGGGAGTTGTCCCGCCATTCTGTCAACGTCATTGTCATCGAGCGGCGTGAACCCGGACAGGAGGCTTCTCACGCCGGTGGTGGAATGATTGCCAATCTCGATCCGGTGTTGCCAGTCGAATTGCTCGAACTTGCTCATCGCAGCGCCAACCTATATCCGAAGTTTGTGAATGAACTGTCATCAGAGTCGGGCCTGCCCATAGACTTGCGCGACAACGGCGTGATTGCTTTCGAACAGCATCCCATCGCGGAGCGCGAGGGAATCCGCAAAATCACTGCCGAGCAAGCACTCTCCCTGGAACCGAAGCTGACGATTCCTCCCGACCCTGCATACACTATCAGCGAGCGCGCTGTGGATCCGCGCGATCTGGTTTCAGCGCTCATTAGCGCTTTGAACAAGCGTCACGTAGAGATGGTCTCCGGTGAAACCGTCCAGCAAATTCAGCACACTCGTGGTCACGCAACTGGAGTGCTCACGGATCGCGCATCCTACACAGCACCTCTCATCGTGAATTGCGCCGGCGCATGGGCCTCTCAGATTGCGGGAGCTGGAAAAAAGCTGCCTACGCTTCCTGTAAAGGGTCACATGGTTGCGCTGGCGTTTCCTGATGAGTTGACGATGAGCCCTGCAGATCGCGAGATTAGCCGCGTTCTCCGTCATGTGCTCCGATCACGTTGGTGCTACATCATTCCGCGAAGCAATGGACGCTATGTTGTAGGTAGTACGGTTGAGCCCGCTGGTTTCGATAAAACACTGAATGCGTACCGAGTAAAGCGACTGCAGAATGCAGCGGCGCGATTGATTCCTCTCTTTGCCGAGGCACAGATTTCGGAAGCATGGACGGGTTTACGACCCGGCACTCCCGACAACCTGCCATTACTAGGAGCAACTGAAGTGGATGGGTACTTCGCTGCGACAGGACATTACCGCGATGGAATTCTTCTCACGCCAGTCACAGCCGAGGTGATGTGTGAACTGATTCTTAATGGTAGGTCTCCGGTCTCGCTGCAAAGGTTCTCTCCTCTTCGCTTCTAATGTTTCATGCTCATGCGCATGTTCTGTTTTTGAGTGTAGTAATCCCAACATCCCCATGCAGCTCGGTCCGCGAAACCACTTCCACGGCGCGGGGCAAGGCACACAATCTCGGGTGCTATACTCTCCAGTCTGCTTCACGTTTCAGCTTTCCATGCAGTCAGAAAGGATTTCCCATCATGGCATCGCCTGCAATTTCATTTGCAAAGAAAAACGAAAAGCGCTTTCTCGAAGAACTGAAGGAGCTACTTCGCATTCCCAGTATCAGCACCCTTCCGGAGCACAGAAGCGACATCGACAAAGCGGCTGGATTCGTGGCGGCAGAGTTGAAGCGCATCGGAATCGAGCACGTGGAAACAATTGAGACCGCGGGCCATCCCCTGGTTTATGGCGATTGGCTCCATGCTGCGGGCAAGCCCACGGTATTGATCTACGCACATTACGACGTGCAGCCCGCCGAGCCGCTCGATGAGTGGGTTTCGCCACCTTTTGAACCGACGGAACGCAACCAGAACCTGTATGCACGCGGCGCCGTGGACGACAAGGGCCAGCTTTGGATGCAGATCAAAGCACTCGAATCGCTTTTTGCCGCCGATGGAAAATTGCCGGTGAATGTTCGACTGCTCTTTGAAGGCGAAGAAGAAGTAGGGGGAGAGGCTGTCGAAAAGTTTGTGCACGAACACGGCGACCGCCTGAAGTCCGATGTAGCGCTGGTCTGTGACACCGAACTCTTTGCGCCTAACCTACCGACCCTGTGCGTGGGGCTGCGCGGCCTGGTGTACACAGAAATCGAAGCCCGAGGTGCCACATCTGACCTGCATTCCGGTATGTATGGCGGCGCGGCTCCAAATCCTCTGTTCGCGCTTTGCGAGATCATCAGCAAACTGAAAGACGAAGAGGGACGCATACTCATTCCCGGCTTCTACGATCAATGGGCTCCTCCTACTGCTGACGAGTTGAAAGCGTGGAAGTCACTGCCGTTCGACGAAGAGCATTACCGCAAGACCGAAGTGGGTTCAACGGTACTAACCGGCGAAAGAGATTATTCTGTGCTCTACCGCACATGGGCGCGGCCAACGCTTGAAGTTCACGGCATGCCAGGTGGATTTACCGGAACCGGCGCGAAGACCGTGATCCCGGCAAAGGCCTCCGCAAAAATCTCCATGCGCATGGTTCCCAACCAAGACCCCGATGACATCCTGGAAAAGTTCACCAAGTACGTTACGTCCATTACCCCCAAGGGAATTCAGATCAGCATCAAGGTCCATTCCAAGGGAAAGGCCGTAGTCGTAAGCACTGACAACAATTACATCAAGGCAGCAAACAAAGCGCTGCACGAAGTGTTTCAGAAGGACACCGTCTACATCCGCTCCGGCGGCTCTATACCCATCGTCGGCCAGTTCCGCAACGATCTGAAGATTCCTTCCGTGATGATGGGCCTCGGTCTCCCTGATGACAACATTCACGCCCCGAATGAGAAGTTCCACATTCCGAACTTCTACAAGGGTATTGAATCCGTTGTTCGCTTCTTGTCCATTCTCGGAGAGAAATAGAACTTCGAGGGCTGTCAGCCCGGTGAAAGCCGGGCTTTTCGTTTTGCATTCAGCTTCTTGCGTTTTGCTCCTTCCTCTCCTAGTCTTAAGAGGCTCTGTCGTTCTCCTTCCGTGCTTCCCCATACACGTCAGTTGTGCAGTGCGCCTCATTTTGCGTGGGGACACTTTGCACCGCTTCGCGTGCATGTGTGGTGTGGTTGCTACATAGCAGGTGCATATGTAGGGGTTTTGCACAGAGACCTACAACAAATGGGGTTTTGTCTCTTGACTCCCCTCTGGACGCTCGATAGAGTGGCAACAACTTGCGAGGCGGACCTCCCCACCGAAAAAGCTCGGGAGGGCTCGGATTTTCCGAGTTACCAGCCACCACTCGCGCAGCGCCGGAACGGCGCCCGGATACGGATTTGAAAGATGCTGGGTTCTTTACCAGCCCCGATCCCCGGGTTTCGATCCAGGCGTTCAAGGGCAGCTCCCAGCCGGAGCTCGATGACTCTACGAGATGCTAGTGGCGTCTTGACGGGGCCGACCCTATTTCACAGCAGACCGCCGATTTTGCGGAGGCGCATTTGTGGCCCGGCGGCGAGCGCGAGAAAGCTGCCTGGAACGTTCAACGTCCGGGCGCAAGGAGTACACAGTTGCTGAAACTCAAAAAGCTTCAGATTCTGGGCTTCAAATCCTTTTGTGATCGCACCGAATTGAGATTTCCCGGTGACGGCATCGCGGCCATTGTCGGCCCGAACGGTTGCGGCAAGTCGAACATCTCCGACGCGATTAGTTGGGTGCTGGGCGAGCAGAGCGCGAAGAGCCTGCGTGGCGCTCACATGACCGACGTGATCTTTGCCGGCACTCGCGAGCGCAAGCCGACGGGCATGGCTGAAGTCACACTCCATCTGATCGATCCCCAGGTGTATGAGGGCAGAATCGACGCTCCTGTCATCGATATTCAGGATGAGATGCCCGATCAGGATTGGGACGAGTCCTCCCTGCGCTCGCAACGCGAGCGCGAGGTTGAGGAGTACACCGAAGAGGTGCGTCCCGGCCAGACAGACGAAATTGAAGTAGCGAACGCAACGTCTGCCGACAACGATCTTTCCGCCGCCACTCCTGGCTCTGCTCCCGCAGACGCACAGGAGTCCTCTCCGTCGTCTTCCGCAAGCGATGGAGCTTCCTCTGTGTCTCCGGAGGCTTTGGCTTCCGGGGACCAAGGTAGCTACGCGACCGTGAGCGGCCCGCAAGTTGTTCTCAAAATTCGTAGACGCAAATTCAAGACGACCTTCAAAAAAGGCGAGATCGCAGTGACGCGGCGCCTGTTTCGCAGCGGCGACAGCGAATACCTGCTAAACGGAAAACTCTGCCGACTGCGCGACATTCAGGACATTTTCATGGGCACCGGACTTGGGCCGGAATCCTACGCACTGATCGAGCAGGGACGCATCGGCCAGATCCTCAGCTCCAAGCCGACGGATCGCCGCAACATCATTGAAGAAGCTGCCGGGATCACAAAGTTCAAGACTCGCAAGCGTCTTGCGGAAGCACGGTTGGCGGATGCAAAGCAGAACCTTGCGCGCATCAACGACATCTTCGACGAAGTCACACGGCAGATGAATTCTCTGAAACGGCAAGCTGCGAAAGCCGAGCGCTATGCCAAGTTGCGTGACGAGATGCGAGTTCAGTTGCGGATTGTGCTCGCCAGCCGATTCACCGAACTTGCCGCTCAGGCTCAACAGCTTGAGGCCGAACTAACCCACCTGACCGACGAGTTGCACAGCCGCAGCGAGGCGGTTCAGGCAATGGACGCTGAGTTTGCGGAACGTACTCAGCACGGGTATGCAATCGATTCCGAAGCAAAGCAGACACGCGAACGGCTCAGCCATGTTCATTTGGAAATGGAACGAGCCACGGCCCGCCGCCGCAACAACGAAGAGCGCTGTGCAGAACTGACTGCACGGGCTGCCGCGGCCGATGCGGAAGCCAACAGCGCGAGCGTTCAATTGCAGCGACTGCAAGATGAACTCTCTGCTAATCAGCAGGTGCTTGAAAGTGCGGCGGCCGACGTAGCAAGCGCGCAACAGGAACGCAATCAACGCCAGTCGGAATCGCAGCAGGCCGCACAACGCTTGATGGAAGTGGAGCGAAATCAGGAGCAACAGCGCCGCCAAATGCTCGATGCGATCAACGCTGCCTCCGGGGTGCGCAACCGAATCACGCAGGCCGAGGAGCGCATCGCGGCATTGGAACGCGAGGCCGAACGGCTGCAACATGAGTTGAATTCGGCAACCCAACAGGTTGAGTCCTTCGGTGGACAACGCGGTCAAATTAGTCTCGAATTCGAATCGGCTACAGAGCTGTCGAAGTCGATTGCGGCTCGGCTCGCGGAGGCGCGCACGCAGATTGCGGAGAAGCGTGCCGCCGAGATCGAAGCCAAGAAGCAGTTGGACATCATGCGCTCGGAGTCTGCGAAACTGCAGGGCCGTCGCGCTTCGCTGGAAGCAGTAATCAAGGAGCACGGCTTCTCGACGGAGTCAGTGCGCAAGCTGCTGCGCTCCGGCCAACTCACCGGAGACAGCACTCCGGTAGGCGTTCTCGCAGACTTCATCGACGTGGAAGACAAGTACGAAGGAGTGGTCGATGAGTTCCTGCGCGACGAGTTGAACTTCATCGTTGTGAAGTCGTGGGATGCGGCGAACGATGGCCTGAACCTGCTTCGCAGCGATGTCGAGGGACGCGCGACATTCCTGGTGCATCCCGAAGATTCGCAGGCAAAGTTCAGCTTCGTCTTCGACGAGACCATGCGCCGACACCTGCGCGAAGACCGCGTAATCCCCTTGAAAGATTGCATTCGCGTTCCGGAAAACTTCGGCAGTTCGCTGGAAGTGATTCTTCCTAAGCTCGGTAACGGATACATCGTTCCCGATGCAGAAACCGGTCGCGCACTTGCGCTTGAGAATCCCGACGCGTTCTATCTTTCGCTGAGTGGCGAGTGCTTCCACAACGTGACCGTGACGGGCGGCAAGAAGCTGGCCGAAGGGCCTTTGCAGATGAAGCGCGACCTGCGCGAAGTGCAGCACCAGATTGAAGCCCTCGGACGCACGCTGGCCGCAAGAGAAAGCGATGTGGCCGTGCTCGGCAGTGAGATCCAGGGCCTGGCTTCCCTGCTGGACCAGTTGGAAGCCGAACGCCGCGACTGCGAGCAGAAGGTCATGACCAGCGGCCACAGCCTTCGTCAGTTGGAGGGCGAGATGGGTAGAGTGCGCGAACGCATCTCCGGATACGAACGCGAACTGCAGCGCATAACCGGTGAACGCCAGAGTCGAGAAGCTTTCATTTCCGAGCGTCAGCAGGAGCTGGAACAACAGGAAGAAAAGCGTCTGCAACTGGAGGCGCAGATGTCTGCCGCCCAGGAGCATGTCGCCGAGCTACGCCTGGCACGTGATGCCGCTGCACAATCAGCGAGCGAAGTCATGGCCCGCGTCGCAGGACTGGAGGAGCGTCGTCGCGCTGCCGCCGCATCGCTCGCGCGAATCCAGTCCATGGTCGCCGAAGTGAATCAGCGGGTGAATTCCCTTCACTCGCAGTTGGAAGGCGCCGCCGCGGAAAAAGCACAACGCGAACAGGAGAACGAACTGCTGGCTGCAAAGCTGGTGGAGTGGCAAGGCGAACGCGAGCAGGCCCAGACACGCGAGCAGGAATTGACGCTTGAGAGTGAACAGGTTCGTGCTCGTCTGACCGAGATTGAGCTTGAGTTAAAGTCCGCGCGCGAGATTCTTGACGGGGTTCGCGACCGTCGCGGCGAGTTGAGCGCGCAAGCCGCAAAGGCAGGCAGCGACACCGAGCATCTGGTCGAAACCTGTGTTCAGGAACTGAGCCAGAGTCGCGAAGAGTTGCTTGCGGATACCTCTCTGGAGCACCAAACGGGCGAAGAGTTGGCAGCTACCGATGTGAGCTATCGAGAGATGCGCTCCCGCCTGGAAGGCATGGGCCCGGTGAATATGATGGCCCTTGAAGAGTACACGGAAACCACTCAGCGCCACGAGTTCCTGGAAACACAGCGCAAGGATCTGCTGGATTCAATTGAAAACACGCAGAACACGATCAAAGAAATTGAGGAAATATCGCTCGGTAAGTTCAACGATGCCTTCGCAGTGATCAATGCAAACTTCACCCGAACCTTTAAGAAACTGTTCGGAGGCGGAGAGGCGTGGATGAAGTTAACCGACGAGGAGAACACGGCAGAGAGCGGTATCGACATCGTTGCTTCGCCTCCGGGCAAGAAGATGCAGAACGTACTGCTGCTCTCCGGCGGTGAAAAGACGATGACAGCGTTGTCGTTGCTGGTGGGCATCTTCCAATTCGCACCTGCTCCATTCTGCATTCTGGATGAGGTGGACGCGCCGTTGGATGAGGCGAATGTCGCGCGCTTTGGCGAGTTGATGCGCGAGATGAGCATTGAGACGCAGTTCATCATCATCACGCACCACAAGAAGACCATGAGCATGGCTCCCGTGATGTACGGAGTGACCATGCAGGAGCCCGGGGTGTCGCGCATCGTTAGCGTGCGCTTCGGCGCCGAGCATGAGCAACCCCAGGCGGCAACGGCTTGATTAACAAGTGGCGTGCTTCTGGCGCGCCATTTCTTTCTGCCGCCCGGGCGCAAGTATGGGTAATCGCAAGGAGTGCGTGTCGCTGTTACTAAGGACCACGACTGACGTTTTTCGCGTCCATATTGCCTCAGCGCCGGGAAATGTGATTGGGAATTTTCTGTTCGTATCGACTCAGGCGAGGCCATCCGCAATAGTTCTACTCGCCCACCTAACTCCAATGTTTACAAGGTGGGCAGACACTTCGCTCCGAATGGCGCTGAATATTTCCGATTTCTAAAGCCTTCACAAAAACAACAATCGAAAACCCGCATTGACAAAATCGGCCCACTGTTTAGAATCGTTTCTCGAATTGTTCGAAACGTCCAGTGACTACGAAACCAAGCGACCCTATTCTTCTTCGGACCGACTTCCCTGACCTAGAACTCCATGCCAGCGGAAAGGTTCGCGACGTGTACCGTGTAGACAACGAGCGGCTTCTCTTCGTTGCCACGGACCGGATCTCTGCGTTTGATTACGTCCTTGCCTCCGGCATTCCGGAGAAGGGACGCGTGCTGACGCAGCTCTCATTGTTCTGGTTTGATTTTCTGAAAGACATTGTACCCAATCACCTTGTGACCACCAGTGTCGATCAGTACCCGGAACCGCTGAAGAAGTACGAGCGGGAGTTGCGCGGCCGATCCATGCTTGTGGTGAAAGCCGGCATGTATCCTGTGGAGTGCGTGGTGCGTGGCTATCTTTCCGGCTCCGGTTGGAAGGAATACCAACAGACCGGCTCGGTGTGCGGGATCGATCTCCCCAAGGGAATGCGCGAGAGCGACAAATTGCCTGAGCCGATTTTTACTCCGGCGACTAAAGCGGCGAGCGGGCATGATGAGAACATTTCATTTCACGAAATGGTGAAACACGTCGGCACTGCCGATAGCGAGACGCTTCGTTCCCTGAGTCTGGCCATTTACAAGAAGGCGTCCGACTACGCACTTACCAAGGGCATCATCATCGCCGACACGAAGTTTGAATTTGGTCAGACGGCCAACGGCGTTGTCCTGGCGGATGAGGTATTGACTCCCGACTCCTCGCGATTCTGGCCGGCCGATACCTATGGCGCTGGCAAGGCGCAGTTGAGCTACGACAAGCAGTACGTGCGCGATTACCTGGAAGAGATTCGCTGGGAAAAGAAACCACCGGCGCCCGCTCTACCGGAAGATGTACAGAAGAACACCAGCGCAAAGTACGTGGAAGCTTATCGTCGTTTAACGGGGCAAGAATTGCCTCGGGGTTAATCGATGAACGGCTTGGATTGGCTGATCGCTGGGATTCTTGTGCTCTCGGCAGTTCATGCCGCAGCCCAGGGATTTGTTTTTGAGTTGTTTTCGCTGGCCGGAACAGTTGTTGGATACCTTGTGGCAGCATGGGAATATCCGGTTGCGGCAAGGTACCTTTCACCATACGTAAAGAACGATTTAGTTGCGAGCGGTGCTGGATTTCTGCTGATCTTTGTGTCTGTTGTGATTTTGGCCGGGATTGCCGGGCGGATCGCGCGATGGGCAACCAAGAGCGTCGGCCTTCGCTGGTTCGACCGGTTTCTGGGCGGAGTTTTTGGATTCCTGCGCGGCGCGCTGGTTGTGATGGTTTTAGTGATGGCGATGGCAAGCTTTCTGCCATCATCCTCCGAACTGGCGAAATCCAGTTTGGCTCAGTATTTCCTGGTCGCCGGCAGGGCGGCGATCTATGCGGGGCCCGGTGACTTGAAACACAAGTTTCGCGATGGTCTGAAGTCGATGGATCAGATTCGTGGCAATTCCAGCGAGGCTGCCCATGCCAGCGTCGATCTGGTGTAACGAAATTGAGATATCGGTAATTTCGACATTGGACTGCACCGGAAGAATTGGCCAGTCTTAAAGCACAATTGCATTTATAGATTCATTTAGAAAGAGAGGCCCTCGGTGAAGGACCAACTTGAGGCTCTTATATCGCAGATGTATCAGAGCGGAATCCTCTATTCAGAGGCAGTGCGCGAGTTCAGAAAACGATTCATTCTTACGGTGCTGGAGCAAAACAACGGTAACCAATGCAAGGCAGCCCGACAATTAGGCATGCATCGCAACACCCTTAGCCGCACAATCACAGAGCTTGAGCTCGATGTACGTGCCGTTCGCGCTGGAGCGCGACGCCCACCTAAGAGCGAAAGATCGATGGTGCTTGAAAAGAAGGTCGTGCGCTAAACCGAATCCTTTAACATATGATTTTATCGGGCCGCCTTCGGGCGGCCTGTTCCATCTGCAAACCGTGCTGCTGTGCGCAGAAAGAAAGGACGGCGTTATCTGCCGTCCTTCGTTGCTTGGATTGAACAGTGTTATTTGGGTCTACGCGTTCCGGCCGCCGGCTTCTTCGCCGGACCGGCTTCGGGTAATCCCTTCAGCACCTGTCCATCCGTGAAGGTCAGGTTGAATGTATCTCCCACTGCGCTGTACTCGCTGGGAATTCCCTGAATCACTAGTTGCGCTCCCCCTTTGGGTACGCGACCTGACGTCAACGGTTCCTTTAGCACAAGGGTAATATCCGACTTCTTCGCCTGAATGTCGTCTTCACTTCCGGCTAGCTTCAGAGATTCGCGTCCTCCTTCGACAACCGCAGCCACCAGTTGTACCGGCTTGCCCTTGATTGCGGACCAAACCTGCGCACTGGCTTCCTTGTTGCCGCTGGTCAGGATGAACTGCCATTCGGCGAAGGAGAGTTTCTCCGGGGTACTCTTTTTCAGCATATCGGCGGCCTGATCAGCCGGTGAAGGCGCGGGGGCTACGGTAAACCCGGCAGGTATCGTCGGAGCGGTCTTGGCATTGGCCAGCAATTCGTCAAAGCCAGCATCTCCGCCATGGTAGCGAACGTACTGGTTCTTGGCGTATGCGAGCAGCTGCTGATTGCCCGAGAGTCCAGCAGCCTTGGCGATCCAGAACAGACCGTCAACCACGGGCGGCTTGGGCGTGAGATATGCAAGCGCCAAAAGGTAGATGCTGTTTACATCGTTTGGTTGAGCGGCAACTACTTCCTTTAGATTCTGCTGCGCAACGGGATAGTCCTTAGCCTGTAATGCAGCGTGTCCCACGGATCCAAGATAGATCACGCGGAATGAGCCCTTCATGGTGTTCCACTGCTCGTCGCTATAGCCTTCTGGCTTGATCGCGGTCTGCATAGCCTGAAGGCCGCGGGCACCAAGTTGTCCGGCTTCCTGCAGCGCAGATGCCGCATCCGGTCCACCCGCCTGAGCCTGGGAGCGGTCCAGATAGCTAAGCAGCGCAAGAGCGGTCAGGTTGTTGGGATTCACTTGGAGCAAACGCTGTGCGGAAGCCTTAATCTGTGCCGGGTTATTTAATTGCTGATAAGTCTTCAGCAGGAGTTCCAGACCGTCTTCCTTCATAACACTGTTCGGATAGGTCTGGAGGTAACTCTCCATCAGCTGTGCTTTCTGAGCCGGGTCGGTTGCATTAACCGCGGCAACATAGGCGTTGTACTCATTCGGATCCTGAATGACTTTCTTCTGCTGCTCTCCCGGGGCGGCTGCTCCCGGCGCAGGTTGCTGCTGTCCCGCAGGGGCGGCCTGCGCTTGCGCTGCCACGTTGGCGGCAGCAAGCAACAACACAATTAGGGACTTCTTCATTCTCTTGCTCCTTAAGAACTATGCGGAATCTGCGACATACTCATCGACAGCCGATCCGTTAAGATGTGCAAACGGCCGTTGCCGGATACAACAGAAGGTGACACTAAGTCAGCGAACTCACACTTTGCACTGAGAACGCGATTATAGGGACGCACAGGCAGTTAAGGCAAGCATCGTAATAGCATAAAGTCTCCTCAAGCCCGTTCCCTTAGATGCGCACGTCAGCATTTCTGGATGTGCCACGTGAACGTACCTGATTTCACAGCCGTCCAGCATTCAATCGAGATAGGAGCTCCCCATGAAATCCTCCACTTCAGAACAAACCGCACTCATTACCGGGGGTAGCCGGGGCATTGGCGCGGGTATCGCCACGAAGCTTGCTGAGATGGGTTTGAAAACCGTTATTTTGGGGCGGAATCGCGAGGCCCTACGGACGACCGCCGAACATATTACCGCCAAACGTGGTACCTGTCTTGCAAAGGTTTGTAATCTCGAAGATCAAACCGAGGTGGAACAAGTTGCCCGTGAAGTTGAAAGTCAGACTGGCGCGCCTGACATCTTGGTGAACTGCGCCGGGGTCGCGCTGATGGGCCGACAATTGCTCGAATGCACTGCGGCAGATTGGGACCGTGTCATGAATACTAATCTGCGCGGAGTGTTCTTTGCCATCAAGGCCTTCGCGCCCGCCATGGTCATAGCCAGACGCGGCCACATTATCAATATCTCTTCCATTGCCGGCAGAAATCCCCTCCCCGGAGGAGCAATTTACTCGGCCAGCAAATGGGGTTTGAACGGGCTCAGCTACTCGCTGGCCGAAGAATTGCGCATTTACAATATTCGCGTGAGTGTAGTATCTCCGGGCTCGGTAAGTACTGACTTCTCTGGACATAAGGGACGAAACAAAGAAAAGATGTTAACCCCTGCCGATGTCGCACATGCAGTCGCGATGTTGCTGACGCAGGCCCCTCAATCCTTCATCAGTGAAGTTATTCTTCGCCCGACGCAGAAACCTTAAAGGACATGCCGGGATTGCAAGCACCAGGCATGCAAGGGAGGAGGATACTTTCGCCACATGCCATCCAGCTTCGGTTCCGCGCGGGTAAGTTCTGGCGAGGCTTTTTGATTGCGGGGCGGCAGGAGTTTCTGGAACCTGGCAGCAAGTTTCAAGCACAAGCAAGTTAGGTTTGAACACTTGGTGAACGACTTGAATGCCAAAAGGCCGCCCCGAAAATCAGGCGGCCTTCCGTTATTGCGAACTGCGTTGTTTAGAAGTGGTAGGAGATGCCCATTCCAACCCGAGCACGAGCCTGCAGATCCACTCCCGGAGCGATTTTTCCGGCAAGCTGCGCTACGCCGAGATCAAGTTGCAACGGGGCGCCTTCCAGGTGCGGAACTACGCGAACAAAGTAGCCCAACGAGGTAGGAATGGTCGCGCCAGTGCCCAGACCCTCGACGTAACGAGGCTGCTGAGATACTTCCGAGCCGAGAACCACAAGCGACTTGGCGGGGCCCTTCACGACGACAGCCGCAGTACCGAAGAGACGTCCCCTCCAGCTAGGCGAATTTCCGGCAACACCGAAAACAGAGGCGTTGGTGACCTTTTCGCCGACGCTCAGAAGGAAAGGAACCTTAAACTGAGTCACGGTCTTGGTCGCGACAATGTAGAAGTCTCCATTGGTCGTGGACTTGGAAGCGGCGGGATTGGCGCCGTTCCAGTACTTCACAACCTGTCCGACGCGCTGTACGCCCGTGCGTCCGAGAGCGCCCACGGCGATGGCTGGAACCCACTTGGTCTTCCTGGCATTCTCATCGACAATCGTAACCTTGCCGTGAAACTCGTTGAAGCCGTTCGAGAACAAGTAGCTCAGAGGGCTGTTGCCGGCAGAGCTGAAGGCCGCAGTGTAGCCAACTTCAAAACGCTTTGCGAAGCCCTCGGTTATCGAGAACTGGTAATCGTTACCAATCACGTCGCCGGAGTTCAGGTAGTGGAAGGAAACTTCCGGCTTTCCGAACTTACGTGCGGGTGAAGAGGCGGTGTAGGCGAATGGCGTAATCAATGCACCAGTCTGACCTTCCCAGTTCAATCCCTGGGCAAACGCGACCTGTGAAAACACTGTGATTACAAATAAGCTAAAAGCAATCCAAAGCTTCCTTGTGTTCATCCTGTGCTACTCCTATTTTTACGATCAGTCGAACATTTGTGCGCAGCAAAACAGGCACGGAAACACCTGTTCCCTGCGCGCTCAACAGAGGGCAGGATGTCGGATTGATGTCTGACCGCCACCCTTGCACTCTTATGAGTTTTGTCAATTTTCGTTGAATTCAGCTTACAACTTAATCGCCGTAACCGCTATGACTTTCCACAACAACTTTGCCGCGGAACATGCGATATAGGAAAACGAAATACCCGAGTGCAATCACCATCCCCAATATCCACCATCGCAGACCAACCTGCAGCCCATAGCTCGCGGTAATCGAGTTCTGAACCGTCAGGTTGTACTGCGGATCCACACCGGGAAGGATGACCGGATACAACGAATAGACGGCTCCCACTAGCATGAAGGCCAGATACAGTGCGCCACAAACGAAGGCGGGGATCTCTTGACGTCGTTTCTGGAATACGATGACCCCGATCATGCTGGCAAACACAAGCACCGGGATTGCATAGCCAATTGGCACCGCGTTGTAGTTGGCAAGCAGGTTGGGATGAATGACGAGCGTGGCAACCAGGCTCAATAACGTGAGCACAATCAGAACGGGAGTCAGCACAAGCGATGTCTTGCGAGCGCGTTCATTCAGAGCACCATCTGTTTTGACGACAAGATAGTTGGCGCCATGCATGGAAAGCGCAACCAGCGTAACTACACCTGCCAGCACGGTGTACCAGTCAAGGACGCCCGGATGAGCGCCAACCCTCCAGTTCGTCCACAACGGAAGGAAGAAGTAGTGATCCGGTCCGAGCGGCACACCTCGAACCACGTTGCCCAACGCCGCCCCGTAGAAAATTGCCAGTAGCAAACTGCCAATAGCAAATACTCCATCGAAAAGGCTTGCCCAAATGCCATCGTCAATGTGCGTACGGAATTCCAATCCGATCGCGCGCAGCATCAGAAGCCATAACACCATCATCAGCGGAAGATAGAAGCCACTGAAGCTTGATGCATAGAGCTGCGGAAACGCGCAGTACAGTACGCCGCCGGTCGCCAACAGCCAGACTTCATTGCCGTCCCACACGGGACCGATCGCGCGCATGATTTTCCTCCGCTCATTATCCGTGCGGCCTAGAAAGAAATGCAGTGCACCGGCGCCGATATCAAAACCGTCCAGGATGACGTACCCGGCGAGCAAGAATGCGACAATTGCGAACCATAGCAATCCCATGTTAGTTCCTCCTCGCAGCAGCAGCTTCTCCGCTCATGATGGAAGCGGGATTAACATTCTCAGCTTGTTCCGGCCCATGAGCGATTTCGCGCTGCACCAGGAACAGGAAGAGGATCGCCAGCAGCGTGTACATTCCCAGAAAACCCAGTAACGTGAACCATACATTCGAGGCGGATACAGATTTGGAGTAACCATCGATGGTGCGCATCAGTCCATACACAAGATAGGGTTGACGACCAATCTCTGCCGTCATCCATCCTGCCGTGTTAGCGACAAAGGGTAGCGGGAAGCTTAACATCAGAATCCAGAGCAGCCATCTGGAATCATGTATTTTCTTGCGCCAGAGCTGTATGCCGGAGAGAAGCATGACAGCCATGAAGATGGTTCCCAGCCCAACCATGATGTGGTAGGCGTAGTAGAGCAACGAAATGTTCGTCGGCCACTCCGATTCCGGGAACGAACTTAACCCGCGCACCTTCGCATTCCAGTTGCGGCTGATCAGAAAGCTCAACGCCTTGGGCACCACAAGCGGATTATCGATGGTCTTGCCTTCGACGTTAGGCTGACCAAGAATCACCAGGTCGGCTTCCTTTGTATCAAAGTGCGCTTCCATCGCCGCCAACGCTGCCGGTTGGTACACCGCAAGATTGCGACCCTGACCGTCACCGGTAGGTCCAATCACCAGCAGTGAAGACAGAATCCCGGAGATCACGCCGACCTTGACGAAAATCTTTCCCTGCGCGACGTGCTTTTCACTAAGCAGATAATAGGCACCCACGGCTGCCATCACAAAGGCGCCCGTTACCGCGGCACCAGCCATGTTGTGCGCGTACTGCCAGATGGCCCACGGATTCAACAGCAATCCCCAGAAACTGCTCAATGTCACAGAACCGTCAGCAGTCGTTCGGTAAGCCACCGGATGCTGCATCCATGCGTCGGTCGCGACGATGAAATAGCCTGACAGCCACGAGCCGAGGAATACGGCCACGCCCGTCCACCAATGAGCCATTTTGCTCAGGCGCTTTTCTCCGTAGAGGAAGAGGCCGAGGAAGGCGGACTCAAGGAAGAAGGCGAAGGTGCCTTCCATCGCAAGGGTCTGTCCAATTACGCCGCCAGCATACTTGGAAAAATGAGACCAGTTGGTTCCGAACTGAAACTCCATTGGAATTCCAGTCACCACGCCGAAGACGAAGCTGATACCAAAGATCTTCGCCCAGAAGCGCGCGGCTTTGTTATAGCGTTCGTCGTCCTTCCACAGACCGATGGTTTTCAGTGCCACAACCAGCGGAGCCAGTCCCATCGTCAACTGCGGAAAGAGGTAGTGGAAAGTGATCGTAAATGCGAAATGTAGTCGATGTATCAATACGGCGGAGTCCATATTCCACCCCACTAATTCTTTGTATTTTTTTTGCCGGGTCCCGCGTGCGGAACGCCGGTTGAGACAAATTCCGTACGTGCTCTGTTTCTTGATTCATGTGGCAGATCGATCGGAAGCATCGATTCAGGTTCGAGGCTTCCGGAAACTTGGGTCAGGTTTATTCGGGTGTCGCAGAGACTCCGTACGGGAATCATCTCGGCAATTTTGGCATCGTTCAGCACCGAGAGCATTGCCGCCTGCGCCCGCACCCATACTCTGTGCGCAGCGCACTCGCCCTGCCGGTTGCAAGAGATACCCGAGGTGACGCAAACATTCAAAGCGATTGGCCCATCAATGCATTCGACGACCTCAAGCATGGAAGCTTTCGCGCCGCGAGGAAGAAGTGAAAACCCACCCACTACACCTCGCCGGGTTTGAATCAGCCCTGCTCGAGAAAGTGACTGGAGGATTTTAGAAAGAAAACTTTCCGGCGCTTCCGCTGCAGTGGCAAGAAGCTTCTTAGGCACTATCGCGCCCTCTGGCTGGCTGGCCAGATGAATCATTACGCGAACGGCATAGTCGGCGGCGCGAGTCAGTTGCATTGGACCGTTAGGATAGAGACAAAGTGGACCTATTTCATCCGCTTTGAAGATATGTTGAGTATTCTACATTTGCGGTGACATACATCCTTCGTCTTTGTGACTCTGCTCACACTCCTCTGCCAACATTGTATAAACGTTCTCTCTCCTTATGTCAGTGCAACCCGGCTTTGTGCGCTGGAATCTCTGTTGGGCAACGATTTCTCTTAATTCTGTGACTCCGGAATGTTCGGTTTACACTGTTACATGTGAATGCTGAGATCGTAGCTATCGGCTCCGAGCTCTTGACGCCTTATCGCCAGGACACCAATTCCCTGTTCCTGACCAAGCGCCTCAACGAGCTTGGCGTAGAAGTCATCTACAAGACAATCGTTGGCGACCGTATAGAGCATCTCCTGTACGCGAGCCGAATTGCGCTCTCGCGCGCCCAGATCGTCATCTTTTCCGGGGGCCTTGGCCCTACGGAGGACGACCTTACACGAGAATGCGTGGCGGAAGCCCTGGGCCTGGAATTGCGTCGCGATCACGAGATGGTGGCCGCGCTCTATGCCCGTGCGGCTACGCTGCGCATGAGGATGGCGGAGAACAACGTCAAGCAGGCGGACTACATTTACGGCGCCGAACTTCTAAAGAATCCGCGCGGCAGCGCTCCCGGCCAATGGATCGATACGAGCTACGAAGGCCAGCGCCGATTGATCATTCTGCTGCCGGGCCCTCCATTTGAGATGGAAGGCATGTTCAACGATCATTGCTTTGATCGCCTGAAACTGCTCTTGCCGGAAGAGCATCTCGCGACCTGTGAGTTGAAGGTCGCCATGGTGGCAGAATCCAGCGCAGACCTGCGTGCCTCTAAGATATACAAGGAATTTTCTGACATTCAGACAACGATCCTGGCCAAGGCTGGCGAGGTGCAGTTTCATCTGAGCGCACGGGCAGCTACGCAGGAGGAAGCAGAAGAGCGCGTCGAAAAGCTTGCATCACTGCTTGAGGATGAATTCGCCGACGAGATATTTTCCTCCGGCGGCGAGTCGCTCGAACAGATCGTCGGATACTTTTTGCAGATGCGAGGCGCAACCCTTTCCGTGGCCGAGAGCTGCACCGGCGGTCTGCTGGCCGAACGCATTACGCGCATTAGCGGCTCGTCGAGATACTTCGTGGGTGGAGCGCTGGTCTATTCCGACCAGTTGAAGCGTGAATTTTGTGGTGTGCCCCCTCTGTTGCTGGCAAGCGATGGAGCGGTGAGCCGTTCCGTGGCCGCGGCACTCGCCGAAGGAATCCGCCAGCGCTGCAAAACCACATTGGGCATTGGAATCACGGGCGTTGCAGGTCCTTCGGGTGGAACTGCCGAAAAGCCAGTCGGACTCGTTTACATTGCGCTGGCTGACGGCAAACATACCGAAGTTGTCGAGCGCAGATTTCCCGGCGACCGCGAACGTATTCGCTGGTACGCCACGCAGTTAGCGCTCGACCTGATACGCCGTAAGCTCCGGTAAGCCATGCGTCTGTTTATCGCACTCGCCATCGACGAAGCCATTCAGCAACGGCTGGACGACTACGTGAGGACGCTCCAGCCTCGCCTGCCGGGCGTTCGATTTGTTGCCAGCAGCAATTATCACGTCACATTGAAGTTTCTGGGCGAGGTGCAATCACCGGAGCCCGTCCGGCAACGCCTGCGAACGGTGCGCGCGTCGGCTTTCGAAGTGACTTTCGCAAGCGTTGGTTTCTTTCCAAACGAGCACGCCCCGCGTGTCTTCTGGGCCGGAATTGGCGCGCCAGCACTTCCGGGGCTTGCTCGAAGCATCGATCAGTCCTTAGAAGGGCTCGGCTTTCCGCAGGAGCGTGAATTCCACCCGCATCTTACGCTGGCGCGTAATGGCTCAGGGAGACCCCGGCCAAGGCGTGGTGAGCGATCACCGGAGGCATTTGCACAGCTCGGCAAAATTGTGTCATCGAGTCCCGCGCCAGAGTTCGGTACAATGGCGGCGCGCGAATTCTTTCTCTATGAAAGCAAGTTGTCGTCCCTCGGGCCGAGCTACTACAAGCTCGAGCGCTTTGAATTGGCGGGATGATAGACCTGCTATGGACGTGAGATGAACATTTCAACTCTTATTGCCGTTGCTGTCGGCTCTTATCTGCTCGGGTCAATTCCTTTCGGCTACATCCTCGTACGTGTCTTTCAGGGGATCGATGTCCGGTCGATTGGAAGCGGAAATATCGGGGCGACCAATGTTGCCCGTACCGGCGGCAAGGGTTTGGCTATTGCAACTCTCGTTCTTGATGCGTTCAAGGGCTGGCTGCCGGTTTTCCTGGTGCTCACCCTTCCCGGGATTTCCACCTCGGGTCCGGCGCAACTTCATACCCTTGCGACCTTTGCCGCGCTGGTCGCAGTGATCGGACACATGTTTCCAGTGTGGCTAGGCTTCAAGGGCGGCAAAGGGGTGGCAACCGGACTTGGTGTCTTTCTTGCGCTCGCACCGAAGGCCGTGCTGATCGTGGTGATTCTTTTCCTCGCGATCGTGGCCTTTACCCGCTATGTTTCACTCGGCTCAATCCTTGCCGCTGCTTCATTCCCTGTTGCACTGTGGTGGCTTGAACGGGATGCGTTTCCCGCTCCCGCACTGGCGATGTGCGCTGCAGTCGCGCTCCTGGTCATCATCCGTCACCACCAAAATATTGGACGACTCCTGGCCGGCACTGAAAGCCGGTTCGGCGCAAGAAAGGCATAGTTTTTCATGGCAAGAATTGCAGTCATTGGCGCCGGAGCCTGGGGCACGGCGCTCTCCATAGCGCTCGGTCGCGGCGGTTCCCATCAACTTAAACTTTGGGCTTACGAGAAGGAAGTAGTCGAGTCCATCCGTACCACGCACGTCAACGAACCATTCCTGAGCGGCTGCCGGTTGCCGGAGAGCATAGAAGCGACCCAGAGTCTTGCCGAGGCAATCTCCGGAGCGGAAATCGTTCTAAGCGTAATGCCGTCGCATCACGTCCGGCGCGTCTGGAAGCAAATGAAGCCTTTGCTTCGTCCCGATATGCTGCTGGTATCTGCCACGAAAGGCATCGAGAACGAATCCCTGCTGCGAATGACAGAGGTCATTACGGAAGTGCTGACCGAAGGTGAAGGAGGTTTTCAGCCTCGCCTTTGTGCGGTTAGTGGCCCGACCTTCGCCCGCGAGGTAGCCATGGGCTTTCCGACGACCATTACCGTAGCTTCCGCCCACCCCGATCTCACAGCCCAGGTGCAGGAAGCGTTCAGCGACGCCAATTTCCGCTTATACCGCAACGACGACGTCATCGGACTTGAGTTGGGCGGCGCTGTCAAGAACGTGATTGCCATTGCAGCCGGGGTAGTTGACGGAATCGGCTACGGACACAACACCATCGCCGGACTGATCACCCGTGGGCTTGCCGAGATGACCCGCCTCACCGTTGCTTGCGGAGGACGTTCCGAGACCATGTCGGGACTATCAGGGTTGGGAGACCTCGTCCTAACCTGTACCGGCGGCCTCTCGCGTAATCGCAGCGTGGGCGTGGAACTGGGGCGTGGACGCAAACTCGAAGAGATTATCGCAGGCATGCACGGCATGGTCGCCGAAGGCGTATTGACCACGAGTGCCACCGTCGGACTGGCCAGTTCCGTGGGTGTGGAGATGCCAATCATCGGGCAAATGCACGAAATTTTGCAGCATGGAAAAGATCCGAGCGACGCGATTCGCGACCTGATGAACCGCCCGCTCACGCAGGAAAGCGCACTTTACCGAGTTTAGGCGAACGCTGATCAGCAGCGTTGCTCGCTATAATTGAAAGCGTAATGATACAGACGTTATTTGGAAGCCTCGACCAGCCCGAAGAAAAGAAGTCATCGCTCTTTGAGCGCATGAAGCAGGCCGTTTCGCGAACCCGCGAAAATCTCACGGAGCGAATTGAGGAAGTCGTCGCCTTCCGTAAGGAAATTGACGCTGAGACCCTCGACGACCTTGAGGCGACTTTGATTTCCGCCGACCTCGGCTCCGCTACAACGAACGAAGTTCTGGCGGCGATGCGCGAAAAGGTTACTCGCAAACAGATCGCAGACACAACCGAACTCAAACGCGTGCTTAAGGATGAACTGCTTGCAATTTTAAATCGCGCCGCCGAGAGCAATCCGAAAGTTGTAGTCCAGGCTCCGGAAGTCATTCTCGTTGTGGGCGTCAACGGCGTTGGTAAGACAACGACAATTGGAAAGTTGGCTCACGCGCTGCGAGCACAAGGTAAGACCGTTCTGCTCGCCGCGGCCGATACGTTTCGCGCTGCGGCAATCGAGCAGCTCGAAATTTGGGGAGAGCGCACCGGCACCGAGGTTATTAAGACGAAGCCGGGCGGCGATCCCTCCGCCGTCCTGTTTGACGCTTTACAAGCGGCCAAGGCACGCAAGACCGACTATGTCATTGTGGACACCGCCGGGCGCCTGCACAACAAGGCTAACCTGATGGCTGAGCTTGAAAAAATGTACCGGACGGCGCAACGCGTGGTCCCGGGAGCGCCGCACGAAACGCTTCTCATCATGGACGCTACAACCGGACAGAATGGATTGCAGCAGGCCAAAATCTTTACGGAAGCTGCGGGCGTAACCGGAATTGTGCTGACGAAGCTCGACGGGACGGCCAAAGGCGGCGTGGTAATCGCAATCTCGCGTGAAATGAACCTTCCCGTGCGATACGTCGGTGTGGGAGAAAAACAATCGGACCTCATCCCCTTCAACGCGGTCGACTTTGTCGATTCGCTGTTTTCCTAAACCATGGCTATCTCCGCAGATGAATTGTTTCTCAGGCAAGCTTTGGAATTGGCTGCGCGCGGCCTAGGTCGCGCTACGCCCAATCCCCTTGTCGGAGCTGTCGTCGTGGACGAGCGCGGTCGCATTGTGGGAAGCGGCACGCACGTCTATGCAGAGCGGAAGCATGCCGAGGTGCTGGCGATTGAGCAGGCCGGCCAGTTAGCTTTCGGCAATACGCTCTACGTCAACCTGGAACCATGCTCGCACACCGGACGCACAGCCCCGTGCGCAGACGCGGTGATCGCCGCCGGAATCACGCGGGTTGTCTGCTGTATGGAGGATCCCAATCCGCTGGTTGCCGGTAAGGGGTTTGCAAAGCTGCGCGCGGCCGGAATCGAAGTCGAAGTCGGGCTCCTGGAAACAGAGGCCAAGCGTCTCAATGAAAGCTTTGCGCAATTCATTCGCACGGGGTTGCCATTTGTAACCCTGAAAGCCGCCATGTCCCTGGACGGAAAGATCGCGGGACCGGTTGAACCTCGACTGCAACTTATCGGCTCGGCCTCTCCAAATCCGAGCTACATTACGGGCGAGGCCGCACGTCGGCGCGTGCATGAGATGCGCCATGCCTCGGATGCGATTCTTGTGGGCGTCGGAACGGTGATAGCTGACGATCCCCTGCTCACCGACCGGAGCGGGCGCGCACGCCGCCGTCCTCTGCTGCGAGTGATCCTCGACTCGCGCTTGCGCATTCCAATGACGTCGCGCGTTGTTGAAACCGCGCAAGACGACCTCATTGTCTTCTGTTCCTTTGCTGAGGAGAACAAGCGCCGAGCTCTGGAGGCGCGTGGCGTAAGAGTCCAGCAGGTAGGGATTGAGACGCTTGCGCCTGGCTCCGAACCACTTCCGCACGAGGGGCGCCCCGACCTCCATCGCGTCTTCCACATGCTTGGAGCCGAACAGATCACGAGTCTGCTCGTGGAAGGGGGAGCAGCGGTCAATTGGGCCTGCTTGCGCGAGCGCTTAGTGGACAAGCTCATGCTCTTCTACACGCCTCGAATCTTTGGGCCGGTGGGCGCGGTTCCCTGGCTCGCAGGGCAGAATGGTCTTCCCGCGGGTAACGACCTTCGGTCATCAAATATCACAATCGAGCGCTTCGGAGAAGACTTCGCCATAGAAGCTTATCTGCGCGATCCATATCAACCACTCCGGCCACAGGGCTAACGGGAGCTTTCTTATGTTTACTGGAATTGTCGAAGAAATCGGACGCATCGCGCGCATCGATCAAAACGGAGAGAATCGCCGCATCGTAATCGAGGCTAAGAACGTAACAAAAGACCTGCGTACAGGAGATAGCTGCGCAGTCAGCGGTGTATGCCTGACCGCGCTCGACATCACGCCAACTTCATTTTCCGCCGACCTTGCACCGGAGACCTGGATGCGTACTTCATTTTCGCGAATACATCCGGGAGCCTGTGTGAACCTTGAATTGCCGCTCGCCGCACAGGGGCGATTGGGAGGTCATATCGTACAGGGCCACGTAGATGGCGTGGGCCGCTTGGAGGAATTCGAGCGCATCGCCGATTCCGATGGCTTCTGGCTGCACATTCAGGTTACGGCCGAGTTGGAAAAATATCTCGTCTTCAAGGGATCGATTGCCATCGAAGGCATCAGCCTGACGGTAGCAAAGCTCGAGGGCCTGCGCTGTTCGGCGGCAATCATACCCCACACAGTCGAGTGTACGAATCTCGGCACCCTGAAGTCGGGCGATCCAGTCAATATCGAAACCGACATCGTGGCGAAGTACTTGGAAAAGTGGACTGCACGCGATCACCAGCCCCGGCTCGATACTCAGACATTGGTAGCGAAAGGGTTCTGAGCACGGAAAATTCAGAGCGTTTCGTAAGCGGAATTAATGCGAAGGCGGCGGGGCTGGAGAACTTCGAAGGCCTCGCCAATAATCCAGGTCCAGAGTATCCAGGCTCAAGAATTCCCGGACGATCTCCAACTCCGAATTCGCCATCTCTGCAGGCGTGCCGAAGAAGACCACCCGCCCCTCGTGAAGGAAGACGATGCGTTCAGCGATCTTGTTTGCCAGCGCCATGTCGTGGGTTACAACTACGCTGGTCAGCTTCAACTGAAACTTCAACTTCTTGATCAGGTCCCCTAGCAGATGGGCGGTAAGCGGATCCACCATCGTCGTGGGCTCGTCATACAGAATCGCCTCGGGCTGGGCAGCCAGAGCTCTAGCAATTGCAACGGACCGTTTCATTCCTGTCGAAAGTCCAGAGGGCAGCTGGTCCCGATACTCGCCGACATTCACCATCTCCAACAACCCGTCCACGATCTGGTAAATCTGCGATTCGTTCAAATCGCCTCGCTCGCGCAAAGGAAACGCGACGTTTTCACCAACACTCAGTGAGTCAAAAAGGGCGCCATTCTGAAACACCATGGTCACCTTCTTGCGAATGCGCTCCAACTCTTTTTCCGGATAGTCCGTGATGTCTTCGTTCGCCACCCAGACGCGACCGCTGTCCGGCTTTAAAAACCCCATGATGTGGTGCAAGGATACCGATTTACCCACGCCGCTTCGCCCCAGAATGCAGACTGTTTCTCCGGCCTGCACGTCAAAGCTGACATCCCGCAGGATCACCTTCTCTCCGAAGGCTTTGCTGACATTATCGAAAAGAATGTAGGGGCGGTCGGAATCGGTCTCAATCATGGCGACATCCGAGTGTATCGCGGATCTTCACATATTTCACCGGGCCTCGATATTTGGCATTTCGGACTTGTTCCCGCTTGCGAATCCGCCAGGAAAGCGTGACACTTTCCTATGGTTGCGCGACATCGCCTTCGAGTCGTGTTTGTATTATCTGTAAGCGCAAGGGCGCTGGGAGATTTGCGCTCGTTTGCCCTGCCATCGCATCCAAATGATCGTAAGCTTCGCAATCTAAGGAGGAGTCGAAAATAATGAGGACGAATCCAATTCGAATTCCAGTGTGTATCCTGCTGCTGGCCGTGGGGACTTTCTTCACTGCCTGCAATAAAGCGCAGACGCGCACGGACGCCCAGGTGGCGAGTGATATTCAAGGCAAGATCAACGCTGATCAGGCCGTTCGCACCAAGCAGATCGCGGTGCAGGCCGCCAATGGCGTGGTCACTCTATCCGGCGTAGTAACCAGCGAAGCTGAACGTAGCGCTGCGGCCAATGATGCGGCAACCGTGAGCGGTGTTCGAACGGTGGTCAACAATCTCTCCGTGCAGTCCGCCGACGCGTATGTCCCGCAGAATGCGCCGCAACCGGCGGACTCGAGCCAGCAAGCCGCTCCGCCGCCACCAAGTCAGCCTCCAGCATCGCAGCCCGCCACATCTACGCGCGGCGTGAGCGCCCGTAAGCCGAGCGCCGCAAGTCAGCCCGGCAACCAGGCTCCCCAGTCCGGCTATGGTTCCCAGGCTGACAGAATGGCGCAGCAGCGAAATGAGCCTCAACCGTCGCAGCAGTATGCCCAGAACACTGCACCTCAACCGGCACCGGCCCCCGCGCCTCCGCCGCCGCCCGCGAAGATCACTATTCCCGACGGGACGGAGCTGTCGGTCCGCATGATTGACTCACTCGATTCCGAGACTTCAAATCCTGGTGATGTATTCCGCGCTACGCTCAACTCACCTGTGCAGGTGGACGGACGTACGGTCATCCCGGCCGATGCAGATGTCTTCGGGCGTGTTGTTGATGTACATGCGGCCGGACGTTTCAAAGGTTCCGGGCTGCTGACGATTGAAGTCACGAAGATAGGTTTCAATGGGCACACCTACCCGGTTCACACTAATCAATGGTCTAAACAGACCGAGGCTCGCGGCAAGAACACCGCTGAAAAGGTAGGTGGCGGTGCCGCTTTGGGAGCCATTATTGGAGCGATTGCCGGAGGTGGCAAGGGCGCAGGTATTGGCGCGGCAGTTGGAGCTGGCGCAGGCGGCGTCACTCAGGCAGCAATCAAGGCCGCTCAAATCAAGCTAGGCCCCGAGTCTCTGTTGACCTTCCATCTGGCGCAACCCGTCACTGTCCAGCCCTCAAGCAGGAGCGATCGTAACGCAGGGCGTCAACACGTCGAATAAGCCACATCCCGTAATTCAGCCCCATTCTGCAAAGAGTGGGGCGTTTCCTTTTGGGAGGACAACTGCCGCTCGCATTTTGTCTTCTCATTTGCTCATGCCGAAATTTACGGTGTTCATTCCGGCTTTCGATATCGAAGGCTTGCAGAAGACGTTGCGTACCGCGCGAATCGCCCCAGACATACTGGTTATTCATAACGGCGGGGCCAATGTAGAGCATCTTTGCATGCGCTATCGCGCAAGGTGCAAGACGCAGATACCTGGAGTTACTCTCGGAGCTTACGCCATGGATGCCTTTCATAACTGGCTGTTACTACTCCTCCCCGGCGAAGAGCTCAGCACGGAGACATTGAACTTCCTGAGCGAGTGGCGGCGAAGGCGCAAAGACGAATGTGCGGGATATCTGATTCGTGACGCCGATGGACATCCACAACTCCGTTTCATAAATCGCACCAAATTCAACTGGATCGGCGAGTTTCCCCCTGTCCCAACCGATGCAGGAATGTTTCCTGGCAGCATCGTCACCGCTGACCTGCGTCGCGCAGCATAATCCAGACTGCAAGGTACAGAGTGCCGGTTCCTCTTTCGTAACTCCCGCCTATCGGCGCACTCTCATATAATTCCTTTAGCCCTGCTAATTGAGAGTTGACGCGTGTACCCTGACTGGATTCTGGGAGCTGGATTTCTACTGTTCGGCTTGATCTTCGGCAGCTTCCTGAACGTCTGCATCTACAGGCTGCCGCTCGGTTTGTCGGTGGTTTCGCCGCGCTCGGCGTGTCCCCAATGCGGCGTGCCAATTGCCTCGTTTGACAACATTCCAGTGTTAAGCTGGCTGATTCTGCGGGGTCGCTGCCGTCACTGCCACGTTCGCATTACCCCACGTTACGCGATTGTAGAGCTCGTCTGTGGACTGCTCTTCCTGTTCTCCTACATGCAGGCCGGTCCATCGGTCAATGCGGTGAAGGGATGCGTTCTTTGCTTCCTGTTTCTAGGATTGACTTTTACCGACGCAGAGACCCATCTCCTGCCCGATGCGATGACCCTTCCCGGACTCGCCATCGCTCTGATCTTCAGTTTCTTTTCAGAGGTTTCCGGCCCGGCTTTTTATTTCTTCCCAGTGCCACCTCACAGCAGCTCCGCGCTATTCTTTCAGATTGGGTTGCGCTCACTGGCAAATGCGTTGATGGGAGCAGCAATCGGTTCTGGTCTTCTTTACGGAGTCGGCTGGCTCTATCTTAAGCTCCGAAACATCGACGGCATCGGTTTTGGAGATGTAAAACTGATGGCAATGGCCGGTGCGTTTCTGGGACCGGTGCTGACGCTGTTCGTACTTTGCACGGCCTCCCTGCTTGGAGGGCTCTTTGGGATCTTCGTATTAGCAACGGTGTTCCATAAGCGCCTTGCACGTTACCGTGTTCATTTGAAGAACCGCGCTGTCTCCCGCGCATGGCAAGCGGCGCAGGTCGCCATGCACGGCATTGAAATTCCTTTTGGGGTCTTTCTCAGCGCAATGTCGATTGCGGCTTGGTTTTATGGAGCGCAGTTGATACGGGCCTACTTGGATATGTTCTCAATTCGAGGCTAGGACGGAGATGAACCTCCGTAATCGCCTTCGGCACTCGCTCTTCCCCCAATTTCTTGGGCGGGCGCTACAATACAGAGCACAATCATACGAGGTTAGGGCTATGAGTAGTCGACTGCTGTGCGTTTGCGCTTTCCTGATATTCGCCTTCTCCAATTCCACCTTTGCCCAGTCGTTGGGCGACGTTGCGCGTGCGTCTCGTGCCGAACGGCAGAGGAGTGGAGCTCATCCCAAGGTGATCACCAACGACGATATCCACCACGACGGCGTCACGCAGGAGCCGTCCGATGTGGCCAAGGAAACTCCAAACGAAAAAGGCGGGGAAGTTGCATCCGAGACTGGGGCCATTGCCAAAGCGGATGAAACCAGCAGCAAGAGCAAAGCTCTGAACGATCCAGCTAAAGCACGTGAAGCACAGGAGTTGGAACTCCAGAAGCGCACAAACGAAATCAATCAGCAATATTCGGATCGCATAGCTGATTTACGGGTACAAATCGAGACTGCGCGCGCCCAACTGACAAAGCTTCAGAACGACCAGATACAGAGCTCGTTCGAATTCCAGCGAACACTTGGGGTGTCGCCAAACCCTGCCACTTATGAACAGCAGCAGCGCTCTTTCAACGAGCAGATTGAGACCCAACGGAGTTTGATCACCAGCCTGAACTCACGGCTTGAGGACGCCAAGGAAGCAGCACGCCACGCCGGAGTTCCGCACACTACGGATTGACCAGGCCTCGTCCTGCACTGGTCCCGGACCTCGAGCGCACCTGCCGTAGATGATGATGTCCATGCATGTAATGGAATTTTCTCCATTGGGTTGCGGTCAGCGGGCCTAGTGCCGGATGCATAGCAATAGGCTCTTCGCTTCCCCAGCGCTCTTCCGCCAGTGCAATTGCTGTTTTCATTCGGTCCAGATTGTTTAGAGCGCGCTCCAGCGCGACCGGGCCGCGATCGCCTTTGGGCAAGACCACAGATGGAGATTTGGCGCCCCTGGGCAGAAAGCCCAAGTTGATGACCACTAACTTCGCCAACCGCTCTGAAACAGTTGCGGGACGCACCTGTGCTGGACCGCCGACCCCCATGGCAAGTTCCAACATTTTGGCTGTTGTGCCGTAGGTTCGACCCAGATGTTCCAGGATTTGAGAGCTGTTCCAGCACCCTTGCGGAGCACGAACCCAGTCGACCTCGCACAATTTCGTCGTTTCTTTGATTTCCCTACACAGACGATCCAACCATGCATCCATTTCACGTTCACCTGGTGTCGAATCAACTAGGCTGTATGCTTCAGTCTTCTATGCGACAGGAAATGTTTCCAATCATGACAAAGCTTACCTTTTTTCTAAGCACTTTGCTCGCCGGGACCATTGCGCTTACCTCATGCAGCTCGAATCCCCCACCAAGAGCCGCGAAAACCCAAGCTCCCGTCGAGTTTCTTACCGGACGCGAAGCCTTCCAGAAACTTTATGTTTCCGCCCATGCTGTCGCGGGAGACGTGAAACCTTATCGCATGGAGTCACGCTACACGAAGGGATCGCCGGCCACGGAAGGCAAGAGCGGCTTTTGGCGTGCCGATTTCGCGTCACCCTCGAAAAAACTGAGCAAAACGTTTTCGTGGAGCGGCCTCGCTGGGCCGGATGCGCCCGAACGCGGTGTGTCGCACGGCGCGGATGACACCTACAATCCCGGCAATGCTACCACTCACATTTTCGACACGCCGTTTCTCAAGGTCGATTCCGATGAGGCGTTCAAGGTTGCGCAACAGCATGGCGGGCAGAAGCTGACCGCTGCCGACCCAAACCAGCCCATCTTCTACACTCTCGACTTCGACGCTCGCGATAATCAACTCCTCTGGCACGTTATCTACGGATCAAGCGCCTATGAAGCCAAGCTAAACGTCAGCGTGGATGCTACAAGCGGCCGTTTTATGCACGTGGAAAAATAAGCGTCGTCGCTAATGCGGCTGCCGACTTCAACTTTAAGGCTGCTTTCTGAGTCGTTCCAGAGCCTTTCTTGCTTCACCAGCGCTCGGTCCGTCCTTGAGTATCGCGAGGTACTCCCCGTATCGAATCTGCGCCTCGTCGAACTCTTTCGTTCTTTCCAAGGTCTGCGCCAATTTGAAGGTGGCAACTGCGTCGTGAGGCTTAAATTGCAGTGCTTCGCGGTATCGGCTCAACGCGGCTTTGTAATTTCCGGCCTTGTAGTAGTAGTCGCCAACCTCTACATCTTTCATCGCGCGCAAAGGATTCCACTCGTGCAGTTCCACCACTTCGTCTGCGACGTGACCGCCATCCGGGTGCGCCAAAGCGTCGCCTCTCGGAGCTGAGAGGTCGAGGCGTGTCTGGTTACTACTGCTCTCGTCATCGCTGCGCGGTGGTGTTTTGTTGTCTGGAAGCTTCTTGGCCTTGGGTTTCTGCTCGTATTGGGGATTTTCCGTAAGCGGGCCGTCTACTTGCCCTGGCACTCCCTGTTGCTGGGATATTGCAGGAGCCGCGCACAATATCGCGCACGCGAGCGCCAACGCCAATGTAGTTCCGAGTCTCATATGCTCGATTGTACTCGGCGACTGGCCTACATTTTTGCGGATTTCACAAGGAAGCGTCGAACGGTTTCGCGATTATCCAGATGCGCTCTTACTTCCAGTTCCGCAACGCCATCCCCGAGAGCCAGATGCATTTCTGCGACCCCAGCGTCATTCGTCACGGTATCTTTCAGACTTCCTGAGCCCGATTCCATCTTCCATCGAGCTCCTATATGGGCAGAGGGAGCAATGAATCCTCCGGACAGAACTCGAAATCGCAGCGTCACTTCCTCGCCCGAAACCCTCTTTGAACCAAGAAACTGCACTACCAATTCCATGGCTGATTCTTGATTCAGCACATCGTCAACGAAGCCTTCTCGCACTGCCTCCACGATCCAACGATGTTGCGCCCGGGCCATCTCCTGCGTGTCTTGTTCGGCGGCATTCAGTGGAAGCGTCGTGGAGCGCTTCCCGATGCAGCGCCCACTCACAAATACCTGGGATTCCAATCGGCGCTCCTGCTCACGCAGTTCGGTCTGGACATGGTAGACCGTTTCCCGAACTTTAATATCTGTGTTGAAGCCGAAAATCATGCCGAATTCATCCTGCTACACATCCACCAAACGTGACCAAAGGACACGTCCGCGTTCTGACTTTGGACATCAGCTACACGGATTGTCTAGTACCGGAGACGAGTTCACAACATTACTTTGGTTTCGAGTTCCCTTTTGTACAACTGTCCAAATGCGTTCCAGCAGAATTCCAGCAGACATGGCAGTATGGCTTGACACTGCTAAAAAGCAAAATTTATACTAGCCCGTTCCCCACATGTGGGTGGTGAACTCCTAACAGAATGACCGACAACTATTTCGCAAGGTACTTACCTCTGCTGATCCATTTCGCGATTGCCTGCCTTTTGGCAGCCGCCATCGTGACGTTGTCCTATTTCCTAGGTCAGCACAAGGCGAACAAGAGCAAGATGTCGCCCTACGAGTGCGGTATGGATCCCGTGGGCGATGTCCGCCAGCGATTCAGCGTGAAATTCTACCTGGTCGCTATGCTCTTCATCCTCTTTGACGTTGAGGCAGTATTTCTCTATCCTTGGGCGATCCTGCTGAAAACATTGAAGATGTTTGGATTCTGGGAGATGATGACTTACATTCTGGTCGTTCTTGTCGGTTTCGTCTATGTTTGGAAAAAGGGCGTTCTCGACTGGAGCAAATCTTCCCGCGACGAGGCGCTCTGAAGCACATGGCCCTACAACCTGCGATCACCGACCTTGAACTACTGAAGGAGCGTCCGGCCGTTGCCTGCCTGCTTTCCGAATTGCCCGGCGCTCTCCAGGCGGCCAAGTTCGACCGGGACGAACTCACAATTTGGGTCGATTCTTTCAATCTGATTGACGCGCTGAAGCTTTTACGCGCATCCAGCACCACCCAATTCGCTGTGCTGGCCGATCTCACGGCGCTCGATTGGTTTCCCTCTGAGCCGCGCTTTGAGCTGGTTTACTCCCTACTCTCCCATGCGCGCCGCGAACGTATCCGCTTAAAGGTCAAAGTCAGTGGCGCCGACCCGTATGTTGAATCTGTCACCGGGCTCTGGGCGGGAGCTTCGCCCTTTGAACGAGAGGTCTTTGACCTGTTCGGTATTCGATTCCAGGGACACCCTGACCTCCGTCGCATCATGATGCCCGACGATTGGGAAGGCCACCCTTTGCGCAAGGACTATCCGGTCGAGGGATATCGCTAATGCCCAGCATTGATCAATTCCGATCCGAACCTATCGTCGAGACAATCGGTAGCGACCGCACCATGGTTCTCAACATGGGACCGCAGCACCCCTCGACCCACGGTGTGCTTCGTCTCCTGCTGGAAATCGATGGAGAGACCATCGTTCGTATCAAACCGGATATCGGTTACCTTCATACCGGAATAGAGAAGACCTGCGAGGCAAAGTTCTATCAGCAGGTCATTCCCATGACTGACCGTATCGACTATCTCGCCCCCATGTCCAACAATCTGGCTTACGTGTTAGCCGTGGAAAAGCTCCTTGGGCTTGAGATTCCGCCGCGTGCGATGTGGATACGGCTCATGCTGAATGAGTTGACCCGCATCAACTCCCACCTGGTATGGCTTGGCACTCACGCCATGGACATTGGTGCCATGACGGTCTTCCTCTACTGCTTCCGCGAGCGAGAAGAAATTCTCAAAATGTTCGAGATGGTTGCTGGCCAGCGCATGATGACCTCCTACTTCCGGGTGGGTGGCATTTCCATGGATTTGCCGTTAGGCTTCCTCGATTACGTCAAGAATTTCGCAGCTTATTTTCCGGACCGCATCGAGCAATATTCCGACCTGCTCACGAACAATCCGATCTGGATCGGACGCACCAAGGGAGTCGCGCTTATCGCAAAGGAGGATGCCGTCGAGCTTATGCTCAGCGGCCCTACCGCTCGGGGCAGCGGAGTCGATTGGGACCTCCGCCGCGACATGCCCTACGCCGGATACGACAAACTTGAGTTCAAGGTTCCGGTAGAGACCGCTGGAGACGTATTCGCCCGATACCAGGTACGCATGGGCGAACTGCGTGAGTCCATCAGCATGGTCAAGCAAGCCATCGCAAATCTGCCTGACGGTCCAATTAAAGCCGATGCGCCTAAGATTGTGCTTCCTGATCGCGAGAAGATGAAGACCCAGATGGAATCGTTAATCCATCACTTCAAGATTGTCACCGAAGGATTCACCGTTCCGGAAGGTGAGGTCTATCAAGGCGTCGAATCTCCGCGCGGCGAAATGGGATACTACGTAGTGAGCGATGGCACAGCGAAGCCGTACCGGGTTCACATGCGCAGCCCGTCCTTCGCGAACCTCAACGCTATCGGAGTGATGTGCGAACACAATCTGCTCGCTGACGTGGTGGCGGCTATCGGCAGCATCGATATCATCCTCGGCGACGTGGATCGCTAGAACGGAGACGAATTGGATCACTGGGGCGCTCAATTTGCGAATGCGGTGGAACAGCGGGGCGAGGGACAGAGCGATTTTGCCCTCGACCTCATCGACCTGTTGCAACAAAAAGCAGAAGAGTTCAACGAGCAGACTTCGGACGCCTTTAAGTTTCCTCTCCAGGTTACGTCGAAAGGCGAGGATGTAGCGGTTACGAACGGTTACAAAACCGTGGCGGCCAATTCCACCTCTCTTCCAGGCGCCATCTTCATCCGCGTCTGGAACAACAGCACCGAGCGCGCGTTCGAAGGCACCTTGCACAATACCCCGAATGGCTTTGAGGCGGATGGAATTCCGAGCGAGTGTGCGGAACCTTCAGGTCTGGCCGAATGGATGATTCACGAGGTCTTCGAACCTTAATATTGAAGTGTTCGGCACGCTTTCATCATTGTCAGCAGCTTGAGTTTTGGACTATCGAACTACGTTTCAGGTTCAATCATTAGGTTCAAGAGGCTCATGAAATTCAGCGAACAACTCGAAGCGCGCTACTCGGACATGCTCACGCATTATCCGGTCAAGCGCTCACTCCTGGTTCCCTTCCTGCTTTATGTTCAGGATGAATTTGGCTACCTCACCGACAATGCCATCGAGGAAGTCGCGCAGCGCCTTGATATCACCGCTCTGGAAGTGCGGAACGTGATCAGCTATTACTCCATGCTGCGCACCCGCCCCGGCGGCAGGTTCAACGTGCAGGTCTGCACAAACATCTGCTGCCTATTGCGCGGTGGAGAAGAGATGCTGGAGCACGTGCGCGGAAAACTGGGCGTGACTATCAATAAAGGAGTCACTCCTGACGGAGTATTCTCTGTAGAAGAAGTGGAGTGCATAGGGGCCTGTTCCTGGGCTCCGGCAATGCAGGTCAACTATGAGTTTCACGAGAACCTCACCCCGTCAAGAATCGACCAGATCCTTGATGAGTACAGGCAAAAGGCGGGCCAACAGTAGCCATGGCAAACCTGGTCTCCCATCCCGATGAGGTCAAAGTTGTAAGCAAGCGCTTCGGTCAGGGCGCGGCCAACATCGACCGCTATCTCGAACTCGACGGCTACAAGGCCGTACAGAAGGCACTCCAACTTGGTGCCGACGGCATTATCAATGAAATGAAGGCCAGCAATTTGCGCGGACGCGGTGGTGCGGGCTTCCCCACCGGCATGAAGTGGTCCTTCGTGCCCAAGGAAAGCGCCAAGCCCAAATACGTCCTGTGCAACGGCGATGAAAGCGAGCCCGGAACCTGTAAGGATCGGCTCATCTTTGAACACGATCCCCACGCCGTAATCGAAGGTGCGATGATCGCCGCCATCGCCGTTGGATCGCACGATGTATATATCTACATCCGCGGCGAGTATCGCTACCTGCTGGAGATTATGCAGAAGTCCATTGCCGATGCGTATGCCCGCGGATTCTGCGGCAAGAACATCTTCGGCTCAGGCTACG
The DNA here is from genome assembly GCA_035539055.1 of Saccharimonadales bacterium (SeqCode). Lineage (GTDB taxonomy): Bacteria > Acidobacteriota > Terriglobia > Terriglobales > Acidobacteriaceae > TOLSYN. Next base: position 78,278 of record DATLJC010000032.1, on the reverse strand, counting down.
ATCTGAATGTTTACTGGCATGGCGGTGCCGGGGCCTACGAGGTCGGAGAAGAGTCCGCTCTCATGGAGTCATTGGAAGGCAAGCGCGGCGTTCCCCGCATTCGTCCTCCATTCCCCGCCGTGGTAGGACTTTGGGGCGGCCCTACGGTCATCAACAACGCCGAAACCCTCGCCAGTGTTCCTCACATCATTCTGATGGGCGGAAAGCAGTATGCCGAGATCGGCGTGGAGCGTAACGGCGGTACCCGCCTCTTCTGCCTAAGCGGACACGTTGTGCGTCCCGGAGTTTATGAACTCCCGCTCGGCTACAATCTGCGCAAAGCAATTTACGAAGTGGGCGGCGGCATTGCTAATGGAAATGTTCTGAAAGCCGTGGTTCCCGGCGGCTCCTCTGTTCCCTGCCTCACCGAAAATGAAATCGACATCAACCTCGACTTCGATTCCATGATGAAGGCTGGGACGTTCCTCGGGTCCGGCGGCATCGTCGTTATCGACAACAAAACCTGTATCGTCAAATTTGCACTCCGGACCATTCAGTTTTATCGTCACGAAAGCTGCGGATGGTGTATTCCCTGCCGCGAAGGTACGGATTGGCTCTCCAAAAGTCTTAAGCGCTTTCACGCCGGTGCCGGAGTGGCGAAAGACATCGACAATATTCGCTATCTCGCTGAAAACATGTTGGGTAGAACTTTCTGTCCACTTGGCGACGCAGCGTCTATGCCCATCATTGGCTTTGTAAAGAAGTTCCGCGAAGAATTTGAAGCGCACCTTGACGGCCGCTCCTGCCCATACGAGCAGCACGGCGCCCACAACGCATTACCTGTTCTCAGTCACTAGGGATAACGCGAAGAGAATTCATGGCCGACGCAACACAAAACACGACGCAAAACGTAACGCTCACCGTGAACGGACAAACCATCACGGCTCCGAAGGGAACTCTGCTTATTGAGGCCTGCAAGCCCTATGGCATTGAGATTCCGGCCTTCTGCTACTACCCCGGACTCTCGCTGCAGGGCGCTTGCCGTATGTGCCTGGTTGAAATCGAGAAGATGCCCAAGATGCAGACGGCCTGTACCACTCCCGTCGCTGAAGGCATGGTAGTGCAGACGGAGTCTGAGAAAGTGGTGCAGGCCCGCAAATCCACACTCGAACTGCTGCTCGCAAATCATCCCCTCGACTGCCCGGTCTGTGATGCGGGCGGAGAGTGCGAATTGCAGGACATGACTTTCAAGTATGGCGCGGGAGAGTCTAAATTCGTCGATATCAAAAGCCATCGCGATGAACAGCAGTGGTCGCCCATTGTCTTCTATGACCGCCCGCGCTGCATCCTCTGTTACCGTTGCGTTCGTGTTTGCGGCGAAGGCATGGACGTGTGGGCGCTAGGCATTCAGAATCGTGGCCAGGGATCGGTGATCGCTCCCAATCAAGGCGACTCCCTCGATTGCGAAGAGTGCGGTATGTGTATCGATATTTGCCCCGTTGGCGCGCTCACCAGCGGCTCTTACCGATACAAGACGCGCCCTTGGGAAATGACTCACGTCGGCACCGTTTGCAATCACTGTGGCGACGGGTGCCTCACGACGGTCGGCGTTCGTCGCTCTGAAACTGGTTCGGAGATCGTGCGCTGCGATAATCGCGACCGCAGCGGAATGAATGACGACTTCCTTTGCGTCAAGGGCCGTTACGCATATGACTTCGCGGCTAACCCCGAGCGCGTCACCACGCCGCTGATCAAGCGCGATGGCAAGTTTGTCGCTGCTACCTGGACCGAAGCCGTCGAGCAGATCGCAGCGAAATTCCAGGAGATTCTTCTCGCCACCGGCCCGCAGTCGATCGGTGTCATCGGCTCCAATCGCACTACCAACGAAGAGAACTACCTGCTGCAGAAATTTGCGCGCACTGTCCTCGGGACCAACAATATCGACCACCACCGCACGGCTGACTTCCCTTCGTTCGCCCGTGCGATTGCCGCGAACAACGCACAGACCGCCTCGATGGCGGAGGTCTCCAAGGCATCGGCGATCCTGCTCATCGGTAGCGACCCAACGGAGCAACACCCTCTGCTCGCGTGGCAGATTCGCAACGCGGTACGTCTGCGCAACTCTCGGCTTTACGTTGTGAATTCCAAGAAGATCAAGCTCACGCACCAGGCCGCGCTGACGGCGACAATCGCTCCCGCATCCGAGGACTATTTCGTCTCTTTCCTGACTGGCAACGATGCGGCTGCCTCAAAGCTCGGAGTGGCCACTGATGACCTCAGTAAATTGCGCGACACGCTAAATGCCACGTCCGGCCTCGTCATTGCTTTCGGTTCAGAACTGCGCGGCGAAGCCGTCGATGCGCTCGTCGCCTATGGCTCTTCCAAGGGAGCAAAATTCATCTGCCTGGCCGATTACGCGAATTCACGCGGAGCGGCTGACATGGGACTTTATCCCGACCTGCTCCCCGGATATCACTCAGTCGGTGGCAGCTCGCGCGACAAAATCTCGTGGGCAGCCGATGTTCCGACTACGCCGGGGCTTTCGCTTCCGCAGATGCTCGACGCGGCGGCAGCCGGAGACCTGCGCGCACTGTGGGTGGTCGGCTCCAATCCCGCAGCCCGCTACCCGGATACCGAGGCGTTTTCCCGTTCCTTCCTGGTAGTGCAGGATATGTTTCTGACCGAAACGGCACAGGACGCGGACGTCTTTCTGCCCGCCGCTTTCGCCTATGAAAAAGCAGGTACCGTTACCAACACATGCGGCGATCTGCAACGCCTGAAGAAAGCTTCCGACGTTCATGGCGTCAAGCCCGATTTCGAAATCATCATTCGCCTTGCTGAAAAGATGGGAGCGGACATCGATAAGCTCGTTCCTTTCCGCGGCTACACTTTCGCCGACGCCGGCCAAAGCCGTGGCGCTCAGTCCGGTGAAGCCGATCGCAATGCGGTGTACACCGAAGCTCGCGGTCTCGCGTCGCGCACTTCGCCGCTTGATCCTACGATCGTGCTCGATGAAATTTCCCAACTGCTTCCCGGTTACGCGATTTCGAGACTGGACCTCGCCGCCGGAAATCCTCAGCGAACCGAACTGATCCAAATCGAACCCGCTGGAATTCCAAGTCATCCTGAACTGATTGCCCCCGCCGGAAATTCACTTTTCACTTCCGGCACGCTTGGCCGTTACTCGGAAACACTGAACTCGGTCGTCGAAAATCGTCGCAACACGACTGAACCAATCGGGGCTGACTGATTTCTTTCCTCCTGCCTTCGGGCGGGAGCCTTGTAAGTTTCTGCCAACAGAAGATCGTGTGTTTCTCTTCTGCGGGGCTGGGGATTGATTTTCAATGAGCGCTTTGACTTTCTTGATCGTCGCGATAATTAAGATCGCCATCACTCTTGGCGTTCTGCTCACCATTGTCGCCTACACGGTGTGGCTGGAGCGTAAGATCGTCGGCCACATGCAGAATCGCTGGGGACCTTCGCGCGTCGGCCCGTTTGGATTACTGCAGCCACTTGCCGACGGAATCAAGTTTCTTCTCAAGGAAGATTTGACGCCGCCCTACGTCGAGAAGAACATCTATCTTCTCGCCCCAGCACTCGCGCTCATCATGGCTCTCACTTCCATCGCCATGGTTCCGATCGGTCCCGTCATTCATCTGTTCGGCATCGATACGCCGGTGCAAATCACCGGCGTACTGGGTGCGAATGGGCAGCCGAGCGATATCAATGTCGGCATCCTGATCGTGCTCGGAATCACCTCGCTGGGCGTTTATGGAATCGCTCTCGCCGGTTGGTCCTCCAACAGCAAGTACTCCTTGCTCGGATCGCTGCGTGCCTCGGCTCAGATGGTCAGCTACGAAGTTTCGTTAGGCCTTTCGCTGATTGGCGTGTTGCTCATGTCGAGCACGCTCAGTCTGAGCGGCATCGTACATGCGCAACTCGGCACATGGTTCGGATTCATTCCGCAGTGGTACATCTTCAAGGGCCAATTCGTAGCGTTCTTCGTGTACATGATGGCGGCCTTTGCCGAAACTAATCGAATTCCATTCGATCTTCCGGAAGCTGAAACCGAACTTGTCGCCGGATATCACACAGAATATAGCGCCATGAAGTTCGCGATGTTCTTCATCGCCGAGTACACCAACATGGTGACCGTTGCGTGCATCGCCTCAGTCATGTTCCTCGGAGGATGGAGCGGCCCGCCGCTACCGTTCCTGCCCGCGGTGATTCAGGCTTTTTTGCCGCTGATCTGGTTTTCGTCCAAAATCTTCTTTTTCCTTTTCCTATACATCTGGATTCGCGGCACATTGCCGCGCTTCCGTTATGACCAGTTGATGGCCTTTGGCTGGAAGTTCCTCTTCCCGCTTGCGCTGGCTAACGTGGTTATCACCGCATTTTTCGTGGCGATGCGGGCATGATGGCCGGAATGGAAACCCAATAATGCATCTCTTTCTCTTTCTACTTTTCGGAGCATTCTGCGCAGGTGGCGCGATCAATCTGCTGATTCAGCGGAAGACGATCAACAGCGCGCTCTCGCTCATCGTGGTCATGGGCTCGCTGGCGCTCATCTACATGCTGCTCGGCGCGGAGTTCGTTGCCGTCGTGCAGATCATCATCTATGCGGGCGCTATTATGGTGCTCTACATCTTTGTCATCATGCTGCTCAACGCCGGGGAAGAAGAGCAGTCCAAGGGCAGCAACGTCGCGAAGATCTTTGGTATTCCGGGACTTTTCGCTGGCGGCATCATCGGAATCTGGGTTTTGCTTCAGCATCGCCCGCAAGAAAAGCTTATTTCCATTGGCATGCTGTACGGTCCCGCCGACAAAGTGGGCATGATGCTCTTCACCAAGTATCTGCTGGCCTTTGAAGTCACCAGCATCCTCGTGCTCATCGCCATCATGGGCGCGGTGGTGCTGGCCCGCAGGAGTAACTCATGAACGACATCCCCATTTCCTACTACCTGTTGCTGAGTGCATTTCTGTTCGCCTGTGGCGTCACGGGGTTTCTTATCAAGCGCAACGTCATCACGCTCTTCATGTCCATCGAGCTGATGCTGAACGGTGTAAACCTTTCGTTCATTGCTTTCGCGACGCGCCTTGGAACTCTCGACGGACACATCTTCGTCTTTTTCGTCATGGTCGTTGCCGCCGCCGAGGCCGCAGTGGGGCTGGCTATTATCATCTCTGTTTATCGCACGCGTGAGACGCTTAACGTCGATCGGGTGAACCTGCTGAAACTATGACTTCATTGAATCTACCGTTCTGGCAACCCTGGCTCATTCCGATCCTGCCTCTGGCGGGTGCGCTCATCAATGGCCTTTTCGGCAAGCGCTTCCCCAAGTCACTGGTCGCCTCCGTCGCGCTCTTCTTCACCGGAGCGTCATTCCTCGCCGCGTGCGTGCATGCCTATGTGCTCATGCACTCCGGCGCGGAAGCGCTGGAGGTCTCCTACGGCACCTGGATTCGTGCTGGAAAGTTTTCCGTCGACTTCGGAATTTACCTCGACCATCTATCGTTGATCATGATGCTGGTAGTCACAGGTGTCGGCTTCCTCATTCATGTCTATTCCGTCGCGTACATGGAGCACGAGGGAGGATATTACCGCTTCTTCACCTACCTCAACTTTTTCATGTTCTTCATGTTGACGCTGGTGTTGGCCAATAATTACCTGCTCATGTTCGTCGGCTGGGAAGGAGTGGGCCTCGCATCCTACCTGCTGATCGGCTTCTTCTTCCTCCGGGACTCAGCCGCCAATGCCGGAAAGAAAGCGTTCATCACCAATCGCGTCGGAGACTTCGGGTTTCTGATTGCGCTCTTCCTGCTTATCCAGCACTTCGGAACCTTGCGATACGCCGCCGTTTTCGATGTGGCTTCTCATTTCTCAGTCGAAACCAGCGCCGGAATCCTTACTGCCATCGGCCTGCTCATGCTTGTGGGCGCCTGCGGCAAGAGCGCCCAGATTCCGCTCTATGTCTGGCTGCCCGACGCGATGGAAGGCCCCACGCCGGTTTCCGCGCTCATCCACGCCGCCACCATGGTCACGGCTGGCGTGTACATGGTCTGCCGCTCCAATCCGATCTTCAGCCGCGCGCCCATTGCGCTGCTTGCGGTGGCAATCATCGGAGCGCTTACCAGTTTCTTTGCCGCCACCATCGGAATCACCCAGACGGATATCAAGCGCGTGCTTGCCTACTCCACCGTCTCGCAGCTCGGTTACATGTTCATGGCTGCCGGAGTCGCCGCTTATTCAGCGTCGGTCTTCCACCTTATGACTCACGCGTTTTTCAAGGCCCTGCTCTTCCTCGGAGCCGGTTCCGTGATTCACGGCATCGGCGGAGAACAGGACATGCGAAAAATGGGAGGCTTGCGCAAGTACATGCCATGGACCTTCTGGACTATGCTGATTGCGACTTTTGCCATCTCGGGAATTCCTCCATTCGCGGGATTCTTCTCCAAGGATGAGATCCTCTGGCAAGCCTTCAGCAGCACACATGGCAGCAAGATTTTCTGGGCCGTTGGCATCATCACCGCCTTCATGACCAGCTTCTACATGTTCCGTCTAATCTTCCTCACCTTCACCGGAGAATATCGCGGCGCACCTGCCGATGCACATTCCGCGCACGGAAGCCACGACGATCATCATGAGCCTCACGAGTCACCGTGGCTGATGCTTGCGCCTCTCGTCCTGCTCGGCGTGCTTTCCATAGTTGGGGGATGGGTAGGAATTGGAAACCGCTTCGAGCACTTCCTCTCGCCAGTGATCCAAAAGGTCTCGATTGAGCAGAACGCAGCTCAGAACAATGAAGCCACTGCAACGCCCATAAGCGAAGGTGCGGGAGCCGCAGGTGAGAGCAAGGTTCTGGAGAATTCGTTGATGGCTGTCTCGGTCCTCGTCGCCTTCTCCGGTCTCGGCCTCGCCTGGTTCTTCTACATGAAGCGCCCCGAACTGCCCTCCAGGATTGCCGCTCGAACTGAAGGACTTTACAAACTGGTCCTCAACAAATATTGGATAGACGAACTGTATTCGGCTGCCATCATCGGCCCCCTGGTGTGGTTTTCTCGCGTCATTCTCTGGCAAACCTTCGATCAGAAAGTAATCGACGGTTCGGTGAATAAGAGCGCTGTCGCGGCACGCGATGTCTCGCAGATTATTCGTCAGCAGCAATCTGGCTTAGTGCGCAGCTATGCAGGATGGGTTGCCGCCGGTGCCGCTGCCGTAGTTGCCTACATGGTCTGGATGGGAACCCGATGAACTTATCTACTCTCAACCCCTGGATTCTCACGCTTACGACCTTCCTGCCCGCGCTGGGAGCGCTTCTCATCGCTTTCCTGCCGCGCCGCGACCGCGATATCCGGTGGTTCGCCCTGGCCATTTCTGTCATCACCCTGCTGGTCTCGCTGCACCTGCCCGCGCACTATCGCGAAGTGGCTCCAGCAGGTTCCGGCAGCTTCGCCTACGAACAGAATCTGCACTGGGTCACCAGTCCGAACATTCATTACCACATCGGTATTGATGGCATTTCGTTATGGCTCGTGGTCCTGACCACATTCCTGGTGCCGTTCTGTGTTCTTGCATCCTGGAAGTCGATACATGAGCGAGTAAAGGAATTCTTCATCCTTCTACTCCTGCTTGAAACCGCCATGATCGGCGTATTCATAGCACTCGATCTCTTCCTCTTCTACTTCTTCTGGGAAGCGACTCTCATTCCGATGGCGCTTATTATCGGAATCTTCGGACACCAGCGTCGTGTTTACGCAGCCGTAAAGTTTTTCCTCTACACCATGATCGCTTCGGTCTTCATGCTCGCGGCGATTATATGGCTCTATGCACAGTCTGGAACCTTCGATTTCACCGAACTTCAACATCTACTAGCCACCGGCACGATCGCTCTGCCCGGCCACACAGCCCTCTGGCTATTCCTCGGATTCTTTGTTGCTTTCGCCGTCAAAGTACCGCTCTTCCCGCTGCATACCTGGCTGCCTGACGCTCACGTCGAAGCGCCTACCGCTGGTTCGGTACTGCTCGCCGGTGTCCTGCTGAAGATGGGAACTTACGGTCTGCTGCGCTTCAACATCGGCCTGTTCCCCGCCGAGGCCCACAGGAACGCACCCTGGATCATCACCCTTGCCATTATCGGTATCGTGTATGGCGCGCTAGTAGCACTCGTGCAGCCGAACATGAAGAAGTTAGTCGCCTACTCCTCGGTTAGCCACCTTGGTTTTGTAGTGCTTGGGATTTACAGTTTCACACAGTCCGGTATGGACGGAGCAGTCTTCCAGATGCTCAACCACGGCATCTCCACCGGCGCACTTTTCCTGCTTTTGGGAATGGTCTATGACCGCCGCCACACCTACGAGATCAAGGAATACGGCGGTCTCGCCACCCCGATGCCCGTCTACGCCACGCTCTTCCTGATCATCACTCTCTCGTCGATCGGTCTGCCGCTGATGAACGGATTCATCGGCGAGTTTCTGATCCTGAGCGGTGCTTTCCAGGCAAAGGCAATCTACGGAATCATCGCCGCCAGCGGTGTCATCTGGAGCGCCTTCTATATGCTCTGGCTCTACCAGCGAACCTTCTACGGTGTCATCACCAATCCCATCAACGCGACGCTGCCCGACATTGATGTCCGTGAACGCAGCATCCTCTGGCCGCTCGCTGTTCTGGCCCTCATCATGGGAGTCTTCCCAAATTTCTGGATGAACTCCATAGACACCTCCGTCGCCGGTATTCTCGAAATGCAAAAGCGAGCGGCCTCAGCAACCGCACCCACAGTTAGCACGTTCTACACGGTGTTCAAATAGCCATGCCAACAGCTGCCGATTACATCCGCATTCTTCCTGAAATTGTCCTCTCCGTCTGGGGAATGACCGTTATGTTCATCGAGGCCCTGTTGCCTCCGGGACGGAGTCGCAAGGGCTTGGGCGTCTTCGCCGCCTTCGGCGCGGTCGCCGCCATCGCGGCAACGGCCTACCAGGCACAGCCGCAATTCGTCGGCTTCGGACTCAACCAGATGCTGCGTGTGGACCACTTCAGCGTCTTCTTCCATTTCATCGTTCTGTTCGTTGCCTTGGCGACCATTCTGATGTCGCTCGATTATCTGCCGTTCCAGAAGATCGATCACGGCGAATACTACGCCCTGATCCTTCTTGGAGCGGTCGGCATGTGCCTGATGTCATCGGCAGTCGAACTGGTGCTTATCTTCATCGCGCTGGAAATCTCTTCGATCTCCAGCTACATCCTTGCAGGCTTCCGGCGCAATGCCGCCGAGAGCGCTGAAAGCTCTCTCAAGTATTTCCTCCTTGGCTCTTTTGCCACGGCCTTCTTCCTATACGGAGTTGCGCTGCTCTACGGCGCCACTGGTTCCACCAACGTCTTTGATATTGCCGCCACCCTCGGCAACGCCGCGCATATCGAGCCGCTAGCCTACGTCGCCGTCGCGCTCATCTTCACCGGGCTTGGCTTCAAGGTAGCCTGTGCGCCTTTTCACATCTGGACACCTGACGTATACGAAGGCGCACCTTCGCCGGTCGTGGCTTTCATGTCCACCGCACCCAAAGCCGCGGCTTTCGCGGTCCTCATCCGTCTCGTCATTGACACAGCTTCGCCTCACTGGTTCTGGGTTATCTGGATCGCCGCCGTGCTGTCCATGTGCGTCGGAAACCTTGGCGCCATCCTGCAGAGCAACGTCAAACGCATGTTGGCGTACTCCTCCATCGCACATGCCGGATACCTGATGGTGGCATTTGCCTCAGCCAGCAATCGCGAGCTCGGCATCTCGGCCGCAATGTTCTACTCTGCAGCCTACGCCGCGATGAATGTTGGCGCCTTCGCTGTCATCACCCAAATGGCCGGCAGCGGAGAGCGATTCTCCCAAATTGACGACTACTCTGGACTCGGGAAGCGCTCGCCATTGCTGGCCGCCGTCCTCACGTTTTTCCTGCTTTCGCTGATCGGAATTCCTATTACCGGCGGATTCTTCGCCAAGTTTTACGTTTTCAGTGCCGCACTTCGTACGCATCTCATCTGGCTCACCATTATCGGTGTTGCAAATAGCGGAATGGGCTCTTACTACTACCTGCGCCTCATAGTGCGGATGTATATGTTTGAACCTCGAACGGAAACGCCCACCCCCAAGGTTCAGCTCGGAATGGGTCTGGCAATTGCCATTAGCCTGATTGCAACCCTCTGGCTTGGCGTGCTCCCCAACGCGATACTCCACTACACGCAGGGCGCTCCAACTATCCTCGCCAGTCATTAGACCCGCAAGCGCCCTCTCACATAATGCCCCGGAACTCATCCGGGGCATTATGATCGATGAACTACGGTGCCAAGGCTTCGGCATGCGCCGTTTCAGAGGACGTTTGCGGAACCTGGTAAACAGACACGTTCTGGTCATTCAGAATAGCGAGCCGGGTACCATCCGGTGAGAGTGCAAAATCGAACAAGCACTTAGGAAGTGGAGAGAGGACCGTGGTGTATACACGCTTCTTTCGTAGCAGGTCGTAAACAACAACGCATAGCTTGGAAAGACTATCTGAGCGCAGGGACTCGCCCAACCTGACTCGATGTAACGCAATCGCGACAAACCTTCCGCCCTTTGCAACTGATATTTTTGCGTTTACCGGCTGCTCGTTCTTATCCAACGGCTCTCGCATTAGCACCTGCCCGCCGGAAACAAACGAAAACTCTCTGCAGACATAGACGAACGAATCCTCCCCAATAAGGGCGAAAACGCCGGGTGCAAAGCAACTCTGCCCCGGGCGCTGCCAGAGCGTCCTCCATCTTCCGCTGCCAAACTCGGAAATGAACACCCGGTCCCGATTGTGTACCGACTTAACGTACGCAATCGCACGATCAGACACGGAGTACGGTCTGTGATGCAACGAGGGCTCGTCATTCCAAGCGTCCTTAAGCCCCATGCCGCTATCGAGAACGCTGTATTGACTCACGTCCAACTTCTGCGCGTAGTTCACGTGATAGTTATTGAACAGCACCGATTGCTGGCTTACCGATACGTGAATCTCCCATTCCTGCATCTCCAACCGTTCGTTGCGGAGAGGAGTTTGTGGGAGCGGCAACTTTCTAACTTCGTCGAAATCTCTTGTGAGAAGCCGAAGCGTATCTCCCGTTCGCACCATCACTCCACCACGGTGAAGCAGGATCGCAGAGCCTACTGCACGCGTGGCCCACTCTCTCGTAAGCAGCAGCGTCCCGTCGCCTGCGTCGAGTATCTCTGCCCGAAGACGGAAAGGGCTGGAAACGTCCGGGGACAATCGTGAGGAAAGCTGCCGGCTGTCAAGGTCCACATGATGCACAATTAGGCGCTCGTCATCCAGAAACGTGATTCCCGCCTGCTCACGATCTTCCCAGTAGTGCTCTATCGGGTTAGTCCTGATGCTTGGAATCAGATCAGCGCTCCAAATCGGAGCAGGAGACGTATCCGTTGATTGGTGCTCTCCGAAAGCACATACCGAGATTGAGAGTGCAACCAAAAGCCTAACCAGCTTCTGGATGCACCAGCTCTCAGGCCGTCCCGCCCCCCTGTGGCCCCATCCCGATCTCATGCCCACGTGAACACAGTCAGTCATCGCGGAACGGATGCCAGTGGCCTTGTTGCTGTTGCATTGGCAGAGCTGCGCACCAAAACAATAGCCCCCGCCGTAGCGGAGGCTATGCTCAAACTGAAACTCTTACTTTACGACTTTGGCAAAGACCACGACCAGCGTGAACAGCACCAGGGATTCGACGAATGCCAGGCCGAGAATCATTGCGAGCTGGATTCCAGCGCGAGCAGCAGGATTGCGGGCCATGCCTTCGCAGGCGGCGGCAGCGATCTTGCCCTGCCCCAGTGCGGCCATTCCAGCGGCAATCGCCATCGCGAAGCCGGAAGTAAGCGCAACCCAGTTGACGCCAGCAGCGCCGCCAGCGGCAGCGGGTTCACCCTGTGCGAAGACCGGGGTCGCCAGCATCAGGATAGCCATTACGGAAAACAGTACGAACATCTTCTTGTTCATTGTCATTGCTCCTTCGGATTTCGCCGCCAGTGGGTGGTTGACGTTCCACGCAATGGGAAGCCCTCACGCTTGCGGCGTACTGCAAAACTTGATGCCAGCCGGAAATGCAGGCTGCTATTTCGAATAGTCTAGTGCTCGTGTGCCGTGGCTTCTCCCAGATACACCATGGCCAGCAACACGAAAATGTATGTCTGAATCAGCGAAACGCCCAAGTGCAGGCCGAGGAAGATTACCGGCAATCCTATCGGCACCAACGAGAAGAACACCAGGGTCACCATGTCGCCGGCAAACATGTTGGCGAAAAGACGGATGGTGAGTGACATCATGCGCGCCAGATGGCTGCACACTTCGATCACAAACATAAGCGGCGCCAACCACCACACGGGACCGATGAAGTGCTTGATGTACCCTGCTCCGTTCGCGCGAAGACCATGCATCTGATAGAAGACCCAGGTCACTACCGCGCAGCCAAGCGGCACCACGGGAACGCCCGTAGGAGTCTCGAAGAACGGAATCAATCCAAGCAGGTTGCAGGAAAGGATAAACAGCCCAAGCGTAATCAGATACGACAAATAGCGCTTATTGTCGTGTCCGATAATCTCTTCGCTCTGCGCATCCATCAGATTATAAATGCCTTCCATGATGTGCTGCAGAGCATTAGGCTTTTCGACTGACAGGCTCGCTCGAACCGCCAGGAAAAACACGATCAGGATGGCAAATACGAGGATCTGCATTGCCACATGATCGGGGATCGGTGCCGTCGGATGGGCAGGATGAATCCCCAGCGCAGTCAGGAGCGCAGTTGCGGGGCCAGCAAACAGGTGATTCAGTAGCGCTGTAAATGGCAGTTGATGCATTTGAATGTCTTATTTATCCCCATCAGGATGGTCGCCGACCACTGGCGACGAACTCATACACGGCCTCGCACATCATCGCCACGACAGGCATTGCAAGCCCTGCCAGGAATCCCACCAAGCCGCGAACGGAACACGTAAAGATAACATACGCGAACACTGCTATCAAGAAGATACGCCCTATACCACGGGCCACAATCCCCGCGCCGCGCTCCCTGCTTTTTATCTTCACTATGCGCTCGCCGATCGCATTCACCGACGAAGCCAGCCAGCGGAAATTCACCCACCCCAGTAGCGTCCCAAGGAGCATCCCGCCCGCCAATGCCCTACCCAGCGGCCACACCGCCGCCACTGCGCAAACGCTGCCCGCCACGACGATTATCTTCTCAACCCGCCGGACGGTGCTTCCATATGTGACCATTTCCTGAGCCGAAATCTCAGCACAGCCCAACTCACTGGAATCCTGCCAGTCCTCTGGCGCCAGTTCGGTTTGGGTTTCCTCGATGCCTCCTTCGGGGGAAGCTCCGGCTGGGTTCTCGGGATGTTCAGCGTCCCTCACTCGCCATCCTTATCCTGCTTATCGTCATCGCTCGCCCGCAGAGCCCTCCGGATCATCGATACAAATCCGGCCACAGCGCCGAAAATAATGCCGAAGAGGTAAATCCAGTGAGTATGCAAATAGTGGTCCGCAACCAGTCCGGCCAGGTAGCCGACGATCAGTGCCGCCGGAATCATGAAGCCAATTTCCGAGTACCGTGCTACCACGACCCACGGACTCTCTTCCCGCTTTTCCGGTTTTTCGTCTTTCATTTCCCTACTCCCAGACAAATTGCCGGAGGTCACCCGTCGGCTACTCACAACTTCTTGTCCTCTGCTGTTATACAATTTTCACGTGTCCCTAGACGAAAACATTTACGACCTACGCAAGCAGAAACTGCGGCAGATCGAAACCCTCGGTCAGCCCGCCTACCCACACAAGTTCGATTTCACCCATCAGGTGCCTCAGGTCCTAGCCGGCTACACTGCCAGCACGGGTGAGCAACTGGAAGCCGAACGCGTCAACGTCACCGTTGCCGGACGCCTCGTTGCCATCCGTCTTATGGGAAAAGCCAGCTTCGCTCACCTTCAGCAATCCGGCGAAAGGCTCCAAATCTACGTCAAGAAAGACGCCGTCGGCGACAAGCTCTGGGAATTTTATAAGCTGCTCGACATTGGCGACCACATAGGCGTAAAAGGCTATCTTTTCCGTACGCGCACCGGCGAACTCAGCATCCACGTGGAGGACCTGACGTTCCTCTCCAAGGACTTGTTGCCGCTGCCTGAGAAGTTCCACGGCCTTACCGACGTCGAGTTGCGCTACCGCATGCGCTACGTGGATCTTATTGATCCCGAGGTGCGTCAGGTCTTCACCAAGCGCGCTCGCATCGTGCAGTCGATCCGCCGCTTCTTGGATACTCGCGACTTCATTGAGGTCGAGACTCCGATGATGCAGCCCATTGCCGGAGGCGCTGCCGCTCGCCCATTTGTCACTCACCACAACACCCTTGATATAAACCTCTTCCTGCGCATCGCCCCCGAACTTTACCTCAAGCGCCTGGTCGTCGGTGGCCTTGATCGTGTTTATGAGATCAATCGCAACTTCCGCAACGAGGGTGTCTCGACACGCCATAATCCCGAGTTCACCATGCTCGAGTTCTATCAGGCCTATGCTGACTACCACGACCTGATGAACCTTACCGAGGATTTGCTGAAGCAGGTCGCGCTTGATGTGAACGGCACGCTAGTGAACAAGTTCGGCGAACGCGAGATCAACTGGAGCAATTTTCAGCGGCTCTCCATGCGCGAGGCGATCATTAAGCACTGGCCCGAAGCTGCCGGCGACGCGCCCACCATGGACGACTTCAAGAGCGGCGAGCAGGTCGAGCAACTTGTCCGACGCCTGCAACGCGCCAAGGTGCAACTTCCTTACGATCCCAACGAACCTGCCGGTCGCGCCATTGCCGACATGTTTGAGGCAGTTGCCGAAGAGCATCTCTGGCAACCAACGTTCATCTACGACTTCCCTGTCGCAATCTCGCCGCTGTCCAAGAACAAGCGCGACGAGCCCGACTTCGTAGAGCGCTTCGAAATCTACGTGGCTGGAATGGAGCTCGGGAACGCCTTCAGCGAACTTAACGACCCTGAAGAGCAGCGCCGCCGCTTCGAGCAGCAAATCTCCGAGCGCGAGCGCGGCGACGACGAAGCGCACCAGATGGATGAGGATTACATCCGCGCCCTCTCCTACGGAATGCCTCCTGCCGCGGGTGAAGGCATCGGCATCGACCGGCTCACGATGATGCTTACCGGCTCAACCTCAATTCGCGACGTCATCCTCTTCCCCTTGCTTCGCCCTGAAAAGAAGGACGAAGAGAGAGCCGATGCCGACGGAGTGGACCAGAAATAAGCAGAGCGAAACTGAAGAATAGCGGCGCCAGGCTTTCACAGATGGCGCCGCTGTCTTGCTCATATCTTCGACTGCCAGAGTCCCAGAATCGAACCAGTCGGATCGAGAATGAAGCTGAACCACCCCATCCCGGGCACCTCAGTCGTGTCTTTCATCACCTTGGCGCCCAGCGCTTTCGCCTTCTCGGTGGATGCCTTCACGTCATCCACTAAAACGTAGGCCAGCCATCCCGTCGGGCCGCCCGGAACCTGCTTCATAATCCCGCCGCCAACGCCCTCTCCCCCCACCTTGATCAGGGTATATGCCCCGTCCGGCCCGGCTGTGTTTGGCATGTCTTCCAGCTTCCAGTCAAACAGCTTCGAATAGAATGCCTTGGCCTTTTCCGGGTCAGGGCTGTTCAGTTCCACATGTACAAACGGATTCGCCATGGTTCCTCCTAAATACAATCACAACGTAGCGTCATGGACAGATACGATTAATCCTTTCCATCATTCCCGTCAATACATCTCAAACTGTGTTCCCGGCAAGCCTCTCATACCGCACTCCCGAGCAATTTATTGCACCTATTTCGGCTCCGCATGATCTACTATTACGGCAAGGCCAGCCACCGCCACACCGGGGTTGAGCTTTGTATTAGGTAACAGTTTGTAGGAGTTAAGAAGCGAGTACCCTATGGGATTTGACTTCAGCAGTGAAGAACGCCGGGAGCTGGGCTACCGGCTCATCGATCGCATCGATCAATATTTCTCTTCCCTCAACAATCGAGCCGTACAGCCGCCAGCCTCTGAGCGCACCGTCTCTCACACTTCTCTGGGTTTACCGGAGCTCGGATCGGACGCCGCCCGCGTCCTCGACGATCTCTGCGAGGAGATGATCGACAAGGGATTCCACATTCCTGCCGCCAACTACTTTGGCCTCATGAATCCGACTCCGACGTACATGGCCGTGCTGGCCGAAGCGCTGGTTTCCGCTCTCAATCCTCAGCTTGCCTCCCTTGCCCGCTCTCAGTTCGCCAGCACGCTTGAAGCGGAGACCATTGGCTGGATCGCCTCCCGATTCGGCTGGCACAAGAACCTGAACGATGCACCCACACCGCCAGATGCGATTGCCTGTGACGGAACCTTCACCAGCGGCGGCAATGAGGCGAATTTCACGGCTCTTGCGTTGGCAATCTGCCACCATTTTCCGCACGCAATCGAAGACGGGATAGCGACCATCGGAGCTCGCCCTGTTTTCTACGCTTCGTCTGAGTCGCACCACTCGCTTGAAAAGTCAGCAGGGCTGCTCGGACTGGGACGCAAGGCGCTTCGCCGCGTCCCGGTGAATGAAAACCTGCGTCTTGACACCGCGCGCCTCATCCTGCAGATCGAAGCCGATTACGCCTGCGGATTCCTTCCCTTCTGCATCGTTGCCACGGCGGGGACAACCAGCTCCGGTGCCATCGATGACCTCAATGCTCTAGCCGCAATCGCCGAGCGTTATGGACTCTGGCTTCATGTCGATGGTGCCTATGGTGCAGCGGCCGCATTCAGCGACGAATATCGCCATCTGCTAAAGGGAATCGAGCGTGCCGACTCCATCACCATCGATCCCCACAAGTGGCTCTCCATGCCATTCGCCGCAGGAGTCATTCTCACCCGCCACGTATCCATGATGGAGAAGACTTTTTCCGTGGCTTCGCCGTATATGCCTCGCGTTGCCGGACCGAGCATGATCGACAATTTCAAAGTGAGCGCGCAGTGGTCTCGCCGCATGAACTCACTCAAGCTCTGGCTAACGCTGCGTGTGCATGGTCGGCAAGCGTACGAGCAAATGATAAGCAGGCAGATGCAGCTCGCGTCAGAGATGCGGGCGTGGTTTGGAGCTTCTGAGCGCTTTGCGCTTGCTGCGCCGCAAACTCTCCCCATTCTGAATTTCCGGCTGCGAGGAGTAGACGAGGCCGACGCGGAAGCCGCACATCAGAACTTCATCGATGAGTTCAACCGCGACGGGCGCTACTGGATCAGCCGTACCCACGTCCGGGGAAAGAGCGTTCTGCGCATGATGATCATCAGCTATCTGAGCACCTCCGAGCACATCGCCGGGCTGCAACAAGCACTGCAATCGGCAGCCGCCCGCGTCGCCGTCCTGCACTCTGTGAGATAAAAGGGGCAACTGGTAGTTACGCCAGCAGCATTTCGCATACAAATCGCATCCCTTCCACTCCGCTTGACTCCCGGTCAATCCCTTTGCTGTTGCCTGAATCAGAGTTCCTCACTCGCTGGCGATTGAATTACTTACCCCGCCGGGAAACCTAATCGCTGCCAACCGTAATCGTAAACCTCAGTTTGGGGTATGATCTTCGCCCGTCCGAGGCCTGGGCCTGGAAAGAAGCCAATGCCAAAGAGTCCGCTTGTCGATTCCATGCAAACTCACCCGATTGTGAGTTCCAATCGGCCGCAGCGCGAAAAGGTTGTATCAGCCGCCGATGCTGTGCGCTTGATTCGCGATGGTGACACGATCGCCACTGGAGGATTCGTTGGCATCGGATTTGCCGAGAACATTGCGGTTGCGCTTGAACAACTCTACCTGGTGCCTGAAAGCATCGGACCACCACGAGGAAAGCCGCGTAATTTAACTCTCCTTTATGCTGCCGGACAGGGTGATGGAAAAGAGCGCGGACTCAACCATCTGGGCCATCCCGGACTGATCAAACGTGTTGTGGGGGGACACTGGGGGCTCGTCCCCAAACTGCAGCGCCTGGCAATCGGCAATGAGATTGAAGCCTACAATCTGCCGCAGGGCGTAATCTCCCATCTTTTCCGCGACATTGCCGCCCATCGGCCCGGGCACATTACGCGAGTAGGCCTCGGCACCTTTGTAGATCCACGTAATGGCGGTGGAAAAATCAATCCGCGCACAACCGAAGACCTGGTCGAGTTGATAACCATCGGCGGAAACGAATATCTCTTCTATCGCGCCATGCCAGTGAACGTCGGTATCATTCGTGGCACCACCGCCGATCCCGAAGGCAACATTACGATGGAGCGCGAGGCTCTGACTCTGGAAGTTCTGGCCATCGCCATGGCGGCGCATAACTCCGGTGGATTGGTGATCGCCCAGGTGGAACGCATCGCCGAAAGCAGCACTCTCAACCCGCGCCAGGTAAAGGTTCCTGGAGTGCTGGTTGACTGCGTCGTCGTCGCCGAAAAGCCAGAGTATCACTGGCAAACATTCGGCGCACAATATGATCCCGCGTTCAGTGGAGAGATTCGCATCAAGATGGGCGCAATCCCTCCCATGCCACTTTCAGCGCGCAAGGTGATCGCGCGCAGGGCAGCCCTGGAGCTTCGCCCCAACAGTGTCGTAAACCTTGGCATCGGGATGCCCGAGGGCATCTCAAACGTAGCGAATGAAGAGAAGATCATCGACCTCATCACTCTTACCGCTGAACCCGGTGTGATCGGCGGAATGCCTGCCGGTGGCCTCAACTTTGGCGCTGCCGTAAATGCGCAAGCAATCATCGATCAGCCATACCAGTTCGACTTCTACGATGGCGGCGGTCTTGACATGGCGTGTCTAGGACTGGCGGAGGCCGACCGCGAAGGCAATCTGAACGTGAGCCGTTTCGGACCTCGCCTGGCCGGTGCCGGTGGATTTATCAACATCAGCCAGAACGCTCAGAAGCTCATTTTCTGCGGCACCTTCACTGCAGGCAAATTGGAAGTCGAGATCAAGGACGGCAAGCTCTGCATTCTGCGCGAGGGTGAGTCGCGAAAGTTTGTTCACGGGGTGGAGCACAAAACATTCAGCGGCAAATATGCCCTGTTGCGCAATCAACCTGTCCTGTACGTTACGGAGCGTTGCGTCTTCAAGTTGGTGGAGGAAGGTCTGGAACTGGTCGAAGTCGCGCCAGGGATCGATATTGAGAAGAACGTTCTCGCCCACATGGATTTTGCTCCCATCGTGCGTGACCCAAAGCTGATGGATGCTCGAATCTTTCAGCCGCAACTCATGGATCTGCGAACGTCCATTCAGGAACTGCCGCTGGACAGACGATTCACCTATGACCAGGGGCAAAACCTCTTCTTCGTCAATTTCGAGGCACTCTCCGTACGCAGCCTCGATCAGGTGAATCGCATTGGAAAGCTCGTGCGCGAACGTCTCAAGGACGCTCCCGGCAAGGTTTACGCCATTGTGAATTACGACAACTTCTCCATCCTTCCGGAACTGATCGATCCTTACAGCAAGATGGTGAAAGGTTTGATGGAAGACATGTACTCCGGAGTCACGCGTTACACAACCAGCGCGTTCCTGCGAATGAAATTGGGCGACGCGCTTGGCGACGAACACACCTCAGCCAATATCTTCGAGAGCGTCGAAGAAGCACGTGAACAGTTGCGCGCACTCGAAGAAAAGCACTCCGCCGAATAGTCGAGCGGCGCAATCGCGGTCAGATTTCAGGAGGCATGAATGAGCGAAGAACAGGGAGAAAAGAGATTGGACTCCACCGAACAGTTTCGCGAAATCCGCGACACTTACATGGACGTGTGGGCCAAAGCGATGGGCGAACTGGTCAACACAGAAGCTTACGCAAAACAATCAGGAGCAACTCTGGATGCCTATTTGGCGGCTTCGCAACCATTCAGAGCCTCGCTTGAAAAAGCAATGGTGAATGCATTGCAGCAGTTCAGCATGCCCACCCGTCCTGATTTCATCTCGTTGGCCGAGAGACTTACGAATCTCGAAATGCGACTGGATGACATGGATGCCAAGTTGGACCGAATCGAAAGCGCGGTCACCAAATCCGCAGCTTCATCGTCAAACAGCGAAGCGCCAAAACCAGTTGCGGAGCGAGAGCCCTCGGCACACCAAATACCCGAACCTGCAGCCAAGGTTGAGCCCGCGCCAAGCACCGGGGCACCGAGAGCTACGCATGCATCCAGGAAGTCCAAGAAAAAAGGGGGCAGGTAACATGCCGGTAAAAACGCTGGAAACAAACCCGTTCGTTACCATGCAATCAAAGCTGCAAACACTTTCCAAGACTTTGACCACGCAGGCCCCCATTGGGCAAACTCCAAAACAGGTGGTGTGGACGCTGAACAAAGCAAAGCTTTACCGCTACGTCCCGCAAGTGCCAAAGGAGCAGCGCCATCCCGTGCCGCTGCTTCTCGTGTTCGCACTCATGAATCGCCCATCCATCCTTGATCTTCGCCCTGGTGCGAGCTTCGTGGAGTTCATGGTGAAACAGGGTTATGACGTGTACCTTCTCGACTGGGGCGCTCCGGGAATCGAAGACAAGAACCTCAAGTTCGACGATTACACGCTCGACTACATGCCGAGAGCGATTCGCAAGATGAAGGCTATCTCAGGCTCCGAAGAGTTTAGCCTGCTGGGCTGGTGCATCGGCGCGATATTGACATCCGTCTATGCAGCACTCCGTCCGGACGATGGATTGCGCAATCTCCTTCTGTTAACCGCGCCGCTGGACTTCTCCCAAAAAGATAAGCTCACATTTGCGCGCTGGACCGACGAGAAATACTTCGACATAGACAAGGTTCTCGCGGCATTCGGTAACATGCCTGCCGAGATGGTTGAGTACGGCGCCAAAGCGCTGAAGCCTGTAGAAAACTATGTCGGAAATTATCTCCGCCTATGGGACAACCTGAACAACCCGCAGGTGGTCGAGAGCTGGCACGCAATGAACACCTGGGTAACAGACAACATCCCGATTGCCGGCAGCGCATTCCGGCAATTGATCGTAGATCTCTATCGCAACAACCGCCTCATGACCGGTGAGTTCATCATTCGTGGGGAGCGCGTCGATCTCGCAAAGATTCGTGCAAATCTTCTGGCGATCATCGCCGACAGCGATCACATCACTCCGTGCTGCCAAACCGAACCGGCAGTCGCAAAGATGGGCAGTGCTGACAAGGATGTCTTTCACGTCTCCGGCGGGCATATCGGAATCATGGCGGGAAGCGGCGCGGCCAAACGCACTTGGCCGCACATCAACGAGTGGCTGGCGCAACGCTCAAAGTAAGCGGCGTGCAAAAAAAAACAGGCCCGGAACGCATCGTCCACGATCAAGACGCTTGCATCCGGGCATTGCGCAAAAACGACATCATTTACGCCTTAGTGGCGGATTTCAACTGATTGGCGGCAATCTCAACCGAATGTTTCTGGGCCTCTATCAGAGCGTCCATGCCGCGTTCAACGGCATCCGCAGTCTCGGCCAGCGGCGTACCAGCAACGCCTTCCTGCTGCTTCATTGCTGCAACAACCTGCTTGTTCTGCTTTGCGGCAAATTCCAGAACTGCCTTGTGTGCGGCAGCCGTGCGATCCACGGACTCATGGAAGCGAGTCGACGCATTCGCTGCCAGTTCAGCGCCTGCCTTGCCGGTCTCACGTATCGTTCCGGTGACGGCGGTTCCCTGCTCACCAACGATGTCCAAAATATTCTTCTGCAGTTCGGCATAGTTTTCAAAAGCCTTACCCGCAACGTCGAACATCGAGAGCCCTGGGGTATTCGGAGCCAGATTGAGTGCCTTGCGGGTCGCTCCGAGGACTTCAGCGTTGTATTTCACGGCCATATCCAACGAGCTCTTACTGGCCTCTAAAACCTGCTCAAAACTCTTCTGCAGCAGATCAGCGAAAGTATTGTTTGACTCAAAGGTGTTTGCCATGTTTTTCTCCTATTGGACTACTAGTCCGCATTTCATTGGATGCCGCAACTTGTGCTGCGATGCAGCAATATTTGCAGTATGCTTCACATGCGGCCTCCAGTCAATGGAAAAACACGACAACTATGGAACGTAAGAAGATCGTTATCAAGAAGTACGAGAACCGGAGACTTTACGATGCGACGCATAGCCGTTATGTGAATCTCGATGAGATTGCGCGCGCCATTCAGGACGGAAATGACGTCCAGGTGCTCGACGCTTCTTCGGGCGAAGACATTACACGGCTGGTACTTACCCTGATTATCGTCGAGCAGGCCAAGGAACCGAACTCGGTATTTCCGCTCGACGTACTCCGCGAAATGGTAGTCGCATCCGGCAAAGCAACCCAGGAGAGTGCGATGAACTACATGTCCGCACTCACCAATATGTACCGTTCCGTGCTCCCGCAAATGCCACAACCGGCAATAGCTCCCTTGGAGTTCTTGCAGAACATGATGCAGCAAGCCTCGCAGCGAGGACACGCACCTCCACCTACCCCCCAGCCCTCCGCGCCAGCGCAGGAAGCCCCCGCCGATCCTGAGGTCTCCAATCTTAAGAGTCGCATTGACGAACTGGAGCAACTCGTAAAGCGCATGTCTCCCCCGCCGGCACGCAAGAAAGCAGCAAAGAAATCGCCCAAAAGGGTGAAGTAGTCGGGGCACTAGGCTGACATATCCGGTATTTCACGCTCTGGACCCTAGCGCGCAGCTCCGAGCCGCCGCTCCAATGCGATAAACAGGAATTTTCGGACTCCAGACATCCGAGCGGCTCCCCCATAATCACAAACGCGACTTGAGGGATGGCAGTTGGCAGAGCATATCCCCGCTGCTCACCAACTCTCTCTCTCGCTATTAGAACGCGAAGGAGCTTCAATGCCCTGGAGGCAGCTACACAAGGCCGGTATAAGTCGACTTACACCGGCCTTCCACCATTTTCTGTTACTTACAATTAGCAGCAACCCATCTTAACTTCGCCCTTCTCAGTGACTGGAGGTCCGAATGCCTCTTCCGGCACCGGCGCGCCATTCAACACCATAAACCACCGGCGGATTGCGTCAAGGAGCACCAGAACCACGCCAACGATAAAGATAATCATCAACGTCGTGTCCAGCACGCCCGCAAAATACATGTGCGGCTTCAACCGTAACGGCCAGAAGATATTCTGAATGGAGAGAACTCCAGCCGAGATTGTGGTCACGCCAACGAAGCACATGGGAAGGAAAGTGAGCCAGGCATACTTCGCCTTACCCATGTTGATCAGGAACGTGGTTGAGACCGCGAGTGCAATCGTCGCCAGCAACTGATTGCCGGTTCCAAACAGCGGCCAGATCGTTGAAATGTTTCCTGTCCAGATCAGGTATCCCCAACCCCCAACAACCAACGTAGTGGCGCTCAGGTTGCTGGGAAGCCATGCATTGTTTCCGAGTGGCTTATAAACTTTTCCCATCAGTTCCTGCAGAACGTAGCGCGCCACGCGAGTTCCGGTATCCACCGTGGTCAAAATAAAGAGCGCCTCAAACATAATGGCGTAGTGATACCAGTAGCCCATCAGTTTAGACATTCCCGGCAGGCCCCTGAATATCTGCGCCATGCCAATCGCCAACGAAACCGCGCCACCGCTACGTCCGGCGAGTTTCTCGCCAACCTCGCGCGAGAACATGTCCAGGTTCACCGTGTGCAATCCCAGTTTGGCAAACACATCCGGCGGACAGTTGATCGCAAAGTAGTCACCAGGGTTCATCGAGCAGGCGGCAATCAGCGCGAGAACGCCAACCAGCGATTCGCAAAGCATCGCCCCGTAGCCGATAAACCGTGCATCCGTCTCTTTGTCCAGCATCTTCGGAGTCGTACCCGACGACACCAGTGAGTGGAATCCCGAGATAGCTCCACAGGCAATCGTAACGAACAGGAACGGGAAGAGATGTCCCTTGATGATCGGTCCGCCGCCGTGAATATAAGGAGTAAAGTTCGGGAACTGAATGTTGGGATGAACAATGAAGACACCCAGGATCAGGACAGCGATCGTGCCAAGCTTCACATAGGTTGACAGGTAATCGCGCGGTTCAAGCAGCAGCCATACCGGCAGCACCGATGCGACGAATCCATAAATCATCATCATCAACGTGATCTGGTGCGGAGTGAAGGTCAGCGTGCTCGCCAGGCTGCTTCCTGCAAATGCATGTCCTCCGGCAACCGCAGCCAACAGGCAAACCACACCGAAGATGCTGGGGCCTGTGATTTTGATTTGCCCAGAAGGATTTTTGAACATCCACATACCCATGATGAACGCAATCGGAATCGTCATCCCGATTGTGAACACACCCCACGGGCTGTTCGCAAGTGCGTTGACAACTACAATGCCGAGACCGGCCAGCGTCACCAGCAGGATGAACAACACGGCAACCATGCATACCAGTCCAGCGAATGGGCTGATTTCCGTGCGCGCGATGTCCGCCAGCGAACGTCCTCTGTGTCGTACCGACGCTACCATGACTGTAAAGTCCTGAACGCATCCAGCCACTACTGCGCCAATCAGCAACCAGAGGAATCCAGGAGCAAACCCGAACTGCGCTGCCAATGTTGGTCCCACCAGCGGACCGGCCCCGGCGATCGCGGCAAAGTGATGTCCAAACAGAACCCACTTCGGGGATGGTACGTAGTTGTGTCCATCCTCGTATGTGTGTGCGGGAGTGATGCGGCGATCATCCAGCATCATCGCTTTTGCAGCGAGGAATGCGCTGTAATATCGGTACGCCAGGGCGTAAACGCAGAGTGCGCCCAGCATAATGGGAAAAGTGTTCATAGATCCCCCTAACTTCCAGTCACGACTACAGATCAGGTGCCTACCGAACCTGCCGGAAACTATAGAAGGGAACGGTTTATGACGCAATCAAATTACGACTCGGCGCGCATCTGCTCCGGAACCATCCTTCCCTTCCAACTGGCGGGGCGAACGAAGCTCGTCAAGCCTGGAGGGGTTGCCGGGGATTCTCGGATGTCGCTTTTAGGCCTCCCATGACCGAATCGTGAAGATCGCAAGCGCTTCGTCCTCCGGGGCTGACCTGAGCTGCTTCGATTGCACTTTGTCCATGTTGAATCGCGAGACACACAGTATTCGTTTTCCTGATGCTATTAGTTTTTTCAATTAGCCATTGACATACAAATCCAAATGGCAGAGCATTTTTAAAACCGACCGACCCGGTCGGTTTTTTATATAAAAGGAGCTTCCTTGGCCACTATATTCTATGCCCACGACGCGAATCCCGATGCGCTCAAGCGCAAAACCATAGCCGTGTTCGGATACGGAAGTCAGGGTCACGCCCAGGCGCTCAACCTTCGTGAGAGCGGTTACAGCGTCATCATCGGTCTCGACCCTGAGCGCCCCACAGCCAAGCGAGCCCGCGAAGATGGTTTCGAGGTGCTCGCCCCTGCCGAAGCGGCGAAGCGCGCGGATTACCTGCAGATACTCACGCCCGACGAGACCCAGGGCGAGCTGTTTGCGGAGTCCATCCGCCCCTATCTCACCAAGGGGAAAGTACTAGGTTTCTCCCACGGATTTTCCGTTCACTTCAAGACCATCGAGGCTCCTGCCGATGTCGATGTCGTGATGATCGCCCCCAAGAGCCCGGGCCATCTCGTTCGCCGTCAGTACACCGAAGGCCGCGGCGTTCCCGCCCTCATCGCCATCCATCACGATGCCAGCGGACAAGCCAAGGAACTCGCTCTCGCCTACGCCGATGGCATCGGGTCCACGCGCGCCGGAGTCCTCCAGACCACCTTCAAGGAAGAGACCGAAAGCGACCTCTTCGGCGAACAAGCCGTTCTCTGTGGCGGACTCACCTCGCTCATCAAGAAGGGATTTGAGACCCTGGTCGAAGCTGGCTATCAGCCCGAAATCGCCTACTTCGAGTGCCTGCACGAAATGAAGTTGATCGTCGATCTGATCTACGAAGGCGGTCTCGACCGCATGCGCTACTCGATCTCCAACACCGCCGAGTATGGCGACCTCACCCGCGGCGAAGTCGTCGTCGGCGACCCGACCCGTCAGGCCATGAAGAAGGTTTTGGGACAGATCCAGCAAGGCGAATTCGCCCGTGAATGGATTGCCGAACACCGCGGCGGCAACAAGAAGTTCAACGCTCTGCGTGCCGCTGAAAAGCAGCACCCGATTGAAGAAGTCGGCGCGAAGCTGCGCAGCATGATGGACTGGCTGCCCGACGCGACCAAGAGCACCGCAAAGAAAGTAAACGCATAAGGACTGAAGGCGCCGGGGAGTCGAGTTTCGATTCGGCGACCCCGGCTGCACTATCACGCCCTTCCAGACCCTGAAGCATTGAACTCTCCTTTCTTCGAACCGCCGCACATGGCTCTCCCTCTCTGAAATGGAACGCTCAATGGAACTGAAGCATCGAAGCAGCAATATCACCAACGGTCGCGACCGCGCACCTGCGCGTGCCATGTTCAAGGCAATCGGCTTCAGTGACGCCGACCTCGCCAAACCTATCATCGGCGTAGCCAACACGTGGATCGAAACCATGCCGTGCAACTATCACCTGCGCGAGTTAGGCGCAAAGGTGAAGGAAGGCATCCGCCGCGCCGGGGGCACCCCCATGGAGTTCAACACCATCGCCATCAGCGATGGTGAAACGATGGGCACCGAAGGCATGCGCGCCTCGCTCGTCAGCCGCGAAATCATCGCCGACTCCATCGAACTCGTCTGCCGCGGCCAGCTCTTCGACGCTGTCGTCTGTGTCGTGGGCTGCGATAAAACCATCCCCGCCGCCGCCATGGCCCTGGCCCGCCTCAACATCCCCGGCTTCATCCTTTACGGAGGCACCATCGCCGCCGGAAGGTTCAAAGGCAAGGACGTCACTATTCAAGATGTCTTTGAAGCCGTCGGCGCCAACGCCGCCGGAAAGATGAGCGACGCCGATTTGACCGCGCTCGAAAACGTAGCCTGCCCTGGTGCCGGAGCCTGTGGCGGTCAGTACACGGCCAACACCATGTCCACCGTCATGGAGTTCATCGGCCTCTCCCCCATGGGCTTCAACAGCGTTCCCGCGCTCTCTCCCGAGAAAGACGCGGTCGCCCTCCGCTGCGGAGAAGTCGTAATGGATCTCCTGCGCCGCGGCGTCGTACCCACCGATATCCTCACTCCCAACGCCTTCGAAAACGCCATCACCTCGGTCGCCACCACCAGCGGATCGACCAACTCCGTGCTGCACCTGCTGGCCATCGCCCGCGAAGCCGGTGTTCCCCTCGACATCGACCACTTCCAGACCGTCAGCGAACGCACCCCGATCCTCGCCGACCTCAAACCCGCCGGCCGCTACGTTGCCGCCGACGTGCATTCCGCCGGTGGCAATCGTGTGCTCGCCAAGCGCCTGCTTGAACTCGGCCTGCTCCACGGCGACGCCATCACCGTCTCCGGCAAAACCATCGCCCAAGAAGCCGCCACAGTCCATGAGACCCCAGGCCAATCCGTAATTGTTCCCTCAAACCAGCCGCTCAAGAAATCCGGAGGCCTCGTGATCCTGCACGGCAACATCGCTCCCGAAGGATGCGTAGCAAAAATCAGTGGTCACGAGCGCCTGAGCCACGACGGCCCCGCGCGTGTATTTGAGAGTGAAGAGGACGCCATGAACGCCGTCACCGCCAAAAGCATTCGCCCCGGCGATGTAGTCGTGATCCGCAACGAAGGTCCCAAGGGCGGGCCTGGCATGAGAGAGATGCTCGGCGTAACCGCCGCCATCGTCGGCGAAGGTCTCGGCGACTCCGTGGCGCTCATAACCGATGGACGTTTCAGCGGCGCAACTCGCGGCCTGATGCTTGGCCACGTCTCGCCTGAAGCCGCTCTCGGCGGCCCCATTGCCGCCATCCACGAAGGCGACATCATCCACATCGACGTCGCCACCCGCAAGATCGAAGTAGAAATCGATCCCGCCACGCTCAAGACTCGCCTCTCGAAACTTGTCCCCAAACCACCCAACTACCGCGGCGGCGTCTACGCAAAATATATCGCCCTAGTCGCCTCCGCCTCGCAGGGAGCAATCACCAACCCCGGCGCAGTCACCATCAATAAACGAAAATAGAATGCTCCAACCAAACCACAGCGGACACCGCAAAGGTGTCCGCATTATTCTGTTCACTAAAGAAGAAGGCCGAGTGCCCCAGGTTCGCCGCGCGCTCTTTGCGCGGATAACCTGGGAAGCAGCGCCCTCCCTCTCACACCGTTCTTGCTCCTTCTTTCAAAACCGTCAAGCTCTTCTGCTGCTTCAGTTCCAGCACTCGGTTTCCTGTGCCTCTCAAACTTCTCGAACCTTCGATCCATCTCTTCTTCACGCAGCACCTTGTTGCTCATGCGCTGAAAGACTCCAGCCTTGTCCTTCGAGTTTGCCTTCTGGCTGTATCGACATCTCGGCGCAATATGTCAACAGATATTTTCAGGAGATTTCACCCCTCTCTTCCACCCCCAACTTTGTTTACCCCAACCGCATGTTTAGTTTGATAATGGGTGGCAGAGTCCTCAAAAGGAACCTCCATCATGACAATCATCCAGCAAGAAGATTTGATCCAGAGCGTCGCCGACGCCCTCCAATTCATCTCCTACTACCATCCCGTCGATTTCATCCGCAGCCTCTCTGCCGCCTATGAGCGCGAACAGGCTCCCGCCGCCAAGGATGCCATCGCGCAGTTGCTCATCAACTCGCGCATGTGTGCCGAGGGCCATCGCCCCATCTGTCAGGACACCGGAATCGTAACCGTCTTCCTCAAGGTCGGCATGGATGTCCACATTCAGGGCACGTTGCCCTTGGACGAAATGATCAATGAGGGTGTCCGCCGTGCCTACCTCCTTCCGGAGAACAAACTCCGCGCCTCCGTGCTTGCCGATCCTGCCGGCGCACGCAAGAACACAAAGGACAACACTCCGGCCGTAGTCAATGTCTCCATCGTTCCCGGCGACAAGCTCGACGTAATCGTTGCCGCCAAGGGCGGAGGTTCCGAAGCGAAGTCCAAATTCGCCATGCTCAATCCCTCTGATTCCATCGTTGAATGGGTGCTCAAGACCGTGCCCACCATGGGCGCCGGATGGTGCCCTCCCGGCATCATTGGCATCGGCATCGGCGGCACAGCCGAAAAGGCAATGCTCATCGCCAAGGAAGCGCTCATGGATCCCATCGACATTCAGGACCTCAAAGCGCGCGGCCCCAGAAATCGCGCTGAAGAGCTTCGTCTCGAACTCTACGAAAAGATCAACGCCCTCGGCATCGGAGCACAGGGTCTCGGCGGCCTCACCACCGTTCTCGACGTGAAGGTGAAAGATTACCCAACTCACGCCGCCAATCTGCCCGTGGCAATGATCCCCAACTGCGCCGCCACCCGCCACGCTCATTTCACCCTCGACGGCACCGGCGCGGTTTCGCTCCAGCCGCCATCTCTCAAGGATTGGCCCGAGCTCACCTACAGTCCAGCCTCCGCCCGCCGTGTCGATCTCGACAAAGTGACTCGCGAAGAGGTTCTGTCCTGGAAGCCCGGCGAAGTAATCCTGCTCAACGGCAAACTCCTTACCGGACGCGATGCCGCGCACAAGCGTATGACCGAAATGCTGGATCGCGGCGAAAAGCTGCCCGTGGACTTCACCGATCGCTTCATTTACTACGTCGGCCCCGTTGACCCTGTCCGCGACGAAGCTGTCGGGCCCGCCGGCCCAACGACCTCCACCCGCATGGACAAATTCACGCGCCAGATGCTCGAGCAGACCGGATTGTTAGGCATGGTAGGCAAGGCCGAGCGAGGCCCTGTCGCCATTCAGGCCATCAAGGACAACAAAGCCATCTACCTCATGGCAGTCGGCGGTGCCGCTTACCTCGTTGCCAAGGCCATCAAGAGGTCGAAAGTCCTGGCCTTCGCCGA
The DNA here is from genome assembly GCA_035539055.1 of Saccharimonadales bacterium (SeqCode). Lineage (GTDB taxonomy): Bacteria > Acidobacteriota > Terriglobia > Terriglobales > Acidobacteriaceae > TOLSYN. The sequence goes on along the minus strand of DATLJC010000032.1, from coordinate 48,370 downwards.
TCTCGGAATGGAGGCCATCTACGAGTTCGAAGTCGAAGACATGCCCGTAACCGTCGCCGTCGATTCCAATGGAACTGCCGTTCACGAAACCGGTCCCCGTGAATGGAAAGAACGCATCGCCGAGTTGCAGGTCATCGGCTAGGCGGACGGCATCAAACACACGTGGCGGAGCCTCTCTGGCTCCGCCACTCCTTCCGCAACCAACGCAAGTCAGCGCTTGCCTTTCACAGTTTTCGCGTCCTCGCTCTTTCCCCCTCCTGCGCTCTTTTCCGCAAGATCCTCACGAGGTGTCGTCCCCACATATTCCACAATCAGCGAAATCCTGCGATTCGAAGCGTCATCGGGATTCTCCTTCACTCTCGGACGCTGATCCGCAAATCCGCGAACCTGCGAAACCTGCTGACTTTCGAGACCTGAGCTTTGCATAATCTTGCGTGCGGCGTTGGCGCGGTCCACCGAAAGCTCCCAGTTGCTATAGCCGCTCAACCCGCCCGAGTAGGGTCGGGAATCCGTGTGCCCTTCGATAGACACGTGGTTCGGAAGTTTTCCCACCTCCTGCGCCAACGCGATCAGCAGCTCTCTGCCGCTGGCGCTTGGCATAGCGTTTCCCGACTCAAAAAATGTACCGTTCTCGTCTTCCGTCAGTTCAATCCGCAGTCCATCCTCGGTGATCGTAATGTCGATGTGCTTTTTGAGCTTTTCAAAATCTGGCAGCGACTCGATCTGTCTCTGGAGTGCCTCCTTGATCTGGTTCATGTCTTCTTTTCGCAGATCCAGGTTTACTCCCGCGCCCCGCATCGAGCTCCCCGCTTGCGTGGAAGTGCCTGACGGGTCTTTGAAATATCCGCCCACCGCATCCTGCACCTGTTTGCTCGAATTCATCAGCCATAGCACGATGAACAGCGCCATCATCGCCGTGACAAAGTCGGCGTACGCCACCTTCCACGCTCCGCCGTGATGGCTCCCGTGTTCGGAAACCTTTTTGATGATGATTTGATGTTTCGGCAATTACGCTCCTTTGGCGGCAGCCACTGCGGCGGTTCCACCGCCCTTGCATGACCTCTCCATGTCGTTGAAGTTCGGCCGCACATTTGCCGGAATCGCTCTCCGTCCAAATTCCAACGCCTGGATGGGAGCCGCGCCTTTTATAAAGGAGATCAGCACAACTCGGATGACATACACGTAAGCGTGTTCCTCTTCCGCCATCCTCGCCATGTTTGCTGCCAGCGGTCCCACCAGTCCGTAGCAAAGCAGAATGCCCAAAAACGTTCCCACCAGCGCCGCCGCCACCTTTTGCCCAATCTCTTCGGGAGGCCCTCCCAGCGATCCCATCGTCACCACCACGCCCAGTACTGCGGCCACAATCCCCAGCCCCGGCAGCGCGTCGGCCACCGTGCTCAGAGCGGCAATCGGAGCGCCCAGCCCTCTATGCGAGACCTCCATATCGAGATCCATCATCTGATCCAGATCAAATGGATCGATACCGCCCGAGACCGCCATCCGCAGCGTATCGCACACAAAGTCACGAGAGTGATGGTCCTTCAAAAACGTCGGATACTTCGCAAACACCGCGCTCTTGTCTGGTTCCTCGATATCGGATTCAATGGCGAGCAAACCATTCTTTCTCGCCTTGTTCAGGAGTTCGTAGCACATCTTCAGCGTTTCCAGATAAAACGCTTTGGTGAAGCGCGAACCTTTCAGCGAGCCGACGACCCCGCCAATGATCTTCCTAATCACGTGCAGAGGATTCGCGATCAGCAATGTCCCAACCGCCGCCCCTCCAACGATAAGGAGCTCCGCCGGTTGCATCAACACTTTCATGTTCCCGTGTTCCATCAGGAAACCGGCGATGATCGAGCCAAACACCACAACAATGCCAATGATGATGAGCATCGACTTACTCTTCCCTGTTCATGGCAATTTTCATTTCTCGCTCTAGGCCCCGAATCGATTCATCCGCTGATTCTTCTGTGTCCACGCAGCATGCAGCCGCCCGTATTCTCACCACCACGCGATCGCCCCACCACTTCACTGCGCACGAAGAACCCACACCGGCAAGCCTCGATCTCAGAGTCTCCAGCGTCTCGTGCCTGCACTCCGGAACGATCGCAATCAACCCCCAGTCGCTCCAGCAGCCCACGTAATTCCGAGCAGGCAGCAGCGCCGCAACCGTCTTGGCCAGCGCGCGAATCGCCCGGACAAGCAGCGCCGTGCCGCCGTGCAGGAAAAGCGCCTCCTGTTCCGCCATCTCAATCAGAATCAGCGCCGATGTTGCGGCCGTTCGCGATCGAAGTAATGTGTGAAGTTGCTCCACGCTCTCTTCCACCGCCGATGATCCAATCGCTATCTCAAATTCGCCACTGGAGCGTCCTGCCCCACCAGTGCTTTCGTCCTTTGCGATCGTGGGATCGAAAATCTCTCCAACCCCTCGCACCTCTCCCATTGCATCGCGCAACGCAAACGCCGAAATCCGAACCGGCACGCGATGTCCCTGCTTATGGCGAAGAAACAGCTCGGCGGCCACGGCTCTCCCATCGCGCAATACCTCTGTCACTGGACATCGCTGCTCAGTGCTGCCATTCGCGCTGGCGCAGCGCACAAGCAAGTCTCCGCGATAGGCTCGTCCCAGAACCTCGTGCGCAAGATACCCAGTGATCCCCTCCGCCGCCAAATTCCAATAGATGATCTTGCCTTGTAAATCCACCACGCAAACACCGAACGGAATAGCGTCGCTGAAACTCTGAAACAGTTGGCAATCAAGCTGCGGCATTCATGACCGCTCCTGACTGCCCTATCGGCATCCCCCAACCAACACTTAAGCACAACGAAAGGAAGGCCGCGGCCCTCTTCAGTTCATCCTTGATTTGATTTTGATCTTGATCAAGAGGGGTCATTCTGAGCGCAGCGAAGAACCCCCGCCGCGCTCATTTCTCTAACAAGACTCTTTCCCTGCGCCTTTCGCACGCCGAGCGCATTCACCAGCGACTACCACTTCAGCAGCCCCGACAGTCCATGCACTGGAATTCCCACCCATTCCGGCCTGTACTCCAGTTCGTAAGCAATCTCCAGCAGTGCCTTTTCAATCAAGTGTGCCCGCAGCAGGATCTGCTTTTCATTATTCGTCTTTGGCAGAAAATCCAATCCCTCCGATGCCTTCAGATATCCCTGCAAGAACATTCCGGAAACCCACCGATGCCAATGTTCCGCCCAGCGGTCTATACGAGCTACCTGTTCCCGGCCTTTCACAACTCCCGGCACGTAGCCAAATGACACCGCATGAGCCGCATAGTGTAGCGAACGAATCATGCTTGCCACATCGCGCAAAGCCGAACGCTTGATCCGCCTCTCGCTCAATGGACGTCCTGCTGGACCATCGAAGTTTCGAACGATCACATCGTTGCCGGTAAATAGCAAATTGCCAAGCTGATAATCACCATGAATCCGGATCCGCGCTCCCGAGATTCGTTGATCGCGCAACGGCAGCAACCCTTTGCGAATCTCAGCCTCGCTTGCCAGGAGTTCTTCCGCTGCCTCGCGCACGTTCTCAGGAAGCGAGTCCACACGCGCACGCAATCCTTCGAGCGAACGTCCCATCAACCCCAGCATTCCGTGATACAGCCCATGACGATAGAAATCCGTGAACGGCTCCGGCGAAAATTCCTGCACCTCCGGACGGCTGCTCAATGCCCCATGCAGCTCTGCCGTGCGAATCCCCAGCAAGTAAGCCATGTTTTCGAAACTCCCCAACAACTCCGCCGCCAGCGCTGGCACGGGATGAGCGGCTAAGGACAGTGGGCTCTCGTTGGTCAGGTCTTTCGTCCTTGAGTCTTCGTCGTTCACTGCCAATGCCCGCTCGAAGTACAGGCTCAGATGATCGATCGTGTATTGCCACCCCAGTGTTGCGTTTCGAACATAGCTGGTCAGCAATCCGAATGTGATTCGCTGTTCTTCATCGTTGTCGTGTCTGCAATACTCCAGCCAGCCCAGCGCTCTTGGCATATGCGAAAAGCTGGTCTTATCCGTCAGAAACTCTTCTATCTCGCGATCCGGATTTATCCCCACCTCGACCTCGCGGTAGAGCTTTGCCACGAAATCCTCGCCTAAGTTGACAAACGTATTCGGCGAGTCCAGCGACAGCACCTGCGGCTCGCGATTCGAACGGACATGCGCCCACGCCTCGCGAAATGCTTTGGTGTGCCCTGCAACCAGCTCTCCCGAGGTACCCTTGAACTTGCTGCGCTTCAGCACCGCTGTCAGCAGTGCATCGCTGAAACTCCGCTCAAACAGCGCGCTATGCAACAGCACCCAGCTCTGATCACTGAACTCCAGCTTTGCCAGAACCGCTTCGGAGTGTTCGCGCAAGAAGTCTTCCGCGGGCTTTCCTGAAGCAATTGCAATGGGGATCACGTACTTCTCATCCTCGCCATCCCTGTACTCCACCGCTGCCAGCAGGATGACGATGTCTGTATCACGAACTGGAATTACATCTTCAATCTTGACCTGCGTAATTACCCTGTGACGTCCAAGGAACCAACGCCGAATACGAAGAAGGCGAGGAAGAACCCGGGAGATTTTCTCCAGCGTCGCCTCGCTCCAGATATTTCTCGAAGAATCCGCGGTCAGCGTCACAAAGTTCATGTCGCCATCGCCTCCTGCGACCAGTTCCTCTCCTGCCTCTTTTGGCAGCAGTTTGAACCAGTAGAACGAGTAAGGCGCAAGAGAAAGGAAGTACGGTTCCTGCGTCACGGCCGGAAAACGGCTCACGCCAAAAATCTCCAGCGGAGTCGACCCCTGATATTTCTGCAGATCCAGTTCTACTCCCTGGCTGAACCGCGATAGGTTCGCCACCACGAGAATTCGCTCATCCTCAAACTGCCGGAAGAACGCCAACACCTTGCGATTTGCCGGATACAGAAACTCCAGCGTACCTCGCCCGAATGCACGAAACTGTTTGCGCTGTGCAATCGAGCGCTTCATCCACCACAACAGCGAGTGTGGATTCCGCTGCTGTGTCTCCACATTCACCGCCTCGTAGTGATACTCCGGGTCGATGTTCACCGGCAGAAACAGCCTCTGCGGATTCGCCCTTGAGAAGCCCGCGTTTCGATCCGCGCTCCATTGCATCGGCGTGCGCACTCCATTGCGGTCACCCAGGTAAACGTTGTCACCCATGCCAATCTCATCCCCGTAGTACAAGATCGGCGTTCCCGGCAACGAGAACAGCAGTGCGTTCATCAACTCGATTTTTCGGCGATCGTTCTCCAGCAATGGCGCCAGTCGTCGCCTTATTCCAAGATTGATGCGCATCTGCCGGTCATGCGCATACGTGCGATACATGTAGTCCCGCTCTTCGTCCGTCACCATCTCCAGTGTCAGCTCGTCGTGATTGCGCAGGAAGAGCGCCCACTGGCAGTTAGCCGGGATCGATGGCGTCAGCTTCATAATGTCCGTCAGCGGATGCCGGTCTTCCATCTGCAGCGACATGAACATCCGGGGCATCACCGGGAAATTGAATGCCATATGGCACTCGTCGCCCGCTCCAAAATATTCAACCGAATCTTCCGGCCACTGGTTCGCCTCGGCCAGCAGCATCTTGTCGTGATATCTCTCCTCCACGTGTGCCCGCACTTCGCGCAACGCCGCATGCGTCTCCGGCAGGTTCTCGCAGTTCGTCCCTTCGCGCTCGAACAGGTATGGCACCGCGTCCAGCCGCAGTCCGTCCACACCCATGTCAAACCAGAAATCCATCGCCGCCAGCATCGCCTGCTTAACTTCGGGATTGTCCCAGTTCAAATCCGGCTGATGCGAGTAGAAGCGATGCCAGTAATACGACTTCGCCACCGGGTCCCAGGTCCAGTTCGATGCCTCAAAATCCTTGAAGATAATCCGCGCCTCTGCGTACTTCTCCGGCGTATCGCTCCAAACATAGTAGTTCCGCCAGCGGCTACCCTTCGCCGCCCGCCTTGAGCGTTGAAACCACTCATGCTGATCGCTCGTATGGTTCAGCACCAGTTCCGTAATAACCCGCAGTCCTCGTCTGTGCGCCTCTTTCAGGAAGCGCTGAAAATCGCGCAGTGATCCATACGAGGGATTCACATCGTTGTAGTTTGAGATATCGTAGCCATCGTCCCGCAGCGGCGACGGGCAAAACGGAAGAAGCCACAACGCTGTGACTCCCAGGTCCTCCAGGTAATCCAGCTTCTGTGTCAGTCCGCCGAAATCGCCGATACCATCCGTCACGCTGTCATAGAAGGCTCTGACATGTATTTCATAAATGATGGCGTCTTTGTACCAGGTAGGTTCCGAGCGCGATGCCATGTCTGAAGTGTGCTTCCTTTCGCTGCCGTTCTTTGTCGGCTTCTGACGAACCGTTTTCAGCAAAAAGCCCAGCCGGTGTTCCAGTTGGGCTAAAGCGCAATCCAGGTAAGCCGCAGCCCGAAAACCTAATCTGCGCAGTCCCTGTTGGATGAGTTCAGGCTCGCTCCGGGTTGACTGCTGCCTACATCTGCGGAATTGTCCAACCCCACGCGAATTAATGTCTTATTCAACGCAGCACCCCATTCCCAATGAGAATTCAGACGCTGTTTCCCGCCAACGGTGGTACTCTTTCCAGCGCTATTTCAGCATCAAAGAAATTAGCCAGGTATGAAAGCTCCTAAGCGTCCTCAACTCAAGATCGCGGAACGGCCACGCATTGTAGGCGATAAGTACCAGCGAATACTGGAAGCCGCCGTCTCTGTCTTTGCCGAGAAAGGTTTTCACACCGCGCGTGTGTCTGATGTAGCCGAGCGTGCATCCGTCGCCGATGGCACCATCTATCTCTACTTCCGGAACAAGGAGGAGTTACTCATGACCGCCATCAACACTGCCTTTGATGCGTTCATGAGCCGTGCCCGCACCGAGTTGGGCGCCATCCCCTCGCCGTCCGGCAAACTGCGTCGCCTCGCCCGCCTTCACCTCGAAGCCCTCGGCTCCAATCGCGACTTGGCCGTGGTTTTCCAGATGGAATTACGCCAGAGTGCCCGATTCCTCGAGCCCTTCTCGCATCAGCACATGGTCGAATACCTCGGCCTCGTTCGTTCCGCCATCCGCGAAGGTCAGACCCAGGGCACCTTCCGCTCCGATCTTCGGGAGAAGATCGCCGCGAACTGCTTTTTCGGGGCTCTCGACGAGATGGTGACCTCCTGGGTGCTCGACGAAGCTTTTTATCCGCTATCCGAAGTAGCCGATTCGGTCGCGGACGTCATCTTACTTGGACTAGAAACGTAAGCTCCTCGAGCCGTGCGCTTCCGAAGGAGAACCGGAATGAACGCCCAACCAACGCCCGCCACCTTGGCCGACATCTTTTTCCAGATCGTGGACCGCAACCAGTCTCGCGTCATGCTCTACGAGCAAGGCTCCGAGTGGCACGCCATCTCCTCCTCCGATCTTTACCGGCGCGTCATGGGTGTCGTTCAAGCACTTCGCAATCAGGGCATCGGACACGGCGATCGAGTCGCCATACTCTCAGAGAATCGTCCTGAGTGGGCAATCGCCGACTTCGCCATCCTGCTCCTCGGAGGCGTTACCGTTCCCATTTACGCCACCCTCACCGGTGATCAAATCTCTTTCCTTCTGCATCACTCAGGCGCCCGAACCGCTTTCGTCTCCACTGAAGCCCAGTTGGCCAAGCTGCGTTCGATCCAGTCGCAAACCTTCGTCGAGTGCATCATCCTCATGGATCAGCCCACTCCACAATCCGGAGCACTCTCCATGGCCGCCCTCATGGAAGCCGGACCGAAGCAGCGTCACCCCGAGCTCGATGCTCTCTCCAAAGCCATCCACCCCGACGATCTCGCCACTCTCATCTACACCAGCGGCACCACGGGAGTACCCAAGGGCGCCATGCTCACCCATGGCAACATCGCCTCCAATCTCTCGCTTTCCCTGCAAGAATTCGATTTCTCTCTGGGCTCCGACCTTGCTGTCAGCTTCCTTCCTCTCTCGCACATCACCGCGCGCCACGTCGATTTCGCCGTGCTCTATCGCGGAGTCACAGTCGCCTACTGCCCTTTCATCGAAGACATGCCAAAAACTCTCCGGCAACTTCATCCCACCATCTTTGTCGCCGTGCCTCGCGTCTACGAAAAGATTCACAACCAGGTTCAACGCAGCGTTGCCAGGGGCTTCAAGAGAACCGTCTATCGGTGGGCCATGTCGGTCGGACGGACGCACGTCGACACTGTCCTTGCGGGAAAACGCCCCTCGTCTATTGCCTGGAAACTTGCAAACCGGCTCTTCTTCTCAAAGGTTCGCGCAGCCATGGGCGGCAGCGTTCGCATCTTCATCTCCGGCGGCGCTCCTCTCGGCAAGGAACTCGCGGAATGGTACGCCCAAATCGGCATTCTCATTCATGAGGGATACGGCCTGACGGAAACTTCCCCCGTCATCGCCGTCAACTCGCCCCGTGCTCACAGACTCGGCTCCGTCGGCATTCCGCTTTCGAACATCGAGGTGCGCATCGCCGACGACGGAGAGCTGCTAGTCCGCGGTCCCAGCGTCTTCAAGGGCTACTGGAACATGCCCGAGGAAACTGCCGCGGCCTTCGATGGCGACTGGTTCAAGACAGGCGACATCGCCCACCTGGATCCCCAGGGCTTCCTCTCCATCACCGACCGCAAAAAGGATCTCATCAAGACTTCCGGTGGCAAGTTCATTGCCCCCCAGCCCATAGAGAACTCCCTGAAGTCCAATCGGTTCATCGGCGAAGCCGCCATTCTGGGAGACCGCCGCCGCTTCCCCGCCGTCGTCATCGTTCCAGCCTTTGCCGCCCTGGAGGACTGGGCCACCGAATCTGGAATAACCTTTCGTTCCCGTCAGGAACTGGTCGGCAATCCCAGGATTCAATCCCTCTACGAAGGCATCGTCGCTCAGGTCAACAACAACCTCGCCCGCTACGAGCGCCTGAAGAAGGTTCTAGTGATTCCCGAGGAACTCAGCATCGAGAACGGGACTCTCACTCCCACCCTCAAGTTGCGCCGCCGCCACGTTGAGGCCCGCTACAAGGAGCAGATCGAAAGGCTGTACTCCGACAGCACCACGGCCGATATCGCACACACGGCATAGCACAGCGGACACAATTCCTCGTGAAAGTGTTTACAATATCCGCATGGACTCCCTCGTCATTGCCGGTAAATCCTTTCAATCCCGTCTCATCGTCGGCACAGGAAAGTATAAAGATGGTCCCCAGACTGCCACCGCGCTCGAGGCCAGTGGCGCCGAGGTCGTCACCGTCGCTGTCCGTCGCGTCAATCTCGACCGCGGCAAAGAGTCGCTACTCGATTTCATTGACCCCAAGCGATACTTCCTCCTCCCCAACACCGCCGGATGCTACACCGCCGAGGACGCCATTCGCGTCGCTCGCCTCGGACGCGAAGTCGGCCTCAGCGACTGGGTCAAGATTGAAGTCATTGGCGACCAGAAAACCCTTTATCCCGATGTCGCCGCCACCATCGAAGCAACCCGCATCCTGGTGAAGGAAGGCTTTACGGTTCTCCCCTACACCTCTGATGATCCAGTAGTTGCGCTCCGTCTGATCGACGCCGGAGCAGCCGTCGTCATGCCTCTCGGAGCGCCCATTGGTAGCGGCCTTGGCATTCAGAATGTCGCCAACCTCCGCATCCTCCGTGAGCTCATCTCCTCCGTCCCCCTCATCGTGGATGCCGGCGTAGGCGTTCCTTCCGACGCAGCCCTTGCACTCGAACTCGGCTTCGACGCCGTCCTCATGAATACCGGAATCGCCGCCGCCGGAGACCCCGTCCTGATGGCCTCAGCCATGAAGCACGCCGTCATCGCCGGACGTGAAGGCTACCTCGCGGGACGCATGCCCCGTAAGCTCTATGCCTCCGCCAGTTCTCCCATGGAAGGAATTTCCCGGTAGTGGCGTCGGCAGTCACCGCCCAGGGCGCAGCCGGAACCATTACGGCTTCCTCGTGCATGCGTCCCGCGTGGCTGCCCGCCTTCATCCCCGCCTTTGACGGACTCCGCGGCATCGCCATCTTTGCCGTCGTTCTTTACCATTGCCATCCGCGATTCCAGGGCACGTTCCTTGAGCCCTTCATCGCCTGGGGATGGTGCGGCGTCAGTCTTTTCTTCGTGCTCTCCGGATTCCTTATCACCGGAATCATCCTCGACGCCAGCGCCTCTTCCCACTTTTATAAAGCCTTCTTCGCCCGCCGCTTCCTCCGCATCTGGCCCGTCTATTGGCTTCTGCTCTTCCTCTTCTACGGGTTTTTCCCTCTCGTATTCAGAGGCCCCCGAACGATGTTCCACGAGATCGCCGCCGCCCCTTGGATATTTCTTCTCTTGTTCGTCCAGAACCTCTGGCACGTCTCCCTGCCCGGAGCCATCGGCCCCACCTGGAGTCTTGCCATCGAGCAGCAGTTCTATGTTTTTTGGACGCCCATCGCCCGCCGCCTTCCCTCGCGCTGGCTCATCCCGATGGCGACACTCATGCTCGCCACCTCTCCCCTCGCGCGCTACTTTTACGGCGACCGGTTCACGCCCACCCACACCCTCACCCATCTCGACGGACTCGCCGTGGGTTCCCTCATCGCCATCACTCTTCGCGTAACCAGTTGGTCTCCAACGGCATGGAAATGGATATCCCGCGCCGCATTGGCCACCGGAGCCTCCGGCGTCGCCCTCATGCTTCACCACGGCTCTGCCTTTACCGACACTCTTCTGGGAATCGGATTCGGCGGAATGTTGATCGCCGCCCTCCTCGGTCAGGCCGCACCGCGCCGGTCCCTCTACTTGCGGACGCTCACCTGGGAACCGCTGTTGTTCATCGGGAAGATCAGCTACGGCCTCTACGTCACCCACATCCTCGTCTTTTCCGTCATCGGAGGCTACGTTGACCTCCCTCTTGACCGCTTCGGCATCCCAGGCAATATTGCCGTGATCTTCATTCGCCTCGCGGCCTCCATCGGCTTCGCCACTCTCATGTGGTACCGCTTCGAAAAGCCCGTCCTGAGCCTCAAGCGCTACTTCAACTTCGACTAGGTAAATTCGCCTCCAGTTGGTCCCACTCACGCGACCCCGATTCTGGTGCCTCACGTCCCGCCCGGCCTCATCGGGCTGACGTGGGGTAGTTGACCCTGCCTTTGCTCTGCCGCTCTGCCTTTGACCTTGCTCTCATCCTGAATACCCTCTCGCGCCACACCCTGATTCCAGCTAAAATCGACCCGATCCTCATGACTACTTTCCGAATCGCGCTCGCCAATCTCTCATTCCCTGCCACTCCCGACCACTCCGTCACCTCAGCCGAGCAAGCCATCGCCCAAGCCGCCACCGCCCGCGCGAGCATCATCTGCTTTCCGGAATGTTTCGTCCCCGGCTACCGGATTGGCAAATCGGTCCCGTCCCCGGACGCCGCATTTCTCGAACGAGCCTGGTCCACCATCGCAGCCGCCGCGCAGCGCGCGAATCTCACCGTCATTCTCGGAACCGAGCGACTCGTCGGCAACGCCCTGTTCATCTCGGCGATGGTCTTCAATCCAGACGGAACCGTCGCCGGGTGCCAGGACAAGGTTCAACTCGATCCCTCTGAGGATGGCCTATATACCCCCGCATCCGAGAGACGTGTCTTTCAATCCGGTCCGCTGACTTTTGGAGTTTCCATCTGCCACGAGGGATGGCGGTATCCCGAAACCGTGCGCTGGGCCGCCCGGCGCGGCGCGCAAATCGTTTTCCACCCGCATCTCGATGAAGCCGAGCCCGGCAGCTACCGCCCAACTACCTTCGCCGATCCCGCAAATACATTCCACGAGAAGGCGGCCTTGTGCCGCGCCGCGGAGAACACCTGCTACTTCGCCACCGTGAATTACGCGAGCGAAGGATCGGCGACAACCTCAGCCGTAATAAGCCCCGATGGGACGCTGCTCACCTACCAGCCATATGGAAGGGAAGGCTTGCTCATCGCTGACATCGACCTCGATGCCGCGACCGGCTTCCTCGCCTCGCGCTGTAGGTCTATATAGATATTCTGGAAGTTTACTTGTGCGCCGACTGCTGCGGTTGCTGCGGAGTAGCCGGCTTTTGTCCTGCCTGCTCGGGCAGTAGATAAATCACCTCGCCCGGCTTTGCATACCGCAACTGCTCGCGAGCTTCTTTTTCAATTGCCTTGGGATCGTTCTTGAGGTCCTTGATCTCCGAGTCCAGTTGCTGGTTCTGCTCGTCCAGCCGCTGCACTTCCTGCTGTAGCTGGCGATACTCCGCCTTCTTCTGCCGATACGACACCCACCCATTGTCCCCCAGCAATACGTGCGCACACAGTCCAATCGCAATCAGCGCAAACGCGGCACTGGCCAGCAGTCTCCGCCACTCGACCAGCTTTTCAACGAATTCTCGAAACCAGCTCACCGGATCTTCAATTCCTCTCTGCTGCAACCTGGAACGGATTCCATAGTAGATGTGTCTGCCACTTGCTGAAGGGTCATCCTGAACGCGAGCGAAGGCCCCCAGCAATGCCCAAGCCTCCCGTACGGCCTCAGGCTTTTCAGCCCGCCTCGATTTTTCTTTTCCTCGCTCCCGCCGGATATACCTTGAAACCGTTTAATCATTCACCCAATGCCTGGCCGTCGCACTCAGCTTCGCCAGATCTTCCGGGCTGCGAGCTTCCGTATATGCCCGCACCACCGGCTCCGTCCCGCTGACGCGATAGCACACCCATGAGCCATCATCCAGCACCAGCTTCAAACCGTCGGTCCGCACCACCTGCGAAACTTTGCGTCCCGCAAACTCAGTGGGATTGGTCCCTAATTTTGTAGTGAACTTCGTTTTAGCCGCGTCCGTCAAGCGGAAGTTCTGTCTTTCAGGATAATAGGAACCAACTTTGCCAAATAATTCCTCAAGCTGTGCTCCCAGGCTCTTGCCCCGCTTCGCCACCATCTCACACATCAGCAACCCAGCCAGCACTCCGTCCTTCTCCGGAACGTGATGCCTGATCGTCAACCCCGCGCTCTCCTCACCGCCAATCGCAATCTTATCCTGCTTAATCAACTCGCCAATATACTTGAACCCCACGGGAGTCTCGTACAACTCAATCTTATGATGGTCCGCCACCGCGTTGATCAGGTTTGTCGTCGCCACGCTCTTCGCCACTCCGTTCCGCCACCCGCGAGTCTCCACCAGGTAGTCAAACAGCAGCGCAATCACGTAATTAGGCGAAATATAAGTCCCGTCCTCATCCACGATCCCGAAGCGATCCGCGTCGCCATCGCAGGCGATCCCGATCTTCGCTCCTGTCTCCTTCATATTGTGCCGCAACTCATCGAGCAACTCTCCATCCGGCTCTGGAGCATGTCCACCAAACAATACATCCCGCGCGTCGTGTACCACCGAACACTCAATTCCCTCTTCCTTCAGCACCTCATCGCTGTACCCGCGCGAAGCGCCCCACATCGGATCGAACGCAACCTTCAGCCCGCCCTCGCGAATCGCCTTGAAGTCCACAATCTCCCTCAACCGCGCCAGGTAGTGCGACTTCACCTCAATCGCCTTACGCTCTGCCTTCTTCACGCCTTCTGGAGCCGCGCCGCCATCCTCGTCCGCCTTCACCACCGCGGCCTCAATCTGCTTCGTAAATTCCGGCAGCGCAGGCGCGCCGTCCGGGGTCGAAAACTTGATCCCGTTATATTCCGCGGGATTATGCGAAGCCGTAAAGTTAATCGCTCCGTCCCCCTTCTGCCTTATCACTTCCCAGGCAATCGCCGGTGTCGGCGCCGGTTCCGAGATCACGAGCGGAGTGATCCCGTAACTCTCCAGGATCGTCGCCGCAATATCGACAAACGTCTCGCCCATATATCGTGGATCGCGGCCCACCACCAACTTCGGATCAGCCTTGCCGGTCCCGGCGACATACCGCGCAATGCCCGTAACCGCGCGCTTCACATTGGCCACTGTAAACTCATCGGCCATCACAGCCCGCCAGCCAGAGGTTCCGAACTTAATCTGTGTCGCCATTTTTTCTTTCTCCGAAGTTGGATCTCAGACTTCCACTCTCACGCATGAACACCCGAAATGCTGTCATAGCCGCATCTCTTGCACTTGCCTCCAACTCCCATACTCAAGTAGTATCCCTGCTCGCCGCCGGAGTCACACCATGACCGATAAGCGTCTCATGCTAACCACGACCTCTTCCCGCGATGAAGCGAACACTATCTCCTCTGAACTTGTCTCCAGACGCCTCGCCGCCTGCGTCAACATCATCGGCCCCATCTCCTCCACCTATCGATGGCACGGCGACGTCGAACATTCCGAGGAGTTCCTCCTGCTCATCAAGTCCACTGAAGTTCAATTCCCTGCCATCCAGGCCGCCATTCGCGAGTTGCACTCCTACGAAGTCCCCGAATTGATCTCCCTCAAAATCGAAGCTGGCGCCGAATCCTACCTCGATTGGATCGCCGCCTCTGTCCGTGAATAATTCCCATCAGAGACCGCTTCTGGTGCTCCACGTCCCGCCCGGCTTTTCGGGCTGACGTGGGGTAGTTGCTCCTGCTCTTTTTCTTGCCCTTGCCTTGCTTCGACCGCTTCTGGTGCCCCACATCCCGCCCGGCTTCATCGGGCTGACGTGGGGTAGTTGCTCCTGCTCCTTTTCTTGCCCTTCCCCTTGCTTCGACCGCTTCTGGTGCTCCACGTCCCGCCCGGCTTCATCGGGCTGACGTGGGGTAGTTGCTCCTGCTCCTTTTCTTGCCCTTGCTTCTGCTTCTGAGCGGAGCGAAGAACCCCACTCCGCTCAAATCTGCCGTGAAGTTCCGAGCCTTTCAGCCTGCCCTACATTACCCCCAGCGCCTGCTCCAGATCCGCCAGAATGTCCTCGACTTCCTCGATCCCCACCGAAATCCTTACCATCCCATCCGTCAGCCCGATCTTTGCTCGCCCTTCCGCTCCCAGTGCCGCATGCGTCATTGTCGCCGGATGCGAGATGAGTGACTCCACTCCGCCCAGCGACTCGCCCAACACGCACACCTTCACCGCCTTCAGCATCTTCTTCGCATTCTCCAGCGACCCGGTCTCAAACATGATCATCGAGCCGAAGCCCTTCATCTGCCTCTTCGCCAACTCATGCTGAGGATGCTCCTCCAGTCCCGGATAGAACACTTTCTTCACCTTCGAATGCTTGTGCAGATATGCGGCCACCGTGCGTCCATTGATATCGTGCTGCTTCATCCTCACCGCCAGGGTCTTCACCCCGCGCAAAATCAGGAAGCTCTCAAACGGCGACAGAATCGCGCCCGAAGCCTTCTGAATGAACGCAAGATCCGCGGCCTGCTGCTCGGTCGAACACACGATCACTCCGCCCAGACCATCGCTATGTCCATTCAGAAACTTCGTAGTCGAGTGCAGCACCATATCCGCACCCAGTTCCAGCGGCCTCTGAAAATACGGCGACATGAACGTGTTATCGACGATCACTTCCGCGCCTCTGCCGTGCGCCACCTCGCTCACCGCCGCAATATCTGTCAGCGACATCAGCGGGTTCGTCGGCGTTTCGAGAAACACAAACCGCGTATTTCCCCTGATCGCCGCCGCCACATTGTCCGGATTCCTTGTATCGACATATGTAAATTCAACGCCGAACTTCGACATCACCTGGTTGAAGAACCTCGGAGTTCCCCCGTACAGATTGTCTCCGGCTACCACGTGATCGCCTGCCTTCATCATCTGGCAAACTGCGGTCACCGCAGCCATTCCGCTGGCAAACACTCGCGACGCCACTCCGCCCTCGAGCGAAGCCAGATTCGTCTCCAATCGATCTCTCGTTGGATTGGAAACCCGCGAATACTCATACCCCAGCCTTGGCTTGCCCAGTTCATCCTGCTGATAGGTGGATGTCGCGTAAATCGGCACTCCCACTGCTCCGGTCAGTGCCTCTGGTTCCTGTCCATCGTGAATCGCTCGTGTCGAAAATCCCTTGCGCTCTGTCGTCATGCCTAGCTCGAAACTTCCTGCGGCTTTGCTTCCATCGCGCCGCGATAATTAAAAATGTCCTTGGAAAGATACCGCTCCGCCGAGTCTGGAATCAGCGTAATCACCCGCTTTCCCTTTCCCAGCCGTTTCGCCACTTCAATCGCGCCACACACATTCGCGCCGCTGCTCGATCCGCCGAGCACTCCTTCTTCCACGGCCAACCGTTTCACCATCGCAAACGCCTCCACATCGGAGACAATCACCGTCCCATCGCACACCTTCGGGTCGAATGTCTCAGGAATAAAGCTTGCTCCAATTCCCTCCACATCATGCGCCCCCGACGTCTGACCGCTGTAAACCGAATTCTGCGTGTCGCTCAAAATTGCCTGAACCTTCGGATTCTGCTCCTTTAGGTATCGCGCTACGCCCGTAAATGTTCCCGCCGTACCAGCGCCGCAGACGAACGCATCGATGCGCCCCTCCGTCTGCTCCCAAATCTCGCGTCCCGTCGTGTCGTGATGAATAAGCGGATTCCCCGGATTGGAGAATTGCGCTGCAAACCAGTAGTCCTCATTTTCCTGCACCAGTTGCTTGGCCCTGCTGATTGCACCTTCCATTCCCTCATCCGTGGGAGTCCGATGCACCTTCGCGCCAAAGCACTCCATCAGCATCACTTTTTCCTTGGAGAACTTTTCCGGCACAAAGAACACAACCTTGTAACCTTTCTGTACCCCGACCAGCGCCAGCCCTACTCCCGTATTGCCCGCCGTCGCCTCTACAATCGTGTCTCCGGGATGCAGTACGCCTTCCCGCTCCGCCTGTTCCACCATTCCCAGCGCCGCGCGGTCCTTAATGCTGAATCCCGGATTGAATGCCTCAAGCTTCACCCAGATTTCCGCTGCGTTCTCCGGCACCACTTTGCGTAATCGCACCATCGGCGTTGATCCAATTAGATCCAAAACACTGTCCACCACCCGCATCGAACATTTCATCGGCAGAAATCCTATATTTACTTGTTTGTCGAACCTTTCAGGCTACGGCTTCCCCTGTTTGCCGGTCAACCGCACAATAAGAAAAAGGCTCATCCACTGAGCCTTATGCTATTTCAATTAGATTGGATCAACACTTTCTGGTGCCCCACGTCCCGCCCGGCTTTATCGGGCTGACGTGGGGTTGTTGCTCCTGCTCCTTTTCTTGCTCTTGCCCTTGCTTCGACCGCGTCCTGGTGCCCCACGTCCCGCCCGGCTTTATCGGGCTGACGTGGGGTTGTTGACCTTGACTTGAAGTTTGGCGTCTTTGATCTACTTACTAACCGAGGCCGCCCTCTCCCCCGTTGCGTAGTAACCGCTGCGCGTCCTCACCTGCAGCCTTCTGTAACCACGCGAAACTGCGTCCACCTTCACCTGCCTGTACCCGCCTTCGGTCTTGGGAGTAGAAGGCTTATATCCAATCGTGTACTGGTTGCGAATGTCGTGTGCAATCTGTTGAGAGATGGCTTCCACCTCATTCACGTCAACTGGAAAGAAAGCAACTCCGCCTGTCTGTTCGGATAGCACTCGCAATGCCCGGCGCGCTTTCTTCTCGCTCTCGTGTCCCATCAGTCCGATGCTGTAAACCGTCGGCCCGCCATCGACAGCGATGGTCCGAACTGCCTGTTCCAGCGTGTCACGGCTGGCATTGTCTTCGCCGTCCGTCACCACCAGGATGACTTTCTTCTGCAGCTTCGCGGACTTCATCAGGTGGTCGCTAGTCGCCACCACCGCATCGTAAAGCGCCGTTCCACCACGAGATTCAATCCGCTCCAGCGCATCCCGCAGCAGCGACACATTGCCCGTGTAGTCCTGATCCAGATAATACTCATTGTTGAAATTGACGATAAATACCTGGTCCTGCGGATTGCTTGCCCGCACCAGGTTCAGCGCTGCGGCGTTCACGCCCGGGCGCTTCTCACGCATTGAGCCCGAGTTGTCGATCACGATGCCCAAAGCCACCGGAATATCTTCGCGGCGAAACGACGTCACCCGCTGCGGCTTACCGTCTTCGTAAACCTGGAACGCGCTGCGATCCAAGGTCGTCACCGGACGCAGGCGGTCGTCCACCACCGTTGCGTGTAGCGTCACTTCCTGAACTTCGGACCGAAAGACGAAACCGCCGCTGCTATTCTTTTCCGCCTCGCGTCCCTGGGGCACGTTCACCGTGTCCCCAGGTTGATTCGCAGCCTGCGGCGGCGCTTCCTGCGGCTGTTGCGTCTGATCTTGTTTTGCCGGCATCGGGGGCTGAACTTTATCCGGGTTCACGCCCTCAGGAGGAAGCAGTACATCGTCATTCTGTCCTTGGGCTGCCGTACCCTGATTAGTCCTCGGCTGCTGCGCGACTGCAATTCCGCCCAGAGCGGCAATCAGCAGCACAAACACCGCTACCGACCAAATCTTTATTCGATTTCCACTACTCACTTGGAGCATAGTACCCCGTCTTCGCATATACCGAGAGTTGTGGCAATCCCTTGGGAGTGTTCAACTTCACTTTCAATTTGCGCCACTTGCCATCGTGAGACGCTCTTGTTGGACGGTATCCGAGTATGTATTGGTTGCGCAGCTCTACCCCAATCTTTGTTGCCACGTCCGCCAACTCGTTCGGATTATCCACCGTAAACGTCCGCCCACCCGTGACATCCGTCACTTCGGCCAGCAATTGCGGCCCAAAACGCTCCTCGTCGCTGCGCGGACTCGAGTCGAAAATCCCGATCGCATATATCTGCACATCGGCTTCCTTCACCATCGACTTGATTTCGTTTTCCGTGTACCGGCTGCGATTGTCGCCTCCATCGGAAATAATAAGCAAAGCTTTCTTCTGGTGCTTGCCTTCCCGCATTTTTGCCATTCCCAGATAAACCGCATCCAGCAGCGCTGTCCGCCCCTTCGGCGTCGCATATATCAACTGCCCCTGCACCTCCTCAATCCTGGTCGTAAAGTCGCAAAGCAGCGTCGGCTTGTCATTGAACGCGATCAGGAAGAATTCGTCTTCCGGATTCGCCGTCTTGAAAAACTCCACCACCGCATCGCGTGCCTTCTCAATCTTGTTTGACATGGAACCGCTCATGTCAAAAACTACGCCCAGAGAAATTGGCGCGTCCTCGCTTGAAAAATGCTGGATGGCTTGCTTCTCCCCATTGTCCAGCAGTACGAAGTTTTCCTTTTCCAGCCCCGTCACCAGGCGGTTCATCGGATCCGTAATCGTCACTGGAACCAGCACCAAATCCACATCCACGCGAATCGGTTTTGTATGGGTGCGCAGCCCCTGATCCATCTCCCCTTCAGCAGCCGCCGCGGAATTTGGATTGAACTTTGCCGCCTCCGACGACTTCACCATTGGCTTCACGTGTACTTCGTCGTAGTTCGTCTCGTTCGGCACCTTGCTCTTGGACGCCATCGCCGGAGGCAAAACCACATTGGGAGCCGGCGCCTCACCCGCCGCGCTCTCCTGCTCTGAACTTCCAGTCGGCCTCGACGGAGCCGCTGTCTGCGGCTTACTCGCCGTGGCAGCAGTACCTCCCTCGGCCGGGCTGGTATTTGGCGAATTTTCACCCTGCTTGGAGTCGGGAGCCTGGGCCGGTATACCCGGCGATTGCACATCGTTCTGCGCACTCTGCGCGAATATCTGTCCCGCCGGGCACACGATCGCCAGAAGTACCAGAAATAGTGAAAGACGTATCGTGAGCATTCCCATCCGCCTATCGCGGAAATAAGTACTGCTCAACCCGGACCGCACCTTATTGCATGCAGGCCTGTACACGGAAATGTGCTCGCGGGACATGGCGACCCTCTTGTTTCGTCATCGGCTAACCGAGGCCAACGCGTTTCGCTGTTTGCGACCCACGTTCAGTCCGCAACGTTTACCCGTACCAAACTTGGATGTGACACAAGTCACGTTGGTTACTCTGCTTAACAACACAATCAATTTATTCCCAAATGGAACGAGCCCTGCCGTCTTTGGGTGCGACAGGGCTTTCTCCCGTAATTCAACTTCGACTCTGCCCTATAGCCCCAGCTTCCGGTGCTCCTTGAAGATGCATTTGTCCATCACCACGGTTACGCCTGCCTTCCGCGCCTTCTCTGCTGCTGCTTCATGCACAACCGTCTCCTGCAACCAGAGCACGGGAAGCTTCAACGCCAAAACCTCGTCCACAATGGCCGGAACCGCATCCGGGCGCCGGAACACATCCACAATATCAATCTTCTCCACCTTCGCTGCCTCGATCAACGACGGATAACTCTTTTCTCCCAGAACCTCGCTCACATTCGGGTTTATCGGTACCACCCGGTATCCTTTGCTCTGCAGATAGCTGGAAACTCCATAGCTGGCCCTGCTCGCATTGTCGGTCAGCCCCACCACCGCAATCGTCTTTGCATTTCTCAAGAAGTCTTCCACGCGCTCAGTCACGCCCCCGCCCCTCTGGAATCAGGCCTTGGTCCCCTGTTCGCTGTTCCGATATATCCGGATCGCCATCTTGCGCAACGTTTCGTTCACATTCTTGTTGATCGCCAGGGACCGCTGATCCTTCACCAATAGATGCGCCACCAGCGGCATCGCCGTGTCTAGCGGCGTTTTAGGATTGTTCACCAGGGCGCGCAGCACTCCATACTGCTTCATGTAGTTGCGTTTCTGGGAGATCGCCCGCAGCACTGATTCCTGCACGTTCTTCATCGACGCGAAGCCTTCCATCTCCATGTCCGTCACCTTCGGAGATTCCAGCACCGCCATAGCCACCAGCTTCGACCGGTCGCGTATCAGCACCATCCGCTCTTCGCGATTGCCGCGCATTGCCAGCTTGATCCTCTCGCCAACCCGCATGCGCCCAATCTTTTGCAGCATTGAGAGTTGTTCAACTTCTTCGGGCTCCACTGGAATCTCGCCTCGCTTTGCCGACTGCATCAGCTTATCCAGCGCGTCGTCCTCGCCCTCATTGCCGGCCACCAACTCGAATGGTTGTGTGTCGTCCTTTTCAACATCTTGGGCGTGCCGCGTCAGGAACTCGGCGGCGACTTCTTCTGCCTCGTTGCTCTCCGCCGTCTCAAGCCAGCAATTCAGCTTCCGCGCCACCGGTTCCGCTTCAGGATTCGCCGCAATCAGCTTCAGCAATCGTCCCGACCCTCGCGCCCGCGGACTCTGCAGCATAGCCTCCAGCACAGGCAAGTCTCCCCTTCCCGCCAGCGACTCCAGCGCTGAAATCGGCAGAGTTGGATTCTCGCACAACGCGGTAACCATCCAGGGCCGGTGTGCAAAGAGTTCCATCAAATGCAGCAGCACAGCCAACGGAGTCACAGGGCTGGAACACACCTCCATCAGTGACCGCTCATCCCAGGCCTCCAATGTCCGCTCTGCTTCGGCCCCCAACTCGCGATCCGCCGCCAGCGCAACCAGAATCTCGACGGCATCCACTGCCGGCACCGATAACTTGCCCTGCGCTGCCCTTCGCACCATCGAAGCCGGTGCGGTTCCCTCGCGGATCAGGTCCACAAGGCGCGCCACTTTAATCCAACTCCTTAATCTGCCTTACGCAATTGCTCAACGTGTCGTAGAGTACCGGCGATAGCCCGCGCTCGAACACATCCAGCAACGCTTCGTAGTACCAGATCGTGCGCTCGCGCGGTGCGCTGAATCGCTCCCATACCTCACTGCCAACCCTCGCATGGTCAGCCAATATCGACCGCGCATTGTGAACCTTGTCGGCCAGCATAATCAGTCGCGCTTCTCTATCTGCCCGTGGAATCTCCGCAAGATGATGCTGTTTACGCATCTCCCATTCCGGCTTCGGCAATGAAAGCGTATCGCTTGCCTGCCGAACCCACCGTGCCACGGGAACCCCGAAGGTCTCCGCGATGATCGACAGTGTTTCTTCCCCGCCCTGGTCTTCCGCGGCATCGTGCAGCAGCGCGGCGATTGCCATGTCCTCGCTGCCGCCCTCCTCAAGCACCAGGGACGCCACCGACAGAAGGTGCGCCACGTAAGGCACCCCGCTTGCCTTCCGTGCCTGCCCCCTGTGTAGCGACGCAGCCAGTACCAGTGCGTCGTCGAAGCGCTCACTCAGCGGCATTTTCAACTGCTTCCTTGATTCGAGAACGGACTGCTTTTTCTCCTTCGCCATCTTCTTACCTCTGTTCTGCTCTACGCATCAACAGATAGGCCCTGATAAACGGATCGATATCGCCATCCAGCACGCGATCCACATCGCCAACTTCCAACTTGGTCCTGTGGTCCTTCACCATGCGGTAAGGCTGCAAAACATACGAGCGAATTTGCGAACCGAAGTCGATATCCAGCTTCGAATCCTCAACCTTCTTACTTGCTTGCCGCTTTTTCTCCAGTTCGTACTCGTAGATCTTCGAACGCAGCATCTTGAAGGCGCGTTCCTTGTTGCTGTGCTGGGAACGTTCGTTCTGACAGGCCACTACCAGCCCGGTCGGAAAGTGCGTAATCCGCACCGCCGAATCCGTCGTATTCACGTGCTGCCCGCCCTTGCCGCCGGAGCGATACGTGTCGATCCGTATATCTTCCGGCTTGATAATTACTTCGATGTTGTCGTCGATTTCAGGCGACACATACACGCTGGCAAACGACGTATGCCGCCGCGCCTGAGAATCAAACGGCGAAATCCTCACCAGCCTGTGTACGCCAATCTCGCTGGTCAACATCCCATAGGCAAACTCGCCCGAAACGCTGACCGTCACCGACTTGATCCCCGCTTCGTCTCCCGGCTGCAGATCGTTGATCGCCGTACCGAACTTCTTACGCTCACACCATCGCAGGAACATCCTCAGCAACATCTCCGCCCAGTCCTGCGACTCTGTGCCTCCCGCGCCTGGATGAATCGTCACGATAGCGTTGCTGCGGTCAAGTTCGCCACTCAGCAGAGTCTCTGTCTCCAGCCTCTCCACCAGTTCGCGCAACGCATTCATCTCGCGCGTAATGTCCTCATCCACCTTCTCGCCTTCGGTGGCCAGTTCAAAATAGGCGGAGATGTCCTCCACACGCCGCGCCAACTCCGTGTCGGTCGCCAGTGCGTCCTCCAGCCGTTTACGCTCGCGCATCGTCTTCTGTGAGTTTTCGGAATCGTTCCAGAAATTCGGCTCTGCGACTTTCTCTTCCACTTGCTCCAACTCCACCTTCAGCTTAGGCGAGTCAAAGATACTCCTGTAGCTCGCGCACCTTGCCTCGCAAGGCCGAGAACTCTTGTTCCAACTGTTGATCGATCATATCTATATCCTGCTCCTACACAGGGACGGGATGCGTCATGTGCGCACCGGTGCGGTCGCGCCACAACAGTCCAGTGATTGAAATTATGGCACACAGCACCGGGAACCAGTCGCCGTAGCGCGTGTAAAACGTCGTTTCGCTGATCACTCCGTAAGGAGCATCCAGCACCACCCGCCGATTTCGCGGAGCCACCGCCACCACTCGTCCCAGCGGATCGATCGCCGAAGTAATTCCCGTGTTCGTACTTCGCAACAGCCAGCGATGATTCTCAACCGCCCGCATCCGGGCCATATTCAAGTGCTGCCACGGAGCCCCCGAGTCGCCAAACCACCCGTCATTTGAGATGTTCACAAACACCTCCGCCCCATGCTCCGCAAACTGCCTCACCTCATGCGGAAACACCGACTCATAGCAGATAAAGGTTCCATATCGATGCGAGCCCACCTCCAGCGGCGTCCGCCCGGACGCTGAAGCCGAAAACGCTCCAACCTCATGCGTCAGCGCCTTCGCAAATCCAAACGCCCACGAAAACGGAACATACTCGCCCCAAGGCACCAGGTGAACCTTGTCGTACCGCTGCACCACCGTACCCGCCGGATTCAGCAGCAGCGCCGAGTTGTACACCTGCTCTGACTCTCGCGGCGTGATCGATGTCTTCGGCGCGCTCCCCGGCGCAACCGGCACTACCGCCGTAGCTCCCGCCAGCAACCACGATTGCTGCCTCCGTGCCAGCGCCGCCGTCGATTCGGAGAACAATCGGTCGTCCGTCTCAAACGGTGCGGGCGATTCCGGCCACACAATCAGCGGAGCCACGCTCGAATTCCTGCCTGCTTCTGGCGCTCGGCTTATCGACCCGAGTTCTTTCAGAAGCTGGTCATAGCCTTCAAATGTCCATTGCCGTTCGATAGGCACGTTCTGCTGAACCAGCGTTGCATGTGCATCCACCGGGCTCGCTTCCACCTTCACCAGCACCGTGGATTGCAAGGCAATTGCTCCCGCCAGTGCCGCCCCGAGCGTCGCAATCCTTCGCTTCCGATTCACCAGCATCGCCGCCGCGAACACCGTATTCACCAGCGCAATCTCAAACGAAACGCCGTACACGCCGGTCACGCTAGCCAGCCTTGCCAGCGGCAGATTATCAACCTGCGCCGTTCCCAGCAGCGTCCACGGAAAGCTCACCACGTAAGCCCGCAGCAGTTCCACCGCCACCCATAGAAACGGAGCCAGCACCAGCGCTTTCCGGCTGAATCCCACCCGCGAGCGCCCCGCCACCGCCATCAGCATCCCGAAAATCGCGTGATGAAGTCCGATGTACATCGAAAACAACACCAGCAGCAGAAACGAAATGAACGGTGAGAGCCCGCCATAAAGGTGCATCACCGAATAGACCCAGTAACAAGTCCCAAAATAGAAGACCGTTCCCGATGCCCATCCCAGCAGAAATCCCTGCCACGCCCGTGCCGGAACCAGGAACGAGTCGCTCTCCTCGTTCAGCAACTCCGTCGCATCCGCCTCTCGCGCGCGCAGCAGCGCATAGAACAGCGGTGCCAGTGCAATCCAGCACAACCAGTACAAATTAGGTCGGGGAAAAATCAGAATCTGCAGCAGCCCGGAGCCAATCGCCAGCAGCCAGGCGCTCTTATGTATGCCTTTCACAATCAGAGTCTAACAAATCAAGCCGACTTGCGGCGGAATCTGTGGAATTGATAGTCGCCTACTTTCCTGCAACTCAACCATTCCCATCGCACTGCGTCTTCCTTGCTGAATCCCACGTTCGGCAGCACGGTCGGCCTAACGCCCTGTGCGCATAACTGTCCCACCTCCATCGGTGAAACCGTAACAAACTTTTCGTCGATCAGCCCCGCCTGCAGCATTCCCGAGTACAACGTAGGTCCGCCTTCGCACAGCAGATGCTTGATTCCGTAGCGCTGCTGCAGCTCGGCCACTGCCTTCCGCAAATCCAATCCTTCTCCCCGCGAACTCTCCACATCATCCACTGCGATCACGTCCACCCGAGGATGTGCTTCCAACTGCGGCCCCAGCCTTCTCGCGCCTTCGTGTGTCGTTACCAGCGTTACGTCCACAAACTCACCATCGAACACCGCATAGTCGCTCATCTGGAAATCCGCTCGCGCCGTCACCAGCACATTGCGCTCCCTGCCCCGGCGCAAAGTCGTCCTGAGCTGTTGCATTCCCGTATCCATAATCCGGAAGACCGGTCCGCGCGGGCGTGGCCGCCCCATCCTCTGTTCCTCCCGCAGCGTTCCCATCCCCAGCATTACCGCGTCCGCGTGCGCTCGTAGCAAGTCCATCAGCCAGCGATCTTCCGCCGACTCGGAAATGTCCGCGCCTCCCGCCTCGTCGCCCAGCAATGAAACAATCCCATCCAGCGTTTGCACAAAATTCGCATAGATCCAGGGTTTCTCGCCGTGAGCCGGAAAACCCAGCTTGCCGTACAGAGCCATTCCCGGGTCCAGCAATTCGGAGCGTTCGCCGTGATCGAATAGAACCTGGAAGTCACGCATAAGCACGTAATAATGACATGACTCACGTCAGAGGCCAACTCGTCCCACCCAGCGAGACTTCCCCTCCCCGGCATTCCCAACTATTCCTGTTTCAGATTTGTGAATCTGAGTTGCCGGGATTTATCATCTGATTCACCTATGAGCTGGAAAAAAGGTCAGGCCGTTCGATTACTTCCGCTCTCCGAGGCCACGGGCCGCGTATTAGATATCTATCGCGACGTTCAATGTGTCTTTGGTGTGCCGCACATCAGCAGCTTCTTCCAATTTCTCGGCACCCATCCGCGTTTTCTGGAAAGCTTTTGGACCACTGTCCGCCCCATCGTGCAGTCGCAGGCGTTCTTCGCATGCGCTCACCGCTTGCGCGCCGATAGCTACACCCGCGTCCATACCTATTTTGAAGTTCCCGATCTAAAGTCCGAAGTTACCCGGCTCGATTTCAGTCTCGGCGCCCGCGAAGAGTTAAAGAGCTGCATCAACTTTTTCTGTTACGCCGTCCCCATCAGTCTCATGCTCTCGGCTCTACTCTCTGAGTCGTTCGAGGGCCCTGCCGGAAGCTCCGAAGTCCCGCTCACTCCAGCGCCCCGTCCCAAGCCCCACGGCCGCATCGTGCTTGTCGATGAGGACTCGGCCGGCCCCGTCGTAAAGAGCATCTTCGCCGACATCAGGACCGCGACCAACGCCGATGTTGTCCACACCGTCTACCGGGCCTTTGCCCGCTGGCCTGATTTCCTCCAGAGCTACTGGACCGCCGTCAAGCCCATCACCGTCTCCGAGCTTTTCCAGCACAGCGAAAACGCTCTGCGCGAAGACGCCCTGCAAATCGTCAAGGAACTTCCCGGTCCCATCGAGTTCAGCTCCTCCGATCTCGACAAAATGGGCATCAACGAAGCCGACTCAAGTTCACTCATCAAAATTTCCGACATGTTCGTCCATAGCCTATCGGCCGCCATGCTCAACGTGAGCGTAGCCCGCATCGCCATGGAAGGCGGCAGCATGAACACAAAATCGACTCCCGAAGACTCCGCCCCCAAAGCCGAAGTCCCCTCCACGTAAGAAGTAAAAGAGCGACGATTTGAACCAGGCGTAGCCCCAATCCGCCCCCGGGCAGCCCAATCAGCCCCCAGGGTGGCCCAATCAGCCCCCGGGTGGCCCATATTTGCCCTCTTTTGGCAAATGTGGGGAACAGATAACGCCCGCATCACCAGCAACCCGCACTTGCTCTTGCCTTTGCCACTACTTCCTCTTCCTCGTAATCCGCGCCAGCGTAGCCAGCTCCTTCAAATACTCCCCAATCGGCCTCGCCGGAGTCCCCCAGAAAACCACGCCTTTCCCGCGCACCACCTTCTTGCTCGGAACACCGCTCTGCGCTCCCAGTATCACTCCCTGCTCGATCGTTACGTGATCGGCGATCCCCACCTGCCCGCCCACGATCACGCCATCCTCCAGCACCGAACTCCCGCTGATCCCGGTCTGCGAAGCCACTACCACGTTGCGCCCAATCCTGACGTTATGCCCCACCTGCACCAGATTGTCGAGCTTCACTCCATCGGCAATCACCGTGGCATCCAGCGCCCCGCGGTCGATCGTCGTATTAGCGCCGATCTCCACGTCATTGCCAATCTCCAGCCGTCCAATCTGTGGAAACTTATGAAAGCGCCCAGTCGCCGGATCCGGCACGAATCCGAATCCATCTCCCCCCAGCACCGCGCCCGCCTGCACAATCACCCGGTCGCCCATCGTAGTTCCCGGATACACCGTCACCCGCGCCACCAGGTTGCAATCTTCTCCCATCACCACTCCCGGTCCAATCACGCATCCTGGCCCCACATGGCTCCGTGCTCCGATCTTCGCTCCCGCGCCCACTACTGCCAGCTCATCCACACATGCCGTTGTCGCCACCTCTGCCGATGGATCGACAATGGCCGAAGCATCAACGCCTCCTTCGCAGACGGCGCATCGCCTCAGTTCCTCGGCTGCCAGGGCAAACGCCAGCCGCGGATTTTTTGTCCTCAGCAACACTTTGCCCCGCCTCTCGCCAACAGCCGCATCCGCCGCCACGATCACCGCCCCCGCCGCGCAGTTCAGGGCCGAATCCAGAAAGCGCGCATGCTCCACGAACACGAGGCTCTGCTCCATTGCCGAACCAAAGCTCGCAACCTGAATCAACTCAACGTCGCTGCCCTCGCAGACCGCGCCAATCCTTTTTGCCAACTCAATCGATCTCATGCGTTCCGTTGTACCACTTCCTAACATTCTCTTTCGAGAGATTCTTATTAGGGCCCTTTCTCCTGCATCTAATCCGTTCATGCCGCGCCGTGAATCCATTGTCGCCATCGAGGGCAGACGACTTTCGCTCAGCAACCTCGACAAGGTCCTTTACCCCGAGACTGGCTTCACCAAGGGGCAGGTAATCGATTACTACGTCCGCATCGCTCCTGTCCTCATCCCTCATCTCGCCGGACGGCCGCTCACTCTCAAGCGCTACCCCAACGGCGTCTCCGGAATGTTCTTCTACGAAAAGAACTGCCCGCGCCACCGTCCCGAATGGGTTACAACCGCTCCCATCTGGAGCGAAGGCAACCACCGCTGGATGGATTACTGCGTCGCCCAGAACCTTCCCACCCTGGTCTGGGCCGCGAACCTCGCCTCCATTGAGCTGCATTCCTCGCTTTCCCTTGCCTCGGCCATGCCGCACCCGTCCTTCATCGTTTTTGATCTCGATCCCGGCGAGCCCGCCAACATCGTCCATTGCTGCCAGGTTGGACTCTGGGTGCGCGACGCGTTCTCCCGCTCTGGTCTCCGCAGCTTTGCCAAAACGTCCGGCTCCAAAGGCCTCCAGATCTACGTCCCCCTCAACTCCGGCGTCAGCTATGCAGAAACCAAGCCCTTTGCCCGCGAGCTCGCGTTGAAGCTTGAGCGCAAGCATCCCGACGTAGTCGTCAGCGATATGAAGAAGTCTCTCCGGCCCGGCAAGGTTCTAGTGGACTGGAGTCAGAACGACGAACACAAAACGACTGTCTCCGTTTATTCCTTGCGCGCCCGCTCCAGCCCCACCGTCTCCACGCCCGTGACCTGGGCCGAGGTCGGCCGCTGTCTCGAATCCAATGATCCCGCCACACTCCAATTCACCGCGCCCCAGGTTTTGGAGCGGGTGGAGCGCCACGGTGATCTCTTCGGACGCGTCCTCACCATGCACCAGCAATTGCCCGAGGTTTCAGTTATTGAGAGTACCCCAGCGGTCGCGGCTTCCGCCCGCAAGCCTATTCACCCCGGCGCCAAGCGAGCCACGACCGCCCGCTCCCGGCGTTCTGCCTGAAGTCGGAACCTGCACGTCCGAATATCCTCGCGCACGAAACTGCCAGCAGTGGTCCGCGTCGCCGATGGCGTAGAATATCCACGACACGGCAGGCCCTGCGACTCTCGGCATGGCAAGCAACAGCCGCCGCCGTTTCGCAGTCTAAGTTCGAGAATATTTGAAATGATTGCCGGTTTTTCGCCGGCGGAGGTTATCTATGCAGAACTGGAAGAAAGTGTTGGTCTGCGGCGCCGTCGGAGCCGGAACCGTTCTGGCCCTCTCCGGACGTCGCAATGTCGGCATCGCGTCCGTCGCCGGAGGTCTCGCCCTGCTTGCCAGCGAATACCCCGAGCGCTTCGAATCCGTCTGGGAGAACGCTCCCGAGTACATCAACCGCGCGACCCAGATCTTCGCAACTCTCAGCCGCCTGAGCGAGCGCTTCATCGAAGACGCCGAGCGTCGCAGCGTAGCCTCCTACCAGCAGTTCCGCCACGAATACAGCGACTAATTGCTACGGCGACTCATTACCGCGCGACCCGGATTTCTTAAGCTGATCCCGTTCAATAGCGCGAACGCCCCGACTTCTGTTGATCTCGTTCAATTAAGCCAAACGCGCGGGTGCCCCAGGTTCGCGCCGCGTTCTTTGCGGCGATAACCTGGGAAGTCAGTAATCGATTCCCAACAAGCCTTTGATCTTGTTTTGTTCTTGAATGGTTTGTTCTGTTTTTTCAAATGGTTTTTGAAGGGTCACCCTGAGCGCAGCGAAGGGCCCCCGTACCCCACATCTTCTCGTGCCGCTTCACAGGTTTCTCAACCAGCAAGCCTCCCTCGGCGTCTTACCGCTAAAGTCCCGACTTCCCCATCCCACCCACCGCCGCCATCATGTCTTCCGACGCTGGCGAAGCCTGCAAATAAGGAGTGTTATTCTTCCGCTTCGATCCCGAGTTCGGCGGCAGAATCGCAACTCGGAACGGAGCCGCCTCCGCGGTGAATTTCACCATCACCAGGTGATATCCGCTTTCTACATGAATCTTTCCACGCGACGCGCCCGCCGCCTTCGGCCCGCGAGCCAGCGCCCTCCGGCCATCGACAAAAACCACCGCCTCCGCGCCGCTCTCCAGATACACATTCCAATCGCCGCCGCTGCTCAGGTACCTGCTTGAAACCGCGTAGAACACGCCATCCTGCCGCGTCATCTCCTTCGGCATGGCAAACGTGCCCTCCGGAAACACCAGCTCGTACCGTCTCCGTTCGAAGTGTCTCGGAGCCGCCTTCTGAGCCTGCTTCGCCGCTTCCTTCTCTGGCGCGAACCGATGCGCAAAGTCGCCGCTGTGCCCGAAGCGTCCGCTCATATGCCAATCCGTCAGCAACCCCGCTTCACGCGACTTTTCCAATTGAGCCGCTTCCGACATCAGGCCATCTCCTGATACCTGCGTATCATTCGTCCGTGCAGACATCGCTGCGCTCAATGTGAACAGTGTCGCTGCGGCGATCCATCGCTTCATCGTCATGGCAGTGTAATCCTGACTTCCCGCTGCAAAGCTTCATCGGCGGATTTGCAGAATGCCCGGAACCCCGCATAGTCCGTTGTCTTCACCGTCAGTGGAACCAGTTCCGTATAGGTCTCCACTCGCAGCTTGCGGCCATTCTGCTCGTAGCTCACTTCAACGCTTCCGAAATTCGTGTGCAACCGCGTATTCGGCGGCAGCACGGCCGTCGCACCCTCCGGCAACTCGTAATCGAACACCTCGTGCTCGCTCGGAGTCACCGGCACCAGCACGGGATTGAGCCTGATCCGTTCCGGCGCATATTTCTTCGTCAGCCCCGCCGTGTTCAGTGAGCTGCGCAGCGTCACTTCCCGTTCTCCCTGCGCCGCGTCGATCGAGCCTTCAATCTTCAAATCCACTACATGCGAAGCCCGCGCCGTTCCCTCGGCAACTGCGTGCGCAATCTTCACCGTGGGATAGAACTGTGCCAGTGTCGCCCGATAGTTTCCCGCCAGGTCATTCGACTCGGAATTGCGCCGCTGCTCTGACGCAAAATAGCCTTCGAACTTCGTCTGCGACTGAAACTCGACTCGTCCCGTGTGATCCACCCGCGCCGTCACTTCGCGGCTCACGCGATTCGACTCCGGCGACGAAAACGGCAGCGTTCTCCGCGTGGCCTTGCCCTGGTCATCCACCGTGATCGCCAGCGCTCCCTGATCGTCGGGAGGCAATTCGCCAAGCGACGCATACTCAGCCGTGCCGTCCAGGAAAAGTCCCAGCGAAGGCACATACGCTACAGCGTGATTGAACAACTGCACCGAGTAGGCTTGCGCAGCCACATCTCCCGCCGACCGCGTTCGCACCATGGCAAATTCCGCCGGAATGCCCACCGCCCGAAGCAGCGCCACCAGCATCGCCGCCTTATCCTTGCAGTCGCCAAAACCGCGGCGATTTACCTGCGCGACCGAATAAGGCTGGTAACTATGTATTCCAAATTCAAACGCGACATACTTCGTGCTCCGCTGCACCGTTTCGTAAACTGCCTGCACCTTTGCCTGAGTGCTCAGTCCGCTGTTGCGAATCTGTTCGGCAACCGCGATCATCTTGTCGTCCAGCTTCAGTCCCGGCTCCAGCAGCGCACTGTACCAGCGTCCAAACTCTTCCATGGAGCCAATCGTCGAAACATGCACGTACGGCGCCGATGCCGTGCCACCGGGTGAAAGCGCCTCAAAGGGCTGCGCCGTGATGTCGCGCGCTTCCCACGTGCGCGTCGTTTCGTCGCCATTCTGCCGCACCGTCGCCGGACGCACCCCGTGCTCCACCGCATACAGCTTCATTGCGCTCGGCGCGATCACAACCCGCCGCCGCAGCCTCGTCGGAAACGAATCGCGGAACAGGTCCAACCGCGCGTAGTATCCCGCCCATGGATTCACTTCAGTTGCCGGCAGCAAGTGATACTCAACCTCCACCACATCGCCCGGCTCCAATTGCGAAAAGTGCAGATCGCGAGAGCGCGAGTCGAAATACATCGACGAACCCCGCTCCACCACCGGCTGGTCGGCTGAAATTGTTGCCGCCACCTCGCGTCCATCCCGCTTCAGCACGCGTGCCTGAACAATCTCCAGCGTCTCGCTCATCGACGCGTACATCACCGAGCGCGGAGAAAAGCTTCGGGCTCCCTGCGCGGTGTTGATACGCCAGATCTGCTGCACATGCGCCGACGTCAACCCGTCGCGTCCCAGGCTGTCTTTTCGCAAACGATCCACTCGAATATCGGCGAGCGCCTCAACATCCCCGTTCGCGCGGCGTGCGCCCAGCGCGGCTCGTCTCGCATTCACCAGAAAATCGGAATCCTGCGGCTCAACTCGCTCGCCGCTCTGGTTTCCCATGGAACGCCCTGCTGGATTCGCCAAACCGATTCGCAGCAGTTCTTCCGCTTCTTCAGCGGAGTCCGCTACCGGCAGCATCGCTGACACGGCCACGTTCAGCGCCTTCGCATCTTCCGCTGCCGCCCTTCCGGATGTCTTTCCCGGCGCAGCCAACTGCTTCAACTGGCGGACCAGTTCTTTACGCTGATCGGAATTCTTTGTGGAGAGAAATTGCAGTTCAACTGCTTCAATTTCACGCGAATGACTTTGTGCCTGTGCAGCTAGAGTCGCTGTCGGCAGAATTGCTAGTAGTAGAAATCCGGCGAGTACGTGGCGGCGCGTCATGTCTCCTGCGGAACCCTTTGAAGCCCTGAACGCCATGCGTTTTGGAATAACCAGCTGCGGAGGGATGGTCTCCCTCGGCGGCCTATCTTCCTTGAACGCCCGCCCTCCCCCGCTGGCCGAAAAACCTGCACAGCAGAGAGCTAACGTTCAAAAGCTTTCGTTCAGGTATAGAAAGATTCTGCCCTACGCCCGCCAGAGCGGGAATGCACAGGAGCACTTAGTAACCTGAGGAGAATCTCCTTAGTCCCTCAAAGCCTGATCCTCAAAGCAACTTCCTCCCATATCCGAGCTTAACCAATATCCTCTGCCCCCGAGTCCAGTCATCTCTGCCTGGGTCATTGGCCAGTTTTTGCATTGAAGGCGCGAAATGTCGGATTTTTGGACCTGTCCCGGCGTACAGTATCGAAGGTTTACTTTTCTGTTCATTTTTTCCGAAACCTGAGTATGCTTACTGCATGGTTCATGCCCCAGGAACAAAGACGGCTGCCTTGGCTCCTGCTCCGGCCAAGAAGAGAGGTGCGGAATTGACTGAAGCTGACAAGTCCAACGCATCGAATTCAACCACGAAGGTAAAGATTGCTGTCGTTGAGAGCGATCCGCTTCGTTTCATCGGATTCCGCGCGCTCTTTGACACCGAACCCGACATGGAACTCGTCTCGGCTTCCGCCAGCGATATCGCCAGCAATGCCGATGCCGACCTCATCCTGCTCGGCAGCCGTGGAAATCAGAATCTGTTTGACGTCATGGCTGGTCTCAAAGCCCAGCGCCCCGATCTCAGAATCATCGTGACCGGAGCCGGAGCTGACGACGAAATGATCCTCAAAGCGCTCGCTGCCGGGGCCAAAGGGTACGTCGACGAAGCCGCCAGTCCCAACGAATTCGCGATGGCAATCCGCATCGTCCATCAAGGCTCTGTCTGGGCTCCCCGGCGTGTGCTCTCCACGTTCATTGAGCGTGTCACCTCTTCTCCGGGACGCATCTTCCCTGCCGGCCGCGTAACCTTCACCGACCGTGAAAAAGAGGTGCTCGAACTCCTCGTCGCCGGTCGCTCCAACAAAGAAATCGGCGCCGCGCTCGGCATCGAAGAGCGAACCGTAAAAGCTCACGTAGCCAAGCTAATGCGAAAGGTCGGCGTGCAAAACCGCATTGCTCTTTCCGTCCACGCCATCACGCACTCCCTCGTCTCCAACCGGTAACGCGATCAGAAATCAGAACTGGTGCCCCACGTCCCGCCCGGCTTTTCGGGCTGACGTGGGGTCTTTGCCTTTGCTCCAGCACTTGCCCTTGCTCCTGCCTTTGCTCCTTGCCCTTGCTCCTGCACTTGCCCTTGCTCCTTGCCTTTGCTCCTTGCCTTTGCTCCTTGCCCTTGCTCCTGCCCTTGCCCTTGAAGCGTCACCATGAGCGCCGCGAATGACCTCATTCACCCAATCTTCCCTCGCCGCCTTAGCCTTCTTAACCAGACCCCACTCTTTTCCGCACTCCCCCCTCCCGCTCCGAAACTTTCCAGCCAGCAAAGCGTTACTATAATCCAGGGATTCAGTTCTAAATCAACCGGAAGGAAACTCCCATTGAATAAGATCCTGATTGCACTCGTTGTGCTTCTCTCGACCACTGTGGCTTTGGCAGGCGATCGAGCCGATGATGTTGAGCGTCTCCGAACCAGCTCTAACGTCATCAAGGAGATCATGTCGGCTCCCGACAGCGGTGTGCCCGAAGAAGTGTTCTCCAATACCAAGTGCGTCGCCGTCATTCCCAGCATGTTTAAAGCGGCGTTCGGAGTTGGCGGAGCTTACGGCAAGGGTGTAGCAAGTTGCCGTACTGAAAAAGGCTGGAGCGCTCCTGCCTTCTTTTCCGTCCGCGGTGGAAGCTTTGGCTTTCAGATCGGCGGCCAGGCTGCCGATATCGTCATGCTTATCATGAATGATCGAGGCATGAACAACCTGCTGCAAAGCAAATTTAAACTTGGCGCCGACGCCAGCGTTGCCGCCGGTCCCGTCGGACGCCATGCCGACGCCTCAACCGATTGGAAGATGCGTGCTCAGGTACTCACCTACTCGCGCACTCGCGGCGTCTTCGCCGGTATCTCTCTCAACGGAGCCGTCGTCTCTCAGCACCAGGATGACACTCGCGATTTCTACGGTCGCATGGTTCCCTTCAAAACCATCCTCCTCGGCAACATCGACTCGCCCAAGGAAGCTGCCCCCTGGCGCGAGACCCTGATCAAGTACGCAGGCAAATAAGCCTGGGCCATCAGAATGCTCGTGCTTCTTGCGCGCAACGAAAGGCGCTCCGTGCAAACTCTGAACTATTCAACTCAGAGTTGCAGGAGCGCTTCGATTGCTTTCGATTTCAGGACTACTCGTACCTTAGCGACTCTGTCGGCTGAAGCTTCGAAGCGCGATTCGCCGGCAGGTATCCAAACAACACTCCCGTTGCGCACGAAACTACAAGGGCCACCAGCACCGAGTAAACCGAGATCGGAATCTTCAGCCCCACCTCAGGCGGAATCAACGGCTCGACAATCACCTTCACACTCACGGCAATAAGCACTCCGATAATCGCGCCTACTCCGCTGATGATCAGCGCCTCAATCAGAAACTGATACAGAATCTCGTCTCTCTGCGCTCCCACGGCCTTGCGTAATCCGATTTCCCGTGTGCGCTCCGTCACCGTTACCAGCATGATGTTCATAATTCCAACGCCGCTGATAATGAGTGCAATCATTCCCACCAACATCAACACCACTGTCAGCGCCATCGAGATCTTTCGCGCCGCCTCCAGAATCGAGGCCAGATTCTGCACCGCATATACCGCACCCGGAGTGTGTCGGCTCTTCAGTAGATTCTGGACCGCCTCCGTCACGGTCGGCACGCTGTCGCCCGTGTCCGTTTGCGCGTAGAGCGTCTTGACGTAATCGTGGCCGGAGTAATACTTGATCAGCCCAAACGGTATCAGCACCGATTGCGAGCTGATCTCCGATTGCCCAAAGGTCGCCACCCGCTCGCGAAACACCGCAATCACCGTAAACGTCTGTTCGCCTACGCGTAGCTGTCGTCCGATCATCGGTCCCGGAGGAAGTTGCTTCGCCAGTTCCTGCGTGATCAAACACCCTTTTGCTCCGGTCGCCTGGTCAACCTGGTCGAAAAAGCGACCCTCCAATATCTGTAGATTGCGAATTTTCTGGAAGCCCTGACTCACACCGATTAGCGCCACCGGCTTTTCTTGCCCATTGATCACGACACTGGTGGCCATGTCATACGTACCCGCCACCTCAATTACATGCGGCAGTTGGCGGATCGCCTCCATGTCGTTGAGGTTGATCTCGTCGGCCTGCGAGCGCGCGCTGGCCGTGCCGCCCGTGTAACCGGCGTAAACGAGGTTTGAGCCTACGCCCTCGATCTGCTGCAACACATATGTTTTGCCGATTAGCGCAATGGTCACCACCAGCACAATGCACGCCGAGCCAATCACCACGCCCAGCATGGTCAGCGCCGCCTTCACCTTATTGGCTCGGAGCGCGTCAATCGCCACCTGCCATGTCTCACGGCTGATATGCGCCATGTTTTCCCTTCAAGTAAATCTGTTATTAGTTTCAATGGTCCGTTGAAGAATTTGCAAGTCTACAGATTTACCGGTGCCCCACCTCTGCCCGTTGTTGGCAGAGGTGGGTCCCGTTGTTGGCAGAGGTGGGTCTTTTGACCTCCGTTTCACTGAACTTTCCAGCTCTGCCCACTGATGTCTCGCGACTGTTCACCACGGGTTTTTCCCCTTCCGCGTGCATTTGATGCCGAAGGCGAAGGGCCGATGATAGTATCGATGTTGGACTGCTATGCCTTTGAAAACACTGTTCCTCAATCCGCCCTCGTTTGAGAACTTTGACGGCGGCGCCAGCTCACGCTGGCCGGCCACGCGCGAAATCGAATCCTATTGGTATCCGGTTTGGCTCGCTTACCCTGCTGGAATGCTGGAGGGTTCGCGCCTGCTCGATGCCAACCCGCACCACGTCAGCGCCGACCAAACCATTGAAATCGGCAAAGACTACGATTTCATGGTCTTGTTCACCAGCACGCCTGGCTTCGAAGGCGATGTCAAACTCTCCGGCCTCATGAAGAAGGCCAATCCCAATCTCAAAGTCTGCTTCGTCGGACCCCACGTCACCGTGTCGCCCGACCATGCACTCAGCCATCCTGAAATCGACTTCATCGTTCGTCGTGAATTCGACTACGCCGTCGTCGAATACGCCAATGGCAGGCCCCTGGCTGAAATCCTCGGCGCAAGTTTCCGTGGCCCCGATGGGAAGATCGTCCACAACATCGACCGTCCCTCCATCGAGAACCTCGACGCTCTGCCGCACGTGGTCGATGTTTACAAGCGCGACCTCGACGTCACCCGCTACAACGTGCCATTCCTGCAGCATCCTTACGTGGCGCTCTACTCCACGCGCGGATGCCCGGCCCAATGCACATTCTGCCTGTGGCCTCAGACGCACTCCGGACACGCGTGGCGCAAGCGTTCCTCCGACGACATCGCTGCCGAGATGGTGAAGGCCAAAGCTTACTGGCCAGAGGTGAAGGAGTTCTTCTTCGATGACGACACCTTCAACATCCAGAAAGCCCGTACCGTCGAGCTCTGCTCCAAGTTGAAGCCGCTCGGGCTCACCTGGTCATGCACCTCGCGAGTCACCACCGATTTCGAAACACTGAAAGCGATGAAGGAAGCCGGATGCCGTCTGCTAATCGTCGGCTTCGAATCCGGCGATGCGCAAATCCTCAAGAACATCAAGAAGGGTGCAACGCTCGAGCGCGCCCGCCAGTTTGTAAAGGATTGCAAGAAGCTTGGCCTGGCGATTCATGGCGATTTCATCCTCGGACTTCCCGGTGAAACCCGCGAAACCATTCGCCGCACCATCGACTTCGCCAAGGAACTCAACGTCGAGACCATCCAGGTCTCCATGGCTCACGCCTATCCCGGCACCGAGTTCTATGACTACGTCAAGCAGAACGACTTCGTCATCCGTGAAAACGACATGGTCGATCTCGGCGGACATCAGGTAGCGCACGTCGAATATCCCGGCCTGCCCGCCGACTACACCATGGAAATGGTCCACAAGTTCTACGACGAATACTATTTCCGTCCCAAGGTCTGGGTTCCGATCGTTCTCGGCTCGCTGTTCAAGAATGAAGACCGCAAACGCCTCTACAAAGAAGCGAAAGAGTTCTTGACGCTTCGCAAGTCGCGGATCAAGGCCGTTCAGGAAGCGCGTGCCAAGCAAGCCGCCCGCGAGGCCGAACCAGCCAAGGTCTAACAGTTCAAAACTCACTCAATAGAAATCAAAACTGGTGCCCCACGTCCCGCCCAGCTTCATCGGGCTGACGTGGGGACTTTGACCTTGACCTGCTTTGCTCCTGCTTTAGCCCTTGATCTTACCTGCTTAACGAACACCCCTTCTAGTCCGCCACGCTCTCCGACTTCACCCGATTTCTCCAGTGGCTCTGCACAAAGTAAACAATCCCCGTCAGCAGCACCAACACAATCACCGCATCCATCCGATGAAACCACTGCTTCAACCTCGGATCGCTATCCCAGCGTTCTCCAAGATTCGCTCCCACCCATGCCAGCGCGTAGCACCACGGCCACGATCCGACGAAAGTGTAGAGATGAAACTTCCCCCGAGGCATCCGTGCAATTCCCGCAGGCAACGCGATGAAGGTCCGAACCACCGGCAGCAGGCGTCCAACAAATACCGTGATGCTTCCGTACTTCTGAAAGAACTTCTCGCTCACATCCAGATCGTGCCGGTTCATCAAAATGTATCTGCCAAAGCGTTCAATCAGAGGCCGTCCGCCGTAAGCGCCAACCTCATAGGCCAGCACGGAACCCAGATTGCAGCCGATAGCTCCCAGCGTAGCCACCATTGCCAGCGAACTGAAACGCCCCGCATACACCAGGTATCCGGCAAACGGCATAATGACTTCCGAAGGCAAAGGTATGCACGCCGACTCGATCCCCATCAACACCGCAATGCCCGGATAGCCGAGCGAGGAGATCACGGCCTTGATAAATCCGGCCAGCACCAGCAGAATATGTTCGATCATTTGTCCTCAGAACTCTTGGTTGGAGTCTTGCGTAAACACGTACCCCGGCAGCAGCAGACCTTGCGCGGTCTTTGATACTTTGATGCGGCGAGTCTCCGCCGAGGGCGCCGAAGCATTGGCCGGGCGCAACATTGCGTATTGCGAAAATACTTCGTTATAAACCTTGGTGACCAGGAAGCTCTCTCCGCTGGCCTCCTCTTTCCAAACCTGCCCGAGTTGTATTGTCTTTACGGCCATAAGTTCAGCCTAAAGTGTCGCCTTCGTGAGGTCAATTCCGAAAAGGACATCGCGCCGCATTATTGCCCCGGCCGCGTCGGTCTGCCCGTTGAAACCGGCCTCGTTCTCGGCATCGCCTTCGGAGTTTTGCCCTCCAGCAATGTCGGCAGTTCAGCCGCGGAGCAGCGAATGCCAACAAAGAACGCGCCAAAATTCGAGAACACTCCGCTGACTTCATCAAATCGCATTTCGTAAATCAGCTTCTTGAAGATCACAGGCTCATCGGCAAACAGATCGACGCCCCACTCCCAGTCATCAAAGCCAATCGATCCGCTGATGAACTGCTGAACCTTCCCCGCATAACGCCGCCCAATCTTCCCATGCAGGTCCATCTGGCGCTGCCGTTCTTCGATCGGAAGCGTGTACCAGTTCTTCAGCTCTCCTCGCTTCCTGTCCATCGGATAGAAGCAGAGAAAACGGCTCTCTGGAATCTGCGGAAACAGCCGCACGTGCATGGCTTCGCGCTGCCGCTTCATCGCCTCTTCCAGCACTTCGTTCCACTCCGGCGAATGCGGCTCCACACCCTTTGCCACCAGATCCCTGTAAAGCTTCACCGTAGACTCATAGAGCCCCAGTTCAATCACTGAAACATATGAACTCGCCGGCTCCAGGTACTCCAGCAGCTCAAGCTGATTCAGCGCGAGCTGCGCCTGGTTCAGCGCCTCAAAGTCATTGCGGAAATGAACGAACAGCACGTCGCCCTTGTGCCCAAACATCGAGAACATTGCCGACCCGGCAGTTTCCATCTCCGCCAGCGCCTTCTGCGCCTCAGCCGTAATGCGGGCGCGGTCCTCCTCCGACTTGGCGCGCCACTGCGTCCACCGGAAGCGGAACATCTGGTGCAGCACCGCCGACCCTTCCAGGGTGAGAGGAACCGCGGGCAGCTCTAGTTTCTGAACGCTAACGTCTTGTTCGCTGGTGCTCATAGTTTGTGAAATCCCCAGATGCTTCGAATACCGTACCCATTATTGTAACCCGTCGAGCACTGCAAGGCTTTTACGGGCAACCTCGCCTCCCATGTAAACCCTTCCTTCCGACACACGTCCAATTGGTTGACCGTGCAACTCGCAATTTGATACGTTCACCTTTTACTCATGCGCTTTCGGTTGGAGTACCTTCCTGTGTGGCTCATCGCACAGACGCTGCGATGGTCGCCGCGTCCTGTGGCACGTGCCCTTGCGCGTGCAATCGCCATGCTGGTCTATTGGGCTCACCCCCGCCTCCGTCGCGTAGGCATGCGCAATCTGCAACTCGCCTTCCCTGAAAAACCGCTTGCCGAACGCGAACGAATTCTCAAGGGCGTGTATCTCTCTCTCGGACGTCTCCTCTCCGAGGTTCCCAAGTTCCCCGACTACAAACTCGAAACCGTCGACCGCATCGCCATCTATGACGGCCTTGAAAACTTCCTCGCCGCGCGCGACCGTGGCAAGGGCGTGCTCTTCATGACCGCCCACTTCGGCGGTTGGGAGATCGGTTCGTTCGTCCACTCCATGCATGGCCACCACCTCAACATCGTCGTGCGCGACCTCGACAACCCGTTGCTCGACCGCTGGGTTCACCACCTTCGCACCCTCCACGGCAACAAGACCTACGACAAAGACAAATACGCACGCGGCCTGCTCGCCGCCATGAAGCATGGCGAAACCGTCGGCGCCCTCATGGACACCAACATGACTCCGCCCCAGGGACTCTTCGTCAACTACTTCGGCCACTCCGCCTGCACCGCTGGAGGAATCGCCCGCGTCGCCATGCGCACCGGTGCCGCCGTGCTTCCTGCCTTTACCATCTGGGATGAGTCCATCGGCAAATACCGCATCCGCTTCGAACCGGCAATTCCCACCGTCTGCACCGGAGACGACGACGCCGACGCCGTGACTAACACTCAAAGCTACACGGCGGCCATCGAGAAAGCCGTACGTGCCAATCCCGACCAGTGGTTGTGGGTACACCGCCGCTGGAAAACACGTCCCCCAGGCGAGCCCGGACTCTACTAAGTCACCCTCTTCTGGAAGCCGTTGCTGTCAAGTATCATCCCCGCTAACAGTTTCCGTCACCAACGGTGACCAACCCGTTAATCCTTCCGGCCCCTGCACAACCATGTACTCAGATGTAATACCCCCTTAGCTAATCAGTTAATCGTTTCGGTATTTCCTTCTCTCAACAAGCCGCAACACTGCAGCCTCGCTTTACATCCAATGCCTCATGGCCGAGGGCGAAAAAGCACTCCCGGTGAGCAGCTCCACTCCTCCAGAGTTTGCTCCGGAGCAGCGCGAAATGTTCATCGAGGTACTCACGCTGTTTAAAGAGCGCAAAATTCCCTTCGCCGTAAGCGGCGCATTTGCCCTTCACGAACACACCGGCATCTGGCGCGATACCAAGGACCTCGATCTGTTCCTCGCCCACGAGGACATTCCCCGAGCTCTCGATGCCCTCTCATCCGAAGGCCTCGAAACCGAGATATGCGATCCCGTGTGGCTCTGCAAAGCCCGTCGCGGCGACTACTTTGTCGATCTCATCACTGGCATGAGCAATGCCGTGATTACCGTGAAACATGACTGGATCGCACGCGCCGCCAGCGCCGACGTGCTTGGATTAGACGCAAAGGTTCTGGCTGCCGAGGAGCTGATCGCCTCCAAGTTGTTCGTTACTCGTCGTGAACGTTTCGACGGAGCAGACATCGTACACATCATCCACGGCACCGCCGGAAACCTTGACTGGGGACGAATACTCCA
The DNA here is from genome assembly GCA_035539055.1 of Saccharimonadales bacterium (SeqCode). GTDB lineage: Bacteria > Acidobacteriota > Terriglobia > Terriglobales > Acidobacteriaceae > TOLSYN. Next base: position 6,542 of record DATLJC010000032.1, on the reverse strand, counting down.
CTTGATCGGCGAACACTGGATGGTGTTTCTCTGGTCGCTTGTGCTGTATGAATACGTCTATCCGGCGCACTCTCATTTCGTGCCGCGCGCCTTGTGGAATGACCTGCTCACGCGCCTGCGCAACGAACTCGATCATCCCAACTCGCAGGCAGCATTCAAAGGAAGCCTCATCGACGATAAGATGTTTGCCATCGATGTAAAAGAGTGGGGCATGGCAAACCTCAACGACCGCATGCGTGGCGAACGGGAGCGGTAAAGCACTCAACGAGGGAGATGGATGAGGATTGCAGCAGTCGCAGACCTCCACTACAGTCCGCAAACTTACGACAGAATCCGCGAACAGATGTTACGCGTCCGCGACGACGCCGATGTCCTGGTAATCGCCGGAGACCTCACCAATTACGGACGCATTTCAGAGATGGATTCCCTGCTCACCATGCTCGTGAGACTGCGCATTCCAATCGTTGCCGTCCTCGGCAATCACGACTACGAGAGCGGGCAACACGAAGATCTGATAAAACTGATGGCTGCCGAAGGTATCAAAATCCTGGATGGAAGCGGCTACGAGCGTGATGGCGTGGGCTTCGCCGGAACCAAGGGTTTCCTTGGCGGCTTCGGGCGCGGCATGCTTACAGCCTTTGGCGAGCCCGAGGTGAAGGCCTTCGTGCAGTTCTCCATCAATGAAGCACTCAAACTCGAACGCGCGATGTCGCAACTACGCACTGAGCGTCGAGTAGTGGTACTCCACTACGCTCCCATCGGCGACACCGTGAAGGGCGAGCCGGTTGAGATTTATCCCTACCTCGGAAATTCGCGATTGTCGGAGGTGGTGGACCGGCAGGGTGCGAACGTGGTGTTTCACGGACATGCCCACCATGGCTCTCCTGATGGAAAGACCACAGCCGGAATTCCGGTTCATAACGTCGCGCTTCCGATCTTGCAGGCGACTGGAATCACCACTCCTTACCGACTCTTCGACGTGTAGCAGAAACGTGCAGCAAAACCGCGACCTACCCCCGTTCGACAGCATCTGTTATCCGGCTGTAAACTCGTGACTTCGGAAGCTACCAGGCTTCCGCGGAGGCACGATGATTCGGCTGAGAGCCTACCTTCCTCTGCTAGTCCTGTTCTGCGCCCTGCAGACAGGACTCGCACAGGATCTTGCATCGTTTGAAAAGCGAGTCCAAGTCAAAACTCTTCCCAATGGACTTACCGTTCTACTCTTGCAGCGCCCACAAGCCCCCGTCTTCTCATTCTTTACCGTGGTGGATGCGGGCGATGCGCAAGACCCCATGGGAAAAACCGGCCTGGCTCACATGATGGAACACATGGCCTTCAAGGGAACTAACAATATCGGCACCACCGATATTGCCGCGGAAACAGCGGCTTTAGTGAAGGTTGAACGCGCTTACGCCGACTACGACCGCGAGAACAATCGAGTCGTGAATCAAGACGAAAAGAAAGTAGCGGAGCTAAAAGCTGCGTGGGAGAAGGCGCGTCAGGACGCCGATCAGTACGTCGTCAAGAATGAGTTCGGTGAAATCATCGAGCGCAACGGCGGAGTTGGCCTCAACGCCTCGACCGGTCTGGACAGTACACAATACTTCTATTCTCTTCCAGCAAATCGATTGGAACTCTGGGCCTACCTTGAGTCCGAGCGCTTCCTGCATCCCGTTATGCGCGAATTCTACAAGGAGCGCGACGTTGTGATGGAAGAGCGCAGGATGCGCACCGACTCATCCCCGACAGGAAGACTGGTCGAGCAGTTCCTCTCCGCCGCCTATGACGGCAGCCCCTATCACCGTCCCGGCATCGGCTACATGAGCGATCTGCGCCACTTCTCTGCCACCGACGCAGCAGAGTTCTTCAAGACCTACTACGTGCCCAGCAACATGGCCGTAGCAGTGGTCGGAGACCTCGACGCCGACAAGACATTTGCCGTCATTGAAAGATACTTCGGGCGTATCCCTTCCGGCCCGAAACCCGAAGAGTACATCACGGCACAGACGAAACAAAATTCAGAGCGCACCGTCCTGCTGCATGATCCTTCTCAGCCCTTTTATATTGAGGGATACCAGAGACCGAACTTCCGCGATAAAGATGATCCGGTCTATTCGGTAATCAGCAGCGTAATGAGCGAGGGGCGCACCTCGCGACTCTATCGCACCCTGGTTCGTGACAAGAAGATCGCCGTGGCCTCTGCGGGATTCAGCGGATTCCCCGGAGACAAATACCGCAATCTCTACGCGTTCTATGCAGTGCCCTCGCAGGACCACACCGCGACCGAGATGGCGAACGCGATCCACGAAGTCGTTGAAAGACTGAAGAGCGACGGCGTAACCCCAGACGAATTAAAGATGGTGAAGACCCGTTCAAAAGCGGCGTTACTGCGCAGTCTCGCGAACAATCAGGGGCTAGCCATCAACCTTGCCGAGAACCAGTTGAAATATGGCGATTGGCGGGAGTTGTTCCGCAGAATCGAAAAGATCGACGCCGTAACCAATGAGGATGTGAGGCGTGTGGCGAATGAGGTCTTCGTAAACACCAACCGCACTGTTGGAATTCTCGAAACTAACAAGAGCACCGCGAAGGGAGCACAGCAATGAACACGAAATCCCTGATCGCGGTCATCAGCACCGCGCTGCTGATGGGTTCCATGTATGCGCAGGAAGCAACCAAGAACGATGCCACCAAGCAGGAGACCTCGCCGAAGCCTGCTCCGGCGACAAGCGCTGGCGTGGCAACAAACTGGAAGCAGATCGCCATTCCAACGCTTCCGCCATTCAAGCCGCAGGAGCCCAAGCGAATAGTCTTCCCAAATGGAATAGTCATTTTCCTAACGGAGAATCATGAATTGCCATTGATCTCTGGATCGGCAATGATTCGCGGCGGAGCCGCATCCGAGCCCGCCAGCAAAACCGGGCTGGTGGAGTTGTACGGCGCCACATGGAGAACCGGCGGCACCACGAAACTTTCAGGCGATCAACTCGACGACTACCTTGAAGCGCGCGCTGCAAAAGTGGAAACCAGTGGCAGCGAAGAAAGCACCAGCATCAGTTTCAATTGCCTCAAAGGCGATTTCAATGACGTGCTTGGAATTTTCGTGAACCTTATGCGCAATCCCGCATTCCGCGAAGACAAACTGGCGCTCGCCAAGAAGCAGATGAACAGCAGCATCTCACGCCGCAACGACGAGTCCGAGGACATCGCTTCGATGCAGCAGGACATTCTCGGATACGGCAAACAGAGCGCATACGCGCGCGTTCCTGAGTACGCTACGGTCGCTGCTGTCACACACGACGATCTGTTGCAGTGGCACAAGCAACACACGACCCCCAACAACATCATTTTCGGCGTCGTCGGCGACTTCGACTCGAAAGAGATGGAGGCCACGCTGCGCAAGGTGTTTGGCGATTGGGTTAAGGGCGAGAAGGTGCCGGAAACAAAGGTCGCAATCGCTCCCGAAAAGCCGGGAATTTACGTCGTCGATAAAAGCGATGTGAATCAGAGCGAAATTCGCATGATCGGGCTCGGCATCGTGCGCAAGAACCCCGACTACTACGCTCTGCAAGTGATGAACGAAATCTTTGGCGGAGGATTCTCCTCGCGTCTCTTCAGCAATCTGCGCACCAAGGCAGGACTGGCTTACTCCGTCGGTGGAGGAGTCGGCAGCGGCTGGGACCATCAGGGACTGACTGTACTGGAGATCGGAACGAAGACCGAAACCACTACCGAGGCGATCAAGGGCCTTTGGGAGCAGGTCGATTTGCTGAAGAAAGAGGCACCGACCGAGCTGGAGTTGAAACGTGCAAAGGATGCCATCTTGAACTCGTTCATCTTCAACTTCGATACTCCGGCCAAGGTCTTGCGCGAGCAGGAAACGTATGAGTTCTATGGATATCCGAGGGACTTCCTCGAACAGTATCGGAACGGTGTAGAGAAGGTCACGGCGGCCGATGTCCTGCGCGTCGCCAACAAGTACGTACACAAGGACGAACTCAAGGTTCTTGTCGTGGGGAATGCCAGCGAGTTTACCAAGCAACTTGCCACTCTGGGCACCGTTACTCCCATCGACATCACCATTCCCACGCCGGAGATTACAGTCAGCACAAACAAAGCTACCGGCAACACTTCTGAAGGCAAGGCCGCGGTTGCGAAGTTCGTAGAAGCGATGGGCGGAGCCAACATGGTCAACGCAGTGAAGACGCTGCATCAGAGCATCTCGCTTATTCAACAAGGCATGGAGGTCAAACTGGATCAGAGCATTGTCTATCCTGACAAGCAGGCGCAGAAAATGACCTTGCCACAGGGAGAGATGAAGCGTGTTGTAACCCCGTCCGCCGCGTTCATGGCAATGGGTGCGCAGGTGCGCGATCTGCCACCCAGCGAACGGAGTTCTGAGGCCGCGTCCTTGAAACGCGATTTCCTGAACGTGCTTCAACATGCCGGTGATTCCAAATACACTTTCAGTGCAAGCGGCAAAGAAAAGCTCGGCGACGCTGAGGCGATTGTCGTCGAGGTGAACGCCGACGGAGCCAAGTCTCAGTGGTGGATTGGTCCAGATGGAAAACTTCTTCAGGAAGAGTTCTCCGAAGTCGGGCAGACCGGCCCCACTACATTGACAATGAAATACTCGGATTGGAAGAGCTTCGACGGCCTGCAATATCCGACGAAGTACGAGATGGTCAATGGCGGACAACCAGTAGCAAAGATGACCCTGAGCTCGATGGAAGTCAATGCCGCGGTCGACCCGAAGCTGTTCGAAAAGCCTGCTCAAGTTGCGCAGTAAACAGAGACTACAATTGAATGTGAGCGCGTTCCTCCGGGGGCGCGCTCATAATTCCGAATTCCTCTATTGAAATAACAATTAGAACTTTTCAGCCATCCTTTCCGCAGAGTCTCACTTCTATCTTCTCGGTGCAATCCGTCGACTCTGCCTCCAGAGAGATGCCTACCGCCAGCAGAGCCTCGACAGCGCCCCATGGAGGCTCGAATGAGTTATCGCGCAGGGGTACGTGTTCCCATTCTTCTGATCTGCCTGCTCTTCCTTGCCGTTGCCGGTTCAAGCGCACAGCAGATATACAGCGGTACAGCCGGGGATGGCTCGTTGTATCAGATCATCAAGCCTGCGAATTGGAATCACCAACTCGTACTGTATGCCCACGGAATCGTTGACCCGCAAGAGCCGCTTGCTTTGCCAAACGATACCGGCTTCCTTGAGCTTCGCGCCGCCCTGCTCGCGGAAGGATTCGCGGTGGGAGCGTCCAGCTTTTCGGCAAATGGCTTTGCAATCAAAGAAGGCGCGCTTGATACAGACCAGTTGCTCAGCAGATTTATCAGCGTGTCGGGAAAGCCAACCAAGACGTTGCTCGTTGGTGTTTCCCTGGGCGGAGCAGTCGTACTCGACCTTGCCGAACGCTTTCCCCAGAAATACGATGGCGTACTACCAATGTGCGGCCTGATCGGAGGCAGCCCACTCGAAGTTGAGTATGTTGGCAATGCTCGAGTGCTCTTCAACTACTTCTTCCCCAATGTCATTCCGGGCACCATGCTCCACACTCCGCTGCAGGATTACGATCCTTTCACACCCGGTAATGTGGGCTTCAATGTGGCACTGGCATTGGCCAACGGATTCACTCCGACTGCGCTCAATCCGATTCCGCCCACGGTGCAACTTGCCACAACACTTGGACTGGAAGCAGCGACGCCGACCGAAATCCTTTCGGGATTGCTTGAGGTTCTCGGCTTCGATGTGCGCTTCGTCAATGATCTGCTGATCCGGACGCATTTGGCGAGTCCCTACGATAACCGGTTCATCTGGTACACCGGCTCGCTCAACGACAGAGCTCTAAACGCTGGCGTTGAACGGGTAACAGGAACGGTAGAAGGATTCGAATACCTGTTCCGCTATTACCAACCGACTGGGCGGGTGCGCATACCTACGGTAACTCTGCATACAACTCGCGACCCGCTGGTACCCTTCTGGCACGAGCAGGTCTATCACCTGTTGGCCACACAGCAGCACCGCGACGAGCTGCTGGTTCAGCAGTCCGTAAACCGCTTCGGCCACTGTGAGTTCGCGGCCCCGGAAGTGTTCAACGCATTCACGGGACTTGTCACTTGGGTGAACGCCGGTAAGAAGCCCTCGGGCGGAGATGTAACCGTAAACGTAAATTGAAATTAATTTGCCACAAGGAAACGGCGCGGAGATTACCCGCGCCGTTTCTGTTGGTAAAGATGGAGTGAAACTATTCTTTACCGGCCATCGTCTTCGGCTGATAAACGCAGAACGGTTCAGAGGCCATGTAATTTCCGGTCGCCGCAAACGCGCGTGCTCTGCAACCCATGCAAACGTTGCGAAATTCGCAGCAGCCGCACTTGCCTTCCAGCTTGTTCGTATCGCGCAAGTCGGAGAATACCTTCGAGTCATTCCATATCTCGGAGAGCGGCTGGTTGCGCAGATCACCGGCAACTGCAGGCAGGTAACCGCAGGGATAAACTTCACCCTCAAACGAAACGAAGCAGACGCCGGTTCCGGCAAG
>DATLJC010000031.1:0-7895 GCA_035539055.1 Saccharimonadales bacterium (SeqCode) | reverse complement strand
ATGAATTCTTTAGATTAGAACTGAATCGGCAATGCCGTAAGTCTTACCACTCTTCCATCCGCCACTAAGTTCGTTTCTTCAGGATTGCTCTTAGCCGCAGCTTCTCGCCTCACATATCCCAGTGCCACGTTCCGTGCAACGCCATCCACCATCATCTCAGCGCTGCTCGTGATCTCGCCGGCTTCCTTATCCCCGGCCATCAGTTTGGTTCCACGAGCCAAAGCTTTGCCATCCACAATCAATCCAGAGAAGCGTCTATGCACCGCGCCTCTCGAATGAATGCGTTCCACGATCTCCTGCCCTATATAGCAACCCTTCGAGTGATGCAGCGCATATTCCTGCCCTGTCTCCTGCGGCAGCTCCCGCGCTCCCGTGTCCACGCCCACTCGCGGCAGCCCCAGCAGAATCCTCTGCCACTCCAGCGCCTCTGCCCCTGTAGGCGCCGCGCCCGCTTTCACCAGCGCGTTCCAGAACGCCTCAACATTGTCCGATGCCAGCCACAACTCGTACCAGTTCCTCACTTCGACCGGATCGCGCACCAGCGAATATCCCATCCCTTGCCAGCTACCATCCAGCACCTGTCCCGGCTTGGCCTCCCCCGCTTCGATCCCAATGCTCTTCAGCACCGAAACGGCCTCTGGCCCGCCCACGCCAATCGACGTCAGCCCTCCGCTGATGTCGCCCAGTTCCACATCGTCCATGATGATGTATCTGTCCAGAAAGTCACGCAGCGTCGAAATCTGGGCTACCTCGCTCTCCAGCACATAGAACTCGCCGCGCTGAAACGCCAGCAGGTCCCCTTGGATGCGACCTTGCGCATTCAGTACAAAGTTGTAGTTCCCAAAATCCAGCGGCAGGTCCCGCGTATTATTGGTGACCATTCCATTCAGCCACCGCACACGGTCTTCACCGCGCACCACCAGCTTGCCGCGCCAGCCCAGATCGAAAACACCGCAGCCATGCCGCAAAGCGTTAAGTTCCTCAACCGGAGAGCTGAACCGCAACACCGTCTCGGCCCCGGCATATTCGCCGGGAACCGCTTGCGCTCCGAATTTCTGCAATAGAGAAGTAGTAGACATAATTGACGCCAACCAAACGTCCGATTATATCGGACGCAGCCCAGTTCGTGTTTTCCGCACACAATACCGCTATGGTTCGCCGTCCATCTTCAACGGCTCCGGCAATTCACGATTAGCCCTCCGGCCTTCGTCTGGTGTTATCTTTTCAGCATAGGCTGGGCTTCCGGCAGTCGCGCCAAGCCCCGAATCGCACCACAAAGGAGCGCATGAGATTCTTCCGCAATCTGCTCCAACTCGTTCCTCTCGTGCTCTCGCTCCTCGTGCTCGCTCCTGCACAGGAAACCCCCACTGCTGACCCTGAACACCACGTCACTGAAGCGGAAGCCAAAGAGCTCTTCCGCTCCGTCGACGACCTGCTGAAATTCGCCAGTGAGCGTACCGGGCTTCCCATCCGTCACCCCGTGAAGAAGAAGCTTGCCACTCGCGATGAGGTTGCAAAATACGTTGAACTCCGCATGAAAGAGCAGGGAAATGGAGAGCGCTTCGACCGTTCCGCCATCGCGCTCAAAAAACTCGGCCTGCTCCCGCGCAACTTCAACCTTCGCGAATACATGCTCGGCCTCTACCGTGAGCAGGTCGAGGGATGGTACGACGCTCACAGCAAAACCGTGTATCTCCTCGACTGGGTCTCGCCCGAAGTTCAAAAGCCTGTGATGGCCCACGAACTCGTCCACGCCCTGCAGGACCAGAGTTACGATCTCGAAAAGTGGCTCAACGTCCGCAAGGATTCCAAGGACGAAACCGAGCAAATGGTCATCGACGAGCAGCGCACCGCGCGCCAATCCATCATCGAAGGCCAGGCCATGATGGTGCTCTTCGATTATCAGCTCACTCCCGTCGGCCAAACCGTCGAGTCTGCCCCCGATCTCGTCGATTCCATGAAGGCATCCGTTGCCGACGAAGAGTCCACCCCCATGTACGCCAAGGCGCCTATCTATCTTCGCGAGGCCATGCTCTTTCCCTACACTTTCGGCATGGACTTCGTTCGCGCCGTCCTTACCAGGCGAGGCCAGCAAGCGGCCTTCGCCGGAGTGCTCGACCACCCGCCCCTCGATACTCGCCAGATCATGGAGCCCGCCACCTATCTCAACCACGAACCGCAGGTTCAGTTCCAGGTTGTCCCACTCGAAAAAGTTCTCGGCCCCAACTGGCGGCGAGACGACTTCTCCGGCATCGGTGAAGTCGATCTCCGTGTCATTCTCCGTCAGTGGGGAGGCAAGGACGCCGCCGCCAAACTCTCTCCAGCCTGGCGCGGCGGCTATTACATGACCCTTGCCAACAAGAAGTCTCCCAAGGACTCTCCAACCTCGCTTGCCCTCGTTCTCAATTTCTCATCCCCCACTGCGGCCAATAAATTCGCTGCCATCTATGAATCAGCCTTGGGTGAGCGATACAAATCCGTTCAACCCGCTAATGCTCCACATCAGTGGATCACCGAAGAAGGCGCCGCGCGCCTCTACATCGAAGGTTCCACGGCCATAGCCCTGGAATCTTTCACCGCCGAAGATGCCGCAAAGATTCACGAAACCCTCAAACCCGCCATTACTAAGCCATTCGAGATCACGACAACGCCCACAATCTCGCCCTCACTACCGTGACACCAGCTCGGGTGCCCCACATCCCGCCCGATGTTTTCCGGGCTGACGTGGGGAAGTTGACTTGCCTTTCTCTTGCTCTTGCCTTCCAACCTTGAAACATTGCGAAACCTTGAAACCTTCCTTCCTATCTACGCGTCATTATTTTCCTCTCCGGTATAATCAGCTTTTCCGCTTATTTTTTGCACCACGCAGGAGATTGCACTTTGGCACAGGCAGAAATCGGCATCATCGGCGGCAGCGGCCTTTACTCTATGAAGGGCCTCACCGACATCCACGAAGTTCAACTTGAAACCCCCTTCGGCGCGCCGTCGGACCCTTATGTTCTCGGCACTCTTTCTGGCCGCAAGGTTGCGTTTCTCGCCCGTCACGGTCGCGGCCATCGCATCCTCCCCACCGAGTTGAATTTCCGTGCCAACATCCACGGCTTCAAGCAGCTAGGCGTCGAGCGCATCCTCTCCGTCTCCGCTGTCGGCTCTCTCAAGGAAGAGCTCAAGCCCACCGACTTCGTCATTCCCGACCAGTTCTACGACCGCACCCGCCAGCGTGTCTCCACCTTCTTCGGGGAAGGTCTCGTCGCCCACATCGCTTTCGGAGACCCCATCTGCCCTGAACTCTCCGCCACCGTACTCAAGGCCGGAGCCGCAGCCAACGTGGTCACCAAAGATGGCGGCACCTACGTCTGCATGGAAGGCCCGCAGTTCTCCACCAAGGCCGAGAGCAATTCTTATCGCGAAATGGGATTCGATTTGGTCGGCATGACCAATCTCCAGGAAGCCAAGCTCGCTCGCGAAGCCGAGATCTGCTACGTCACCATCGCCATGGTCACCGACTACGATTGTTGGCATCCCGATCACGATAGCGTCACCGTCGATCAGATCATCGCCGTCCTCAACCGCAACGCCGAGAACGCCGCCGAGGTCGTCCGCCAGGCAGTCGCCATCCTTCCCGCCGCGCGCGGCTGCAAGTGCGGACAGGCCTTAGCCACCGCCATCATGACCGCCCCCGAGGCGATTCCCCCTGCCACTCGCGCCAAACTCGACCTGCTCGTCGGAAAATATCTCAGCGCAAAGGCGGGTGCATAACGTGTCCATCCTCGTCGTCGGCTCCGTGGCTTTTGATACCTTGAAGACTCCTTTTGGCGAGCGCAAAAAGATTCTCGGTGGCGCGGCCACCTACTTCTCGCTCTCCGCCAGCTTCTTCACCCCCGTCCGCGTCGTCGGCGTTGTCGGAGAAGACTTCACTCCCGAGCACGAAGCCGTCCTCACCAAGCGCGGCATCGACACGCGCGGCATCGAGCACGCCTCCGGCAAGACCTTCCATTGGGGCGGGGAATACGGCGAAAACGTCAACGAAGCCAAGACCAACTTCACCGACCTCAACGTTTTCGAGAACTTCAACCCAAAGATTCCCGCTGCCTACGACGACTCGGAATATCTTTTCCTCGCCAACATCCAGCCCGAGCTTCAACTCGATGTCCGCCGCAAAATGCCCCGCGTAGCACTCGTCGGCGGCGACACCATGAATCTCTGGATCAACATCAAGCGCCCCGAGCTTCTGGAAACGTTGAAAGAAGTCGATATCCTCCTCATCAACGACGGTGAAGCCAAGCTCCTGACAGACGAGAACAGCCTCGTCCTCGCCGCTCGCAAGATCCTCACCATGGGACCTCGTTCGCTGGTCATCAAGCACGGCGAGTACGGCGCAACCATCTTTTTTGGAGACGGCTCGCATCCTTTCCGCGCCCCCGCCCTGCCCATTGCCGAGGTCCATGATCCCACCGGTGCCGGCGACACATTTGCCGGAGGCTTCATGGGTTACATCGCATCACAGCCCAAGCTAACTCCCACGGTCCTCAAGCACGCCATGTTCTACGGAGGCGTCATGGGTTCATTCACCGTCGAGTGCTTCGGCCCCGAGCGCCTAATCTCGCTCACCCGCGAAGAGATCGAAGAGCGCTTCAAACTCTTCCGCAACCTCACCCACCTTGACTAGCCATCTCGGGTAGCATTGCACTTGCTCTTTGTCGAATCATCAAGAACCGGGTGGCCCATATATGCGCCCGCTTTTGGCGCATATATGGGGAACAGGTAAACCTTCAACCCAGAGCTATTGCTCTTGCCGTTGCATTTGCTCTTTGTTTGAGTCACCAAGAACCGGGTGGCCCACATATGCCCTCTGTTGGCATATGTGGGGACAAGTACCAAGTTCACCCACCGTTCTTGCCGTTGCATTTGTTCTTAACGAACCGAGGACAGACCGTAATGCGAGAACAGCGAACCGACCATAGCGACATAGTCCTGGTCTCCGCTCTAGCTGCCTTGCTCTCTCTCCTTGCCTTCACCAGGTTCTACCGTCACGGAGACATCCTCCTTTACGGCGACGCCGTCGCCCACCTCAACATTGCCCGCCGTCTCATCGACTCGCGCAATCCCGGCTGGGACCAGATCGGAACCGTATGGCTCCCTCTCCCGCATCTGCTCGTCGCGCCCTTCGTCGCCAACGATGAGTTGTGGACCACAGGCGTCGGAGGCTCCATCCCTTCCATGATCGCCTACGTCCTCGGCGTCGTCGGAATCTACCGCCTCGTCCGCGCCCGAGCATCATTGGCTGCCGCTGCATTGGCCGCCGCCATCTACGCCTTCAATCCGTCGCTGCTTTATATGCAATCGACGGCCATGACAGAATCCATCTTCCTCGCCGCCATCATCTGGGCGCTTGTTTACTTCGACGAGTTCCTCCGCGCCCTCTTCTCGGACTCTCCTGGCGAAAAGCCGTCCCTCCCCGCCTGGCGAGCCATCGAACGCTGCGGCATGTGTCTTTCCGCCGCCATCTTCACCCGCTATGACGGATGGATCATCGCCTTCCTCATAGGACTCTGCGCCGTAACAGCGGCCCTTCGCCGGTACGCTCGCCAACCTTCTCAACCGGAAGTCGGACGCCTCGCCCGCTCCATGTTTTCCTTCCTCCTGCTGCTCGCGCTCTGCCCCACTCTATGGCTCGCGCACAACTACAAGGCGACCGGCCATCCTCTCGATTGGCTCAACGGACCCTATTCTGCCAAAGCCATCGAGAAGCGATCCTCCCGCCCCACCGATCCCCCTTATCCCGGCAAAGACCACATGGTCGTTGCCGCGCAACATTTCCTGAAAGCCGCCCGCATGAATACCGGCGAAGGCTCGCGCCAGAACTGGCTGATTCTCTTAGCCACTGCCGGAGTCCTGATCTCGGTCGTCAACCTGCGCCGCTTCGCCCCATTTCTCCTGCTCTGGATACCGCTGCCGTTCTACGCCTATTCCGTCGCCTACGGCAGTGTTCCCATCTTCGTCCCCGAGTGGTGGCCCTTCTCTTACTACAACGTGCGCTACGGCCTCGAACTTCTCCCCGCCATCGCCGTCTTCGCCGGAATCCTTCCGTGGGCCGCGGGCGTCAGCGACCGGAGGGCGGTCGTTTCGCCCGTACCCGCTGCGCCCGTCGCACGCCTCAATGGTACGAAGATTACGCTCGCCGCAACGACGGCGCTTTTCCTGATCACCTTTCTCGCCTTCAGTTCCTCCGCCTGGTGCTTCTCGAAGCGTTCGCAAGACCGAAACTGGGGACGCAAGTGGATGATCCCTATTTGTTATCGCGAAGCCTGGGCCAATAGTCGCAGCCGTCTGCAACTCGAAGCGCAGGTCGCCCAAGCGCTCTCCACGATTCCCAAGGACGCAACCGTCCTCATGTACACCAGCGATTACGTAGGAGCCATCCAGAAAGCTGGCATCCACTTCAACCACGTCATCTCCGAGTCCACTTTCATCGCCTGGGACTCCGCCCGCAGCGCCCCATTCGCGGGAGCCGACTACATCGTAGCCGTCGAAGGCGATCCCGTCGCCGAAGCCGTTCGCATCAATCCCCGTGGCCTCACCAAGCTCACAATCATCCACACGCTCGGCAAGCCCGCCGTCACCATCTACCGCGGCTCGCGACCGTAAATCATCCTACGGTGTTTTCCCTCTATATCCGGAAACTCAGAAAGTGTATAAAAAGGTGAATTACGCCTTTGGAGAATGCGGTGATCAAAACGCCGGGGAGACCTAACCCGTTGCACTGGCGCCTGAGCTTACGCCTGTGCTGCCTTGTTGTTCTGTTGTTTTGTGCGTTCGCAGCCAGTGCTCAAAATGTTTCCCAGCAGCAGGTGGCAGACCTTCAGCGGCAGGTTGCTGAAGCGCGCAGCAACGCCGACAACGGCTGGATGCTGGTCAGCTCGGCGCTAGTGCTGATGATGACCGGCCCCGGCCTTGCGCTTTTCTACGGCGGCCTCGTGCGCCGGAAGAATGTGCTCTCCACCCTCATGCACAGTTTCGCCATGATGGCCGTCGTCACCGTGATCTGGGGAGTTGTCGGCTTCAGCCTCGCGTTTGGCCCCGGCAACAGCTTCATCGGAAACTTCCAGCACCTTTTCCTGCATGGAGTGGGTGCCGCTCCCGACGCCGATTACGCCGCAACCATCCCTCTGCAGACCTTCATGGTCTATCAGTTGATGTTTGCCATCATCACTCCCGCGCTCATTTCCGGAGCCTTTGCCGAACGCATGAAGTTCAGCGGAATGCTGCTTTTCCTCTCGCTCTGGTCGCTCGTCATCTACACGCCCATGGCTCACATGGTCTGGGGTAAGGGAGGACTGCTGAACGCCACTCTCGGCGGTCGCTTCCCATGTCTTGATTTCGCGGGAGGCACCGTCGTCCACGTGACCTCAGGCGTCTCGGCCCTCGTGTGCGCGCTCTACCTCGGCAAACGCAAGAACTATCCCACCGAACAGGTTCCTCCTCACAGCGTTGTTCTGTCTTTTGTCGGGGCATGCATGTTGTGGGTCGGATGGTTCGGATTCAACGCTGGCAGCGCGCTCTCTGCCGGAAGTCTTGCAACCTCCGCCTTCGTAGCAACGCACTTTGCCGCCGCCGCAGCAGCCCTCAGTTGGTTGGCGGTTGAGTGGTACCGCGAAGGCCATCCCAGCGCTCTCGGCGGAATCTCTGGCGCGGTCGCCGGATTGGTGGCCATCACTCCCGCCGCTGGCTTCGTCGGACCCATGTCGGCCCTTCTCATCGGCTTCATCGCCGGACCCATCTGTTACCTGATGGTCGCCAAGGTCAAAGCCTTTTTTGGCTACGACGATTCGCTCGATGCCTTCGGAGTCCACGGTGCTGGCGGTACCCTGGGCGCGATCCTCACCGGAGTATTT
>DATLJC010000030.1:0-12285 GCA_035539055.1 Saccharimonadales bacterium (SeqCode) | reverse complement strand
ACGTGAGTGATGGAAAAGAAGTTCGGGATGACTTGCACGTTTCCGAAATTCAGTTCGATGTGGCTGGCTATGAAAAGCTTGGTGAGGCGATCGCAGAGAATCACGACCGCCGCCACGGTTAAATAGAAGAAGCGCAGACTTGTACGCGACATCATTATGCGTTGCTGCTCCCCGAAGCGTTGCCTTCGGCCTGCTCGCCCTCGATCACCTTCAGATTTGGGCTGCAACGCTCGCAGACGGTGGGGTATTTCGTATCTTCGCCGACGTGGATGGAGTAGTTCCAGCAACGTTCGCACTTCTCGCCGACAGCTTTGCCGACTTCGAAGGCGATTTCGGATTTTGGCGCGCCGGCTTTCAACTCCACTTGAGAGACAACAAAGAAGGCAGGTAGCTTATCGGCGTAAAGCGCGAGGCGCTTGTAATCGTCGCCGGAGGCGGTGATTAGGACGCGAGCTTCGAGGTTGGCTTTGATGGTCTTGTCATTGCGCAGCTCTTCGAGCTGGCGCAGCGCAAGTTCGCGGACGGTGAAGAGATAATCCCAATCGGCGCGGACCTGGGTGGCTTGCTCGCGATCGCGTATCTCGCCGGTGATGTCATTGGCATTGGGCAGGAGCGCAAGATGTACGCTCTCGGGACGGGAGAGCATCTTGGGCATGAACTGCCAGGCCTCATCGGCGGTGAAGCTGAGAATCGGCGCGAGAAGGCGGAGCAGAGCCTCGCCGATGCGCCAGAGCGCGGTTTGCGCGGACTTGCGTTCGCGGGAGGTGCGCGGGAAGGTGTAGAGACGATCCTTCAGAATGTCAAAGTACTGCGCGCTGAGATCAACCGCGAAGAATTCGTTCAGGCGCTGGTAGATGCGATGGAAAAGCATCTGGTCGTACCAGGCGCGGCATTCGGCGGCAACGTCGGCCATGCGGAGAAGCAAATATTGATCGAGCGGTTCGAGCTGCTCGAAGGCAATCGTGTCCTGCGCGGGCGAGAAGCCGTGCAGGTTGCCGAGGATGTACTTGAAGCTATTGCGGATCTTGCGGTAGTTCTCGGCAACGCGTGTCATTAGGTTTTCGCTGGCGCGCACGTCTTCGCGGAAATCGACGGATGCAACCCAGAAGCGAACGATGTCGCCGCCCATGCGCTTGGCGATATCGACGGGATCGACGGTGTTGCCAAGGGACTTGGACATGGCACGGCCGTTCTCGTCGAGGGTCCAGCCATTGGTGGCTACGGCTTTGTATGGAGACTCGCCGTTGAGTCCGATGGAACAGAGAAGGGAAGAGTGGAACCATCCGCGATACTGGTCGCCGCCTTCGAGATACATATCGGCGGGCTTCCACTGGCCGAATATCTTGGGGAGGACGGATGCCTGCGAAGAGCCGGACTCAAACCATACGTCGATGATGTCCATCTCTTTGCGGAAAGCGATGCCGCCGCAGGAACACTTGCTTCCGGCGGGCATGATGTCCGAAGCGGGATGGGCGTACCAGGCGTCGGCGCCTTCGCGCTCGAAAAGCTCGACGACGGCGCGGTTCGTGGCGGGATCCTCGTGCAGTTTGCCGCAGGATTCGCAGAAGAAGACGGCGATGGGAACGCCCCAGATGCGCTGGCGCGAGATGCACCAGTCGGGACGTGTCGCAACCATGTTGGCAATGCGTTCTTCACCCCAGGCAGGATCCCAATTGACTCCGGCAATGGCTTTGAGCGCTTCGGTGCGCAGGGTTCCGTCGCCGATCTTGCCTTCCATCTGGATGAACCATTGCTCGGTGGCTCGGAAGATGACCGGCTTGTGACAGCGCCAACAATGGGGATAGGAGTGCTCTATGTCTTCGCGTCCGAGCAGGACGCCGCGAGCCTTGAGCAGCTCGATGATGGGCTCGTTTGCGGCAAACACTTTCTTGCCGTCGTATTCGGGGAGACCGTCGAAAAGATGGCCTCCGGCATCGACGTGGGTGGTGGGATCGAGGCCGTACTTGACTCCGGTGTAAAAGTCATCGGCGCCATGAGAAGGAGCGGTGTGGACGGCTCCTGTGCCTTGATCCATGGTGACGTAGTCGGCGAGAACGCCTAGAACGTCACGGTCGAGAAAAGGATGGGCGAAGATGGCGCGTTCCAGCGCTGCGCCGGGGAAAGTGGCTACGATTCTCAATCCGTCGAGGCCGATTCCGAGCTTGGGCAGCACGGTGGGCGCGAGTTCCGCGGCGAGAATGTACACCTGCCCGGTCGTTGTGTCGGCTAAGGCCTGATAGTCGGCGCGAGGGTGGAAGGCGACGGCCAGAGACGCAGGCAGCGTCCATGGAGTGGTGGTCCAGATGATGGTGCTGACGTTTCCAGCGTAGTCGGCGAGCTCGGGCGCGATTGCGGCAGGGTCGCTCTTGAGCGCGTACTTTACGAAGACGCTGGGGCTGGTGTGATTGGCGTACTCGACCTCGGCTTCGGCGAGGGCGGTGCGGTCGTTGATGCACCAGTAGACCGGCTTGAGACCTTTGTAGACCAGACCTTTTTCAAAGAAGGCATAGAAATTCTCGATGACTCGCGCCTCGTACTCCTTATTCATCGTGGAGTAAGGATTATCGAAATCTCCGAAAACGCCGATGCGCTGGAATTGGTCACTCTGAGTTCTGACCCACTTATCGGCGTACTTGCGGCAGGCATTCCGGACATCGAGCGGGTCCATTTCCAGCTTCTTGCGTCCGAGCGCTTCATCCACTTTGATTTCAATGGGGAGGCCGTGGCAGTCCCAGCCGGGAACGTAGGGGGAATCGAATCCAGCCATGGTGCGTGACTTGACGATGAAGTCCTTCAGGCACTTGTTGAGCGCGTGGCCGAGGTGGATGGCACCATTGGCGTAAGGGGGACCGTCATGCAGGACATAGGACGGAGATCCATGACGCGATTTTCTGATTAGGTCGTAAATGCGAATCTTCTGCCAGTGTTCGAGCATCTTAGGCTCATTCTGTGGCAGGTTCGCCTTCATGGGGAAATCGGTCGTGGGCAGATTTACGGTCGCCTTGAGGTCCACTCGGGTCTATGTCTCCGATCAACAAATCAGCGGCAGGTTGCTCCGCATCTACAAAGATCTTGAATTTCTCATTATAAGCCGAGATATCGATGCGAGTGGAGACGAGAAGCTTCCAGTTCAGGGGAATGAGGCTTATTCATTTGTGAATACTTTGATAACACATGAAAGCTGGACGTCGTAAGAGCACGGTTTTTGCATCTCATTATGAGAACGCGGTTCCTCGAAATTGTTCGTTGAACAGGGGGACCGAGTTTCGGATCAGCGCTTTAGTAAGTTGCACAATACAACTTGCCGGACGAAGCGCATATCTGAAGCAGTAGAGAAACAGCGGCTCACGAAAGCGAGGGCCGTGGCGCAGGCCGAAGCAGATGGAGCCCTTGGGGGGATTTCCAGAGCGGCAGAGGTTGCGTACGGATTGGAGCTGTAAAGAGCCACTAGCCCAAGGGTGAGGGGCGAGTCATACCATGCCGAACCAGACAGAAGTGCCATCGATGCTGAAGAAGGACGAGCCAGAGCTCCATTTGCTGATGCGGGAGGATATCAATCCACCGCTTTGGAAATCTCTGTTTACAAGCGTACGGGAGAGGTTGTTTCCAACAAAACTTCCACCTCTACAACTGACGTCTCGCCCGGTGAAGGTCAACGATATCTGGGGCGAGTACAACTACAAGAAAAAGAGCGCGACGGTCTCCCTGATTGTTCATGCGGCTGGAGTGGCGGGGCTGATTGCGCTGTCTATCGCAGGGGCGAAGGTCATCACGCAGCCGACTCAGCAGGTCACACTTGTGGCACCGCAGATCAGCGACTACATGCCGTTATCGCAGAAACAGAACGACCAGATTGGCGGCGGTGGCGGAGGTGGCGATCATGACAAGCTTGTCGCTCCGAAGGGCAAGCTGCCCAAGTTCTCGATGCAGCAGATTACGCCTCCGGCGATGGTGATCCGAAACGATCACCCGAAACTGGCTGTTGAACCCACGGTTGTAGTGCCCCCACAGGTGAAGATGGCTTCGGCAGCGGCGCTTAACTTCGGCGATCCGAAGTCGGTGCTACCGGCAGGTCCTGCCTCGAATGGCACTGGAGTGGGCGGCGGTATTGGTTCCGGAAGTGGTGGCGGTATCGGCAGCGGCACGGGGCCGGGCGTGGGACCGGGATATGGCGGCGGTATGGGTGGCGGTATCTTCCGAGTAGGCGGCGGCGTTAGCGCTCCTCGCGTGCTCGTGAAGCCAGACCCGGATTACAGTGAGGAAGCCCGCAAGGCAAAATACCAAGGAACGGTCGTCCTGTGGCTGATTGTTGACTCGAACGGAAAACCGCGAGATGTACGCGTGGCACGCAGTCTGGGGATGGGACTCGATCAGAAAGCAATGGAAGCCGTACGCCAGTGGAAGTTTCAGCCAGCGATGAAGGATGGCACTCCGGTGGCTGTTCAGATCAACGTTGAAGTGAATTTCCGCTTGTACTAGAGCACTTGGCCGACGGTTACGCAGGCTAAATTCAAGTTGAGGGGAATCGAGAGAGGAACGCTCCTCTCTCTTTTTATTTGCAAGGATGTTTTCGCACGCCGCTCGCGTGATATGAAGTAAGTAGATGAATTGTTGTTGGGGAGCGGAGCTTACGCTCGCAGCATAAATAGCGAGAAGCAGGACGCGCGAATGAGCGACGAAACGGCCATATGTTCCATTTGCAAACAGCCGTTGGGTATCGACGGCCGGTGCCAGCATTGCGACGAAGATGCCCATGTTTGGACGATCCATGACTGGCGTCCGCTGCTCAATTTGTCGCTGCTGATCGTGCTTGGATTTTCGTTCACCAGCCTGGTGGTGACTAGTTTTAAAGAAAAACAGATTGCTCTGGCATCGGAGTATTACGCCGCGGGAGTGCGGGCCATGGAGGCCAAGCATCCGGCGGATGCAGTGGACGCGTTCGAGACCGCGCTGGTCTATTCCCCTGGAAATTTTCCATACCGGCTGAAACTTACGGACGCACTGCTGGCTTCCGGCTCAACCGGAGAAGCACTCGGGCAGTTGCACACCTTCTGGGAGCAGCATCCGGGAGATGCGCAGCTGAATCTGCAACTGGCGCGCGTGGAAGCCGGACGCAAGAACGTCGATCTTGCCTTGCGCTACTACCAAAACGCCATTGAAGGAGCATGGGCGGACGGCACGGACCCGATTCCTCAACGCATCGCAGTACGATTCGAGATCGCTGAATACCTGGTACAGCAAGAGCGGAAGGAGCAAGCGCAGGCCGCTTTGCTGGCGTTGTCGGCGGTTCTGCCGGTTACTTCGCCGGAGCTTGGAAAAGTGGCGGAACTGTTCTTGCGCAATGGCGATCCGGGGCGCGCATTGAGCTTGTACCAGGAACGATTGAGCGTGAACCGCCACGACGAGGCCGCCATTCTGGGAGCGGCTCATGCGAGCTATGCGGCAGGGAATTACCTGCTGGCGCGGCGATACCTGGAAGAACTCAAGCCGGAGACCGCTGAATCGCGGAATTTGCGGAAGCAGTTGGAGCGGATGGAAGCACTCGATCCATTTGCGGAGAACGTCACGTCAAAAGTCCGCACCAAACGGACGATGGCCGCGTTTCGAATTGCGATTGAGCGGCTGGCGGCGTGCGGTGTGCCATTCGCTCAGGCAATGGATCACACGACGAGAAATCCTGCTTTGAAGGATTCCTCGCAATGGAGCGGTTTCGAGAAGTGGGCGGAGCAAATTGCTCCGCTGATGTCGGAGCGCAAGCTTCGAGGTCGAGACGACGTAATCGAAAGCACGATGCGATTTGCCTTCCAGGCAGAGAGCGCCGCGCAGAAGGCTTGCGGAACGCCGACGCTGGACGATGAAGCATTGCTATTGCTGGCTCGCGAACGCATGGGGGGCAACTGATGAAGCCGCGTAGTGGACGCAGCCGTGAATCGCTGCTGAAACTGATGGCCACTCCCGTGCGCCGGAAGTACTTCGAGACGCTGCGGCGAATGCTCGGTACGTCTGGGCTTATCTCGATTCGCGAAGAACAGTTCTTTCTGGTTCTGGCCATTGCTATTGGAATTCTTGCAGGCTTCAGCGTCGTAATTTTCAGGATAGCGATTGCTTGGGCGAGGCTATGGCTGCTGGGCAGCTCGATGCATCCGAGCGCACCGAGAGTGGTTCTGGTCCCGGCCTTAATGGGTCTGGTTATCGCCTTCGTTATGATTCGCTTCTTTCCGCGGGTAAGAGGCAGCGGCGTCAATCAGACAAAGGGTGCGCTGTACATCTACGACGGCTATATCGCCGCGGACACAGTGATCGGCAAGTTCGTATTGAGTGCGCTGGCGATTGGCAGCGGACAATCACTTGGGCCTGAAGACCCGTCCTTGCAGATTGGCGCTGGACTGGCGTCGATGCTTGGGCGCTGGCTGAAACTTTCAAAAGAGCGGTTAAGATTGGTGGCTCCCGTAGGCGCGGCGGCGGGCGTGGCGGCCGCCTTCAATGCTCCGATCACGGCGGTGCTGTTTGTAATCGAGGAAGTGATTGGGCGATGGAGCGCTGGAATTCTGGGCGCGGTGGTGCTGTCGGCGATCTCAAGCGTGGTGGTGGAGCGCTGGTTCATGGGCGATGAGCCGCTGTTCCGTGTACCGCAGTATCATCTGGAACACGCCGGGGAACTGGTGGCATACGCCTTCCTTGGAGTCGTTGGAGGCGTGGCCTCGCTGGTCTTCGTGAAGGTCATCAAGAATCTGCGCCCGAAACTGCGCCGGTTGCCGCAATGGTCGCAATATCTGCAACCGGGGGTAGCGGGACTGCTGATTGGATTCATCGCCATCTGGTATCCACAGGTGATGGGGGCCGGATACGAGTGGATCGATCTGGCGATGCATAGCCGGTTCCCGTGGGAAGCGCTGGGGATAATCGCCGGGCTGAAACTGCTCTCAACCGCGCTGAGTTTTACCACCGGAACGCCGGGAGGACTGTTTGCTCCGGTGCTATTTCTGGGTGCGATGTTGGGCGGCTCGGTTGCCATGCTGGAGCAACAGTTGTTTCCCGCGCTGGCGGTGCCGGTGGGCGCCTACGCATTGGTCGGAATGGGCGCACTGTTTGCCGGAATTCTGCGGGCGCCGATGACTTCGGTGTTTATGATTTTGGAGGTGAGCGGCAATTATTCGATCATTTTGCCCGTCATCATCTGCAATACGATCTCATACCTTATCTCACGCGGATTTCAGGAAGTTCCTCTGTTCGATTTGCTCTCGCGACAGGACGGACTGGATCTGCCGTCTCTGGAAGAAGAACGCGAGCAGGCAATTTTGCGAGTGGAGGATGCGATGCATCCTACAATGGGCCGCGCTCTACTGGGAGATGAAGCTATCGCGTCGGCGCGGAGTATTGCGCTTAGCACTCAGGAGCCACACTTTCTGGTATCGCTGGGTGAGGGCCGTTGGAGCGTGGTGAGCCGCGAAGGGCTGCTCGATCCGGCTTGCGACGAGGGCGCGCCGGTGCGAGTGCTGGTTCGGGCCCGGGTTCCGCGGCTATATCAGGACCAATCACTCGATGTGGCGTTACGCTTCATGAAAGACCGTCCGATGCTGCCCGTGGTTCATCGCGGCAATACGGGGTTGCTGATGGGCGTAGTCGGGGTCGAGGACATTCTGCGAGCGTACCGCAAGGCAGGGCTGGCCGAGCCCGAGACGGCGGAAGTTTCCTAACCTCTGGCGAACCCAAGGTCATCGAACCGCTTCCAAATAGATCAGAGTTGCAGAATTGTCCGAGGGAGAGCCTTGTTAAAACTGGAAACTCTACGGAGTGTACATGAACTCGATAGCCTGAAATCGCGCTGGACGTGGTTAGCGAAGCAAAGCGACCTGACCCTGTTCCAATCCTACAAATTGAATCGCCGCGCGGCGGATTGGTTCTCGGCACGCGAGACGCCGCACGTGATCGTGGCGGAATCCGACTCGGGATTGGCTATCATTCCGGCGGTACGGCGCAAGAGGGAACTGGGGTTCATCGGCGAGACGCTTTTCGACTATAGGGATGTTTTAAGCGAAGGAGACCCGAGTGTGTTGGAGCGGGCATGGAGGGAACTGGCACTCCTCAACCTTCCGTTGGAGGTAACGGCCCTGCGTGGCCCGGAGGTCAGGGCGCGATGGCAGGGGCTGGCATCATCGGACTTTTGCAATGCGCCGACGACCCGTCGACGGGACATCAGCGCGGCGGAATTTGTTGCAGCTCACAAGAAGGCCGCCAAGGCAAGCCGGCGACTGGTACGCGAGGGACTTCAACTGGTGCGGCGCGACGGAGAAAAACAGGCGGTCGCTGAGTGGGTTTACCGACGGAAGGCGGAATGGAGCGGAAAGAGCGAAAACTTATTCAGCGATGCACAAAGGCAAGGCTTCATGTTACGCATCATAGTTGATGGTGTACTGGACGCTACAATATGGAGTTACGAGACATTAGATGGCGAGATTGCTGGTGCCTTAGTGACGTTTCGGCACGGAAGTACACGGCATTTGTACACGATTCATCATGATGCCCGATGGGAGAAATTTTCGCCGGGACAGGTGTTGATCTTCGATGTAGCGCGGGAATCCTTAGCCGAGGGATTGGATGTCGATTTCATGACCGGAGAGTATCCGTATAAGAATCGACTGGCAACGGCCATGGTTCCACTGTATCGAGTGGCGGCGACCCCGGCGGAGATGGCATCATGGAACGGAACGCTGGGAATGGTTTTGCCGGCGGCTTGAATGGAGATATCAGTGGCTGATCCAGCGCAGCAGTTGCAAGCGCTTTATATGGCAGGGTTTGAGATCCAAACATTCGACCTGTTCCCGAACACCGTTGGATTAACCAAGGGGAGCTGTATCGCCCTGGTGCAGCCGATGCCGACCGGGCTGAAACTGATCGGCCAGCCGGGGTGGCACATGGGCGAGGTGCTCGGCGTACTGGTGGAGCGCGGCGGGAAGAAAGTCTTTCAGGCGAAAAGCGAAGTAGTCGAGGCTACCCCAGAGCGCCTGGAGGAACTGGAGCAGTTCAGACATGAACTGGATACTTTGATGTCGCCCCAAGCGTAATTCATCATTACCGATGCCAGGATGTCGGGAGCGACTCGTTACCGCTAAAGAGAACGACGCGCGGCTGGAACAGCGTTCCGGCAATTCGATGCATAACCGCGATGAGCAATTGCTGATCGGCAAAGACCTTCACCAGAGGAGCGCTTGAGAACTCCGGTAGATTGACGGAACGGCCATTTCGGATGGCGGCTATAACCTCAGGAGTGGCGGTGACGGAGGGAAAGCTGGCGAGTATCTGGCGTGGGTGGAGGTAGGGAGAGGCGATTTTCAGGGGGGCGAAAGGTTCAAGTAAGTCAGATTCAGCAGTCGTTGCAGTGTCCGATTCTTGGTAGTTATGGCCGCTGTTGCGCGACTAAGTGCCAGCGTTTTTGCGACTTCCAGTTACATTCCAGGCTAAAACCTGTTGCATTCCGATAAATCAAGTTTCTGTTGCACGCTCAACTGGTCCCCAAAGCAACACTTTTCGCTCGTAATTTTGGTTCTATGAGCCGAAAGACGGGAATTGAGGCGGGCGTTACTCCGTCCGGAATGACGAAGGCAGTACTCTGCCTGGCACGGGTGATTGCAACGTATATCTTTGGTATCCCCGCACCTGCGTCCTTGAGATCACCAGTCACCAGGAACTTTGCCAACGGGCCGTGCGGAAAGATCAGGGTACGGTCGAAGGACATTCCCTTCGCGGCTCCGAAGTTTATGGGCTTCCCGGAACCTCCTTGAAAGCCCGGCTGTAGCGGAGTATTTGTGGATGGAATATAGAGATATACGAATGCACTTGGCTCTGAGGCACAGCGAATACACCATCGTGATCCGTAATTGTTGAATTCAGGGAATTGGTTTTCGGTAGGTGCGGATGGAGCTGGTCAGCAAAGTCGCATATAGCCTGAATACATCTGTGGCTCTGATATTGATACTCTAGTTTGCACAGCCCTGCCTTTTGCCACTCCTCAAACTTGTCTATCACCTTCGCGCGAGCGAATCCCTTGTTCTTCGCGGCGTAGTTGGTCGCGAACGTGGCCTGCCTATGGTCACCGACGAGAGTTATTGATATACGTGATCGCATCAGGAGCTCGATAAGTTCAAGGTCATATCCTGCGAGATCTTGGCTCTCGTCTATATAGAGCTGGTTAAAAATCTTTTCGAACCTTTGCAAAGGCAGACCGCCAGTCTTCCGAATAACTTCACAAGCGAACTTCGACACCTTATCGCCATAGATCCTGCCCGGTGCTCCAAAGTAGTGTCTAGCAATGTTCGTAGCCTTCGAGAAGCGGTCCGATATGCCGTTAACAAAAATGATTTGAGACACACGCCGCGAATAGAGGCAATTTTGGTATGGGCGAACGAAATGGCGCAGGAGAAATGCATACCATGTGCTGATTGTGAGGTTTGGCGGGACGAAGCCGATCCGCTCGTATGTCTTGGCTCTGATCTCAGAAATACCATTGTTGGTGTATGTAATCACGGCGGCACGGGCACCTAAAGCGCCGCAAGCATCGTCGATGATCCTTGTCGTCTTCCCGGACCCGGCGGACGCAAGGATTATGCGATTATTCGATGGCATCTTGAATGTATTTCGGTATTGCGACTAATTCTGGACTATCCAGAACTCTGAGTGCGCATTCCGTTTTGTTCTTGATCATGTAATCGAGTAGTTCGTCATCAGACGGAAAGGACTTAGTAAATATCTTGTTCAGTTTTGCTCTTCCGTTAAGCGAGAGCAGATGCACCTCAAGTGTATACAGCGTGTCGTCAGTGCTGAAACAAATCCGGATGTTTTCCTCTTTGGCGAATTCTTCGTATTTCTGGTTTACCGCTGCTGCGTTTTTGTCATTGTCGGTTACAACCCGTGTATTGATCTTGAGGAGTCTGGCAATCTCCAGGAATCGCTTGAATGCGAGTGAGTTCACCGAAATCACTTCGACTCCCGCCTGAAGAGGAGTTTTGCCGTGTTTTTGAAAGAAGGCCTTCTGGACGATTAGCTCATCCGATGGACCTTCAACCAGAATCGTGCGTTCAGCCAGGATCATGCGTAAAGTGTCATGGCCCGGAAGTTTCTTAAAATAGTCCCTTGTAGAATCAGAGAGGTGACTCAGCAGGATCGCCTTCCCGCCCCTAAACATCAAGATGTTGTCAACACCGAGCTTGTTGAGGACGAAGCTGCTGTGCGTTGTGACGATCAGTTGTTTGTGAGCAGATCTTTCTGCGAGATGTGAGATTAGTCGGTTTAAGTTGGAGTGGGAGAGGTGGTTCTCGGGTTCCTCGATTAACACTATTTCGCAGGCCTTTTCGGCCTCCATCGCCAACTTAATTTTAATTGAGCTCTGCTCACCCTTGCCCACAAGCGTCATTGGGATATCGTCTAGATGTGGTAGAACCCCGGTCTCCCACCCAGTTCGCGCCGTCATATCCATCGCGATTGATAAGGTCTTATCAGAGACTATGCCATTTTTTTCTGTTAGGCCTTTGTTGATCGCGACGATGGATGCATCGTCGTGGAATACGTCGCGCAGTTTTCGATACGATATTGCGAGATCAACCTGCTGTTTGTTTGTTAGGTATTCACGAGTAAATTCGAGAATGTACTTGTTGGCAGCATAGGTGTTCGAGATTGAGCCTGGATCGATTAGTGAGGATCGGATCGGCATCGACCGAGTATCGAGAGATCTTCCTGAGAAGGTCTGCCAGACCACTTCGTAGAACTCGATAGGAATAGTCCTCAGGGCTTCCGGATTTGCAATATAGTCCCTATATTCATCTTTGAAATGTTCGTCATCAAGGCAGATTCTTAGACTGACCCCCGGCATATCCTCCATGAGTGAATTATTTGTGCCTTTGAGTTCGGCAAGTTCGGGGATATCTTTGAAGTAAAGCTCTATCAGGATCTCGGGTGGTGGAACACGTTCGCCATTTCTTTGACTCTCTAAGAACCGAGCAAGGCAACCTGTGTTGAAGAGATAAGGGTGCAGTTCGTATGCAGCCGATCTCCGATTAAGCTGACATTTCAGCGCAAGATTGATCGACTCCAGGAGGGTTGATTTTCCCGATTCGTTATCACCAACAATGATGTTGAAATCAGGATGAAGGTAAGCGTCTGAGCAACGCACCTGTTTTGTCAGCCGAAGTTGTGATGAAGTTTGGGAATGAGCGAAGAACAGGGTGTTGCGGTCCGGCATCGGCGTCGCAGTTCAGCGGAGATTCGGCAGTTGGTGGAAGAGTTTGTTGA
>DATLJC010000029.1:0-21218 GCA_035539055.1 Saccharimonadales bacterium (SeqCode) | reverse complement strand
AACCTTGAAACCTCCGCCCTTCTACTCCTTCGCCAGCAATCCCAGAACCGCCGTCGCAATCCCCGTCACCAGCGAAACCACCGTCCCGCTCCCCACGTGTCCCAGCGAAATTCCCTGTTGCTGCAGTACTCCCAGCACGGTCGTCAATCCCAGTAGAATTCCCGCCGCGCTCGTCTTCGGATGTCCTGCAATCCGTCCCATCAGCTCCGCCATTTTGCTTTTCTCCTTTTACTGAATCACTCGAATGTTGTATGTCTGTGCCGCCGGAGTCGCCGCCACCGCCGTGCACAACTGAGGTGTGACCGTATTCGCCCCCGTCACTGCGCACTGTGGATGCACATTGACCGGATTTCCCTCCGTCCCGCTCATCACGCAAGCCATCGAGGTCGTCGCCCCCGTCACCGTAATCGGAGACTGATTCGTACACCCCACCGCCAGCGCCGAGCCGCCGATACTCGCCGTAGTTGCCGCAAACGAAACCACCTGCGCCCCGCCCCACACCGTTCCCTGGCAAACGTAAACCGTCCCTGTATCCGTCCTTGAATACATCGAGCCGTTCGTGCAACTGCCCGTTGGCGCGCCGCTCCCGCTCGTCCAGGTCGCAGCCCCTGCGTAGAACTTCGAGGCCTTGAACGTGCCATCCATTCCGCCGTTCGTCGTTCCGACCCTCACTTCCCCCTGGCCATCTCTCGACAGATAGGTGTCTTCCGATTCCACTCCCGAAGTCGCGAACCCCAATCCGAATCCGCTTCCCAGCGTGAATCGCGAGCCTCCCGCGGCCCGCGTGATCGCAAACGATTGCACTCCGCCCTGCGCCCAGATGGTCTGTCCCGTTCCACTGCTCGGCGTCATCGTCAGATTGCCAACCGTCACCGTATTGATCAGCCCACCGCCGCCCCACGAGGTATTTCCAATCAGGGCAACGCTCGAGCTGTTATTCGTAATGCTCTTCGCATTGCTCGACACAATGGACCCCAGCGTGTTCGCGTCCAGAGTCACATCGCCAAGCTGCGAGCCGGAAATCTGCACAACCGGATTAGTCGTCGTGAATGTAGTCAGGATCGGCATCGACATGCCCGCGGCCGTTGCCGATAAATGGCCATCTGCCACCACAATCGACGCCCCGTCCGAGTAACTTGAGCCATCTACCGGCTGCGTCTCAAAGTGCATTCCGAAAATCGAAACATAGCTTCCTGAATTGAGCAGCGCCGAGCCCGAAAATACTCCCTGAATTCCCCCGTTCACGAAGTACGCTTCGCAATTGTTGATCGGTCCTGGAAAGAACTCAGCCCCGCGAAACCCGTTCGTATTCATGACAAATACATTGACGAACAAGTCTTCATTCACGCTGTTCTCGCCGTGAATACCGACGTTTACCGCCCCCGTGATCAACATGTCGTAGAAGCCCATGAACTGAGCGTTAGCCAGAAACAGTCCATAAGCCCATTTCCCCGTACCTTCCGCAGTCACGGTTACATTCCGCATCACCACCGAGATTGCGGCCGCAATCGTCGAGTCAGTTGCTCGAAACGCCGCCCCTCCTGCGGCATTCGTGCTCGCCAGCGTGAGATTTTCGATGATCGTGTCCTTGTACACCGGCCCCGCATCCAGAATCACCAGCCCATCCGTCCCGCCCGAAAAGGCTAGCTGCGTAGCCGTCCGCCCCATTCCTCGAACGCTATGTCCGCTCCCCTCCAGAGTGATCGGACCGCCAGCCGTGAAAGTGCCCGCGTCGAACTGGATACTGACTCCCGCCGGCAGCGTTATACCTGCCGCGCTCGTGCCGCCCGAAAGCGACGATGGCACAAACACCGTTCCACCCTGCGTGGGCAGCGTGCCGATTGCAGCCATGACCTTCGCCGCCCAGTCTGCCCCGGCAAACTGCGCCGCGTTCGCCACTCCATTCACGCTCTGCGCCGTCACCGCCGTCGCATTCACCAGGCCCGGAGTCACCGCGCCAATTGGTCCCGGCGAGGCAAGGCTCGATAACCTGCTCACCGCCGTGTCCACATAGTCCCGGCCCACGAACTGCGCCGCGACCGCCTGCGGAACCACCTTCGCCCGAATCGCCGAGATCGTCGTTGTCGCCGCTACGGGAACCACCCATTGCTCTTCGCTCGTCGTTCCATCCTTCAGCTTGATGACGACCCGATAGTAGCTCCCCGCGGGACTCGACCCTGTATTCGGAATCAGCGGAATCGAGATCCCTCCGTTTACGCCGGTCGCCACCGTCAATTGCCCGGACGGAACCGCTTCCCCCGCGCTGGTAGAGAATCCCTCCCAGCGAATCGTTACGGTCCCCGTCGCCACGCTTCCATCCGCCCGGTACAAAGTGTCCTGCACCAGCGTCTTCGTCGGATCCGCTTTCGCCGCTACCGCGCTCATAAGAAATGCAGTCCACACAAAAACCAAAAGCCGCCCGGTCAGGCGGCTTGAGCTTCCCATTGTTCTCGTATTCATAATCTTCCGTCGCCGTCCTTTCGGCTCGTCCCCGATTTGAATATTCCACTCCTATAGCTCTTCAGGAAGTCCTCGACGCTGCGCACATAGACATCCGCAAAGTCCACGACGTACCGCTTCGTCTGAATCAACTGTTTCGCCTGGTCCAGCGGATACCCCGTCGCGCACAGCACTGCAAGCGCCATCATCGGTGCGCGATGTACTCCTGCCGCGCAATGCACAAACAGCTTTGCCTCCGGCTCTTCCAACGCCTTCAGTGCAAACTTCACTCCACGCTCGAAGATCTTCCGGTCCTTCGGCTGAAAGTCATCGTCCACCGGATTCCACAGCACGTCCACTCCGGCCCGCAGCCCCAGCGGCGTATCGTCAAATTCAATCTGCATGTCGATGACGTGTGTCACGCCGGCCTTCACTACTTCGGCCATCCTGTCATCGCCCCAGATTCCGCCGCCTACCGCAATCCGGTCCGTCACCCACGTCATGTCCATCTCAGCCTTCGCCTCTGTTCCTGATTCGCATAAGGTCTCGCACCGGCACGTTGTGCTACGGCTCCATCATCTCTGCTGACGATGCATCGCGAACGCTATTTTCCAGCTCCTGCGACGATTCTGCTTCGTCCAATCGTTCCAGTACCAGTTTCGCCCACGGCTCGCCCATGTCACGGCTCTCCGCTTCGTCTTCAAACATATACTTCGCGCCCGTCATCTCCAGCAGCGTTTTGGCGTGCGAACAACTTCCCTGCTTTGCCAACTCCACCATCGCTTCCACTATCGCCGGAACCGAGCCCTTCATCGTCTGCCTTGCAATCTCAAAAGGGTCCTGCTGATTCGCCTCTCCGGCATCGCCCTGTCCGGCGTCCTCTGCAACGACCACCCGCTTCTTCGAATGCTTTCCAGAACCAACCGCTACTTCAATCTTTCCCGCGCCTGCCTTCTTTGCCGCCGTCTTCTTCGCCTGTACTTTAGTGGACGAGGCTTTCACCCTGGCCGGTACATCCTTGCCGGGTTGCTTGCCTTTTACCTTTTCTTCCGGCTTCTTCTTCAATGCCACTGCCGCCGCCCCTCTCGCTGTCTCTTATCTTCAGGATATCAAGTTGCCCCCCCTCATCCCCTCACCTGGCGTCCGAACTCAATCTTCCGTGCAATCAACTACTTAGCTCACATTCGCAATATTTCTGCTATTGACAACAAAATGGACAACAAACCGCTGCTCCACGTCCCGCCCGGCTTTATCGGGCTGACGTGGGGTCTTTGACTTTGCTTTTGACTTTGAGAGGGTCATCCTTGCGCAAGCGAAGGACCCCAGCAATGCCCAAATCTCCCGTGCGGCCTCAAGCCTTTCAGCCCGCCATCGATTTTTCCTCTCGGGTGGCCCATTCAATCCCTCTTTTGGCTTGAGTGGGTGACCATAACCTCACGCTTCACGCGCTCCGCGGGTGAAGTAGAGCGCCACTCGGAATGCTGCAGGAAGGGCACAAAAATCCGACGTTTTGCCCGCCCAAACGGCTATATTCCGCCTTATGTCTCAATGGAGATGTGTGCCACCCGCCCGACAACGTAGTCCGCAAACGTCTCGCCCTTGTTCAATTGTACGAAGCCCAATGCACATTTTTGATTCTCCGGACGAAGTGTGAGTTGGCTGCCCTGCAGCTCCACATACCGCACTTTGTACGCTTCGCCGCACTTCACCACATATAGATTCGGATCGCGCCGACGATAACTGCGCAGGGAATTGTAATGACGGTCTATCAACAGCGTCGCCCCCGGCAACAGCCTCGGACGCATCGCCTCCCCGGAATCCTTGTCCGCCTTGGCCAGCACAAATCGCTGCCAGCTCCTGCGCTCGCTCGCCATCTCCGGTCGAATCCGTCGCAGAAAGCTCTTCTTGAATCGCAAGAACTCCACAATCTCATCGTCGCTGAAATCGCTCTGCAGCAAAGCGCTGCTCATCACCACCGGAATTGAGTCAAACAGAGCGTCAACGTTCGGCGTTTTCTTGCGTTCTTCCGGCAACAGGTCGCGAGCATCCAGCCGCAGGACCTCCATCACCCGGTCCATTGCCTCAATGCTCAACCCCCTGCGCTCATTCAGGAAATTGGAAACATGCGCCTGTCGAAAACCCGCGCGCATCGCCAACTCCGTG
Organism: Saccharimonadales bacterium (SeqCode); assembly: GCA_035539055.1. Classification (GTDB taxonomy): domain Bacteria; phylum Acidobacteriota; class Terriglobia; order Terriglobales; family Acidobacteriaceae; genus TOLSYN. The sequence goes on along the minus strand of DATLJC010000029.1, from coordinate 16,616 downwards.
CCGGTCAACTCACCTTTTTCAATACGCTCGCGCACTAACTGCCGCAAACGATCCAGCACATCGGATATCAACATAAGTTCCCCTTCCGTCTTCCCGGTAAATAGCTTTGAGAAATGTAAAAACCATATACCTACACACTTTGGTAACTTTCAGAAACTATTTTTCTTTCTTACTTCATCCCTCTCGTGCAATGATTCACCCAAGACGTCAATTGACAGTTAGGAGCCGTAACAATGGAGCAAGGCAGTAATGCTTCGAGCGAAAATACATTCGCAGAGTTTCGCAGTAAGGTTCGCAACTCCGAACTACTTGCGCAGAGCGTTTCACATCTTCTCCGGGACATTAAATTTACCGGCCGTCTCAGTGTCGTCGTCCAAAACGGCACAATCCTTAAGTCTGGCTACGAAGAAGGCTACTTCACACGCAAAGACGACCGCAGGCTGACTTGATCTTTTGTCGGATGCAAAATCAAAAAAATTACCTGCGGCGAAATCCATGGGGGGTGGAGCCGCTGTAAAACAATCAAAAACCGACAGGTCGTCGCAAACGAAACGAGCCCTGTCGCTGGCGGCAGTGTGATTCTTGCCCGGTATTCGACTCCGGCAATTTTCACCTTCCGCGGGCGACAGGTTTTTTTTATAAGGGGCGCAGGATCAATGGAAGTAATTTCTATATCGTCACAGTTACGCAATATGGAGCTAAAGTATTGCGAGCGTTGCGGAAACATCTGGATACGTCGCACGGGCAGCGACCTTACCCAATGCGGGCCGTGTGCAAAAGCCGAGCTCTCACTTCTTCTCGGCCGTCCCGGTTCCTTCCTGCAGTTATGGACCCGGTTCCGTGCGGAGGTGGGAGCATGAAACTTCCCACCGCAAAACCCGCATTGCAAGTCATTTCCGGCCGCCGGCGTCAACCGGCGGACACCACTAATCTTTCGGCGTACCGTCCATACACGCGCGCGCTCCTCCGACGCTACTTCCGCATGGCAGTGGATATAGGCCGGTTGCCCAGCGTGCTCGGAGGACTCTGTTTCCGGGCTCGCGTCAGCTCCTACAAGCTGCACACCTTTGAGGATGCCGTGATCTTCGTCCATGACATCGAGCGTGTCTTCGACCGCATCGAACGTCAGGCGCTGGAAATCATCGCCGGGGTCGTTCTGCTCGAACACAGCGTCCCCGAAGCTGCGCTCCGGCTCGGAATCACCGTGCAGCGCGCCGAGCGCCGCTACGCCGCGGCACTCGATTCCCTTTCCGCCATCCTGCTCGAGGTCGGGTTGCTGCGCCCTGTTTTCAACACCGGCGAAGAGGCGGAGAACCGGAGCTATCCGACCGAGCCTGCGAGTGCTGCCCTTCCCCCGAAGAAACCTCCGGTCTCGGCTCGAATCGATGCTCAGGCTTCGCCTCATTGGCAGGCTTTCGCACACGAACCGCGGTAGAGGTTGAGAATAGGCCATTCAATTCGGCCTATCCTCCAGTCGAATTTGCGGGCTTTGACTCTTATTCTTCGTTTCTGCATATCTGTTATCATCGGCACCGCGCTGCTTTTCGTAACGCAGCGCGGTTTTTTTATCTAATTCAGCCTCGGAGAAGACCCGTGAGCGACACGCCTGCCACACCCGTTCCCCCCGCTCCACCCCTGCGCCGCGACGAAGAAATCGCCCTTGAGATGATGAAATTCATCGCCACCACCACCGGCTTTGGCCGTACCGGAACACCTGGAGCCGGATTCCAGGGCGGCACCGTTTCACGAGCGGAAGACTACGCAAAACATCTCATCGATCTTTTCGGTCAGTGTCTTGACGCAATAAAATCCAAGCGATAGAAGCAATTCACTTCTGCGGCGCTTGGCAAGAATCTCTGGATAGAATGGTGCCTGCGGCGTTTGTAGCACTCGAAAGCAGGACCGCGATAGACTCATAAGGACGGGGCCTATTTCACAATCGGGCATGAATAAGTCTTCATCCGCATCCGACGCCACTCTCTCTGTTCACGCCGGAGAAGACCGCCATGGCCACAATGCTCCGATCACCACGGAAATCCAGCAGACTGCGGTCTTCGCCCTTAAAGACACCGAGCAGTTGCGCCGCTACGCCGCCGGAGACCCCGAAGTCTTTCTCTATACCCGGTATGGAAACCCGACCTTGCGGGCCGCCGAAGAGAAGATCGCCGCTCTCGAGCACGGGGAAGACTGTATTCTGACTGCAAGTGGCCTGGCCGCCGAACTCGCCGTCGCCCTCACCCTCTGCAAGAGCGGTGACGAGATCGTCTCCATGCTGGACATCTACGGCGGCACCACCAAGCTGTTCTCCAACCTGCTGGCCCGTTGCGGCATCAAGACCCGCTTCGTCCCGTTCACCGAGCTGTCCAACATCGACAGCTACTTCACGCGCAAGACGCGCATGCTGTTTCTCGAAACTCCCACCAACCCAACGCTACGTTGTGCTGACATCCAATCTCTATCCGTCCGTGCCCACAAGCGCAAGATTGCCGTGGTAGTGGATAACACCTTCGCTACTCCCATTCTTCAGAAACCGCTCTCGCTCGGCGCCGACATCGTCGTCCACTCGGCCACCAAGTACCTCGGCGGACACAGCGACCTCACTGCGGGAGCCGTCATCACCACCCGGCGTTGGGCCGACCCGATCCGCAATACCATGATCCTATCCGGCGGCTGCTCCGATCCCGGAGTCGCCTACCTCCTGCTGCGAGGCCTGAAAACCCTGGAAATTCGTGTCGCCCGCGCTTGCCACAACGCCCGGGTCATATCAGAGTACCTTGCCGGACACCGCCAGGTAGACCATGTTTTTTATCCCGGACTGCCGGATTCGTCCTCACACCAGCTTGCAGCCGCGCAAATGAGCGACTTCGGAGCCATCGTCTCTTTCGATATTCGCGGCGGAGGCGTAGCAGCCGAGCGATTTATCGATGCGCTCAAATTGTGGTATCTCGCCACCAGCCTCGGCGGTGTCGAATCGACGGTCTCCTATCCCGTCCTCTCTTCGCACTCCAACGCTACACGTCGCGAGTTAAAGCTGCTGGGAGTCTCTCCATCCACGATCCGTCTTTCGGTCGGAATCGAAAACGCAACCGACCTGATCGATGATCTGGAGCACGCCTTCGCCAACCATTAACCTCAGGGTCAATAGATCGATCCGGCTCCCGTTGGACAGTAGTATATGGTGTCTGGCCCTGCATAACCATTGCCCATTTGGTAACTATCTGTAGTTCCAACGATTGACCCTTCGGTGAATCGTTCGTAGATTTGAGAGAGCGCGTGCTCCGGAGTGGCATTCCATCCATCCCCGGAAAACGCTCGGCATAAACAATGAATTTTCCAATTCGCACCATTCTTCCGACGCTGCTGCTCTCCTGCTTCTTCATCTCTTCCTGCGGACCGGAGAAGAAACCGGCTGCCACTGTGCCTGCACCGCACGCCACGGCGCCAGTTCTTCCCCCTTCCTCTCCCGCGCCCGCGACGCACACAGCTCCAGTTCATGGTCCCGCTGCGCCACCGCCCGCCGAGACTGTCGAGCAGTTGATTGCGCGCGCCGAAGCCGAGTACGCCCGCGGTCAGGCCAACTACACCGCCGGACATATGGAGGCCGCCAAGGACAACTTCGATGCCGCCTTCAACCTCCTGTTGCGCGGCCCAGTGGGCCTGCAGAATGACGAAAAACTTCAGGCCGAGTTCGACCGAATCGTCGAAGCTACTCACGAGTTGGAGTTGCAGGCCCTGAAGGCTGGCGACGGATTCACCGAACAACGCGCCGAGCCCGCCCCAATTGATGAAGCCAATAACATCACCTTCCCCGTTGATCCTTCGATCAAAGCGAAGGCGCAAGCTGAACTTGCCAACACCCATAGCGATCTTCCGCTCATGCTCACCGATCCGGTGGCCAGCTACATCAACTACTTCTCCAGCCGCGGACACGGCACAATCGAGCGCGCTCTGGTTCGGCGCGGTCGATACAACGATATGATCTCGCGTGTCTTCCGCGAAGAGCACGTGCCGCAGGATCTGGTATTCCTTGCCCAGGCCGAATCCGGCTTTCAGCCGCTGGCGCTATCCCGCATGGGAGCCCGCGGCATGTGGCAGTTCATGCCCTGGGACGGGACGCACGCCGGCCTACAGCACAACTGGTGGGTGGACGAACGGCAGGACCCTGAGAAATCGACTCGCGCCGCTGCCCGGCTACTCAGAGATCTCTACAACCAATTTGGCGACTGGTATCTTGCAATGGCCGCTTACAATTCCGGCCCCGGCACGGTACAGCGAGCGGTGCAGCGCACCGGTTACGCCGACTTTTGGGAGCTATATAAGCGCAACGTATTGCCGGGTGAAACACGCAACTATGTTCCCATCATTCTGGCGATGACGATCATGGCGAAGAATCCCACGCAGTATGGACTCGATCACCTGTCGCTTGATGTGCCCACCCTCTCCGATACCGTGCGCATTCACTACCCAATCGATTTGCGTCTAGTAGCCGAGTGTACTGACTCATCGACCGCTGTCCTGCAGGAGCTGAACCCCAGCCTGCTGCGCATGACCACGCCGAAGGATATGGATTTCGACCTGCACGTTCCGCACGGAACCGCGGCAAAGTTCGAAACAGCCGTCGCCGCGATTCCAGAGGAGATGCGGGTTTCCTGGCGCTATCACCGCGTAGAGAGCGGCGAAACTCTGACCGAAATCGCAAGGCGTTACCGCACCACGGCCTCCGCCATCTCCGAGGCCAACAACCTGGAAACCGCTGAGTTGGCGAAAGACACCAAGCTTATTATTCCGGTCTCTCCAGCCAAAGCATCGAACAGTGAAGCAAGAGCCCACGCCACAACCGTTGGTTACAGCAAGACAGCGGCACATTACACCGTGCACAAAGGCGACACCGTCCTGTCGGTAGCCGACGACTTCGGAGTTCCAGCCGAAAAGGTCCGGCAATGGAATCACCTGAAAGGCAATGCCCTGCGTTCCGGGCGCTCCCTGACCATCTTCAAGCCCTCTTCCTCCGGAGCCACGGTCAAGCGGACCGCGGAAGCCGGTAATCGCGCGCACACACGAATACGTGTTGCCAAGAGCAAGTCGGAATCCGGCTCTCACTCGACCTCAAGTACCGTCCATCATAAAAAAGCAAAAAAAGACGCTACCGAACCTGCTGCCCGAAAGATGGAAAAGGAAAAGGAGGCTGTGAAGCCAGCTCCCACGCGCGGCAAGAAACATAAACAGCAGGGATGACGTCTTGAAATGAACGTGTGTTTACGGATGGAGTGATTCATTCCGTTGCATCGTAAACAAGGCTGAGTTATTGTGTTCGGGTGCCGGGGCATGCACTTTGTTTAAGCACTGTGCACGCGTTAGCCAAAGAAGCGGCAGTCGTGTTGTACCTGTGCTCAGGGGTCCGCGGGCGCGGAGCGGCAAAAGATACCAGGAGGAAACATGACGTTCGACAAGACTCTATATAGTCGCGGCAGTGATGATGGAGATGAATTCGGTGACAACGAACCTTTTGACGACGTAATAGACGACGAAGAAGAAGAGGAATTGGAAGACGAAGAGGACGAAGCGGAAGAACAGGAACTAGGTCACACCGAAGACGAGACGGTAGCTCCTTCCGCCAGTCGTGCTCAGCGTGACGAAGAAGCATCCGAAGCGGTAGCCCAACCACCGGCGCCTCCGGCAAAGAAGCCCGCCAAGAAGACGGCAAAGAAAGCTGCGAAGAAAGCCGCTGGTACGAAGGCTGCCAAAACTTCCACCAAGAAGGTCGCAAAGAAGGCTGCCGTAAAGAGCGTTGCCAAGAAGGCGGCGAAGAAGGCTCCAGCCAAGACCGCCAAGAAAGCTGCAAAGAAGGCCGCCGCACCTGCAAAGCCTGCGAAGAAGGCCAGCAAGAAAGCGGTTAAGAAAGCACTGAAGGCCGTCAAGAAAGACAAGAAGCTTGCAAAGAAGGCCGACAAGAAAAAGGCTCCAAAGGCAGCGGGCAAGAAAAACAAGGGCAAGAAAGGCAAGAAGGGCAAAAAGTAGTAGCCCGGAGTTCTGTTCGGTTTAAGGCCGCGAAGCCATCCGCGGCCTTCGCTCATTTAATCTGAATCCGCTCAGCCAGAAAGCATAGCCCCAACCTTTACGGTTGGGGCTATGCTTTCAGACTTACAGGCAATGAAGAGCTACGCGGCTGCGGCAGCCTTCTGATCCTGCTTGTTGAACTGTTCGATAGCGCGACGGAGTTGCTCGTCGGGCTGATTCTTCTTCGGCTCAGGCTTGTCGGTGTCGTCCGGCGTCAGATCCGATTCTTCCGAGGCAACAAAGTCGTCGGTCTTGTCAGCTACCAGAACGTTCGGCGTGATCGCCGCATCCTGAATCGCTTTGCCACCCGGAGTGTAATACTTAGCGATGGAGAGGATCAGCGCGCCGCCATCCTGAAGATCGATTGTCTTCTGAATGGACCCAGCCCCAAAAGTCTTGTCGCCCAGAACATCGCCTCGCGCGTTGTCCAGAACTGCGCCTGCCACGATCTCCGCTGCGCCCGCCGTCGATTTGTTGACGATCACCACCAGAGGCAAATTGCAGATCGCCTTAGACGGATCGGCCGTAAAGCTCTGCCGTGGATACTTCTGACCTTCAACGTAGGCGATCTGCCCATGGTTGAGGAACAGGTTTGCCGTCGAGACACCTTCTGCAATGTCGCCGTCACCAGAGTTTCGGAGATCGAGGATCAGCTTCTTCGCCCCATTTTTCTGGAAATCGCGAACTCGCTCGGCTATCTCCTGGGTACGCCCCTTGGGGAATCCATCGGCACGAATATATCCGATCTGATCATCCAGCGCCTTGGAGGTGATTCCCGGATACTTCAATACATCTCTAGTAATGGTGATCTTCTGCGGTTGTGCCTTGGTTGGCCGAACGACGCTGAGGTTAACGATCGAACCGACCTGGCCTCCAAGCATTCCATTCAGCTCGGCCAGCGACATCTCCCGGGTGCTCTTGTCATTCAGCGCTTCGATGATGTCCCCGTCGAGGAGACCAGCCTTGTCGGCCGGGCCACCGGGAACCACCGAAATCACATCCCCGTACCCAAAGCGCTTGGAGACCGCCGCGCCAATGCCTGCCGCAGGCTGCCCCAGTTGCTTGTATTCCTTGTACTCATCCGGACTCATATAGCTGGAGTTTGAATCGAGAGCCTCCAGCAATCCGTGCAGCGCACCATTGCTGACGTGCGGAATGTTCGGGTCTTCGACATAGTCGGACCGAATGCGCGAGAGTACTTCGCTGTACACGCTCAGTTGGCGATACGCGCCGTCGTTGCCGCTGCTCGGCTTAACACCTACAGCACCAGCTACAGCAAAGGCGAGGATGAGAAACGACAACAGGAGGAGAGTTGTTTTTACGCTTTTTGACATGGATCCTTCAAAGCCAGCCAGACTTGAGTCATTATACGGCGGAAATGGACCGGCCGCCGGAGCGCGGGTTCAGCTCTATTAGACGCGTCAAGATAAGCAAAGGTGAAAATGATTTTTGCTAATTCCACTCATTGCTTCCCAATTCCAGGGCTGCTTGGCGAACATGTGGGACCGAGCAGGTGAACTCCCGGAAAGAACCACTATCTTTCACATTCTAATAGCCGAGTCTCACTCTTCGAGAGGGTGGCGCCTCTCTGTCATGCATGATTTGATTTCAGATGAACCAGCCCTGATTCCCCGCCGGGGTCCCCTGCATCTAGAAACTAGCTCAGGGTTCACAAACAATTCGAAGTACGGCTCGACTTAGTATTGTGCCACGCGGCATTATATCTATCTGCGCGGAAAACGATATCGCGCACAATGGTTTTCATGGAAGTTTCTGGGAGCACCTGGCTGACCGCCAGGAGCAGAAAGGCAATTCAAAGTACATGTCAGCGAACGCGCAGCAACTTGAAACGACGTCCTCGGCGCTCGATCAACTATGTGTAAACACCATTCGCACGCTGTCGATAGACGCGGTTCAGAAGGCTAATAGCGGACATCCGGGAGCACCCATGGGTTTGGCTCCCGTGGCATACGTACTGTGGGACCGAATCCTGCGGTACAGCCCGGCAAACCCGCGCTGGGCAAATCGCGACCGTGTCGTCCTCTCCGCCGGACACGCCTCCATGCTGCTCTACTCGATGCTGCACCTGACCGGATATGACCTTCCGCTCTCCGAGATTGAACGCTTCCGTCAGGTTGGATCAAAGTGCCCCGGCCACCCGGAGTACAACATCACGCCCGGTGTGGAGACGACCACTGGCCCGCTCGGCCAGGGAATCGCAAACTCTGTTGGCATGGCAATTTCCGAGCGCTGGCTGGCTGCGCACTTCAACCAGGGCGATAGCAAGCTTGTCGATTATCGCGTGTACTCCATCTGCTCCGACGGGGACATGATGGAGGGAATTTCGCACGAAGCCGCAGCGCTTGCGGGCCATCTGAAATTGTCGAACCTGACATGGCTGTATGACTCCAACCACATCAGCCTCGATGGGCCAACCACACTGGCCTACAGCGACGATGTCGAATCGCGCTTCAAGGGTTATCACTGGAACGTGCTGAAGGTGGAAGACGGCAACGACCTCCAGGCCATCGAGTCGGCAATCCGCTCCGCACAGTCGGAGACCGAGCGGCCAACGCTTATCATCGTCCACACCCACATTGGTTACGGCTCGCCGAACAAGCAGGACAAGAGCGCTGCGCATGGAGAACCGTTGGGCGCAGAGGAAGTGAAGGCCACAAAGCGCTTCTATGGATGGCCGGAGGACGCGCAGTTCCTGATTCCAAAAGAAGCAGGCAACCACCTGGGCAAGGCCGTGGAACGTGGGATGAAGCTTGAAACCGCGTGGAAATCCGGCTACGAAGCCTGGGCGAAGAAGAATGCCGATCTGGCCACGCAGTGGGACGCGATCATGTCCGGCAAGCTTCCTGAAGGGTGGGACAAGGATGTTCCGGTCTTCCCTGCCGACTCCAAAGGTGTTGCAACTCGTGAGGCAGGCAATAAGGTTATGAACTCGATCGCCAAGAACATTCCATGGCTGATCGGCGGCTCGGCTGACCTTGAGACCTCGAACAAAACGAAGATCGATGGCGATAAGAGTTTCGAGAGCGGCAGTTATGATGGCCGCATTCTGCGCTTCGGTGTACGCGAGATGGGCATGGGAGGAATTCTGAATGGCATCGCGGCCAGTGGTCTGCGCGCGTTCGGAGGAACCTTCATGGTATTCAGCGATTACATGCGCGGCGCGCTGCGGTTGGCCGCAATCATGGAATTGCCCGTGACCTACGTCTTTACCCATGACTCGATTGCCGTAGGAGAAGACGGCCCAACGCACGAACCGGTCGAGCAGGTCATGTCACTGCGGCTGATGCCTTTCATGCGGCTGATCCGTCCTGCGGATGCGAACGAGACCGCCGTGGCATGGAAGCTGGCAATCGAAAGCAAAGGTCATCCCACGGCTCTAGCCCTGACGCGGCAAGCAGTGCCGACCTTTGACCGGACGAAGTATGCCAGTGCGGAAGGAGTTCGCAAGGGTGCCTATGTCTTTGCCGACACCCAGGGCACGCCGGACGTAATCCTGATCGGAACTGGAAGCGAGTTGCAGCTTGCGGTCGAGGCACAGGACAAACTGGCTAGCGAGGGAGTGAAGGCGCGAGTGGTCAGTATGCCGTGCTGGGATCTGTTTGAGGAACAAAGCGCGGAGTACAAGGAGAGCGTTCTGCCCAGTGCGGTGCGGGCGCGAGTCGCCGTGGAAGCCGGGATTCCTATCGGATGGGAACGCTATGTCGGTCTCGAAGGCAGAGTTGTGGGACAGAGGCAGTTCGGCGCCTCTGGTCCTGCAAAGGAAGTATTCAAGCACTTTGGATTTACCTCCGAAGCTGTGATGAAGCAGGCCAAAGAATCAATCGCGGTTGTAAAGGGCTTAGGAAAGAAATAAATGAAAGTTGCCATTGCAGCGGACCACGCGGGGTCGCTGTTACTGACACCCCTGCTGGAGTTTGTGCGCGGCCTGGGCCATGAAGCTCTGGATCTGGGAACGCACGACGCAGTCACTCCCGACGACTATCCGGACCGCGCTGCCGATATTGCGGCGGCGCTGACGGATGGCCGGGCTGAACGCGGGGTGCTCATTTGCGGCAGCGGCGTGGGCGCGTCGGTTGCCGCCAACAAAGTTCGCGGTATTCGCGCCGCGCTTTGTCACGACACGTATTCCGCGCATCAGGGCGTGGAGCACGATCAGATGAATGTGCTCTGTCTGGGCGCACGCGTAATTGGTGAAGCGCTGGCCGTGGAGTTGGTGCGAGCTTTTCTGGGCGCGAGTTTCAACAACGAGGAACGGCACAGGCGGCGGGTGGCGAAGATAGCCGTGATGGAATCGAAATTCTGACGCATCGAGCGCATCGAAAGAAATAAGGAGATACATATGGCCAGCAATCCTTTACAGCAGTTGAGCAAATTGGGACAGAGCCCGTGGTTCGACCAGATGACACGTTCGCTGGTATCGCAGGGCACGCTGAAAAAAATGATTGAGGAAGACGGACTGCGTGGACTGACCTCGAATCCCACCATCTTTGAAAAGGCAATTTCCGGCAGCAAGGATTACGAAGATGCGATGAAGGAACTGGTTGGCAAGGGCGCCGAACTCGCCGAAATCTACGATGGTCTCGTGGTGAGTGACATTGCGAGCGCGGCCGATGTCTTCCTCCCTGTCTATGAGAGCACGAAGGGCGAAGACGGATTCGTGAGCATCGAGGTCTCTCCACTGCTGGCCAAGGACACCGCCGGAACCGTGAAGGAAGCCAAGCGCCTGCATGACAAGCTTGCTCGGCCCAACGTGATGATCAAGGTTCCCGCGACTCCCGAAGGCATCCCTGCGTTCGAGGAACTGATTTCGGAAGGCATCAGTGTGAACGTGACCCTGATCTTCTCGGTGGACGTTTATGCGCAGGTCGTCGAGGCATATCAACGGGGTCTTGAAAAGCGAATTGCAAAGGGTGGCGCGGTAAATCGCATCGCGTCGGTTGCCAGCTTCTTTGTGAGCCGCATCGATACCGCTGTGGACAAGAAGTTGGAAGAAATCGCAAAGGCCGGGCGTCCGGAAGCCGCGGAACTACTGGGTAAGGCGGCGATTGCGAACGCAAAACTCGCGTATGAGAAATTCCAGAAGCTGTTCAGCGGCGCGCGTTGGGAGAAGCTAGCCGCAGCCGGTGCCAAGGTTCAGCGTCCACTATGGGCCTCGACCGGGACGAAGAATCCGAAATACTCCGACGTGCTCTACATCGAGACCCTGATTGGTCCTCACACGGTGAACACGATGCCTCCGGCCACATACGACGCTTTCCGCGATCACGGGAAAGTGGCGGTGACGATCACCGACGATCTGCCGGGCGCGCATAAGGTGTTCGACGACCTCAAGGGACTTGGGGTGGATCTGACGGCAGTGACCCTGGAGCTGACGGCCGCAGGCGTGAAGAGCTTCTCGGATTCCTACAACGATCTGATCGCGGTGATTGAACGCCGTCGCCACGAGGTAGCACATGTCTAAGGTTAGCGAAGTAGCGCTGAGAACGGGGCGGGCAGAGTTCGAAGCGGCGCTGGATCACTTAAACGCACAGAAGATAATCGCGCGCATCTGGCAGAAGGACGCAACCGTCTGGTCCGATAAACCGGAGCACCAGAAGATCATCGCAAACTCGCTGGGCTGGCTGACCGTTCCGGAAAACGTGCTAAAGCGCGTTGCGGAGTTGAAAAGCTTTGCCGAAGAAATTCGAGCAGCGGGATTCACTCACGCGGTCGTGCTTGGTATGGGCGGATCGAGCTTGTGTCCGGAAGTTCTGCGGCAGAGCTTTGGCCACCAGAAAGGCTATCCCGAACTGCTCGTGCTCGATTCCACAGTACCGGCAGCGGTGGCGCACCTCGAAGCGCAGATCAAGCTTGAGAGCACACTGTTCATTGTTGCTTCCAAGTCAGGATCAACGACCGAGCCGCAGATGTTTGAGCGCTACTTTTACGAACGGGTAAAGCAGTCGAAGGGCGCAAGGGTCGGCGAGAATTTTGTTGCCGTCACCGATCCCGGAACTCTGCTCGAACGGCAAGCCAAGGAGCAGAACTACCGCAAGACGTTTGTGAATTGGGCTGACATCGGCGGCCGCTACTCTGCGCTCAGTTTCTTTGGCATGGTCCCATTTGCAGTGATGGGCGGCGACGTGGAAGCTCTGCTGGAGCGAGCCGTAGCTGCCGCCAAATCATGCCAGAATGACGACGCTGCGACAAATCCCGGAGCGGCGCTGGGCGCGCTATTGGGCACGCTGGCCAACAATGGCACGGACAAGCTGACGCTGGTGACTTCGAAGGAAATTGCGTCACTCGGACTCTGGATTGAACAGCTCGTCGCCGAGAGCACCGGCAAACAGGATAAAGGCATTGTGCCAGTCGCAGGCGAGGCTCCGGGCTCACCCGACGAGTACGGAAAAGATCGCGTGTTCGTATCCATCGCCGCCGGTTCGGACGATGCCAACACAACCGCCAAAATCGCTGCTCTGGAGAATGCCGGATTCGCCGTGGTGCGTCAGCAATTAGTGGGAGCCATCGATTTAGGCGCTACGTTCTTCGTCTGGGAGTTTGCGACTGCCGTGGCAGGTTCTCTGTTGAACATCGATGCATTCGATCAGCCGAACGTCCAGGAGTCCAAGGACAACACCAAGCGACTGCTGGAAGAGTTCGTCTCCAAGGGTGCGCTGCCTGAGCAGAAGGCTCTCATCAGTGAAGGCGCGCTGAAGCTCTACAGCGAAGACAAGACTCTCGGAACGACCCTGGATTCCGCGATAGCCGCTCACCTGAAAAAAGTTCACGTCGGCGACTACGTGGCGATCACGCAGTATTTCCTGGAGACCCCCGAGGTAGAAGCGCTGGTTCAGAAGTTGCGCTTGGCGGTCCGCTCCAAAACTCACGCAGCATCGACCACCGGGTACGGTCCACGTTTCCTGCACTCGACGGGACAGTTGCACAAGGGTGGAGGAAACAACGGCGTATTCATCCAACTTACTGCCCAGGACGCAAAGGACGTCGCGATCCCGCGCGAGCCCTTCGGGTTCAGCGTTCTCAAGCAGGCACAGTCGCTCGGTGATCTGGAATCCCTGTTGAAGCACGGCCGGCGCGCTGTCCGCGTCGATCTGGGGCCGGACGTAGTAGCCGGACTGAAGCGACTGCTGCAGGCGGTCGAAAAGACGTAAAGCAAACGGCGTGGCCTCGGCCGCGCCGAATTCTTTAGGCCCAATAGCTCTCTTCCAGCATCCAAACTAGAGTCTCTGTTTGCGTGTCAGGATAAACAAAAAGATGAGCACAGTGATACCCGCGACACCGACAGCGCGCACCGAAATCCAGCCGCTGCCCGTGGCTGATCCCTGTATATTGATTATCTTCGGCGGCTCTGGCGATCTGACCCGGCGCAAGCTGCTGCCTGCGATCTTTGATCTGACCTCGATGGGCCTGACCGAAAAAGGCTTTGACATCGTCGGCGTTGGACTACCCGCGATGAGCGATGAAGAGTTCCGCGCGGCCATGCGGCAGTCCGTCGAAATGTCCAACGCCGCACGCACCTTCAGCGCGCAGAACTGGGATAAGTTTGCCGGCAAGCTGAGGTATCTATCCGGCGATCTGGACTTGCCGGGAACCTACGCCGAACTCGCCAAGCGCCTGGAAGAAATGCGAACCGCGGGCGCCAGCAGCAATCATCTTTTCTATCTCTCTGTTCCAGCCTCGATTGCGCCCAACGTGATTGCCGGGCTCGGTGAAGCGGGCCTCAATCGCAACGAGAATGGATGGTCGCGCGTGATCGTTGAAAAACCGTTTGGACGCGATCTGGAATCCGCGCGAATCCTGAACAAGAAGGTGTTGAGCGTCTTCGAAGAGAGCTCGGTTTATCGCATAGACCATTATCTTGGCAAAGAAACCGTACAGAACATTTTGATGTTCCGCTTTGGAAATTCACTCTTCGAGCCGCTCTGGAATCGCAATTTCATCGACTACGTTGAGATCACGGCAGCCGAACCACTGGGCGTGGAGAACCGCGCAAAGTTCTACGAGGAAACAGGCGCTCTGCGCGATATGGTAGCCAATCACCTGCTGCAATTGCTCTCTCTCACCGCCATGGAACCGCCCTTCAGTCTGGATGCCGATGCCGTTCGAGAGCAGAAGGTACAGGTGCTCAAAGCGATTCGCCCGATGAGCATCGACGAAGTAACGGCACGTACGGTTCGCGGGCAGTATGGGCCCGGAGTGCTGGAAGGAAACTTGGTACGCGGCTATCGCCAGGAGCCCGGAGTGGCGCAGGATTCCTCTACGGAAACCTTTGTGGCGCTGGACCTGCGAATCGATAACTGGCGCTGGTCGGGCGTGCCCTTCTACATTCGAACCGGCAAGCGAATGGCATGCCAGATGACGGAGATTCGCGTCCACTTCAAGCCAACGCCGGAGGCCCTGTTCGTCAGTCCACAGAACCGGCAGCCTGAGCCAAACATCATCAGCATCCGCATTCAGCCAGATGAGGGCATTGCAATCTCATTCGGCGCCAAGCGGCCCGGCCTCGGAATGAACGGCATCACGGTTAAGGCAGATTTCAACTATCGCGAGGCCTTCGGAATGAATACCCCCGTAGCCTATGAAACTCTGCTGCTCGACGTAATGATGGGCGACGCAACGCTGTTCACACGCGGCGATGAAGTGGAAGCCGAATGGCGCATCGTGACTCCGATCGAGCAGGCGTGGGCACAACTGCCGAAACCGCAATTTCCAAATTATGCTGCCGGCAGCGAAGGCCCCGAAATTGCACGTGCCCTGATGTGGGGAGATCGGCACTGGAACACCCTCCGAAACAATTCGCACTAGCTCCATTCCATGCGCAGCAAGTCACGATGGAGAGCAAGGCGAGTGGGAACAGAAGTGCTGCTTCTACCATTTTCCATGCAACCAGCAACCCCGTTTGCTGCAACTAGTCAGGTAGGAACAGGAAGGCTTGCTTGACTTGGACACTCTTTTTAGCGCTATTGGCCGGCTGGGTAGCAGGTGTGTTAACCGGAGACACCTTCGGCGGCGGATTGCACCTCCTTCTGCTGGCCGCGATTTCCCTGCTCGTAGCACCGACGTTGAGCAACCGTCGCCGGGCGCGAAATTGAGAGCAATCATGCGTGTTCTGGGCAACCTGGCAGGCTGCCTGGCACTGTGTTTAGCGCTTGCTCCGCCCGCCGAAGCTTACTCCGTTTTAACCCATGAAGAGCTGATCGACCTCGTATGGGATGACAGCATTCGGCCATTGCTGTTGAGCCGTTATCCGAATGCAACACCTGAAGATTTGCGCCGCGCTCATGCCTACGCCTACGGCGGCTCTGTATTACAGGATCTCGGCTACTATCCCTTTGGAAATAAGCTTTTCAGTGACATGACGCACTACGTGCGCACCGGCGACTTTGAGAAGAACCTTTTCCTTGAATCGACAAATGTCAATGAATTGGCGTTTGCGGCGGGAACCTTGGCCCACTATGTATCCGACATCAACGGTCATCCCTTCATCAATCGCGCCGTGGCCATCGAATTCCCCAAGCTGCGCCAGCAGTTTGGCCCGGTAGTGACCTATGACGAGGCGAAGGTCGAACACTTGCGGACGGAGTTCGGTTTTGACGTGTTGCAGGTTGCGCGCCATCGCTATCCACCGCAGAGTTTCCACGACTTCATTGATTTTCAGGTGGCCAAGGAGCAACTGGAGCGCGCATTCCTGCGAACCTATGGCATTCCGCTCGACTCAGTGCTGACACGCGAAGACCTCGCAATCGGAACCTATCGCAGGGCCGTCAGCAAAGTGATACCGGAAATGACGAAGGTGGCCCTGGCAAGTCGCGGCAAGAAAATGCAGCGAGAGATCCCGAACTTCAATCGCAAGCTGTTTCTCTATCACCTCTCGCGCGCGGACTACGAAAAGGGATGGGGCCGGGACTACTCCAAGCCGGGGCCGGGTGCGCGCTTCATGGCATTTCTGCTGCACATTGTTCCCAAGGTCGGACCTTTCCGCGGACTCTCCTACAAGGATCCCACACCCAAGACCCAGGACCTGTATATGCAGAGCGTGAATCAGACGGTGACGGCCCTGCACACGGCCATTAAGCAAGTGATGCACCAGCAGGGAGCCGATTTCTCGGCCGTCGATCTCGATACAGGTGCGCCAACTCGCGCCGGTGAATATGACCTCTCAGACGAGACCTATAGAGAATTACTGCGCCGTATGCAAAAGGATAAATTTGCCCATACGGACCCGGAACTGCGCACGGCAATCATTCGGTACTTTGGCAATTTCAAGCCGAAACTGCAGAATGCGAAGGACACGAAGCGGTGGGCCAATGACGAGTGCGCGCTCAATGCGTTGAAGGTGATGGAACTCCCGCCACCTCCGCTTGCGGTGAAATCGGAAGCAATTGACACTGCATCCAAGGCCCAATAGAATCAGTGATGTTGATCGATTAACCCCGACGACAGCATAACGTCTGCCCCCTGCACCAGCAGGCCCTTCCGGCGGATGTTCCGTGGCGGCGTAGCTCAGCCGGTTAGAGCGACGGTCTCATAATCCGTAGGTC
>DATLJC010000028.1:0-42270 GCA_035539055.1 Saccharimonadales bacterium (SeqCode) | reverse complement strand
GGCTCCAGCAAAGGGTGATAGAAACTCACCTTCTCCTTGCCCTGACGGCGCTTCATGTAAGGGTTCATCATGTTGCCCACGATAGGGCCGGGACGGATGATGGCGACCTGCACCACGAGATCGTAGAAGCATGTGGGATAGTTGCGAGGTAAGGCCGCCATCTGGGCACGGCTCTCTACCTGAAACATGCCGACTGTGTCCGCAGTTTGCAACGCGCGGTAGGTGGGCGGATTGTTGGGCGGAAGCTGCGCTAGATCGAGCGGCTCGTCGTAAGCGGCAGGTATCACGTCGAGACACTCTTTGAGCACGGCCATCATGCCGAGTCCAAGCAGATCGACCTTGATGAGC
The DNA here is from genome assembly GCA_035539055.1 of Saccharimonadales bacterium (SeqCode). Classification (GTDB taxonomy): domain Bacteria; phylum Acidobacteriota; class Terriglobia; order Terriglobales; family Acidobacteriaceae; genus TOLSYN. Next base: position 41,922 of record DATLJC010000028.1, on the reverse strand, counting down.
TTCATATCTGCGCAATCTTCTTTGTCCCACTGAATGACCGTGCGCCCCGGCATGGACGCGGGTTCGATGGGCACCACCGCGTTAAGCTTTCCGCCGCAGATCACCATGCCGCCGGAGTGCTGTCCAAGATGACGTGGCAGGTCTTGCATCCGCTGGCAGAGCTCAACGTATTTGGCAATGCGACGGTGCTGAATATCGAATCCCGCATCATGGAAATTGTGGGCAAGCGTTTCGTTCTTGTCGCGCCACTCCCATGCGCTGACAAGCTTGGTAAGTCGGTTCAGCGTTTCGGCATCAAAGCCTAGAGCCTTGCCCGCTTCGCGAGCCGCCGAACGTCCGCGATAGGTAATGACATTAGCGGTCATCGCCGCGCCGAGTTCGCCGTAACGTTGATAGACGTACTGAATCGCGCGTTCGCGTTGATCGCCGCTGGGCAGGTCGAGATCGATGTCTGGCCACTCGCCGCGCTCTTCGGAGAGAAAACGCTCGAACAGTAACTCCATGCCGACAGGATCGACCGCCGTAATGCCGAGCGCGTAGCAGACCACGCTGTTGGCGGCCGAGCCTCGCCCCTGCACCAGAATGTCATTGCGTCCGCAGAACTGCACGATGTCCCAGACGATGAGGAAGTATCCTGCGAGTCCAAGCTTGGCTATGAGCGCAAGCTCGCGCTGTGCCTGTTTCTGAGCACGGGCAAAGAGAACATCATCGTGCTTGGGAAGATAGCGATTGCGAATGCCGTCCTCCGCGCGCTTTTCAAGAAACGACTGCATCGACTCTTCCTCCGGCACTGGATAGTCAGGAAAGCTGTAGCCGAGATCGCTCATCTGGTAGGTGAGCCGCGAAGAAAGCTCCAGCGTGTTGTCGATGGCCTCGGGGAGATCGCGGAAAAGCTGTCGCATCTCACGTGGCGAACGCAGATAGTGCTCGGCATTGGCGGTGAGCAAGCGTCCAGCGGTCTCCAGCGTACAGTGATGGCGAATTGTGGTGAGCACGTCGAGCACTTCGCGCTCGTAGGGTGTGGCGTAGCTGACACCGTTGGTGGCGAGCAGTGGAAGATGCAGTGTCTCCGCGATGCGCACAGCAGCTTGGTTGCGATGCTCTTCTGCGCGTTCGAAATGGCGTTGCACTTCGACGTACACATTGCGCTGACCAAATATATGCACAAGGCGCTCGACCTCACGCACAGCTTCGTCATAACCGCCGCGTTCAAGAGCAGAAGCTAGCGGGCCTTCATCGCCACCAGTCAGGCAGACGAGTCCCCCGGCGTATTCCGCGACATCGGCCAGCAATGCAGCGCCCTCTGCCTTGTGTGCCTCTCGCAGTTTCATGCGAGTGATCAACCGGCAGAGGTTCTGGTAACCCTGTTGCTTCTCTGCCAGCAACGCAAAACGCACGGGCTCGGCGGGAACCTGATGCGGCAGCCATTGCGGAGGACGCATACGTTCTCCGGCATCGCCGACGGCAATCTCTGCTCCGATGTGCGCCTGCGTACCTGCCCGCTCGGCGGCAATGTGAAAACGCGGAGCACCATAGAGGCCGTTGCGATCGAGCAATGCCATCGCAGGCATATCGAGTTGCGCACAGCGAGACATCAACAGCTCAGGCAGAGACGCGCCTTCAAGAAAACTGAAAGCTGAACGGGCGTGAAGCTCTACATACATCGTGTGCCCTCAGTCGTAGATTCCGATCACGTACCAGCAGGCCGCCGCCGGCTCGTGGGCGAGCCGCAGACATCGGCATGATTGTTCTTGTAGTTCGACGTCCCACTCTTCGCGGCACCACGCGGGATTCGTCCACCATGCGCCACTGGTACGCCACGGACCGGAACTTGTTTGTAGCGTGAGGCGCTTTCCTTCATAACGCATCGCGTATGGCGCATCGCCTCGCACCTCCACATCCACTAGCTGCGGAGGCCGCACCATGCGTAACGCCAAAGCACGCTGCTCGGGGACCGCGTGCACAGTGGTGCGCGAAGCCGCTTGCTCAATCTGAAAGTCGGTAACGCGGAATGCCTCAGGTACGTGCGAGTCGAGCAATTCCGGCGCACCAACGCGTCCCTCGCCCACCAGCTTGCGCAGCCGTGCCAGCAGAATCTCCATGCGCCCAGCCTCGGGAGACTGCGCCGCAAAGAGTCCATGCTGCGCTGTTTGCGCACGCGCCGGATAGGCGGTGATGTGCAAGGCAATCACTGCAGCTTTTGGTGGATGCAATTCCAGATCAAGCTGTATGAGTTTGAGCAGCGTGAGGCGATTGCGCTCCGGCAGGGTTGGCCGTACGGTGCGGCAATGCTCGAAATGTGCGGAATTCAAGGGGCCATCCAGCACCAAACAAGTCTCCACCGAGGCGATGGCTAAAGCCCGCTCCGACGCACGTTGCAGCAGCAGTTCCAGCATCTGGCTCAATAGAAAGAGCAAGGGCGCCAGCAACTCCACCGGGCGCTCAAGCTCCATGCGCTCTATGAGTGGTGCGTCCACAGGCTCTTCGGTGGGGACGAGCAAAGAGTTGCATTCGCCGCGCGCCAATGACTGCAATCGCAAACCGCTCTGTCCCAGCCGCGCAGCAAGCGACTTTGCTGGCAGCGCAGCCAGTTGCCGCAGTGTGTAGATACCCCAGCTCTCGAAGATCTGCGCTGCAACCATATCCGGCTCCAGCACGGAGAGCGGCAGAGGTGCCAGTGTTTCAGCCTCACATCCTGGAGCGATCGTAGTGACGCCCGGCGTTCCACGCGCTGCCAGCAGAGCCGCCGAAGCCCGACACGCAGAGGCCACGCTTGCCTCGTATCCATGGGCGCATACCGAATGCCATAGCGTTGCGCCAATCTGCGCAGCGCTGCCCAGCAAACGCTCTGAGCCCGTTACATCCAGCACCAGCGTGGCTCCGCAGCGCTCTTCCTGCGGAGATGAGAGGGCCTCCACGCGTGGAGAAAACTGCTGTGTGCATTGCATCAATTCGGCGAAAGAGCTCTCCTCCTGTTGCCGGTTACGATGCACTACCGCCACGGAAAACGACTCGGCCTGTACTCGGCTCATGCCCTCTTCCATGCCAAGCTGTCGGGCGTGCCGCGTAATGGCAAAGACCCTCTCCAGCGGAGGCTCACCGCTCAACACCGCCAGTGGCCGCTCTTGCAGCGCAGAGTGCGAGCAGGCAATCGCCTGCGCGGCAAAATCACGTAGATGAAGACAGAGATACAGCGGGACAGGCATAGCTCATCTCGCCCACGTAGCTGTGCTGCGCCAGGAGGCTGTTACGGAAGCGGCTGGCTTTTTGTGCGCGGGATCAACCATGCGACGGAGATCCACGCTCACGCGGTAACGCACTCCGGTGACTAGTCGCGGACTGTTGCCCGACGCCTGTTGCCACTCGATCCCGCCCTGCTCGCAGTGCAGTGAAACCGCTGCGCAACTATTCGCGCAAGGCACGCGAGTCATCAGCAGAAAAAGCGTACGCGACTTCTCCGCCTGCAAGCGGAAGCGATACCACGTCGCCAGAGGAACGCGCCGCGCCCGCTCCGGTGCTACATCGCCCATGTCGAGCACAATGGCCCTGAAACCTCCGGTGTTGAGCAACAGGTCGGTAGCACGCAGGGCTTGATCGAGGCGTGTCCACCCGCTCTTGCCATGTGCATTGGCAAGATGCAACGGCGAGCCTTGCACTTTCGGCGCAAGCGGCACGGGCACAAAGGACACTGGCTGCACGCGCTCGCGCGGGATCGATTCCGAGCAGCGCGGCGTAAAATCCGTTTTCTCTTTCGCCACCGTCTGGAAGAGTTCGCCTACAGCATGGTTCAAACCGATGGTCTCATTCCGTGGATGACACCCTCCCATGCCTCGCACTCGCTTGCTTTCCAAAACCGGAGCTGGCATGGCCACAGGGAAGTGAGGCTCTGCGGCCACGGCAGCTTCACCGGCATCTCCGGTGCGAACCCAGAGCAAGCGGCGCAAATCCACTCCTAGCGCGGCGGCTGAAACCGGGTCTAATGCATCGGCAGCATCCACGTAAGCGCAGCTATCACCAAGCTGCGTGACAACTGCCATGGTAGAGAGCACGAGCGTGGTACGCCCAGAGGAGTGAAGACCTGCCAGCTCCGTGATTGCTCCCAGTGGCAGCCCCCCGCCGAGCACACGATCCACCTCTTCCAACCCGCAGGAAAGCCGCTCTGGAGCCGTCACTGAGCGCATTGACAAGGCCGAAGGAAAGCGCAGAGCCAGCGCCGATTCCACCTGCTTCCGAAGCTCAGCAGCTCTGTACATATTCGTCTTTTGTTCGCCTATGCAATGTAGCGCCAGATGGACTGGTTGTCAAATTTAATTAGGCGAAGACTACTAGACCGTGTGCGCCGACAGGAAGGCCCGGCATTAATTGCGGGGAACTCTGCCAAGCAACTTCAATCTACCCAGCTGGAGTTCCAGGGGCAGATTGCCCGAACAAGGGGTTACTACAAAAGCCAGTTGAACAGGTATGAATCTGTCATACTTTGTGCTAATTAGTTCTCAAGGAGCATCCAGTCATGCCTTCCCCTAAAAAGCGCACTTTCAGCTTGCCAGAAGAACAATCAGCCGTGGAAGCCGGTATATATGCCTCTGGAAGCGAAGTCGTGCGGGCCGGTCTACGCTCCCTGCAAGAGCGTGACTCGGTGGTCGAACGTTGGCTGCGTGAAGATGTCGCGACAACTTTCGATGCGCTGCAAGCTGATCCGAGCCGGGCATTATCTGCCAGAGATGTCTATGATGTCGTCCGAGCACGCCATGCCGACCGAAGTAAGAAAACTGCATGATCAATCGATACAGAGTTCGATTCACCGATTCACCCCAGAAGCTCAGGCGGATCTTCTCGAACTCTATGACTAGTCTATATTGCCGAGCACAGCAGTCCTGCGTGTGCTCTCCGATTTATTGAACGAATCGAACAGTGGTGCAACGGTCTTGAGTGCTTCCCGGAACGTGGGGTTCAGCGGAACGACATCCGACCGGGGATGCGGGTCGTTGGATTTAAACGCCGCGTCTCAATTGCTTTTCACTTGACTTCAGACACTGTGACCATTATTCGCATTCTGTATGCTGGTCGCGATATCGCAACAATCTTTGAAGAACCGACAGAATAGAAATCGTGTTTCCGTTTCCAGTCTTTCGGTAAAGTTAATCTATCGGCGCATCGGCAGGTAGCATCCAGTCAACTCGGGTGCGGCGAGTTCGGTTGCGCGGGGATAGTGGCTTAAATTCCACATGAGTGGCTCTGCCCCTTGGAAGGACTACTGCCAACCTCCGCCTAGTGCTCCGTAGAGTTGCACTAATGACAGCATCTCTCCGAGACGCGCCTGTGCCAGGCTCAACTCTGCCGAATAGTAGTTCGTGTTGTTCGTCAGAACTTCAAGGTAGGCTGTAGATCCGCCCTTATAGCGAATTTCCGCGAGCCGGGATGCGTCTTTCGCGGCCTCCATCAGTTTTTCCTGGTGCTCCCTGACCTCGCGAGACTTCTGATATGAGGTCAGCGAGTCGGAAACGTCGCGGAATGCGCCCTGCACAGTTTGTCGATAATCAAGCAGAGCCTGTCGCTGTTGCGACTCCGCCAGTCGCACATTGTTTTTAAGGCGCCCACCTATGTAAACTGGCTGCGTCACAGTTGGCCCAACATTCCAGAGCGTAGCCGGCCCACTAAATAAGCTGGAGAGAGCCGTACTCTGTGTCCCGACGTTTCCGGTCAGAGAGATCGTTGGGAAATACTGCGCCTTTGCGACTCCGATTTGCGCATTAGCTGCGATCAGTTGCTCTTCCGCAGCGCGAATATCAGGACGTCGCGCGATCAGATCTGAGGGAACTCCCGCAGGAACGACAGGCGACCGCTTCTGATCCACCAGTGATACCCCACGCGCGATTGGTCCAGGATTCTGCCCAACCAGAAGGCTAAGCGCATTCTCCTGTTGTGCAATCTGGCGTTCAAGATCAGGGATAGCAGCCGAGGCTGCGTAAACAAGCTGCTCAGCCTGCCTGACATCCATCATTGGAGTTGCACCGTTCTCAGCCAACAACTGTGTTAAACGAAGCGATTCCTGCCTGGATTTCAGCGTTTCGAGCGTGATCTCGAGTTCAAGGTCCAATGCGCGTAGTTGGAAGTACGAGCTGGCAACGTTGGATACTAGGGTGCTGATTACAGCCTTTCTTCCCCACTCCGTAGCCGCCAGATTTGCGCGAGCGGCTTCTGTCGACTTGCGATACTTTCCCCAGAAATCGAGTTCCCATGAAGCGGCAGTGCCCAACTGAGCCGTTTCCGCCTGGTATACGGGAGACAACGAGGTCAGCTGGGTCCGAGTGCTGGCAACGCCTGCCCCAATAGCTAAGTTAGGGCGCTGATCCGAACGGGTGATTCCCAGTTGTGCTTGCGCTGCGATGACCCGCTCGGCCGCGATCTGTGCGTTGTAATTCTGCCGCAGTGCTGTGCAAATTAGCGCCTGCAGTTGTTCATCTTGAAACACGCCGAACCATTTCTCGTCACCGAGCGATTCGTTTGGCTGTTCCGACTTCAACTCCGGCGCTGCCGCTCGATACCCTCCGGGCACATCCAGTTTTGGACGTGCGTATTTTGGGCCAACGGTACAGCCAACAGAACATAGAAGAAGCGTTGAAGCTATAAGAACATTCGGACGCATCTATGCTCCCCCCCTTTCGCCGGCCAAAACTGGCTCAGCATGCCGTTTCTTGTGTCGACTGAAGCGAATCGACAGCCTTTCCATGATCGTGAATGTCACAGGAACAAGGAAGATGGCCAGCATCGACGCCGCCAACATTCCGCCGATTACAACGGTCCCGAGCACTTGACGACCCGCCGCACCAGAGCCCGTTGCGATCCAGAGAGGAACGCAGCCGAGAATGAACGCGAATGAGGTCATCAGAATCGGACGCAAACGAAGCCTTGCTCCAGCAAGCGCAGCTTCTGCGGCACTCTTGCCCTTTTCATATTCCAGCTTCGCAAACTCGACGATCAGAATTGCGTTCTTCGCCGAGAGTCCGATAAGCATCACCAGTCCGATCTGCGCGTAAACATTGTTTTCCAACTGACGTCCCCACAGCGCCAAGAAGCCGCCAAAGACTGCAACTGGGGTGCTCAACAATACGCTGAAGGGCAAGGACCAGCTCTCATACAATGCAGCCAGAATCAGGAATACGAATCCGAGGGACAGAGCAACCACAGCCGAAGAAGATACGCCCTTCTCTGCCTTCTGTTCCTGGTATGACATTCCCATGTAATCGAATCCCATCTGGCTTGGCATTGTCTGCGCAAACACTTCCTCCAACGCCTTTCGGGCCTGACCGGAGCTGTATCCCGGATTCGCCGTGACGTTGAGCTGCGCTGCCATGTATTCGTTGTAGCGCATGAGAAACTCAGGTCCACTGGTGCTTCTCACATTTGCGATTGCACTCAAGGGCACCATGTTGCCGCTGGAGTTCGTGACATAGAATTTCCTGATGTTTGCGGGATCGGTTCGAGAGTCTCCCTCGGCCTGGATATACACCTGCCACTGTCTTCCAAACCGGTTGAAGTAGTTTGTGAGATAACCACCCATAAATGCCTGCATGGTCTGATAGACCTGAGAGATGTCGACCCGCTGCCTCAGAACCTTCTCGCGGTCCACATCGACAAAGATCTGTGGGCTGTCCGGATTGAACGTAGTGTTCACGCTCGCAAGCTCAGGACGCTGGCTTGCTGCCTGCACGAACTTATTCAGATTCTGCGCAAAGAATTCGACTCCCTTGCCGGAGCGATCTTCCAGCACGAAGTTCACACCACCAGCGGTACCAACTCCGGGGATTGCCGGCGGGGAGAAGGCGAAGGAGATTCCATCGCTGAATTGCGAGAGCTTCATGCTGATTTCGTTCTGAATGGCAGCCGCACGCTCCTCCGCTGTTCTCCGCTCGTCCCAATCCTTAAGGTCAATGAAGAAGATTGCATTATGCGTGCTGGAGGTTCCAACCAGCACGTCATAGCCAATCAAGGTCGTAACGTTCGCAACTCCCTTCGTCTCCTGAAGAATTTTCTCAACCTTGTGTGCCGCATCTGTTGTGCGTTGCAATGACGAAGCTGGCGGCAAAATCAGATCTACCATCACATAGCCCTGATCCTCTTCCGGAAGGAACGAGTTCGGCAGTTTGCCGCCAATAGCGACCGCAGCTAATGCGAATAGAACGAGAGATATCACTGCAAACGATGATTTCCTGATCAGAAAACCGGAGTAGTTGATGTACGTATTGGTTGAGCGAGCAAACACCCCGTTGAACCATTCAAAGAACCGGCTGAGTGACCCGCGATTCGGCGTGTGGTGACGCAAAAGCATGGCACAGAGCGCTGGGCTCAACGTCAACGCATTAAACGCCGAAATCACAACCGAAATTGCGATCGTGGCGGCAAATTGTTGATAGAGCCTGCCGGTGATTCCGGGGATGAATGCGGTCGGAATGAAGACAGCAGCCAGAATTAGGGCTATGGCAATAACTGGTCCAGAGACCTCCTCCATTGCGCGGATTGTGGCATCGCGAGGCGACATGCCCTCTTCAATATGATGCGAAACTGCCTCTACAACGACAATCGCGTCATCGACGACCAGACCGATCGCAAGAACCAATCCAAAGAGCGACAGGGTGTTAATCGAGAAACCCAACAACGGGAAGATGACAAATGTGCCAATCAGCGAAACGGGTACAGCCAGCAAAGGAATCAGCGTTGCACGCCAACCCTGCAGGAACAGGTAAACGACGAGTATGACGAGCACCAGTGAAATGAAAAGAGTGACGACAATCTCGTGGATACCCGCACTCACCGCTCTTGTCGTGTCCATGCCGATACGGTAGTCGACACCATTTGGAAATCTCGTCTTCAATTCCTCAAGCTTATTCTTGACCGCTTGAGATGCGGACAGCGCATTCGATCCAGGCAGCTGATACACGGCAACAATTGCCGAGTCCTGACCATTGAAGTACGTGTTGAAGTTGTAATACTGCGCGCCCAACTCGATGCGGGCGACATCCTTCAATCGAAGCGTGGACCCGTCTGGATTAGCACGAATGACGATGTTGCCGAACTCCTCAGGACTCGTCAATCTTCCCTGCGAACGAACCGTGTACGTGAATTGCTGTCCCGAAGGGACCGGTTCGCCACCGATCTGACCAGAAGGATTAATGGTGTTTTGTGCTCCCAGGGCAGCAGTGATCTGGGGAACTGTAACTCCGAGCTTCGCAAGCTTGTCCGGGCGAACCCAGATTCTCATTGCATATTGGCCCGCAAATACTTGCACGCGACCAACTCCGGCAACACGCGACAACTCGTCCACCATATTAATGAATGCATAGTTGCTGAGGAAGTTCTGATCGTATGTCTTGTTGGGCGAAACCAGCGCGAAAACCATCAGCGGCGATGACAGCGATTTCTGAACCGTAATGCCCGCTGTATTGACCAGTGGCGGCAATTGCGCACTCGCCTGTGAGACTCGGAGCTGCGTGAGAATCTGGTCGGTATCAGGCTCGGTCTTGACATCAAAATTGACAGTTACCTGAGTAAATCCTGCGCTGTCATTCATGGACAACATGTAGTTCATGTTGTCCACACCATTCATCTGGCTTTCAATCGGAGTCGCTACAGATTCGAGGAGCGTTTGGGCATCTGCTCCAGGATAGTTAGCTTGAACGACAACTTCGGGCGGAACGATGTCGGGAAATTGGGCCGTCGGAAGATTGATCATCGCGATGGCTCCAACAATAACCATGATGATCGAAATCACCATGGCCACGATTGGACGGTCGATAAAAAACTTTGAGATCATTTACTGCTTCCCTTCCGTCTTCCTCGTGTCAGCCGTCGGATTCACGACAGCTCCGTCCCTTACTCTAATCGTGCCTTCGGTGACGACCTGGTCACCAGCCTTCACTCCTTCATCCACAACCCACATCGACCCAAAGCGATCGCCCACTTTGATTGGCCGCATGGAAATCTTGTTCCCCGGGGTGACGACTGCTACTAGGTGGGCTCCCTGCACCTCGAGCACGGCCCGCTGCGGGATGAGTACGGCAGCAGCGCGGGTGCCGATCAGCGCGCGAACGCGGCCAAACTGACCGGGACGCAAGAAACCACCCGGGTTCGAGAACGCTCCTACAAGACGAATGGTTCCTGTTTGTGGATCAACATGTCGATCAGTGAAGGCGACTGTACCCTTCTGTGGATATGTGGTCCCATCCGCGAGCGTGAGTTCGAGGCCCATGGAATGCTTCGTGGATGACTCTTTCTTTAGTTTATCGGCCAGCTTCAGATATTCCTGCTCGCTGATTGGGAAATAGACTTTAATCGGATCAACCATCGATACCGTGGTCAGGACTGTATTTGGCGCTACCAGGTTTCCGATCTGGGTAGTGGCGATTCCGGCGACGCCATCCACGAGCGAGCGAACCTTTGTGAAATTCAAGTTAAGCTCTGCCTGCTCCACCGCAGCTTGCGCAGCCTGCACACCGGCCTTGGCTTCCAATTCGAAGGCAAGTTCCGTATCCAGTTGGCTCTGGGAAATTGCGCGCTCTTTCGCAAGAGGCGTGTCACGCTTCACGTTCACTTCGGTCAGCGAGAGCTTTGCCTGGGCCTGAGCCTGTTGCGCCTTGGCCTGGTCGAGCGAGGCGACAAACGGGCGCGCGTCAACCTCGAACAGAACGTCACCGCGATGAACCGCGGAGCCTTCTTTGTAGAGTTGCTTCACCAGATATCCGGAGACCTGCGGCTGGATCTGCGCATTGACGTAACCATCAAGAGTGGCAACCCAGTCCCCATATACCGGGATGTCTTGTTGAATGGCAGGAGTCACACTGACAGGTATCGGCGGCATAACCACCTCCGCCTTGGACTTCTGCGTGCAACCCGACGTAATCCCTATACCGACAATTAGGGCCGAAATCGTTAGCAACGCGCAAGCAGCACGAATGCCAATAGAAGAAGAACAACGACGATTGGTCTCATCGGCTGATCCGAATCCGGCAGCCACATATAAGAGCGATTCAACAATCCTCATGGACGAGGTATCCCTCACTTAATAGAACTGATCGGTTCCGTTATTAGCCGAGTGTCTTTCTTTTTCTGACATCATCTTCTCCCACCCCAAGCACACCGTCTGGAACGGTTGTGAACTCTACTATCCGGAGATATTCATGGGTTGTAAAATGGTGGACTTCGGACGATGGAATCCAATGCGCGAAGACAACCCCGGTGAGACGTTTGTTTTGCAGGAATAGTGATTAATAATCGTTCCGTCATACTTGTAGAGAAGAGGGCCGCCGCTTCGTCCCCCTTGCAATAACGCCTGACCGCAGAAAATCAGAATGAGTGTCAGTAGGGCAAGAAATCTCCGATACATCTCAAACTTCCTAAACTGCAGTCGCCGACAACGGAACGGGCATGGGCAATCTTTCGATCTCAGAATCCCAGAGCCGGTATGTCACTCCTTTAGCGATCTCCAGCACGCGCATCGCATCCTCGGTGGAGCGCCAACCGAAGCAACAATGCCCACAAGTGTTGACCGACCACGCTCCCCTTTCATCCGGAGCCTCGCTGCGCGTAACCGCCGTCTGACGACAGCGAGGACAAATCTTTTGCTCGTCTGTGGTGAATTGGTCCGCTTGTTCGAGTATGGACGCAATCAACTCTGGCTGCGGCATTGCGCCTGTCTCCTTTGTGCTTCCCCGATTTCCTGTTTGTAGGCGCTTAGGCAGTTTTCCGCGGGGAGCCCATCCTGAAACGACATCCCGGCGACGCTCCGTTTTTCGTCCCAGCGTCCGCCGCAGAGGCCTAGCCGCAGATGCACGCCCTCCGCGCGAGTTCCCGAGCGGGCAATCTCCGGCAAGGAATCTTTGGCCTGTTTGTGCAGCCGGAGCGTGCCGGCAATCCCTATCAGGCAGTCATGTTCGGCCCAGAACTTTCCCACGTAGGTGTTATCCAGAATCGGGTCTCTCCGGTGCGCGATCCCCGTCACAACGATCTGCGGCTGCCGCTTGATCTCCGACAGGCCTCCCCCGTTGCAGGTGAACGGCCCCGCCAGGCAACGCAGTCCCGGCTCGATATAGCCTTCCAGCACATACTCCGCATAGGCGGGCACAGACAGCTTGGACATTACGCACCGCGTCAGCTCAAACGGGTGCTGGTATAGCGCGGAGATCAAGTTGTATTCTGTTGCTTCATAACCGATCGCGGCGGAAGCCACCAATGCGGCCAGAGGAGGAACGCCCAGGCACACCGCAACCGGAAGCCGACGGTGGGGCTTCTCTGCAATCCTCACATGAAGGCTCAGGTTATCGGTCCCGGAAAGGTGAACTCCCAGCCGGTCTCTACCCTGCACCTGCAGGGAATACATTCCGAACTTCATCCGGTCATGCCTGGCTCCGGCAACCAAATCTTCCGAGACGACACACGCTTTATGCAGGTAGAACCCGCCGTCGTGCTCGTTGACTCGAAATAAGGGAAGAGACCTGTACAAATCTACATCGCTTGTGTCCAGGCACTCATAGCTCGGAGCATTTCCGACGTCAATGAGTACCGGCTCGCGCGGTTGCCTATCCGCGCGAGAACACAGCTCATCTACCAACTCCCGGATCGGAAGATCCGAGGGCAGTCCAGACATGAGTGCGCAGTTTGCCCAAGACGCCAGTAGATTGACCAACAGACGCTTACCTTTATATCCGGTGATGTTGTCGAACAAGATCGTGGTATCTCCCAATTCGCTGGCTGCGCGGCAAAACGACGCAACATCCGGTTCGGGCAATACCGCGCGCTCGATATTCAAGACGCGAGATTTCGCTCGCAGCTGTTCGAGTAGCTCGCGTAAATCCCGTGGAACTGTTCGCACTTCAGGTCCGCTGTAAGCTAGCTCTGTCGTCATCACGCCAGTACCCCTTTTGGGCAATTTGACCTCGAGTTTCCGAGATCTCCCGCACAGTTCACGACCGGCCAACACACTTGCGGGGTTGGAGAAAACTATCGCGAGCACGCTGAAATCGACGCACCTGTCATTGACAGTGTGATTCAATCCCTTGCCTATCGTTTATTCAAGACGATCTTCAGCCCGGCCAGTACTGCCACAAAATACATGGTTACGATCGCAGCCAAGCCAGATGTCTGGTAGAGGTAAGCTACCTTCCACACCTGATGGTCAAGGCTGGTCACGGTCAGGGTAGGGTCAGCAAAGAAGCCTCTCAGTACAAATGTGACCGGCCAGGCGCAGTAAATGGCAATTGCCTGCAGCCAGTACTTTTTATTTAGGGCTAGGCTTCCCGAAACTTCTTCGTTGATTTTTGCCGAATAAAATCCGAAGGTTTGATACATACTGAACACGCACAGAAACCATCCGAGATAGTTCCCGAAAGGCACGCCGAAGTAAGCTCCGCCGCCGTGCCATATCCAGTGCCCAAGCATGGTGGACATGTTCGGATCGATCACGACATCCCACATCACCATCACGAACGAAGCAACTATAGGAAGCACCCAGCGGTAGGCCCCGCGCAATTTTGCAGCGTACTGTTCGAGCAGGATCGAGGCCATTGTCCACGAAAGGTAGAGCATCTGAAAATAAGCGATATTCAAGATGTACGGTGCGTGAATGAATTTGGGACCGAGTTGGTCGCTATAGTGATACCAGCCAAATGGGAAGCCCGTAGTTATACTCAAGTTTTCATAAAACATTCCGAAGAAGGTGCTGATTGCAAAAAAAACCAGCAAGTGCTTCCAGCCATAACGTCTCAGTCCATGAATGAAGGTGAATAAGACGCAAACCACTACCAACATGGCAGGACCATTGAGCACGACAAAACGATTGAACTCGATGCCCTGCAGGATCGAGATCACGAACGCAGCCCCGATTAGCCCCAACAGCAGACAGTCACCCAGCGCGCCGGACAAAACAGGAGAAGACTCATGGCTCAAACTTCTTTGTGGGATCTTGACAGCAGTCGACATTCGTTTCACTCCTTTCGAAAACTGCTAGCGATGGCGGACCGGTCGCCCCGCGCATTCGCCTGCACATTGGCGGTTTCATGTTCCTTTTAGTCAAGAAGCACAAACCTGCCATCGTGATATCGAGGATCATTCCATGGAAGAATCAAAAGTGGGCCTAACTTTTGTATGGCTGCGCGAATTTTCAATCTACCTATTTGTGGTAAAGCGAACACAGAGCAGATAATATTACGAAACCTCCCATGAAAAGCGCCCGCGATCCAATGCTTGGAGGATGCAACTCACGTCACGCAAGTACTTCAAGCACTGCGCCCATCCCTTCGTTAATTGTTTATCTCGGCTCTACCTGCCGAAGCTATAGCCGTATGCAACGCCCATGTACATCTGACGAGACTTTACCGAGGAACCGGCACTCAATCCAGTACCAGTGACATTTCCACCTCCACCGAAATCGTATTCATAGTAGCCAGAGATTTCTCCATGCCGGCCAATTTTTCGGGTTGCACCGACGCTGACGTTCTGCTGGTTGGTGAGGGGGGAAGTAAAGTTGTTAAGAAGCGCAGAAGTTCCAAAGTACTGCGGGGCGAAGCTGTAACCGCCGCGAAGCGTAGTATCCTTGTTGTAGGCGTAGGAGACTCCGATCTTCTCGACATTCTGATCCTTCCACTGAAAGACCTCGCGAAAAGCAGGTGAGGTGGTCCAGTTGAAGCGAACCCAGTCGAAAGCGATGGTAGCTTTGGCGTTGCGATGAAATGCAACGCCTACTCCGTAGCTATCGGGCAGCGCGATGCGTCCGCCGGAAGCGGCTAGAATATCTTGGCCGTAGGCCCGCAGGCGCGTAAAGTTAGTCTTACTGGTGTAGGAACCACCGATAGTAATCGCCTTCGAGACATTGACCAATGCCCCGCCACGAATTCCGTATCCGAAGGCGTAAGCATTGTTATGAGTGATGCCGACAAGCGACCCCTGTACGTTAAATCGTTCGGCGGCAAGTATTGGAGAGACCCCGATAACGACTTTGGGGGTTAGTCTGTAAGAGATAGTGGGTGCGGCTTGGACGAACATGAAGGTCGAACCAGCTTTCTTCATGCCCGCGAAATACGGCTGTCCATAGGACGCGCCAGCACCACCCATGTTGGAGGTGAAGCCAACGGTCAACTTGGGGTTCACCTGATAATTGCACCCCACTTCCGGGATGGGTGAAAAGGGATTGGCCGTCATTTTCCTGGGAGCCTCTTGTCCCAGTCCGGAGAAGACGCTATCGGCATGAACATAAACAAACTGCGAACCGATATCGCAACGGGTTCCCACTGTTGCCATTCCGGCAGGGTTGCTTATTGCGGCTGTGGATTCCTGTACATAGGCCAGCGATGTGCCAGCCATACCGGCTGACTTGACGCCATTTCCTTGGAGATACGCTGCATTCTCTGCTACGGCGGGAATAACGGCAAGGGATAGAAGCAGGGCTACAGGTAGGTAAACGATACCTCGACGAATTGTACTGGTGCGATTGAGCATAATGCCTCTAGATGATTAACATTTTGTGAATGGAGCAAGTTGCTGGTGAAGATGGCTAAGGACAGATGTTTCTCAAGCCGCTCGAGCCTATCGGTCTCTCTCGGCCATTTGCTTGATCGAGAGCAGCATCCGACGATCCATAACGTCCGAAGGAAGTTCGAACGCGTTGGCTAGCGCAAGATTCAGGAACGGATTATCACTGGACCAATTGGCATATGTGCGCGAGTACACGCGAGTTCGGCCATCTGGAAGCGGGTCAAGGTGGAATATCCAGTTCCAGGCAACATACTTCCCTTCCGGTACCGGGAAGAACTCCCATTTGTCCGCCGGTAGCCGGTGTCCGCGTTCGCGCGAATCTGTAATCAGAACAATTGTCTTGCCGGGGTCCACCGAGGCGACCCTCATGCCCATTCCTGCCTTGTGAAAGGTGACAAAATCTCCGGCTTTCATGCTCTGCCACTCGGGCCGAATCTGATAGGTGTTATAGATGCCGAAGCCGGAGAGCCGTTCGAGCCAGTCATAACTATAGAAACCGGCCCTATCCTGACCGAGTTGCACAAAATAAGGAAAGATTTTCTCCGGTGGAGCATCAATCGTGATCGCGTGATTCATGATGAGCATCGGGCGCTCCGGCACAAGTTCGTCGCCGGGCAGCCTCATGGCCAACTCCTCTGGCGTGGAACCCCAATACCTGAGTTTGGGGAGAACAATTCCCCGATAGCACACCCATACGGCGAGAATGGCAACAAGCGCGATAAAAGCAGCGGTCTTGCGATTAACACTCTTGAGAGAAACTGGACACATTGTCAAACTGCTCCTTCTACTTGTGAGTCTCTAAGCGCATAAAAACGGAAAAATGTCCGCTGCTATGTGGCTGTTAAGCGATATTGAAGCAGTGGACTCTCCATGGCACTAAACCAAAGTCTGGGAACTCCATTCCATTCTCATTTCACAACAGATTTCAAACTTTTTCAGATGCGGGAGGACTGCCAATCCTACGTTCGAGCCCAACTAAAGTCTGGCGAATAATGTGCTCTTAAAGTGTGCAATGCGCTTGTGTCCCAAAAAAGCCGAACACCGCTGACTTAGTGGGCTCGCGGATGCCCCATGACCGCGCATCGTATGAGAATCTGGAAAGGTGGGTACAAATGGCAGAGAAGGTCATCATCGTCGGCGGAGGCATTGCCGGTATGTCTTGCGCACTGGCGCTGCAAAAAGCAAAGCGGGACTTTCTGTTAATCACCGAAAATCTGGGCGGCCGAATCTTCTACTCTGATTCCACCAAAGTGAATTTCGGCGCATACTTCGTAATGCAGAACTATCATCATGCGCAAGAGTTAGTCACAAGGGAAAGCAGAATCAATGCACTGGATTGCCTGTTCGTGGATGAGGATCTACGTTCATTTTCACCCCTCAGTTTGCGACTACTTGGTCTTCTTCCTGAATTGTTGCGGCTGGTAAAGGAGCTTAGAGCTTTCGGGGTACACTACGAACGATATAAAGATAACTGTCTAACGAGGTCACAGCGGGAAGCGCTGGAGGCCGATCCGTACATGGCAGAACTCTTTCAGCGTTCAGCATCGAGCTTCATCTCTGAAAAGAAGATTGAGCGGGTTGTTGCAGCGACAGGCTGCAAGTTTGTCTACGCCTGTACCGGCGTAGGCGTGGACAGGATAAACGCACTTGACTTTCTAAATGTTTGCATGGGGATGCTGATTCCCATCTACAAGTTTCACTTCGACGCTCTCGCAATATCGGACCAATTTGCCGGAAGTCTCGAAATTGATTCGGTCTCCGGTCTCGATAACACAAATGAACAGATTGTGTTACGAACAAGGTCTGGGAAGAAGCATGGCGCTGACTTCCTCGTACTGGCGACTCCAGCCGCAGTCACCCAACAACTTCTTTGTATTCCAGAAATCCGCCATTCCTGCAAGCTATATACACATCATGTAAAAGCCAAGCTACGGGACAAGTACGCCAAATATAAAACGATCTGCTTTACACCAGGCTCGGAGGTAGTAGCTATCGCGCGGCAAGACAATGGAACCTATCTGATTTACACAACCGAGAAGAATACCGATCTGAACCAAGTTTGCGAGTCCTACTCCGCATTGAAGGTGGTCCCCTGGGAGAGGGCGATGTACGTCGACGGAAGCGCATATCTCGAACAGCAATATGACAGCAATATATTCGTTGCGGGCGACCACAACGGATTGGGCCTCGAACCGGCTGCAATCTCGGGGATCTATGCCGCTAACCAGGTTCTGAAAGCGACCCTCAGAAACGCACATCCTCTTCCAGATGCCGCTGGAGCGCGACGTTAGAACATGGCATATCTGTTGCCAATCAGAATCGTGAAGCCTGTCATACTTCGGATTGGAAGAGTGTTTATGTGCGGCAGCCGAGCGAGCGCGAGCGGCGCGAGGGCACGGTGGCGCACCCAGTTTGGACGGATGTGCGAGCGGCTTGGCATCGGCATCATCGCAGCCTCCTCGGCCCAGGCCAAGGGACGAGTGAAGCGTGCGCACGGCACGCATCAAGACCGGTTGGTGAAGAAGATGCGCCGCATCGCTTTCTGCCCCGACTCCCGAAGCCAGCGCCGCAGAGTCCCCACGCTCACAACTATTCCGTCATCGCAGCCCAGGTATTCGCTCGTCAGCGTCGGACCAAAATCGCTGTAGCATTCGCCATACTGCTTCACAACCGCCGCCCGAAGCCCGGCAGCGTAACCCCGGTTTGAAGAGCTGCTGTCTTGGAACATTTGCTTCGACTCGCACCTCATTCCGCTAAGTGTCCACTTAAAGCGTAAGTGGACACTTACGCGCATTCTCATAGCTTGCCATCCCTGTTCAGACGGTTCTCACCGGAATGCTTACGCTCTGCACATAAAACTGTGTTCAAAAAACTCTGCCGCGCACAGTAGCGGCAGAGTGTCAGGAGGTCTGCAAGTTACTTTATGATGATGTTACATGGCAATTTGACAGCTAGAAATACTGCCGTCAGAGGTGCATGTTACGGCACCCTGATATCAAACTTACGCGACTGCACATGGCACTGGTTGCAGAGTAGAGTGGATTCCTGGTGGTTTTTGTGACAGAGACTACACCGGATATCTCCATTACCAAGATGAAAAGCATCATGCGGATTTGGGTTGATATTCTTTGTATCCTCTTTTAACTTCTTGTAATCACCGTGGCAGGTTGAACATTGCTCTACCTTCGGCGCAACGATTGGGTTGGCCACACCATGGCAAGCTTCACACGAGACTTTCTTCGCAGCATGTTTGTTCTGCTGCGGCGCCGCAGCGGCAACGGAGGAGGCCGCCAACGCTAGTACAACAAATACAATTCTTAGTCGATTCATTCGCTCCCCTAATCCTTCATCTCACGTTGATGCACGACTCCTAAACGGATTTTCCGAGAACCTCATTCGCCGCGTTCCGGCCTGCAAGCCGCCCTGCGGGCAAGCAGAACGCTACCCTCGCGCCACCCGCAGCATTTTCTCCAGCGACGAACAGGCCCGGAATTGCCTTCCATGCCTTGTCGAGCACGTGGAATTTGTCATCGACGACGAGTCCGCCCCAAGTATTGAACATCGTTCCTCCACGCTGCTTTACTGCGTAGAACGAGGGTCTCCGAATAGGCTGCATGTATTCGGCAGCCTTGAAGAAATCGTCGTCATGCTTTTTGTCACACAGTTCGTTGTAACGATTAACGCTCTTGGTGAGAGCATCGGGATCAAGTCCCATTTTCCCGGCAAGTTCGTTGATGGTATCTGCCTTCATGATAGTTCCATCGGCGACATACTTGGGAAACTGCTCGTCCCACCAACGGGTCGGGTACTCGCAGGCAAAAGGGCGAAATTTTTTGATGATGTCTTCCTTGCTGATGCAATCTGCGTCGAACAGAGTAAACGAAGTGTGATCCTTCTGCGATTGGCTGGCTGCACCCTGGTAGCTGTAGTGGTAGCCAAGGATTATGCTCTCGTCGAAGAAGCGCTGGGCTTGCAAGTTGACCGTGAGCGATTTCTGCCGAACGAGTTGGTTGGGCGTGGCGTAGTACCACGCATGTGCTTCGCCAACGGAGTCGGGGTGCCAGAGCGCTCCACCATCCCATCGCTCGATTTCATCCATGATGTCCACTGTGGCGCCAAGTCCTTGTGCCATGCGTATGCCGTCGCCTGTCGCCCCCGGATAGCTCATCGTGCGGACGTCTTCGATTCGTCTCGCGGGCACATACTTCGTCAACATGTCCTTGTTCGCACTGAATCCTCCGGTGGTCAGAATGACCGCTTTCGCACCGATGTGCCTAATGCCTTCGGATGTTTTTGCTGCAACGCCAACGATCTTGTGATCCCTGGTTACAAGGGCGCTGGCCGGAGACTCGAGGAGAATTGGAATCTTGAGTTCGCGCGCTCGCTTTTCAAGCGCTCGAGTGAAGCCGCGGCCATTCATCGGATGCCATCGCTGCCATCCTTCTTCGGGGTGCTCGGGATCGATTGGAGTGTGACCGATTCCGAGCTTCTCTGGAAGCCAGTCGAAGACGACATCTTCACAGACCCTGACGCCCATGTCTTCGAGCCAGTCGAAGGTCGGTCCCTGCTCTGCAACAATTTGGCGCAGCATAGTAGGGTTGACGAATGAGGTGGGTCCGGGAACAGCGATCCAGTACTGCACCCGTTGATCGAGAGTAAGTTGTGGTGCGCCGATTCTCTTCTGCATGCGACTGCCGAGATTACCTTCCGCACCAGAGGTAAGAGAGGTGTCGCCGCCGCACCAGGGATTCTTCTCGAGGAGAATAACCTTGGCACCGGCTTCGGCGGCAGTGACGGCTGCAGACATGCCCGCGCCGCCCGCACCGACCACAACAATGTCGGCTTCAAAATCCCACTTCAGTGGCGGCGCAACAGGAGCTAAAGGCTCGGCTTCTGGATGACTTACTTTTCTGCTTGTTGCGGCGGTTGAGGCCAACGAGGGTGTAACTGCTACCACCGCCGTTGCACTAACTCCAACAGCGGAAGACTTGAGAAAGCTCCTCCGCGAGAGATCCTTTGCACTATTGTTCTCTTGTTTCATCCATACCCCTCATGCTTTGGTTATTTCTGCGGAACGCGCCGATCAACACGCGTGAACCGCTCAGAACACCAGCCAAGCTGACGTTTTGCTTAAATTCTACCTATGAGCTGGCTCCGAGACGCATCTTCGGCTTCACCCTAGAGAGTCACACTAAACTTTGGTATGGCAACAGACAATTCTTTATTTCCAGTTGCCAGTGTTTCAACTCCTTCGTGACTTTCTTTGGAATCCCCGCGTGCCGCTACGCCTATACTTTCGTTTGGTGCATTAATGGCATGCCGTGTCAGAGTAGGTCTGATGTAAGTTGCTATAATTAGATTTCCAGAAGGGCTCATTTCGTATGAATACCTACAGACCAAAGAGCAAAGGGTTCGGTATAGAAGATTGGATCAAGGATGTCATCGGGGCCAAAAGAAGCACATGGGGGTTCACGGCTAAGACATTCAAGCTGATTGCCGCGGCGAGTAGATTTACGAAATACCCCGTTCTAGGAGAGCTGTTCAAAAGGGCTATGATGTTCAGCCCGTTTCAGCAGATGTACTCGCAGAGCGTCGTGCTTCCCCTGAACGTTGGTCTTCCAACAAAGACAGAAAAAGTTGTGCTTCCCTTAAACATTGATCTTTCGCGAAGGGCGGAAACCGTCGTGGTCCCGATCGCGATGATGAAGGAGACCGTTCGGCGAGCCGGCTACATCCTGGCCATTGATACCTGCATATGCCGGACGGGACACGACTGCAAGAAGTATCCTAAAGATATTGCGTGCATCTTTATGGGAGAGGCGGCACGAATCACCGAGAGGCACGGACTTGGCCATCAGGTCACTGCAGATGAAGCCTGCGGCATCATTGACCGGGGCGCCTCGCTCGGTTTGATTGGACATGCAATGTGGGTCGAGGTGGAACAGTACATCTGGGGTTTTCAGAATGAAAAGATGGAGAATTTCCTGGAATTTTGTTTCTGCTGCGACTGCTGCTGTAACGCCTTGAAGGTTTGCAAGAACGGAACACGCGATGTTCAGAGGCGCTTCAAGACAAGCGGATGGCAGGCTTCCACCGGAGACTCATGCCAAGGTTGCGGAACATGTGTCGATATTTGCCCACAGAACGCAATCTCTCTGCGGAACGGCAAAGCCTTCCGGTCTATGGACTGTTTCGGATGCGGACTGTGCTGCGATGCCTGCCCCACAAATTCAGTCACAATTATGCTCAAGAGCCCAATGAAACCTACGGTTGAAGATTACTTCGAGGGGTTACATCTCGATATCCAGTAATGTCAACGGACTATGGGATTCGCAAGTTTAATGAGGGAGATTCTCAGTTCTTCTTCAGCAATGTTGAGAGTATTGTGATTCCCGCAGGCTGGACATGCGGTGACCGTCGTCCCTGGTCATTCATTGAATTAAGTCGGCTCAATAAAAAATTATCGCAGTTAAACCAGGCGAATAGAGCGAGCCTTCGCGATGGCAGCAGAGCGGCTACGAACATTGAATTTTGCATACAAGTTATAGAGGTGCCATTTCACCGTCGAAAGTGAGACTCCAGTCCTGTCGGCAATCTGCTGGTTCGACATCCCGGCTTCGATCAGGTGCAGCAGTTCAAGTTCTCGTGAGGTCAGTCGCTCGAGCAAAGAATGATCAGAAACGGAATGCTCCTCGGCTGGACAATCCTGCAGGCTCGACTCTGCCGCTGAACGGATCTGCTCGAACAGGGCATGTTCCTCCTTCTCGGCGAAGACCCAGTCCTTCGGATTGGCTAAGCGAATGACTCCTCCAAGAGCTTCAGCTCGATTCAGGAATGGATACACAACACGTCGTTTGGCCGCGTATCGAATGGCCCTGAAAAGATGCCGCACCGCCGCCTGTGAGTTCTCGGAATGCACCGAAAGCAGCGCTGCCATGATCTCTAGCTCAACGGTTCTGCCGCGTCTTCTCTGCTGGTCGGCTTTGACCGTCATGGCAGCGCACAGAACCTCTGACTGCTTAAGGCTGCCAACCGAGTATAGAAGGTCCATCTGGGTGAAGCTGACCAGATCGCGGATATATGCCGTTTGATGGACGGGATCGACCGGAATTTCCGGATCTCCGGATTCCAACTTCAGCCCGACACACTCACACTGATGCAGTGCGTCTTCGATGCGCCCGAGGCGGAGCAATCTCTGGATTGCAAAACAACCAAGTACAAGTGAGATCGGTGGTGGATAGGAATCGATCAGACGTCCCATGTGTGCAGGAGAAAGTACATCCTCCTCGTCGCCATTCCACAACTTCAGCGCCGTCTCCAGGCCGCAAAAAGCAGTCTCGCTGAGGCCATGCGCCCTCATGTGGAGCAGTCCCAGTTCGAGGTGCGCGCGAGCCTCAACAATCAATCCCACTTCGAGCGCGCATTGCGCGGCGGGCAGAGACATTGTTGCCAGAATGTGCGCACCCTCGCCGAGTTCTTCCGAAGTCCTCGCAATCGCGGTCTTCAGCGAGGAATAACCCGGCGCATATTGCCCTTCGTAGATATCGGTCAAGGCGGAGAGCAGGGCGACCCAACTGGCTCCATAAGAGCTCTCTGCCGCTGCGACACTGGCCTGTGCCGTCCGAATTGCGCTCCGTGCCGCATTAAACTCGAAGTTGCTTATTGCATTAAGCGCCACCGAGCACGCAACGGTCGCAATGCTGATTTCATTCGTGCGCTCCGGTTGGTCACGCATCCAGCTCATTGCGTCCTGGCCCGCCACCCCAAGTCTGTCTAGAAATACGCTGACGCCAATCCGTATCTCTTCGACACGCTTGCGAAACTCAAGTTGCCGTTCAGGATAACGAATCAGATCTTCTTCGGTTCCCAGTCTGTTCCAGAGCAGTTCCGCTTGAACGTAGGCGGCTTGCTGCTGACGCGTAAATAGTAACGACCAGAGATACCAATATTCGGCTTCGATGCTCAAACTCGCGTTCGACGCTCTGAGTCGTTGCACCCATGCAATATATTGATTGAAACCGCCTCGCTGGCCAACCCAGGTTGCGGCCAGTTCGTCCAGAAATCCGCTTGCCAATTGTGGCGCGGGTGCAGCCAAGGCGAATTCGATCGCATCTTGCCAATTGGCATTCTTCTTTGACCACTCCGCAGCACGCTCCAAAACAAACTTGCGGCGCTCCAGCCCCAGTCGTTTTGCCGCTTCTCCGATGAGAAACTGGCGGACCAGTCCATGGACGCGAAAGGATCGATGGTTGCGATCGAGAGGAAGTAGGAAGCGATCATGTTCGACCAGCCACTCAATGTACTTCGCTGTGTTGCCCTCGCCTGTTGCATACTGGCACAGTTCTACTGAAACAGTTGGGAAGAACGCGATCTCAAGGAAAAACTGCTCAGTCTCGGCATCCATATTTCTAAAGAGCTGGCGCCTCAACAACGCGGAGATATCTACATCCGTTCCGCCATACTGCGCCACCGCTTCGAATGGACGTTCTGAGCGTTCGATGGTCATTTTCAACATGCGCACTGCGAGCGGCCAGCCTTCTGTCTTCTCCAAGATCAGCTGAATCTCCGGATCGCTAAGCAATGAACAGAAGTGCCCCCCGAGGAATAGCCGCACCTCTTTTGCATCCAGTTTGAGGTCGTCTATTTCAATGTTTCGCAAACGCCCCTCGAGTTGCGCGCGCACACGATCAAAGTTGATGTACCGCGCTGTCGATATCCAGACGCTTAGGCAGGGCGAGGTATCGAGGATGACTTGATTGATGAATCCATCCAAACGCGAATCCTGACAGCAATCCAAATCGTCAAGGAAGAGAATCACGGGCCGGGTCAGAGAAGCTAGTTGCTCAAGCGCAACATCGAATGGATCTTCTCTATTGATAGGACCAGGTGCAGGCTGTTGATCGAGATTCTGCGGCGAAATTCGATCAATCGCAAGCGATATAAGACCGGCGACCGACTCCAGCCGGACATCGCGTTCATCAAGACGCACCCATGCGGTCTGTACGCCGAGACTCTTCGCATTGCGATATATTGCGGACATCGCAACGCTTTTACCATACCCGACCGGTGCCTCGATTAATGTAACTTTACCGTCTATCGGAAAGTCGAGTAGCCGTCGAATGACATCGGTCTCGACGATCTCGAATGGGTACACCGGCGGTTCAAGTTTCCCGAGTTGGCGAAGCGACGCTTCCCGCATACATCCATTCTCCTATTTGATTTCCGAACAGTCCATAACAACTGAACCATCCATTCACAACAACCACTTTTCACCACAAAACAAGTGCGGTGCCGTGCCGTGGCCGATACCCGACCGGTGGATTCCGCATTCAGACACCAGTGGTTATCAAGGTAAGAGGGCTCAATTCTACCAAGGCATTGATACGCGGCATTCTACATACAGGCCATCACGTTCTGAGTGTCACCAGGTTTTCTTATTCCTCTCTCTGAATGCCGCTCAGGGGGACGGCCTTTTCTACCCTGTTTTCCCAAATAAAACGAGGCTTGGCCCATTTGAATCGTAGCGCCGATAGTATCCACTTCCAGTGCATGGCAGCATGCACAAGTATAAGAGCAAGGAGCACCTTCGCGGTGATGAGATGTAGTGGTTTCCAGACAAAGTAGCCTGGAGCGAAATAGCCCAGGGCAAGCAACACATGCCGCGAGACCATGAATCCGGAGACAAACACGAAGATGAAAGCTACGAACAGGGCAACGTCAATGACGAGATTTGAACGCGAAGAGGCGGAGAGTTTCCCCAGGAAGCACTTCAGTGTATCGATGATCCAGTCCCAGTGAAGAATGGTATGAAGCAGTCCAACCAAGAGGACGCCGATGCTACCCCATTCATGAACCAGAAGCCCGGTTGTACCAGGATTGGCAGCAATGACGTAGATAGCCAACAGGAGTGTAACGATCGCAAGATCGCGTGCAATCTTCATGTGTCTGCTCCCCCACTCAGGCGTAGCGTGCGATGGCTATCATCGCGAGGGTAAAAAGTGGCAGACCTATGATCCATACGTTAAGGCTTGCATCCTTGGGTGACTGGTAGTGCGAGATGAGGCGGTCTGCCGCATGACAGGACATTGACTGACATCCCCCCTTGGGACATCTCATGGACTGGCCCGCAACGAGTTTGGGAGCGGGAGCGGCACCATGGCAACTCGAAGCCGAGCAGCCCGCTACTGGACACGTGGATTGCGGTGTGATCTTTTCCGGTAGAGAAACGAGCATCCCCCCAAAACTCTCAGTCACGAGGTATACTCCGGCAGCCGTCACGAGAGTAACCAGAGTTACCAGGAGCGACGCTCTAAGAAATCTCAATGCGTATTCCCCTTCCCAATCGACAAAATTCAAATGCGCGCTCGACTTCAATCAGACGGGAGAAGATGACTCTGCGCGTCGCTCAGGAGAAATTCGATTGGAAGCTCAGAGGCACACCAATGGCACAAGCGATCCCGGGTTCCGATAGCCGGTACATGACAGCGCGAACATTCCTCGACCTTCTTATCCAACACAACTTGAGGATTGAAGGGATGGGACTGCGCTGCGTATTCTCTCGTAACCGCCCCTACTGGACAAGCCAATGCACACAATGCGCAATCTGCACACAAGCCAGGAGTAAATACCCTTACCATCCTCCCACCCTTCACTTCCGAACGAATCGCCTCACTGGGACAGTACTGCTCGCACGCCCCGCACCCTGTGCATGCATCACTCACTGTCATCTGCGGCCACAGAGCCCCTGGGCCCATCGCCTCGTATTTTCGCGGATAAGCCTCGAAGAGCTTTTCACGCCACCTGTGAATGTGGCGACATTTCCCGGCATTTGCCGACCTCCGCGAATCAATCGGGCCGACTCGCTCCCGATCACCTCCGGCAAAGGCTGCAAAGAGAGAGGAGCCGCTACGCGCAAATCCAGCGAGAAACTCCCTCCGGCCAACATCGGCCTCCTGTGTCTCCTGGGCTCGGAGATACAGGAATCTCCTCCACGTGCGGTCCTCATCGAAGACCGGCCGTTCGTTAGAAAGGACAATGCACGCCTGCCGGCCAACCGCAATGAGCCACGCGTTGGCGAGTGCCGCGGACTTCTCGATATTTGCGAACAGCGAAGCTCTCTCGCACACTGCGCATTCGCTGGTACAGAGTTGTATCTCCTTCTTGAGACCGGCCTCGAACAAGAGTCCCGGAGAAATCGAGCCGAGGCAGACTTTAATCCTGACGATATTTGCGCGATAACGTTTAGGTTGCGGAGCGAGTTGCCTTGCACATAGCACTCTGACCCTCTCACCAGGCATTTCCGCGAGTTTGCCTAAAATGTAGCGCTCCGACCAACTCTCCGAGGTAAATACCTCCATGGGACAGGTAGAAAGGCAAGCGCCGCACCCTGTGCAGGCCGACACGCTAAGAGACACTTTGCCGTTCTCGATGCCGAGAGCTCCCGTGGGGCAACTTGCAGCACAATAGATGCACTTCGACTGCCGGTGGCGGGAGTTGAGGCATCTGTCGTGATAAAGCATAATCGGTGTGGCACCCAGTTTTTCGGTAATGCTATTTCCCATTTATGCCTCCCGATTCGACTCCATCTGGAAAAACGCGGATGCAAGTATAGAAAGCGCCAAGTAAAACTTCTGCTGCGTATTCGTCTTTACCTGCTCGCAAAACCTAATGCCCCATTTGCAAAGATGTTCGTTGGCGAACTTGCTTTGCCGGACGCGCCACTCCTTGGCTTCAGAGTTATTACCGGCCTGCCAGCTGGCAGCTTCCTTACCGCACAGGTAGTACATGAATTCCAGTTCTGTTGCGATATGGTCCGGCGGCTCATTCATGCCTTGTGTCATGTTCAGGTTCGCCTCACGATACATCGCCATTACTGCAGTCCCCGTTGTACTCACCATAAGTAACGGGGGATCACCGCCTCCCGAGTCTACCTGTACAGTCTCGTATGGAGACACAGCGGCCGCGCCCGGGCCGATGAAAAGCCGCGCATACTCAGTGGCCATTTCCTGGTAGAGAACTGCCTTGTCTCGCGCGAAGCTGTCTTCCGACAGAGTGCTACCTGATTCGTTGAGCTTGGAAGCTATCCCACCGTTCAAGCGAAATCCCTCAATAAGCCCCGTTGTGGTCGCGACAACATCGGCACGGAAGGTCCCGTCAATGAGACCCGAAACGAGCTCAACTGTTGGGTCTAGAAAGCCAAGCGCAAGTAGATGATACATGTCGGTTCGAAGGCCCGCGATTTGTGCCAGACGCGAATAAGCGGCCGAGATTTCTATGCTGTCCGTGTTGCTACTGGTATCTGTTTTCATGGCAGGTGCGCCGCTCCCTGGGCTCGGATATCGTCCGCCGGTTCATGAAATGCCACAAGGGCGCGGCCCTCTGGTCCTTAAATGAACCGGCGACTCTGTCGATCATTGCTACATGAATCTCTGCGACTCTCTTTCCTACTTAGCCGGTTTCAGCGGCAAATACTTCAGACCCAACGTGAGCAGCAGGGCTCCCATCGAGACGACACCGATGGTAAGACTCCATTCGAAGATCGACGGAAAATAAATGAAGCTACCTTGAAGCCCGCGCCACCACGTCCCTGCATCGGGAGCCACAGGACCGGTTGTGATGCTGAAGTGGGTCAGGTTCGGGAACTGAAAGCCACCTAGAAGCAATTGATAGCGCTTGAAGAATATTCCCAGGATGGCAAGTAGTGACGCTCCCCCCACAAGCCTATTGTCCTTCTGCGTACCAGTATTCAAAAGCAGAAAGGCTGCCAGAAGACCGCCGAGAACCTCTATCCAAAACATCGGTGCGAAGATTCCTGTAAGCATCGTTTTCACAACCTGAAACTCAGTCCCACCCAATGGATAGGCAGCCGTAATGAGTTCACAAAACAAGAGGAAAAGATCGACCAGAACGAAGAGGCCCAGCAGGCTCGCCATGCGGCACTTGCTTTCTGGATCACGTTGGAGATAACCCACCTTTTGCAAGATAAGCACGACGAAAAGGGTCAGTGCGAGCCCCGAGACCAGCGCCGAACTAATGAACATTGGCGCCAAAAGGGAAGTGTGCCAGAAGGGACGACCGATCTGAAGCCCAAAGATCCATGCAGTTACGGAGTGGACCAGGATTGCGGTAATGAGCGCAACAGTTGAGAGCATCTTAAGGGACGCCTCGCTTCCCTTCCCCTTCTCGGCTCGAAGTGTAGCCCAAAGATAGACGGTGGAGACTATGAGATAGGTCGGGATAACCAAAACGTCCCACATCAAAGGCGAACCAAGGTTCGAGTACGCAAGCAGGTGCCACATGCGCTCCGGGCGACCCAGATCAACAACAATGAAGAGGCCCGCCAGCACCGTGCAGCAGATTGCGAGATACACCGCAATCTTGGAGACGGGTTTGAATCCTTTGAGGCCAAACACTCTTGGCACGGTCGCAATAATGAGGCCACCCGCTGAGAGACCCACAAAAAACATGAACATGGTGATGTAGAGTCCCCATGGACTCAGATTGCGCATGTCGCTGACAAACAGGCCGCGGACGATCTGATAGACCCACAATGAAAAGCCAATAACCGTTAAGAACGCAGTTGCAGCAATCAGCTTTTGGCTGCCGGTCTTAATTTCTATTTTGTTCACTTAGTTTTCGCTCCTTTCTTAGTTTCCTGTTATCGGCTAGGTCAGAAAATAGACAGTCGGGTTAGTCTCTTTGTCGGGTAACAACTGAAAGTGGCTGCGCTTCAACAGGAGCTGCGAAACCTTGCTATTGGGATCATTGAAGTCGCCGAAGTGGCGAGCCCGTGCGGTGCATACTTCAATACACGCGGGCTGCAGACCCTTCGCCAGGCGATGTGTGCATAGCATGCACTTCTCCACGGTGTGCTTCTGGTGCGGTGTCACATTGGCATCGCCAACCGCAAAGTCAACCTGATACTTCGGCTTTTCCCAGTTGAACACCCTGACGCCGGTATAGGGGCAGGCCACCATGCAGTAACGACATCCAATACATTTGTCATAGTCCTGCATCACTACGCCATCTGCCTCCCGCTTGTAAGTAGCGCCAACCGGGCACACCTTGGTGCAGGCCGGATTCTCGCAGTGCTGGCAGGCTAGTGTGATATAGGACATTGAAGCATTGGGGAATGTTCCTGAGGGCGTGTCCATCTCTTTGCCACCGACCGTGAGAGTCCTGTTCCACCAGTTCTTGTCCGGAAGATTGTTCTCCACCTTACATGCCATCGCACACGTATGGCATCCAATGCACCTCTTAGTGTCGATTACCATTCCAAGTCTTTTGTTAGCCATGGTCACACCTGCCCGTTCCACTTGCGAACTTCAGCAAGGACATCGAAAAAGGATTGATTGATGCCAACAGAGTCGAAGGCCCTGGAATCGAGCTCTGAAAAGCTGCCGGCTTTATGCTGATAACGTTGCCATCCCTTGGGATAAACCATAACGCCAGGTCTGACGCCACCGGATAAGACAGCCTTGGCAACAGCGTGGCCCCTGTCATTGTAGATTTCGACATAATCGCCATGAGCGATATTCCGCTTCGCAGCGTCGCCCGGATTCAACCTGATGATCGGTTCAGGATCCAGTTCACGAAGCCATTCCGTATTGAACCACTGCGTGTGTACGCGAAAACGAGGCCGCTCGGAGTTCAAGACCAACGGGTATTTCTTAAACAAAGGGTTGTCTACGGACGCCTCCCGCGGTTGCTCCCACGTCGGAAGGCGCTGCCCTTTTGTGCGTTCGGGGGCGACGGGCGCACCAGCCTGATCCACGGGCTTGTCACAGTAGAACTCCATGCGCCCAGACTGGGTATTGAACTTCAGATCATTCCAGGCAATATATCCTTTATTTTGGAATCTGAGTGTACCGTATTTGCGCACGTTCTCGACTGTCAGCCCGTACCCTGCCGTGAGCGGCGTTTCAAAGCATTGCTTGAGGATGTCCTCGTTTGAACCTGCGTAGCTTTCCCCAAATCCCATCTTAGTCGCCAGCAGACGATGGATGTCCACATCGGGCCTGGATTCATAGAGAGGTTCGATGGCTTTATCACCGTGCTGGATGAAGGGATGCGTGCCACCAAGAGGCAGAATGTCCTCGTGCTCAAACCAATGCGACTTTGGCAAAACGATATCTGCCATTTGTGCCGTGTCAGTCATCTGGTCATCGACTACAACCACGAAATCCAAGGTTGGCCAGTAAGTCTTCACCCAGTAGTTCTGGTCTACCCACGCGGTGATCGGGTTACCCTGCGAGATCAGTAAGGCTTTAATCGGCGGTCTTACTTTGCCCTTTACCTTACCGGTCTCCAGGAGTTCAGGAAGCTCGATGCAGGCGATCGCCTCTGGAGCAGCCATGCCGAAGTTGATTCCGAGATACATGAACCAGGGATTGCCCAGTGCATGGCCGGACTTGCCAATCTGGCCCGTCACTGCATGAAGAGTGGCGATGGCATGCCCCCAAACCGGACCGTTGTCATAGGCTTGGTTGCCCATTCCGATCAAACTTGCACTCGGCTTGATTTTTGCAAAGTCTCTAGCAACGGCGCGCACAACATCAGGAGCAACATCTGTAATGCTCTTACTCGTCTCAGGATCGAACGAGGCGACCTGGTCTCTCAATAGATCAAACGCCGTACGAACCTTAACACCTCTAACCTCGAAACTCCCTTCGAGGGCGGGCGCCGTCGCCTCGTCGACCGGTACAGCCTTGTTCTTCTCGGTGTCCCATACCAGATTCGGATCGATGACCGTATGTTTGCCTGTATAGATGAAAATCGGGCCTTCCTTCGCTGGAACTCCCATGTCGCTCATGCGCAGGTACATTCCATCACTCTCGCGAACCAGAAACGGCGCGCAGGTATGCGCCAGAAGAAAGTCCTGGTCATAGATCTTCTCCGCCAGAATCACCTGAATCATGGACATGATCAGGGCTGTGTCCGTGCCGGGCCGCATCGATACGTGCCGATGGGCTTTTGCCGCTATACCCGTGAAGTTAGGATCAAATACAGTGAGCTTGGCGCCATTCTCCATAGCATCGGCGACGAAGTGCCATTGATGTATTGCGGAGACAGTCATATTGTGTCCCCAAACGTAGATGTTCCTTGAGTTCACGATATCTGCGATCTCGTTGGTATTCCATGCACCGGGATAGAAGCCGCACACCCGATTGATGCCTGGTATATAACCTGCGTCCAAGGCGAGGTCGATGTTCGTCGCTCCAAGTGTCTTCTCGAGCAGACCAAGCGAACCAGGCATACTTCCATTCAGGGTGCCGAAATTGCCAGAACCGTGATGAATTCCGAGGGCGGTTTTTCCATATTGCCTCTGAACAGCCGTAAATTTTTCGGCGGTTGTGTTTATGGCCTCTTCCCAGGAGATTCGCTGCCACTTGTTCTCCCCGCGCGCACCTGCTCGCTTCATGGGATATTTGAGTCGAGTTGGACTATAAATGCGCTGGGGATGAGATAACCCTCTCAGGCAGATGCGGTAGTAGCTGTCGTCTACCGTCGGATCGTCATCCAGCGCAGCATAACGCGGGTCCGGCAACGGAGCCCTTGAGGTCTTGACCACCTTACCGTCCCGGACATGAACATTAAGGCGACAATGCCCGAAACAATTGTTGTAGCAGGGGGCCTGAAATATCTTCTCCTCGCGATCGGGCACTTGCCCGGCGGCATAATCCGCAGCTAGTGCGTGAATAATCGGCTTGCCTGTGCCAAACGCTAAGGCAGCCGCTCCAGTGGCGGCGGCGCTTGTCTTAAGAAATGTTCGACGCGATGCCTGCCGACCCCGGGAATGCTGCTGTGTCTCGTTCATCTACTTTTCCTTCCTTTTGTTTGCGTGGGCCGAAAGAGCCTCTTTTCGCTCCCTTCCCTGGCAGAAGAGGAAGCGAACACTCAATAGTAGTGATGACTCTCCATTTGTTGTACGGCGCAGTATGTAATTGAGGATCGAATGAAGTCAAGGAATATCGATAGAGAAAATAAAAAAGACGTGGTCAATCTTCCGTTTTCCGAGACTGAGTGGAGCACTTTCTCTATTTTTCCGGTTGTCTGTCCGTGAGACGAGAAACAATTTCTTAAGACTGCGTCCGGAAAAAGGGGGTACTAGCGTGATCTTTTATGCTGCATTGCCGAGGGAGGAGCGGCTACTCACAGCAGCCGCTCAGAGGCAGACTGATTGTGCTCGGTACCAGAGGTGGGCTTGTCTCTACACACCCATCGCGATGAACACGAGCAGGAAGGGGATCTTCAGCGGCGCTTCGACGCCGAATCCAAGTACGCCACGAAGGCTCGCTTCAACTCGCGAATTGCGGAGTCGTGATGCAAGGGGGATCGGCCAAGCAGGGTCGAAAGTCCTATCATCGCGCCCACAAAAACCATTGCGCGCGCATAACTTGCCTGAGGCGAAAGGCGCGGGCGGCGGAACGAGAGAGCACTCTCAAACAGGAGGACGCTGTCACTCACAACCTCTCTTTCTCGAGTTAGAAAGTGAAGTCCCTCTTTTGGCGCCGCACGCAAGGTCTCAACATGCGGATTCGCCTCGAGGTACACCATGAACGGAGTCACCACAGTATCGACCAGCTCTGCAGTCGACATGCGTGCCCATTCGGCCTTATCCACTGCGCGCAGCTGCGCCTTCGCCTCCTTGATAAAGTCTATGTAGCGCTCCGCCAATCCCGCAATGACAGCATCGAGGTCCGGAAAGAAATGGTACATAGACCCAAACGAGGTATTCGCCCTCTGTGCTATCGCTTGAACCGTTAAGCCGGTTAAACCCTTTTCGGCAATCAGACTTGCAGCCGCATCAAGGATGGCGTCTACGCGCACTCGTCCACGCTCCTGCTGCGGCTTGCGGGGCGATTGCCCTGTACGCTCACGTTTTGCTTTTGAAGCCGCGCTCACCGCTGAAGCTCTCACCTTCACTGCCGGAATAGAGCGCTTGTTGATGTCTTTCTTCATAGCCTCCCCAACTCTCCAGTGCATATGCTGCCAGGCAGCCTAGCTATGTCGCTCAATCCATTGTGCCATTATCCCGCATTGCATAGCCAATCCACTGGGGTTTCAATGAAGCTACAGCCGCATAAGCTTTCCACTCAGGGACGACACAATCGGCAGACGGTCGCCTTACGAAACATGTCATGGGGTTATTTCTCGAATGCATTCAATATCGAGGAATACTTCTTGACAGTAGGAAAGTGAAGAACACATACTGCGGTTTGCAAACAACTAGAGACACGCCACTATTTATAAAGAGGTCGTTCCGCATTTTGCCAATTCTGAAGCGGTCCCTTCTTTAGCATGCTTGCGGTAACTCGATGATTTTGTTGAATCAGCGCCTGCTATGTAGCGCTCACCGTTGTTTTAAGGAGACAGGAATGTCAACTTCGCTTGTGCCGGTGAAAGGCCCCACTGACGCCCTCGAAGAGACCAATGCTGTGCTTTCTCTGCCTCCCTTGCGGCTGCTACGCCTTTCTGTGACCGACCTATGCAATTTTCGTTGCTGTTACTGCATGCCCCGAAACGGAGTGCCAAAGATCAAGCACGATGAAGTCCTCCCACTGGAGAGCCTGAGTAGACTTGTCAGCTGGCTGGTCTCGCATGTCGGCATCCGCAGAGTAAGACTCACCGGTGGCGAGCCTCTGGTGCGACCCGCGATCGAGCACCTCATTGCCGATCTATCACAGCTTGAGGCCATACAAGAAATATCGATGACCACCAACGGTTCGACGTTATCGCGAAGGGCCTGGGCCTTGAAGGCAGCCGGTCTGAACCGTGTCAACATTTCGCTCGACTCTCTTGACGAAGCCCGGTTTGCGGAAATAACCCGCGGTGGAACCCTTCAGAGTACCCTGGCCGGCATCAAGGCGGCAGACGAAGCTGGGTTGACGCCGATCAAACTTAATACTGTGCTGCGAAACTCCACTTGGAAGACTGATGTACCCCGTTTGTTGGATTATGCCGCCAACACTGGCCTCGAGATTCGCTTCATCGAACTCATGCGCATGGGGACAGAGCAGAGTTGGTGCGAATCAGAATTTATCTCCGTTGATGACGTCTGTGCAGGGCTGGGCGCAGAGGTCCTTTCCGCTGAGAAGCAGCCATGCGGACCCGCACGAAACACCTTGGTGAATTGGCATGGGACGCTACTAAGGGTAGGATGGATCGCACCTCGATCCCATCCCTTCTGCAATCGGTGCGAACGTCTGCGGATGGACGCACGAGGTCAGATTAGGCGCTGTTTGATGGATTCCAAAACGCACGATTTGCGAAGCGTGCTAATAACAAATAACGATCAGACCGCCCGACAAGAGCTCCAAACCTACCTTGAGGGCAAGCTCCCACCGCTGGCCATGGAAAGTCACGTCCCGATGAACCAAATCGGGGGATGAGCCGAGCGAGCTGACATGTCTCTCCACGCCACACACTACCTCGGACAATGCTCGAAGGCCGCCAACCCGGCGAATTAATGCGCCAGGATTGAAGCACTGATGATTTAATCTAAGGGTGCCCGAGTATAGCGACCCTCTTGCTCTCTGTCAGATGTATCATGGTTCATCTGCAAACTGGCTCTTGAGTCATAACGCTGATGAGATGCCCCCTGTTTTCAATAGAAAAGATATACACTGAGTGTAGCGGTCCAGATAACCATTACCCATACTGTAAAGATGGTGCGCAGTATTGGAGGAGCCTCACGCAATTCCATGAAGAAGTAGCCTATAAGCGCAGCTTTTCCAAATGCGATGGACATTACTGTAATTGTGAGCAGGTGCGTCGAGTGGTAGTGCCCTACTCCCAACCACCAGGAATAGCAAGTTGCTGCAAGCAGCACAAACCAAATGGGAGTGGCCGGAGTACTAGCTAATATCCGCCACTCTTGCTGTTTGTGATGCTGTATGACATTCAACATTCACGCCCCCTCATTGCTTTTGAAATCAGTACACTGTTGAGAACAAAATCGCAACGCTCCTTACCGCACAAGATATAGAAGCGGGAATAAAATAACCCACAGGAGGTCTACCGCATGCCAGAAGCTCGCGCAACATTCCATGCTGCGTATATCTCCGGGCTCCAGAGGAGAGCGTTTTGATACGTAATACATAAACCGTAATACAAATATTCCTCCAATTAAGTGCGTAAGATGCACCCATGTGAGGATGTAATACCACATGTAGAATGCCTGGCCACCGATTGGCGTATACCCAGCATGCCACATTGACTGGTACTCGTACGCCTTATTGACAACGAAGGCGAGGCCGCAAGTAACCGCCACAGCCATCAGCGCCGATACCAATCGCCCGCGAATTCCATGTCGCACCGCTCGTACCGCATACGCAACCGCGAGGGAGCTTGTGAGCAGTAAGAGCATGTTGACGGCGGCAATATCATGATGCAACGTGCCTGCAGCTCGGTTGAATTCAGCTATATGCTTTACACGGTCCGTCATATAGGTGACGCACATTAGACAGTACCAAGTCATGTCGCCAAAGATGAATACCCATATTCCCCATTCGCCCGGAACATGGCCACCGCCTGCTCCGAAGAGCAGGCGGTCCAAAGCTGTTGCTTTGTTTTTCTCTGCGACCAGCATTATGTGTAGAGCTCCTGACTGACATGCTGCACGCCACTATCTGTTTTAATCGGTTTCAGCATCATCCAGCTCATGGCAGAGATCCATGCGAAGAAAACGAATGCGGGCCAGTATAGAGCGAAGACGCCATTCCAAGCGAACGGACCGGCATGGAAGAAGATCATGAACTGCCCAGTCATGACCAAACCTGCATACCAGAAGTTCAGCCAACCACACCAGCGGGGAAACACGGGGTTAGGGCTCTTATCGAGCAGTATCTCGAGACCGATAGCAACCGCCCAAAGGCTCAAGGGGAACACTTCGAATTCAAGCTGAATGAACAGCATGTCATTCATGCTGCGCAGCATCTCCGGAGGAATATCCGCGCACCGGAAGGCACACCACGCCATCCAGAAGAAATAGAGCACGGAGTTGAACACGCCGACACCGATCGCGCCAAGCTGGATATAGGTAAGAACTGGAGGCCGGCCATTCTCAACCCGACGCAACATCGCGGCAACGGCAGCGCCCCAAACGTAGTAAAACGCGCTAAAGCACATGCCAAGCCATGCGCCGATTTGGATTCCAAGAGTGTGTGCAACATAGAAATCATGCACCTCCTGGGGGGTATTCATTGCGTTCAATGTTGGGGGAATTTGGTAGGAAACGCCCGGAATACAGGCAAGAAGAAAGCCGGCCGTGAAGATGATGCCTCCCCAGCCCGCCCAGACATTTACTTTTCTAAAACTGTCGTCTAACTTCTTAATATCGACTCTGTTACCCAAAGCAGCCACAGTCGCCATTGTATCTACTCCCTTCTTTCTCTATAAGTAAATTTTCTTGAACTACACTGCCCTTACGAGTACACCAAAAGTATTCGCTAAAGAAACCCATCCACAATGTACGTGAGAACTGGCGGGCGACCGTTTTCAACACGGCGCAGCATCGCTGCTACGGCAAAGCCCCACACGTAGTAAAACGCGCTAAAGCACATGCCTAGCCATGCTCCGATTTGAATTCCAAGAGTGTGTGCAACATAGAAATCATGCACCTCCTGAGGGTATTCATTGCGTTCAATGTTGGAGAATTTGGTAGGAAACGCCCGGGATACAGGCAAGAAGAAAGCCGGCCGTGAAGATTATGCCCTCCCCTGCCCGCCCAGACATTCACTTTCCTAAAATCAACTAGTTGCTCCCCCTGTGCGAGCGGGGCCTTGGGCTTGCTTGACACTGCCGCTATCCTTGCCATAATGCTTCCTCCTTCTTAATGGATCAAACCATAAACGGACTAACTGACATGCCACGAGAAACGCGGTGGCTCTAGGGAAATGGCCGTACGTTAATTGGCTATGGCGTTAGAAGTAAACGGTGAACGTCTCATTCCAGATCAAAGCCTTCTTGGGGCTCATCGAGGCAAAGGGCGAAGGATGCTCAGTATATGACAATACGTTGTTAATAAAGAGCCCGTGCATGAGCTGAACCATGTACCCTCCACTGACCTGTGTGAGGTTCTTGTAGGTCGGCCCGTATCCCACTTTTCCCAAGGTCGTGAGCGCAATGTTGCTATTGTTCTCACGGTTTATCGCAAAAGTGGTCATATCCATCGGCCGATTCGGCAACAGCCCAAACGTATAAGCCTTGACTTCGTAATATTGAGAGTAGATGTTCTGTTGCGGAGGAGCATACTGAACGGTTCCGCTCACATACAGGCCCTGAAATGGCAGGTATTTGTTTTTCTGCCAGATCTGTTTATCCCCAGAGATAGAGAAACCCCAGTTGTTGTCAGTGAGGCCCGGCTTGAGCGGGTTCGGAAACACCTCCCGGTAATCCATGAATTTGGAGCGATTATAGAAACCAGTGACTCGATAAAATGCGAGCTTCTGACCTGGCAGAGCTTCTTGCCGATAACCAACTTCGGAAATGAATAGAGGCTTGCATCCCTTGCATAAGAAGCGTAGGCCAGCTCCCCGGTTTATCAGACTTTCGTTATTGGCGCTCCCTTTATCCGTAAGTAATTGGCTGGGCGGAAGGCTACGCTGGATACCGCTGCGGATGTAGAGCTTCTTGGTGAAGTTGTACTTAAAATCGAGCGAAGGAGTGGCGTAGGGATCGATGCTCTCTCCAACTTCGAATGGGATCAAAGCTGCCGGTGCGATGGAACCAGCAATACTACCTCCGGTGAACATTCCGAAGTAGTTGATATAGTTTTCTTTGTATCCACCTTCGAGCACCAGCTTCCCATCGAATAGCTCTTTATGAAACGAGATGATTCCTATTCGTGTGGCCGACGGTCCATCTCCATAGAACGTTGCATGGTACTTGGCAGCGGAGAACACGAACTGCAAGGTCGGGGATGGATTGTATGTCAGCCAATACCACCCGTTGGCGTTCCATGTTGGCCTCTGACCGTTGTAGCTCTGTGCAGTTGCCGGAACCGAAGGCCCCTTGGAACTCTGCCCCCAGTAGACTCCGGTGTTCATCAAAAAGAATCCAATATGGCGCTTGGCGAGTGCAGTGCGGATTCCACCAAAATCCTGTGTGATCGTTTCGCCCGTGGTCGGAAATGGCATCACCCATCCCTTTGGGTTCAAGCTGTCAAACTTCATGCCGATCTCGGCGATCTTCATCACCTCGACGGGCATCGTGGCGGCTGGTTCTACGCTGCTTTCAACAGGGGTCGATGCGGGTTCTGCGGCATTCTCCACAAATTGCTGCGCAGGAGGCTTTGCCGTGTCACCTGCGCCCTGCGCCCAAACGCATGAAATCGCAATGGACAAGAAGACAATCGATAATGCAATTCTCTTAATCATGTTAAAGTCCTTTGTCTGTAGCCGTATGTTCTTTAAGAAAACTTTGCAATTAGTACTACCCTTCAAGTTCCTCCAACTCATCGCCACAACAGGTCCATAAAGCTGCCAGGCTGCCGCAGCTTCTTTCGCAGTGACAAAGAACCACGTCATACAGGAGAAGTCGCAGCATCTTTATGAGAACTCTTGTCAAGCTTTGAGGCAGCGCAATGTTGTTCTCGCACGTGAGGAGGCACACCATACTTAAGTTTTGCCACAGGTAAATTCCCATCCAATTTCTTTGCGCAACATGGGTAGATTCGACGGCCAGAGCACTGGTGGTATGCACGAGGCATCTCTTACTTCTCTACATGGATTCCAAAAGCGAGAGGTCGCTCCCCTTTCGTGAGCGAAACGACGCTCCCAATCACAAATAGTGGTTATTCTCTATTAATTGCAGCGGAAGTATGTAATCGAGAATTGGCGATGTCAAGCAGTATCTATAACGACAGTAGTATTGCAACTTTTTGTAAATATTCTTTTAATGGAGCTTAGTCTCTATTTCAATGCATTTAGACCTTGTTGCCGCTGACCGCCGCGATCGCCGCCTTGAAGGCAGGCCAGCTCCGAACGCTCGCGAGCGGAACATCCTTTGGATCAACTCGACGTCCACCCATCTCTTGGCATGCCATACTTTCGTTAGGTCAAAGGCCGCTCGCGGTGTGAGAGAAAACATTCAGCGTAGCTGAACGTGCGCTCTGCCTCTGGAATCCTATCGTGAGGTTCGAAAAAAGCGGGACGGAGAAAACCATAATGAAGGAATTTTGTCTGAGGGCTGTTCTAATAGCTGCTCTTGCGATGCCTGGAGCCATGGCGAAAGCCCAAACACTAACCCCTGATCAGCAGGCTGTTGTTGGTACTTGGGACTTCCACGACGGCGGAATCTGCGAAGTCAGGATTGAAAAGGGAAAGTTGTACGGAAAAATCATTCACACCGACAAGAAAGTCGACAATGGCGGAGTTTGTAAGAAGTGTGAAGGTGCTCTGAAGAATAAGCCTTTTGTCGGGATGGATTGGCTCTACGGGTTCACTCCCGAGGGAACAACACCAAAGTGGGGTGGCGGTGCCATGGTGGATTATGCCACGGGTATCCTCTACAGAGGAAAGATCTGGACTGAAGACGGCGGAAAGACTCTCAACGTCAGAGGATATGTCGGAAATCCTATCCTCGGCCAGACAATCGTCTGGAAGAGAATTAAGTAAGAACGTTCCGAATTGTTGCGCCCTTACAGGGCAAAGCCTTGAGGGCTTCGCCTTGTAAGGGCGGGGTTGCGCATCTCCGATGGTTAGGAGACCTGCCCACTGCAGTTGGCGTGGGGCCCGACCTGCCCGTGCCGAATGTGGTGCTAGCTTTCAGGGTGAGGACGGGTCCGGTTCGACGACATCCTAATATTCACTGGGTAGGGCCAAAGCGACGAAGAGGTGATTGTCTCCGGTCCTATGGGCGAAACGAAAGATCTAGCCTCGTCGGAAAATAACGCGGTCGTGCCTCCTGGTAAGTCATTCTGAAGCTGGAGACGGAAACTGGGCGGTTGCCTTCGCCATCAAGAAATGCCAGGAGAAATACGACTACATCACGTAAATCAAACGGTTCCCATGCGCGTCTGCACTACCAGCAATCCAGAAGGTGTCGTTGACCACGAACGCTTCCCTGTTATCGAAAGATGGCTTGGAAGCTGAAGGCGGCAGGGGCGAAGGAGATGCGCCTTGATGGATTGCGGCTGCTGGCTAAGTCGAGCGGGCACAGCGGCTGTTATTGCCGGAGTGGATACGGACGAACTCGGGATTGGCTCGCAGCTCAGGGTCGGACCTGTGTTGTTGGAACTAACCCAGATCGGCAAGGTCTGCCACACCCGTTGCGCTATCTATTACACGTACTGGAAGGCGTGCGCGCTACATCCAGACATGCCGGTTCAGATCGTCCGTATGGTCCCACGCTCAGTAATTCAAGCTGCGGTGGTTACGGTCTCGGACCGTTGTGCGCAAGGCAAGACACTCGACACCGCGAAACCTGCCGTCGAGGAACTGTCTGCAAGGAGTTGCAAGCACGCATTGCATGGACCCGGACAGTTCCCGACGAAGCAGACCAGATTGTAGCCGCCTTGACCGACCTCTGCGACCGCCCGGTGGACCTGGTGATCACGGTCGGGGCACCGGCATCGGAGCCCGGGATGTTACTCCGGAAGCGACGCGAAAAGTCATTGACTGTGAGTTGCCGGGATTGGCGGAGACGATGCGTGCTGCTTCCTCCGGCACGCATCGATAAATACGTTCACTCGGTCGGGCGACATCGAGCGCACTAACTTACCCATGCGCCATTGGTTTTATACGGGTGCAATGTTTGGTATTGCGGCCCACTTCGAAAGTAGTTACTCGGCTTCCCGGTGGGCTTTGCTCGGTGTGGGACAGCCGCAGGTTCGCACCGACGCCGCCGTCCGCACTACGACTGCCTTCTCAGTCTTCACCTATGCTTTGCTCCTGCTCGCCCTGCACCGCTGCCGATTCGCACATCGCCCCCTACTCCCTCCGCGGCTGCTAGGGGACCACCTGCGAGACTTTCTCTGCTCATAACACTACTATTGGAGGCGCGTGTTGCCCCTTCATGGCGGCTAAGTGGAGCGGC
Organism: Saccharimonadales bacterium (SeqCode); assembly: GCA_035539055.1. Classification (GTDB taxonomy): domain Bacteria; phylum Acidobacteriota; class Terriglobia; order Terriglobales; family Acidobacteriaceae; genus TOLSYN. The sequence continues at coordinate 363 of DATLJC010000028.1, read as the reverse complement.
AGCACCATCTTGCGGGGATAGCTCGTGAAGTCGAGAACAAAATCCTCATTTCTGTCTTAGCGCTCCGATTGAGATAGTGCAATTGTCGTCGGAGGGTTCTACACGTAGGTTGAGGAAGTCCCAATGTCCTCGCCGGTCCATGTATAGATTGCGAGTAGCGAAGATGCTCCAGTGAGCATTGCGTGGACAATCTGCGAGCGATGTAGCACAAAGGAGCGAGGAGACTCAATGTGCGACGCTTTCCCGGCAGTCCACGTCGCTTCTCCTGCTACAACGAGGTAAAGCTCAGTTGCCGGATGCCGATGCGGCGGATAGAAGGTATCGGGGCCGATCAGTGTCACGCCTAGACAAACATGGTCGCTG
>DATLJC010000027.1:0-39257 GCA_035539055.1 Saccharimonadales bacterium (SeqCode) | reverse complement strand
TGCGGAAACGACTTATTCGCCACCGGAGCTGGTGTGAACGTCAGCATCAGCATCGCCAGCGCCAGCAAAGCCATCTTCTTTCGTCCACTGCCTATCGAGGGCCAGCGCGGCACGCTCGGCTGCTGCAATCCACTCAAGGCCAGTAGGATCGCCCAGATTATCCATCCCACCCAGAAAAACCACGCCATCACCACCAGAGCGCCGACGATTCCCCACGAGAGAAACTTGTGCAGCCTTGGAGATACGGCGAAAACCAGGTGCCCGCCATCCAGTTGTCCGCCCGGAAGCAGATTCAGCGCCGTTGCCAGCATCCCAGCCCATCCCGCCAGCGCGACAGGATGCAGGTAGTAATGCGCCAGACCGGGGCCACCATGATGGAGCAGCGAATGCCCCAACTGGAAGATCAGCGGGAAGCCGAATTGCAAATCCGGATCTGAGCTGCCCGTAAGTGGATGCGACATCGCCAATCCCGCCAGCATCGTCGGCACGGCGACAACGAAACCCGCAATCGGTCCGGCGATTCCAATATCAAACAGCGCCGCCCGCGATTCGATGTATCCGCCGATGCGGATGAAAGCTCCCAGCGTACCGATCAGTGTCGGTGCCGGGATAAAGAATGGCAGGGTCGCGCGAACCCGGTAGTGCCTGCAATAGAAGTAGTGTCCCAGCTCGTGCGAGAGCAGGATTCCCATGATCGCCAGCGAGAAGGGAATTCCCAGTAGCAGTTGCCGTGGGCTTTCCCAAATCCATTGCACGGGAAACAGGGGCACCATTTCATCGCCGCTCGCAAAGGCGTCCAGGTTGTGATTGAAGTTGTACTGCAGGCGCGAGCCGACCAGCGCCGTAGTGCAGAAGGTGAGTACCAGTAAAAGTAGCGGCAGCCAATATCGAATCTGATAGTCGCGCGCGCGGGGTAGCGCCGCTACTGCCTCGGGAAGTGAAGGCTCGGGCAAGGACTTCCCGGGCAACGAATCGAAGCTGGGTTCAGACATCTAGCGGACGCTCGCGGACGCAAAGCGGCACCGGAGCACCATCCCCGGGCCGCGAGACTAATCGATGGACTGCAGTTCCTTACCGGGCTTAAAGCGAACAGCTTTTCCCGGAGGAATGTTCACTTCGGCGCCGGTCCGCGGATTCCGGCCAATTCCGGTTTTGCGCGGACGCACGTTGAAGACGCCAAAACCGCGTAGTTCAATGCGATCGCCCTCGGCAAGAGCTTTCTTCATGCTGCCGAAAACAGTCTCAACCGCGCGCTCGGCCTTCGTCTTTGTGACTCCGGTGCGGTTCACCACTTCGTTGATGATGTCCAGTTTGATCAAACCTAGGCTCCCGGCGCTTCAGATTGAAAATCAAGGGCTTACCCACTGATGCTAGAAAATGAACGGGGCCTTGTCAACGTGCCCCGTCATCCATTCAACTCAGCAGGCGCGATATTACCACGACTTTCTCGCCCTCCCGAATGCTGAATGTTAAGATGGCCCTACAGCCGTGCTGCTGCCCTTCTAATTTCAAATATGGCGTACGAGGAAGCTAAGACGAATGGCAATTAAGAGCGATCGTTGGATACGGGAAATGGCGCAAACGCACGAAATGATCAGCCCCTTCTGCGAGAAGCAGATGCGGGAAGGCGTCATCAGTTATGGGCTTTCTTCCTATGGCTATGATCTGCGAGTGGCCGACGAGTTCAAGATTTTCACCAACGTAAACTCCGCCGTCGTCGATCCCAAGAAGTTCGACGAGCGCTCGTTCGTCTCCATTCGCGCCGACAGCATTATGGTTCCGCCCAACTCCTTCGCCCTCGCGCGATCAGTAGAATATTTCAAAATTCCCCGCGATGTGCTGACCATCTGCGTCGGCAAGTCCACCTACGCGCGCTGCGGAATCATCGTCAACGTCACTCCCTTCGAGCCGGAATGGGAGGGCTTCGTCACCCTCGAAATCAGCAACACCACTCCCTTACCCGCAAAGATCTACGCCAACGAGGGACTCTGCCAAATCCTGTTTTTCCAAGGGGATGAGGTGTGCGAGACCAGCTATAAGGATAAGGCGGGGAAATACCAGAACCAGACCGGCATCGTGCTGCCCAAGCTGTAGGCGCCGATGAAAACCCTGCGTCTCCTTCTCACCTCCGGATCGCTTGAAACCGACCCAGCACTCCTTGAGGCCGCCGCGATCCTCCGATCCGGTGGCCTCGTCGCCTTTCCCACCGAGACGGTTTACGGACTAGGTGCCAACGCCTTGGACGCCCAAGCGGTCGAGAAGATTTTCGAGGCCAAGCAGCGCCCGCACTGGGACCCGGTCATTGTTCACGTCTGCGACATCGCCCAGGCCCGCAAATTAGTGTTGGAGTTTCCCGAGCCGGTCGAACGTCTCGCCGCAGCCTTCTGGCCCGGTCCGCTGACAATGTTACTGGGTCGTGCCGCGGTCATTCCCGATATCTGCACCGCTGGCCGCGAAAAGGTCGGACTGCGCATGCCCTTCCATCCCCTGGCCATGGCTCTGATCGCCGCCGCCGGAGTGCCGGTCGCCGCTCCCAGTGCCAATCGCTTCGGACACACTAGTCCAACCACCGCCGCTCATGTACTGGCCGATCTCGACGGCCGCATCGACGCCATTCTCGACGCTGGCTCCAGTGCTATCGGTGTCGAATCCACCGTGCTCGATCCCACAACCGATCCGCCCATCATCTACCGCCCTGGTGGAATCACCCTCGAACAGATCCGCCAACTGCTGCCCAACGTAGTCGTAGCCAAGCGCAAGATTTCCGATGAGGTTCCGCCCGAGTCGCTCGAATCTCCGGGCCTCGGTATTCGCCACTATGCTCCGCGGGCACGAGTAGTCCTGGTCGAGAGCGAGAACGAACTCACTGCCGTCGTAGAGCGCGAGGCGCAGCACTCTCACGTCGGCGTATTGCTGCCCTCAGAGTGGACCTCGCCGCAGACTGCATGGGCTATCGTGCCTTGGGGGAACTGGAATGAGCCCGAGTCTCTCGCCCGCGATTTATACCTGCAAATGCGCGCTCTCGACGAGCGCTCCGTTGACGTGATCGTCTGTCCCCTGCCTCCTCCCATCGGCATCGGAATGGCGATTCGAGACCGACTCCGCAAGGCGGCGAAGTAGAGGCTTTTGTTCTTTAGGGGAATACAACCCTCTGAACGCGCAACAGAAAAGCCCGCACCAGGCGGGCTTCACGGTAAATAAAGGTCTCTTCCTACTTCGATAATTCGCCTTCTTTAAATAGATAACGAATACTGGACTTGTATATCAAAAGGTTTGACTGTCCACCCGAACGGTTCAGCTTGATGCAGTTCTTGTCATACCATTCAATGATGCCGTGCAGTTCCTCGCCGTCACGAGTCACCACCACAATCGGTGTTTTGCTCTGCATCTGCTTTTGGTAATAGAAATTCTCCGCGTGGGTCTGTTCCGCGGGCGCAGTCTTTTTGGACGATGTTCCCGGAGCGCGTTCAATGCCACGTTCAGCACTGCGCTCGGAGGGCCGTGCTGGGCGTTCCCGACGCTCTGAGCTTGCTTCCGTCACCCGCGCCTGATCGCGATTGAGCGAAGGGCGAATCAATTTGCGATTCCCGAAGTTCTCCGGCTCGGGTGCTCGAACCACGGCGGTCGAATCTGGTCCGTTTCTCATTGGAATCCTCTCCCCAGCGGGAGTATTAAAACAACGCACACCATAATTCCTCCCTGAGGACAGGGTTTCGCCCGCACATCTCAAGCTGCGAGACCTGGTTTCCTGGAAGGGAATTGCAGTGATTCGTTCCCAAACCCTACCACACGCGCAGGGCTAAAAACAACAACTGTTATCCGTTCGATAGGACGAGCACTGGTGCTTCCGGGATGCCAGATCCAGTGGCGCGGTCCGAGAATTTTCCCGGAGCTAAATTTCAATCGAACTGGAATAACCGTCCAACGAAAGCGAGCGAAGCAGATTGCGACGCATCCCATTCTGTACCTCGCCCAGACCGTCGCTGGCGCGCACGATCCACTCGAAACTTACCTGCCCGGCGATGCGGGCCAACTCGGCCTGCAAATCCTGATTGTGAACCAACTCGGCCGGTCCCGATTTCAGGAACAGCAGATCCTCTAGGATTGAGTAAAGCACGGCGATCAGCAGGTCGGTCTTTTCCTTGCCTTCCCCACCGGCACGGTAGGCTTCCGTTGCGCGGAACAGAGCGGAGTGGTCATTGTCCCCCATCGCCGTGGTCAACAGCAGCAGGGCGTCCTTGCGTGCCGTCAGGTATCCGTTCAGGTCAAAGCTGCGGGCGCGCCCCACGGCTCCGCCGCACAACCGCGCCACCAGTTTCTTCTGCGCTGCGGTCCACTCCGTGCGCATCGCCAGATCCTGCCCAATCTCCTCGGCGGTCAGCGGAGCCAGTCGCAAGGTGATGCAGCGGGAGCGAATCGTCGGAAGCAACCCGTTTGAATTCTCGGCCAGCAGAAACAGAGTGGCGAAATCCGGCGGCTCCTCCAGAACTTTGAGCAGCGCGTTCGCCGCCTCTTTCATGAAGTTCGATTCGGAGAAGATATAGAACTTCTGTCTGCCTTCGCTCGGGCGGTAGTACATTTCTCCGATCACGTGGCGCACCTGGTCAACCTTCACCAGCATCTGCGGCGGATCGGGAGGAATCACCAGAACTTCGGGATGGGTCTGCACGAAAATCCGTGTCTCGCGTTTGTCGCTATCGCGCAGGTTGTCGCGGGCTTCCACCGCCTCGGCGAAGCGTTGGTCCAGCGCATCGGCCTGCCCAATTCGCTCGCAGTTGCGGCAGACTCCGCAGAAATCCGGCAGTCCATCCTCCGCCGTCGGATGATTCAGGCAGTTCACGGCCTTGGCCACCATCTGCGCCAGCGTGAACTTTCCCGAACCGCGCGATCCCGTCACGATGATGGCGTGGGGCAGGTGGTCGCGAGCGATCATCTCGCGCAGCCGTCTCACAGTCGCGGCGTTTCCGTGGAACTGTTCGAATCCCATACCTAGCTCCGCCTGGCCTGCAGCCGCTCGCGCACCGCGGTTACCACTTCCTTGTGAACGGCGTCCATTGGACGGCGTGCGTCGATCACGGCTACCCGCTCCGTTTCGCGTCGCGCAATGGCTAGAAACTGCTGATGCACCCGCTCGTAGAAGGCCCGGTTCTCCTGCTCGAAGCGATTCTCGTCGCCCTCGCCGTCTGCCACTATATTTCTCCGCCGTGCCCTTGCCAGGCTGGCCGCCACGTCGTTGTCCAGCAGTAGCGTGAGGTCGGGCTGCAGTCCCAGGCATATCACGCGATGCAGGGTTAGCACAGCATCCGCCCCCAGTTGCCGTCCTGCGCCCTGGTATGCTTCGGATGAGTCCGTAAAGCGATCGCACAAGACCCACGTACCGCGATTCAACGCCGGAAGAATGAGCTCGGAAATCTGCTGCGCCCGCGAAGCAAACATCAATGCCAGCTCCGCCAGCGGAGCCAGCCCATGGGTGCGCGAATCCACCAGGATGCCGCGAATGCGCTCGCCAATCTCGGTTCCGCCCGGTTCGCGCGTGGTTACAACCTCTATCCCTTCGCTTCGCAGAACCCCGGCAAGCCGCTCCAGATGCGTGCTTTTGCCGCACCCGTCCAGCCCTTCGAAGGTGATAAACCGTCCGTCTTTTGCTCCGCGCCGCACAGGTGAATAATAGCAAAGCGGAAGCATCACTCTTCAACTCGTCATTTCTGCATCTGTTACACTCGAAAACTTGCCACCGGGAGCGCCCTTCGGCGCATGCGAATTGCGAGCAATCGGTCCTCTTTTCAGCGTGGTGAAAATTCTTGTCGTCGAACCCAAACTTTTTCAGGAGTAACAATGCGAAGGTTGCAAGATGCGTGGTTGGTATCGGTTCTGGTTTTCGGCATTGGAGTCGCTTCCGTATTCGCCCAGAGTGGTCCCGCTCAGAGCAGTTCCGTCAAGACTTCCGGCTTTTCGCTGGTGGAAACCATTGCCGTGGATGCCACCGATGCTCCACGCAAAATTTTCCATGCCCGGATGACGATTCCCGCAACTCCTGGCGATTTTGTGCTCTTGTATCCCAAGTGGATTCCCGGAGAACACGGTCCCACCGGCCCACTCGTTGACACCGCCGGAATCTATTTTCACGGCAATGGACAGGTGCTCCGCTGGCATCGCGATCCCATTGACATGTATGCCTACCACATCGAAGTCCCGGCGGGCGTGACCTCGATTGAGGCGACTGTCGATTACCTCAGTCCGGTCGAAATGCCGGGAGGCTTCAGCGCCGGTTCGTCAGCCACCGAGAAGCTCGCCGTGCTCTCCTGGAACTGGTTTACGCTCTATCCCAAGGGCCGTGGCTCGGACGAAGTAGGCGTGAAGGCATCACTCAAACTTCCCGCCAACTGGCAGTGGGGAAGCGCTCTGCCTTCTTCCTCTGCAGCAGCAGGCTCCGTCGAATTTGCCTTGGCATCGCTAACCACCCTGGTCGATTCTCCCGTGGCAATAGGCCAGTACTTGAAGAAGGTTCCGCTGCAACCGGGAAAAACTCCCGCGCATGAGATGGACATCATCGCCGACTCTTCCGCTGCTCTTGAGATGTCATCGCAGCAGGTAAAAGCCTTCGACAATCTCGTCGCCGAAGCCGGAGCGCTCTACGGCGCGCGGCACTATCGCGACTATCATTTCCTGCTCACGCTCAGCGATCACGTCGCCCACTTCGGACTTGAACATCATGAGTCCAACGACAGCCGCGTAGGAGAGGGATATCTCACCGATCCTCCACAGTGGACGCTCGGCGCATCGCTCCTGCCGCACGAATACACCCACTCATGGAACGGCAAGTATCGCCGCCCCGTCGGCTTGGCGACGCCGGATTACGAAGCTCCGATGCAGGGCAATCTGCTCTGGGTTTACGAAGGACTGACGGAGTATTTTGGCTACGTGCTCACCGGGCGTAGCGGCCTGCAGACGCCGGAACAGTGGCGCGAACAGATGGCACTGGTTGCGATGACTTTCTCGCACCGTCCCGGCCGCAACTGGCGTCCGCTGGAAGACACTGCCACCGCCGCACAGAACCTCTACGGCGCGTCCGAGGCGTTTAGCAACTATCGACGCAGCGTGGATTACTACGATGAAGGCGCGCTCATCTGGCTGGAGGCCGATGCTATTATTCGCCAGAAGAGTGGCGGCGCCAAGTCGATGGATGATTTCGCCCATATCTTCCATGGCGGCCAGAACACGCCGCCCGAGGTGAAGACCTACACCTTCGACGACGTCGTCAACACTCTGAACCAGGTGCAACCCTACGACTGGCGCGGCTTCCTCGCCGACCGTGTCCTGAAGGTTGCCGAGCATGCTCCGCTCAACGGCATCGCAAACAGCGGTTGGATGCTGGTCTATACCGATCAACCAAACGCCATCCAGAAACTGCGTGAACAGCAGGGGCGCGGTTTTGACCTGACCGCCTCAATCGGTCTCACTCTGGCCAAAGACGGCATGATCGTGGATGTAATCGAGGACGGAGTCGCAGCCAAAGCCGGTATCGGTCCGGGAATGAAGCTCATTGCCGTCAATGGCCGCAAGTATTCGCACGAACTTATGTTGGCGGCTCTCCGTGAAGCGCAGAAATCGCACCAGCCTTTGCAGTTGCTGGTGGAGAACACCGAGTACTACCGTACTTTTTCGCTCAACTACTTCGACGGAATCCGCAACCCTCACCTGGTGCGCGATGCCAGCAAACCAGACGTGCTGGGCGACATCATCAAGCCGAAAGTGACCACCATGCCCGTGCCGATCCCCGGCGGTGAGTAAGAATACTCAGAAAGAAGAGGGCCGCCAGCAATGGCGGCCCTCTTCTTCTGAAGGCGGGGAATTGCAAAGCAAGAAACGGATAGTGGCAACGCGGTTGGCTGGCTACGATAGTGCAAGGAGGAAAGCGCATGATCGACGAAGTGAAATACTGGCAAGCGGTCGAGGCCAGAGACAAGAGTTTCGATGGGAAGTTCTTCGTTGGCGTTCTTACCACCGGAATTTTCTGTCGCCCAAGCTGTGCCTCACGTCGGCCCTTGCGGAAGAATGTGCGCTTCTACGCGACAGCCTCCGAGGCGCAGGCCGACGGATTGCGCCCGTGCCTGCGCTGCAAGCCGCTCGAAACCAATCCATTCGAACTGCAGTCCGGCGCTGTCCGCGAACAGTTCCAGGGCGTGTGCAGATATATCCGCCAGAATCTCCACAACCGAGCAGCGTTGAAACTCGACACTCTCAGCAAACGTTCCGGACTAAGCCCGTTCCACTTTCAACGCACCTTCAAAGCCGTGGTCGGCGTAACCCCAAGGCAGTACGCGGAGGCGATTCGCATGCAGACCCTCAAAGAAAGTTTGCGCGAAGGCGAGTCTGTTACAGATGCCATATACGGCGCTGGTTTTGGCGCGAGCAGCCGTGTTTACGACGGCGTACATACACGGCTCGGTATGACTCCAAAGCAGTACCGCAAGGGCGGCGAAGAAGTCGAGATTTCCTACGCCACGGCAGATACGCCACTTGGCTTAATCATGATCGGCGCAACGGACCGCGGCCTGTGCTTCCTCGAATTCGGCGACTCGGAGAAGGATCTGCTGAAATCGCTTGAGCAGGAATATCCGGCGGCCACTCGCGTGCCGATGTTGGAGCCCTGCTCTGCGCAGTTCACCGGCTGGATGCAGGCTCTCGCCGGCTATCTGGAGGGCGAGCGAGCTCTCAGCAAAATGCCTTTGGCGCTGCACGGGACGGCCTTCCAAATCAAAGTGTGGCGTTATCTGCAAACCATCCCGGCTGGTAGCGTTGAATCCTACGCTGAGGTGGCAGAGGCGATTGGACTGCCCAAGGCAACGCGGGCCGTAGCCAATGCCTGCGCCGCCAATCGCATCGCACTGGCTATTCCGTGCCATCGTGTGATTCGCGGCGATGGTGGTCTGGGAGGTTATCGCTGGGGTGTAGAGCGCAAGCGTGCGCTGCTCGATGCGGAACGCCGGGCAGCGAAAAGTCAGGTTCTGTGAGATGATACAGGGCTCCTGCCGTTCTTCGTCGTCATTGGAGGCCATATGCTAAAGGGATTCCGTGAGTTCATCATGCGGGGCAATGTTATTGACCTGGCTGTTGCCGTGGTCATTGGCGCTGCCTTCGGAGCCGTAATCACCGCGTTTGTCGCCAACATCCTGACGCCGCTCATTGCCGCTATCGTCGGCAAGCCCGATTTCTCCGCCCTCGTTGCAAACATCAATGGCAGCGAGATCAAGTACGGGCTCTTTTTGAATGCGCTGATTTCCTTCCTGCTGATCTCCGCCGCCGTGTACTTCACCATGGTCGCGCCCATGAATCTGTGGAAAGCTCGCCAGGCACGCGGGCAGGCCACGCCCGATCCCACGACAAAGACCTGCCCTGCATGCGTCGAAACCATTGCCATTGCCGCCCATAAGTGCAAGTGGTGTGGGTCGGAACAGGCAATCTAGTATCAGCCGCCTTCGGCAGGCCCTGACTTTTGCGGGCGTGGCTTGCCTCAGTGGCGAAGTTCCGCGATAATAGATGCTTGCTGCAAGTGTGTCCTGACGATTGTCTGGTCATTCCTTTGTGGTAGGCCCGTGGCGGATGTCAATCCGCCTAGGTACCAAGGTGCCGCGGGCATCGCAGCGTTCGAATCAAGGCTGGCGTAGCCGGTTGCGATTTCCGGTCTCCGGGAGCAAAGCTCATCGGGGATGTCGAGCGCTGGAGTGAAACGAAGAGAGGAAGTAAGCCTGTGTTAATGATTCGTCTTTCGCGCCGTGGTGCGCGCAAGCAGCCTGTTTACCGTATCGTTGTCATCGAAAAGGACCGCGCGCGCGACGGCCGTTCGATTGAAGTTGTCGGTCTCTACAATCCGCGCACAACCCCTGCAACGGTCGACCTCAAGAAGGATCGCATCGATTACTGGCTCGCCAAGGGTGCCCAGTTCTCGCCGACTCTTGCGCGCCTTTACAAGAATGCTGCTGCCGCAGCACCGGCTCCGGTTGAGCCGGTAGCCTAAGCGAGGAGCAAACGCCAATGCCTGCCAATCTGCCCGAACTAGCAAAAGAGCTGGCCAAGGCTCTCGTGGATTCTCCCGAGGAGGTTTCCGTTCTGGCCGCCGGTGACAGCGAGTACGTCAAGCTGGAGCTGGAGGTCGCGGAAGACGACTTGGGCCGCGTGATTGGCCGCTCCGGACGTACCGCCCGCGCGTTGCGCACCGTCCTCTCCGCTGCTGCGGAAAAGAACGGTCAGCGCTGCTCGCTGGACATCGTTGAATAGCGGTATGACCCAGGAGTCCGGCAACGCCGCATTCGTAACCATTGCGCGCGTTGCAAAAGTGCAAGGCCGCGTAGGTGAAGTCTTAGCGGAACTGTACACGGATTTTCCCGAGCGGTTTGAGCAACGGCGAACGCTTTACGCGTGGCATGAAGGCACCGAGCAACGCCGCGAACTGCACCTCGAAGAGTACTGGCCTCACAAGGGCGGAATGGTCTTCAAGTTCGAGGGCGTGGACTCAATCGAAGAAGCTGAAAAGCTGCTCCGATCGGAGATTCAGATCCCTGCCACCGAACGTGCAGAGCTCGAGGAAGGCGCATTCTATGTAAGCGACCTGCTGGGCTGCCTTGTAGTTGAAGTGAGCCAGGCGGAACGCACGGTCGGCACCGTTGTAGATGTAAATTTTGGGGCCGGAACAGCCCCGCTGCTCATCGTGAATAACGAAAGCGGTAAAGAGTTCATGATTCCCTTCGTCGAAAGTTTCACAAAGAAGCTGGACACGAAGGCAAAACGGATCGAGATGCAATTGCCGGAAGGCATGCTGGAACTGGATGCCCCGCTCAGTGCGGGGAAGAAGGTTCAATAGCAGCTCCCGGAATAGATTCAGACAGAGGCCGGAAGTATAGAGGACGGAAATGCGGTTCGAGATCGTTACCATTTTTCCGGACTTCTTTAGTGGCACCCTGGATTACGGCATTGTGCGTCGAGCGCGCAACGCCGGGCTCATTGAAATCGGACTCCACGACCTTCGGGCGTTCACAAAGGACCGGCATCGCACAGTGGATGATCGTCCATTCGGCGGCGGCGAGGGAATGTTGTTGAAACCCGATCCGCTCTTCGAGTGTGTCGATTCGCTGGGCGTCGCGCCCCGGCCAGAGCGCGTCAGCGGAGCGGCCAGCGAATCGGTCGTTATACTCTCGGCGTCGGGAAAGATGTTTTCCCAGGCGATGGCGCAAGAGCTGTCAAGGCTCGACCGCGTTACGTTTCTGTGCGGACGTTATGAGGGCGTGGATGAACGTGTAACCGAACATCTCGCTGACCGCGAGGTTTCGGTAGGCGACTTTGTGTTGAGCGGCGGAGAGCTTGGAGCCGCGCTCATCCTGGACTGCGTCACACGTCTGCTGCCCGGAGCCCTGGGCAACGAAGCCTCGAATAAGACCGAGAGCTTCAGCGGAGTGGAAGCAGAGCCTAGGTTCGATGATCGTGGAAGGCTTGAGCCGGATTCAACCGTGGCAACCGGCGGCCTGCTCGATTATCCACATTACACGCGACCCGCGGAGTTTCGCGGAATACCGGTTCCCGATGTGCTGATGAATGGGAATCACGAAGAGATCCGGCGTTGGCGACGGCGCCGCGCACTGGAAAAGACGCTGAGAAACCGCCCCGACCTTCTGGAGAAGGTGGCGCTCAGTCCGGAAGACAAGGCACTGGTTTGCGAGTTAAAGCTTCGCGACTTAAAACGCGAAGCCGAGAAAACTTAGAAAGATTACGGGATGCATCAGGGCTCCGCGCCCGGCACCCGAGAAGAGAAGAGGAAATCGTTATGTCGTCATCTCCCATCATTACCCGGATGCTCGCGAAAGTGCAGCGCACGGACCTGCCCAGCTTCGCGGTGGGTGACACTCTCAGGGTTCACGTCAAGATCAAGGAAGGCGACAAAGAGCGCGTCCAGATCTTCGAAGGAATTGTAATCAAGAAAGCCAACGGCGAGCAGCCCAGCTTCACCGTTCGCAAGATGAGCTTCGGTCAGGGCGTCGAGCGTATTTTCCCGCTCGGCAGCCGCATCATCGAAAAGCTCGAAGTGGTTCGCTCCGCCAAGGTACGTCGCGCCAAGCTGTATTACCTGCGCGCGCTGCGTGGCAAGGCCGCTCGTCTGAAGGAAGTCGATCGCGTAAAGTAGCTTCACGCGATTTGCTGGATTGGCAACAAGATCGCAAGCAAGGGGCGAGGTGCATCCTCGTCTCTTGCTTTCTTTGCGTACATCGTTCACCTTCCTCAGCCTCCCGTTGGTATTCTCCCTTCGTCTCACTTAAGTTCTTTCGCCGCCCGCCGATAACATAAATGAAAGCGGGTAACTCCGATGATTGAACTCACCCGGCTCAACGGCCATCCCATCGTCATCAACGCGGAACTCATCAAGTCGGTCGAGCAGAACCCTGACACGGTCATTACTCTCGTTACGGGAGATAAGATGGTTGTCCGCGAAGCGGCTCCGGAAGTAATGCACCGGTTCATCGCCTACCGTCGCAACCTTCTCGGACAGGACGCGCGCGTTTCTGCCGAGGATTCAAAGCAGCATCATCCCAGTGGCGAACCCAGGGAGTAGAGGCACATCGTGGACAAGGGAACCCTTTCCGGCATTGTCATCAGTTTCGGAGGAATCACGGCGGGGCTTCTGCTCGAAGGCGGAAAGCTCAGTCAGATACTCCAGCCCACCGCCGCTCTCATCGTAGCCGGAGGCACGATCGGCGCCGTCCTGTTGCAGTTTCCTCTCAGCACCGTATTCGCCGCCATTCGCGATCTCGGAATCGTTTTTTTCGAACCGCATTCCCGGACGAGGGATGAAATCACCCGCCTCATAAAGCTGGCTCAGAAGGCGCGTCGCGACGGCATCATCTCGCTCGACTCCGAACTCCCCCACATTGCCGATCCATTCTTGCGCCGCGCTCTCATGCTTGCCGTTGACGGTACCGAGTCAAGTGAGTTGCGCGCCATCATGCAGCTCGAACTCGACGCCAGTGCAGAAGCCGAAGACGAGTTGTCCCGCGTTTATGAAGCAGCCGGAGGATTTGCTCCCACCATCGGAATCATCGGTGCCGTCCTCGGTCTCATCCAGGTCATGCAACATCTCGACAAGATCGACGAAGTAGGCCGCGGCATAGCCGTAGCTTTTGTCGCCACCGTTTATGGTGTCGGATTCGCCAACCTCATTGCGCTCCCTATCGCCGGAAAGCTGCGGCATCGCCTCCGCGTTCGTCAAATTGTGCGTGAGCTAACGTTGGAGGGCGTTGTATCCATTCTCGAGGGAATCAACCCGCGCATGCTGGAGGCAAAGCTCAACGGTTTCCTGCAACAGGTCACCGAGAAGTCTGATTCCGCTAAGAACCTCGAACTTAATCCTCGAAGCAGCCTGTCCGGACTGTGATGAAGAAGCGAAAGAAGCACCATGACAATCACGACCGGTGGATGGTCTCCTACGCCGATTTTGTGACCCTGCTCTTTGCCTTCTTCGTCGTGCTTTACTCTTCGGCGCAGGTAGATAAAGCCAAGATGGCGCAACTCTCCAGCGCCATCACCGCGGCGTTTCAGCAACTCGGTGTCGGTTCCGGTTCTGTTCCCGTCCTTCTCATTCCGGGAACTACGCCGATTCCAGCCGCTCATCCGGCCCACGCCCAGGACACTGCCGAAGCCATACGCCGCAAACTTGAGGCCGATCTAGCCGAAGAGCTAAAGCGCCATACAGTTTCTTTGCGCCAAACTTCCGAGGGCCTTGTGCTCAGCCTGCGCGAGGTCGGATTTTTCGACAGCGGCTCCGCGGCTCTTCGCGCCAGTTCCCTGGAGACCTTCGATCGCATCGGACACGTCCTCGCCTCCATCGGAAGCAATCTCCGCGTTGAAGGTCACACCGACAACGTCCCGATTCATACCTCGCAATTTCAATCCAACTGGGAGCTCTCCACTGCCCGCGCCACCGAAATCATCCGCCTGCTGCTCACTCGTGAAGGCATCGGCCCTGAGCGCCTTTCCGCCGCGGGCTATGCCGAGTACCACCCTATCGCCGAAAACTCCAGCGAAGACGGTCGCCGTCTCAATCGTCGCGTAGACATTGTCATCGTCGCCCCGCACGAACTCACTTCCCCACCAGCAACCGCGCCCTAACCTCATCTGGCCCACATCCGCCTTCCTTTGGCAAATGTGGGAAACAGTAATCCGTCTTCCGCCAGCTCTTGCCCCTGCTGTTGTTCCTGGCTTTCTGAGCGTTAAGAAAACTCACACATCCTGCCGTGATAAAGAATTCCCTCGCATCAGCCGATGAGCTTCCTATAGCCAACTCCACAACGGAAGTACGAATTGCTCATCCAGTCACAATCCGAATTTCAAAACCGCATTGAGGGAGTTAGCGAGCTTCCTCCGATTCCCGCTATCCTCTTGCCGTTACTCACGCAGCTAGACGAGTGCGCCGGCGAATCCGACCTGCACAAAATTGTTCAGCTTGTTTCGCATGACAGTGCAATCGCTTCGCAGGTCATTCACATGGCAAACTCGCCTCTGTTTGGCATGCGGGGAAAAGTATCCTCACTGCGCGAAGCTTCAATCGCGCTGGGAGTTTCGCGGTTGCGCGACATCGTGACCTCCTGCTGCCTCATGCAGATCTCCCCCAAAGCCAGCGGTTTCGATGTCGCCTCGTTTTGGGAACACTGCCTGGCGTGCGCTCTCATCTCGCGCAGTCTTGCGCGCAAGTTGAAATATCGCGATCCCGAACGCGCCTATCTCGCCGGCCTCATGCACGATCTCGGAATCATGGTCAACATGATGATCATCCCGAAAGAGTTTGCCAGGGTCTTCAAAACTGCCGCCGCCTCCAGGCGTCCGCTTCGAGATGTCGAGCTTGAGCTGATAGGCATCTCGCATGAAGTTACCGGACGCATCCTATCTAGCCGCTGGCAACTCTTCGACTACCTGACGGAAATAATGTGCTGCCATCACGACGTTCAGAAGGCCACCCTTGACCCCACTCTCGCCGCCATCGTCTCCATTGCCGATATGATCTGCCGCACCTCCGGCCTTGGCTATGGATACGAGGAAAGTCTGCAGCTAACATTGCAGGACGAGCTTGCCTGGAAGATTCTCTCTCCGCAATGCCCATCCGTGCAGTCGCTCGATGTAGTTGGCTTTACCATCGAAACCGAAACCTATGTGAAGGAAGTAAGGAATCTGATCTCGGTCCTGTTCCGCGTCTGATGCTTGTTCTACGACGCGCCTGCCCCTGGGGCCCCGAGCACCTGCGCGATCTTGCGCGTCAAGGTCTCCACTCTAAACGGCTTCTGCAAATATTCAACCTGCGGCTCTGCCTGTTCCTGCTGCCTCAAGGTGCTTTCCGTGTATCCGGACATGAATACCACACGAAGCTCCGGACGAATCTTTAAAATCTGATTCGTCATCTCCCGGCCATTCATTCCTGGCATCATCACATCGGTCAGCAGCAAATCGATCTGTCCCGCATGC
Source organism: Saccharimonadales bacterium (SeqCode) (assembly GCA_035539055.1). Classification (GTDB taxonomy): domain Bacteria; phylum Acidobacteriota; class Terriglobia; order Terriglobales; family Acidobacteriaceae; genus TOLSYN. Next base: position 23,756 of record DATLJC010000027.1, on the reverse strand, counting down.
TGCTGGAAGGCGTCAATCCCTTCCCTCGGGTCAGCGCACGCCAGTACGCGATATCCTTCGCGCTCCAGCACTTCGCACATCACCCGTCGAATCATCCTCTCGTCTTCCACCAGCAGAATCGTCTGCCTCTGTAGCCCGTCCCCATTCGTCTTGCAGGCAACAACCTGCGCCGCCAACGCGCTCACAACCGCTCCTTGCATCTCGTCTTCTCCCGGCAAAGCTTCCCCACATGCCTGATTGCAAGCGAGTTTCTAAGTACCTGGATATTCATTCTTCTCGAAATCTATTCAATTCTTTGCAATTCTTTGCATTTCGAGCGAGTGTCTCGAAACCTGAATCCAAAATCGAACCATGTTCCGATTCAGACTTCTTCTCCCGCCTGCTTTACCATTCGTTACACTCGCGCACCTTTCGCTTATCTCAACCGGCTACTCGCAAGTGCTAAGATTTCGCATCCGGCAAAACTCGTGAAATCACACGCGAGAATCTTCGCGCCGCTCGAGGTTCAGATCGATGATTCATCTTCGCCATGCTGTGCGAATTCGACTCGCCATTTCCTTCGCTCTGCTAATCGTTGCCGCTGTCGCTCCCATTTCGGCAGCTACTTCTCCCAATCAGGATTCGGTTGACCTGCAAGTAGTCACGCGTATTCGTCAGGAAGCGATTCAGCACAGCAAAGTGATGCAGACTCTTTCCGATCTCACCGATCGCATCGGCCCGCGCCTCGCCGGTTCGCAGAACCTGAAAAATGCCAATCTCTGGACCGAGAAACAGCTCACCGATTGGGGACTCTCCAACGCACACCTCGAAGGCTTCACCTTCGGTCGTGGCTGGGCCCTGGATTCAATCTCCATCCGCATGACCTCGCCTGACACTGCCGTCCTACTCGGATTCCCCAAGGCCTGGACGCCTGCAACGAATGGCGTGCTGCAAGGTGAAGTCGTTGCCGTAAAGATCAAGTCCACCGAAGATTTCGATAAGTACAAAGGCCAGCTTGCTGGAAAGATCGTTCTCCTTGGTGAACCGCGCGACCTGAAGCCGGAGGCCGAAGCCGCCCTCCATCGTTACGATGACGCGAAGCTGAAAGATCTCTCCGAGTTTCAAATGCCCGGCGCGGCTTACAAAGACCCCACCGGCCGCCTCTGGACCCGTGAGGAAATTCAGCAGCGCCGCCGTCTCAGCATCGCCACCGACAAGTTTTTGCAGGATGAAAAAGTAGCCGCCTCCATCGAAGGCAGCCGCGGCGACGAAGGCTTGCTCTTCGTGCAGGGCACGCAAAACTTCAAGCCCGGCTCACCCGACGGAGTCCTTCAACTCGTCATCGCCGCCGAGCAGTTCAATCGCATGTCGCGTCTGCTCGAACGCAAGATTCCCGTCGCCGTTGAACTCGATGTGAAGTCGCATTTCGAGTCGCCCGACAACGGACAGATATTCAATACCATTGCCGAAATTCCCGGCGCTGATAAGAAGGATGAACTTGTCCTCGTCGGAGGCCATCTCGACTCCTGGCACGCCGGAACCGGCGCTACCGACAATGCCACCGGCGTTGCCGTAGCCATGGAAGCCGTGCGCATCCTCCAGGCCTTGAAACTCAAGCCTCGCCGCACGGTTCGCATCGCGCTCTGGGCCGCCGAAGAGGAAGGTCTGTTAGGCTCCCGCGCCTACGTCAAGGAGCACTTCGGCTATCCCGAAGAGCCCAAGGATGACACTCCGTCCTACCTGCGTCAGACGCCCTTGCCCGTCGTTCTCAAGCCCGAGCAAGCCAAGGTCTCTGCCTATTTCAATCTCGACAACGGCACCGGCAAAATCCGCGGCATCTACGCCCAGGAGAACGCATCCGTCGCGCCGCTCTTCCAGCAATGGGGCGAGCCCTTCCGCGATCTCGGATTCACCTCGGTCACCATGCGCAACACCGGTTCCACCGATCACATTTCCTTCGATGCCATCGGCATTCCCGGATTCCAGTTCATCCAGGATTCCATCGAGTACGAAACCCGCACCCATCACTCCAACATGGATGTCTATGACCGCGCCCAGCGCGAAGATCTCATCCAGGCATCCATCGTGCTCGCTTCATTTATCTACAACACCGCAACCCGTGACGAACTCTTACCGCGCAAGCCTCTCTCCGCTGAGGTGAAGTACGAGCAACCCGTCACCAGCGCAGCCGTAACCTCTGCAAAGAAGGAAGTAAAAAAGAAGAATTAACTCACGCATACAAGGAAAGGCGGCCATCATCGTGGCCGCCTTTTCCTTTTACTTCGATTTGCTCTTACCGTCCGGCCTTCACCGCCCCCGCCAGCTCCCGCAACAGTCCCGCTGTCTCATCCCATCCAATGCACGGATCGGTAATGCTCTGCCCATACGTTAGCGCCTTACCATCCACTAGTGCCTGCGAGCCCGCCACCAGGCTGCTCTCGATCATCAATCCGATGATGCGTTTTTCGCCCCCGGCAACCTGCTTCGCCACATCTCGGCAAACCACCGGTTGCCGCGTGTGATCCTTCTGGCTATTGGCATGGCTGCAGTCGATCATCACCTGAGGCTTCTGCTTGCACTTTTCCAGCCTCGCGCAAACCTCCGCCACGGCGTCTGCCGTATAGTTCACCATCTTGCTGCCGCCGCGCAAAATCACATGCGTATCCGGATTGCCGCCAGTCACAAAGATCGCCGACTGCCCGTACTTCGAATGTCCCAGGAACGTGTGCGGATGCGCTGCCGAAAGCATGGCTTCAATCGCAATCTGCACATCGCCCGAGGTTGCGTTTTTAAAGCCCACTGGACACGACAGCCCCGACACAAGCTGCCGGTGAATCTGGCTCTCCGTCGTGCGTGCGCCAATCGCGCCCCAGCTCACCAGCGCGGCCACATATTGCGGCGAAATCATATCCAGAAACTCTGTCCCCGCCGGCACGCCCATCTCCGCCAAGTCCAGCAGAAGCCTCCGCGCCAGTCGCAATCCGTCATTGATCTTGTAGGACTGGTCGAGGTAGGGATCGTTGATCAGTCCCTTCCATCCGATCGTCGTCCGCGGCTTCTCGAAATACACGCGCATCACGACCACCAGCTCGTTCAATACTTCGTTGATCACTTCCTTCAGCTTCGCCGCGTACTCGCGCGCCGCCTTCGTGTCATGAATCGAACACGGCCCCACCACCACGATCAGGCGCTTGTCTCGTCCGGCAAGCACTTCGCATATTGCCTTCCGCGTCTCAAAAACCGTAGCCGACGCCGCATCCGTCATCGGCAATTCCTCCTCTAGAAACACAGGAGGAAGAACGACTTTCGTCCATTTGATTCTCAGATCATCTGTTGCATACATATCCAAATCCCGACAGGAACATCGCGTCGCGAAACCATGCGCGCCCGCAGCGACGGCCCACCTTCCTCCGGCCAATCCGGCCGGGAGTCTTATTTTGCAGGATGTAAGAGCGTAAAACGGATCAGTCCACTCTGCAAGCCAGTTTCAATCCCGCTGTAGTTGCTCCAAAATAATGTCACCGCTAACTGCAACGCAGTGAACGCAGGTGCAACGCCTTATGTGCCGTTTTCAGCCCGATTCCGTCGATTGGTTAGTTCACGGCAACACCGGACGTCCAAAGCCCTGGGCGCTCTCCACAGAGGCTCGCCAACAGGTGCTGCAACTGGCGCAGACCCGTTATGCCGGCTTCAACTACCCCCACCTGCGCCAGAAGCTCGTCGAACAAGAGGGGTTCTGCTTGAGTCGCGAAACCTTGCGCCGCCTGTTACGCGAAGCCGGACTGGCTTCGCCTCAGAAGCGGCGGTCACGTCTGTATCGCGCACGCCGGCCCCGACGTTCCTGCCTCGGCCTCATGGCATCCAACTCGACGAAGCCGCCCACGCCGCCGGATATCTCCGCTCGATCCACCAAATGGTCACTCAACACGGCGTGCCGTTCACCCTCTATCGCAACCGTCACAGCATCTTTCAGCGCAACGATCCACACTGGTCGGTGGCCGAAGAACTCGCCGGACGGCAGTTCCCAACCCAGGTCGGACGCTCGCTCGAGGAACTCGGAATCCAGCAGATCCCGGCTCATTCACCCCAAGCCAAGGGCCGCATCGAACGTCTCTGGCGAACCTTTCAGGACCGCCTCGCCAGCGAACTGCGCCTCGCCCGCGCCGCCACCTGCGAGCAGGCCAATCTCGTCCTCGATCGCTTCGTCGAGGACTTCAATCGCCGTTTCGCTGTCCCGCCCAAACAGACCGATTCACGAACTCGCTCAACCCAAACCCGCCATCCGAAGCTCCGCCCAAAAGCGCAAACCAAAACCCTTGATCTACAGCTACAGCGGCCATCCCGCTATCGCCGCTACCCCATAAACCCTTAACCAGAAAGCGACATTTTATGATTGCAGTTAATACGACATTTTATGGTTGCAACTACACCCAGATCTTGGACAGCCAATCTACATCCCCGGCATTTTCATTCCCGACAGCCGCTTGGCAAAGCTTGGCTTTGACATCGACTTGAACATCTTGCGCATCTGCGCATACTGCCGCAGCAGGTTGTTGACCTCGGGCACGGATGTTCCGGAGCCGCGAGCAATGCGCTTGCGGCGCGATCCATTGATAGCCTCGTGATGTTCGCGCTCGTAGGCGGTCATCGAGTTGATGATCGCTTCTACGCGAGTCAACTGCGACTCATCGACTTTATTGCTCGCCTGGTGCATCTGCGCAAATGGACCGATCTTCGGCAGCATTCCAATGATCGACTGCAACGATCCCAGCTTTTTCACCTGCCGCAGTTGATCGCGGAAGTCTTCCAGTGAGAATCCGTCGCCGCTCAACGCTTTCTTGGCAAACTCTTCCGACTTCTTCTTGTCGAGCTTGTCTTCCGCTTTTTCAATCAGCGAAAGAATGTCGCCCATGCCCATGATGCGGCCAACCACGCGGTCGGGATGGAATGGTTCGATGGCATCGTATTTTTCGCCAATGCCCAGGAACTTGATCGGCTGTCCGGTGACGGCGCGAATCGACAGCGCGGCGCCGCCGCGCGCATCGCCGTCCATCTTCGTCAGCACCACGCCGGTCAGCGTCAGCTTGTCATGGAATTCCTTGGCCGAGTTCACCGCGTCCTGGCCGGTCATGGCGTCGGCAACGAATAGCACTTCCTGCGGATTCAGCAGCGTCTTCAGCGACTGCATCTCGTCCATTAGCTGTTCGTCGATGTGCAAACGTCCGGCGGTATCGACGATCAGCACGTCGCAGCCATTGATGACCGCTTCGCGCCGCGCTTCCTTTGCCAGCCGCACCACGCTTTCGGTGTTGCTCTCGACGTCGGAACCTTCGTAAAGGTGCGCGCCGATTGCCTTCGCCACCACCTTCAACTGCTCGCGAGCCGCTGGACGATAGACGTCCACTGAAACAAGCATGGGGCGGTGTCCGCCCTTCTTGAACCAGCCCGCCAGCTTGCCTGAGGTAGTCGTTTTGCCGGAACCCTGCAAGCCCGCCATGAGGACCACGGTAGGCGGCTGCGAGCCGAACTTGAACTTCGCTGTATCCTTGCCCAGCGTTTCCACCAGCTCGTCGCGAACCACCTTGATCACCATCTCGGCGGGCGACAGCGAGGTCATCACCTCGGTGCCAATTGCCTTGGCACGGATCTGTTCGATCAAGTCTTTGACGACCTTGAAATTCACGTCCGCCTCAAGCAGGGCGAGACGGATCTCCTTCAAGGCTTCGTCCATGTTCTCTTCGGTCAGGCTGCCCTGGCCGCGAAGGTTCTTAAATGCGCGCTGGAGTTTGTCTGTAAGATTCTCGAACATCGGATAAGTCCGGGGAGCCGCGCAAGGCGGTCCATCTGTGTGAAGTTTTCTTAAATGCGACGGGCGGGCCCGCGAAGCCTCAGAATATCACGCCAGGTGGGAAGCGTGTCCGGGGCCGGGGAATGCGCCAAGGCAACGGCACACCATCATGGCCCCAATCTGCCGGCCCTTGTCGTCCAGAACCGGGAATGCGGTCGCCTCCACCGAAGAGCAATTTTCATCCTGCCGCACCAGCAGATTCATGCGAACCACCTTACCCTCGTAGGCGGCCTGCGCCAGCGGCAACTCCTGAGGGTCCAGCATGCGCTCGCCATGGCAGTCGAAAATGCCCATGACCTCGGGGCAATCGTCCATACTGTTGCGATCCATGTCGATTTCGAAAAGCATTTTCGCCGCGCAGTTCGCATAGACCATCTGCCCACACGCGTCGCAGGCGATAACGGAGTCAGTCATCAGAGCGGTCACTTCCAAGAGCCGATCAAGTTCACGGGAGACTCGATGCATGCCAAACCTCTCTGGAATTTGGGAATCGGAAAGCATTCCACAAGCGCGCAACTATATCAGAAGCTGTGGCTCTGCCAAGCCGGTATTAACACTGATTTTTCATGTCGGGGCCCCAGGAGTTACAGTTTACTTGTTAGTTCCTCGCTTGGTTAGTCAGAAGATGCCTCGATGGTCCGAAGCGCTGTATCCTCATGAAAGCGCCTCAATTGCAGACTTCCTGATACGCCACTGCCCATGTTTTTGCGATTCTTCAGCAAACAGCCTTTACCGCCGCTTACTTACGAGGCTTCGAAAACTTCCTTGGCGGCCAGAACCGTATTGGTGTGGATTGCTACTGTGTCTTCCGGATTCCGCGCGTAGCCTCCGGCAAAGGTGGTCATGATCGGGTATCCATGGTCGCGTGCGAAGTTGTACACCATCAGGTCGCGTTTCTTTAGACCCTCGATGGTCATAGCCAATCCACCTAGTTGGTCCTGTTCGTAGGGATCAGCGCCGGCGACATAGCAGATCAACTCCGGCTCAAAACGCCCCTTCGCTCCCTTCAGCGCGGTATCAAGCCACTCCAGGTATTCGGAATCCGTGGTGCCGTCCGGAAGATTCACGTCGATTGAGGAGGCTGGCTTCCAGTGCGGATAGTTGCTCTCCTGGTGCAGTGAAATCGTGAAGACATCCCGCACCACACTGGTCTTTACGTGAGCCTCGCGCCTGGGTGCCAGCAGATCCGTCGCCCACGAAGCTCGCGGAGGAAATGGCTCCGGCTGTCCAGTGCCGAAGATAGCTGCCGTGCCGTTCCCCTGGTGCACATCGCAATCGATCACCATTGCTCGCGTAATGTGCCCGTCGCGCTGCAGGCTGCGGATGGCGACCGCAACGTCGTTGATCAGGCAGAAGCCCTCTCCATGATCCGCAAATGCATGATGGAATCCTCCGCCAATATGAATGCAGCAGTTGTTACGCAGCGCAAGTTCGGCGGCGACAACCGAGCCCCCTGTCATGTACCAGAAGGCCTCCAGCAGATCCTGGCTGTAGGGTACCTCCAACTCCAACTCTTCGCGAGTACTCAGAGTTCCATTCTTCAGCTTGTCCACCCAGAGCTTGGTATGGACCAGCAACACGTCCGCTTCGCGACAAAGCGGTGCCGAAATGAAATCGGACTCGGTGGCGACTCTCATTTGCAGCAGGCGCTCCCGTACGCAGCGATACTTGCTCGATTGGAAGATGTGATCCCCAATCGGCAACTTTGCCTTGTCGGAGTAAACCAGCCGCAGCGGGAGCTTATTCATTGAACTTTCCCTTTTTTGCCGGAAGCTTTGATGCAAACGCTCAACACGCAAATCCTGTATTTACGATAGTCCGTATCGCCGGTTCTCGCCACAGCATCAGAATACCTACAGATGAAGAGCAAATCGAAATCTCGAAGTCTCAGCAGCAAGATCCCAAGCTCCAGCCATCCCGAAGCGGAGGCCGGAGTACGCCTGTCCGCCGCAGCCGTGCGGGTGGCCGGCCCTCGAAGGACCGTTCAGCGATCGCAAAAGCCCATCGTCTCCATATCCGGACACGATGTCGAAGAAATTCCCGACACCAAGGGGCGCGCAGCCTAAACCGTGCCCGTACATCGAAACCGGGTGCCCCGTAGGCCAAAATGGACGGAGAACCGATTCCAGGTGCGAATTGAATTTACCTGTGCTGCTCCGAAATTCAGATTTGTAAGTCAATTGATACAATATTTAAGTTTGCTCTGCTATTCTCACGTATCAGCTCCTTTCTCACGTGGAGACTGCTATGTGGATTGAGGCCAAAAGCTTACCTGTGCGGAAACTCATGATTCAATATCGTCTTTTGCTACTCTCGTTGATCGCAGCCCTGGTAATCACGTCGGGCTCCTGCAAGAAGTCGGCCCAGGCTCCGGCAGCAATGCCAGCTTTTCCGGTACAGGTTCAGAAGGTGGAGCTGCAGCAGGTTGGAGATTCCGCCGAATTTCTGGCGACTCTGCAATCGCGCAACGCCTCCATTCTTCAGCCCGAAGTCGAAGGTCAGATCATCAAAATCTTCGTCACCGCCGGTTCCCGCGTCAGTGCGGGGCAGCCGATCATGGAGATTGATCCCCGCCGCCAGCAAGCTTCGGTCAATCAGCAGGAGGCGACGAAGCAGTCTCAGCAGGCGACGCTTGCCTATAATCGCGCCCAGCTTGACCGTTCCAAGAGACTTTTTGAGGCGGGCGTTATCAGCCGCCAAGAGTATGACAACGCGGTCAGCGCCCATGATGCCTCCAAGGCAAACGTGGAGGCTACGGACGCGTCCATCAATCAGCAACGCGTGCAACTGCACTACTTCACTGTTCGCGCGCCAGCGGCCGGCGTCATCGGGGACATTCCCGTCCGAGTGGGAGACCGTGTAGTCAATACGACCGTGCTGACCACGCTCGACCGCGGAGGCGAACTTGAGGCCTACATCAATGTCCCCTCTGAGCGCGCCGCCGACGTACACGCTGGTACCCAGATCGATCTTCTCAATGACGACGGCACGCCCGCTGTCTCGACAAAGGTCAACTTCGTTTCACCGCGTGTCGATACGGCCAATCAGCTTTTGCTTATCAAAGCGCCCCTTCCCAACGCCGATCATCGTTTCCGTAACGACCAGGTGCTCCATGCTCGCGTGATCTGGAGACAGGTCAATAAGCCGATCGTTCCCGTCACGGCCATGACCCGCCTGGGAGCCCAGTCGTTTGTCTTCGTCGTAGGCAAAGGCCCCAGCGGCAGCGCTGCCCAACAGAAGCCAGTAAAGCTCGGCTCCCTGATCGGCAACAACTACGTGATCGAAGAAGGATTGAACCCCGGTGACACCGTGATCATCGGCGGAACCCAGAACCTGATTGACGGAATGCCGGTTGTGCCACAGGCATAAGCGCGGAGGATACATTGTTCGTTGATTTCTTTATTCGTCGCCCGGTCTTTGCGACAGTGTGTTCTTTGCTCATCATCCTGGCCGGTGGCATCGCCATTCCTACGCTCTCGATTGCCCAGTTTCCCGTGCTGGCTCCGCCAGAGGTATCAGTAAGCGCCTCCTATACCGGAGCCAATGCTCAGGCCGTCGAGAGCGGCGTTACTACTCTGCTCGAACAAGCCATTAATGGTGCTGAAGGCATGCGCTACATGTCCTCCAGCAGCGGCAATGACGGTTCGGCCTCCATCACCGCCACCTTCAAACTTGACCGCAGTCTCGACATCGCTGCCGTGGACGTTCAGAATCGCGCATCCACCGCTTTGGGCAGATTGCCCGCCAGCGTGCAGCAAACGGGCGTTACCATCAACAAGAACTCCGGATCTTTCGTCCTCGCCTTTGGCGCGTACTCGCTGGATAATCGATATGACCCGCTGTTCATCTCTAACTATCTCGACGTTTACGTTCGCGACGCACTGAAGCGGGTTCCCGGCGTCGGCGATGTCATCATCTTCGGCGAGCGCAAGTACGCTATGCGCCTGTGGCTCGATCCGATTCGCCTCGCCAAGCGCGGACTCAGCGCCTCCGATGTGACCAGCGCTCTTGCCGAACAGAACGTCCAGGTTGCTGCCGGACAGGTCGGCCAGCCCCCTATTGCCTCCGGACAGCTCTATACCCTTAGCGTGCGAGCCGCCGGACGCCTTACCGATCCGAAGGATTTCGAGCGAATCATCGTCAAGCAGACAAAAGACGGATCCATCGTCCAGCTCCGCGACGTGGGCCGAGCCGAACTCGGCGCCGAAGATTACTCGTCCAACCTCACCTTCCGCGGATACCCAGCCATCGGTATCGGCGTGCAGCAACTCTCAAATGCCAACGCGCTCGACGTCGAAAAAGGCGTGAAGGCCGAGATGGCGCGGCTCTCGAAAACCTTCCCCGCCGGACTGCAGTACCAGGAAGCGTTCAACACCACCACGGCGGTTCGTGAATCCATCAGCGAAGTGCTGAAGACTCTCGGCGAAGCGGTTCTCATCGTCATCATCGTCATCTTCTTCTTCCTGCAAACCTGGCGCAGCACCCTCATTCCCGCCGTCACCATTCCGGTCTCGCTGATCGGCGCGTTTGCCTTCGTCAAGCTCTTCAACTTCTCCATCAACACGTTGACTCTTTTCGGAATCACGCTGGCCACCGGTCTCGTCGTCGATGACGCCATCGTGGTGATCGAAAACGTCGAACGCCACCTTGAAGAGGGAATTCACGACGCGAGCCGGGCCACTTCGGTCGCCATGAGCGAAGTCACCTCCGCCGTTATCGCCACGTCCATTGTGCTGATTGCGGTTTTCGTTCCGGTATCGCTGTTTCCGGGAACCACCGGCCGCCTGTATCAGCAGTTCGCGCTCACCATCGCCTTCTCGATTGCGCTCTCGGCTTTCAACGCGCTCACCCTGACGCCAGCCCTGTCCGCGCTCCTGCTGCGGCACACGGACCGTCAGGCCAACGCGGTCTTCCGTACTTTCAACCGCGGAATCTCATCTGTGACCGACGGTTACCGGCGCCTGCTCACGCGCATGGAGAACGCAAAAACTGTCGTCGTCATCCTGTTTATAGCTGGGCTCGCGCTTACCGCCTGGGTTTACAAGTCCGTGCCTACCAGCTTTGTGCCCGATGAGGACCAAGGATACTTTATCGTGCTCCTGCAGGCGCCAGACGCTGCCTCGCTGGAGTACACCTCAAACGTCGCCGCCCGCGCCAATGCCGCCATCATGAAGAATCCCAATGTTTTCGGAGTCTTCGCCGTCCCGGGATTCAGCTTCAGTGGAGCGGCTCCCAATCGCGGCTTGATCTTCGTCAATCTCAAGCCCATCGCAGAACGCAAGGGAGCTGAAAATTCTCTGGAGGCCGTCATCAACTCCCTGCGCCAGCCGCTCGGCTCCATTACAGAGGCGAACGTGATTCCGTTTGCGCCGCCCGCCATTCAGGGTCTCAGTACATTCGGCGGTTTCACCTTCGAATTGCAGCAGACGGGCTTCAGCACACCGGAAGCGCTGGAAGGAACGCTGCAGAAATTCCTCGGCTCTGCCCGCCAGCGTCCGGAATTGTCGCCGCAGTCGGTGTACTCCAGCTATACTGCGCGTACTCCGCAGGTGCTGGTCGAGATCGACCGGGAAAAGGCAAAGAGCCTTGGCGTTTCGTTTTCGCAAATCAATAGCACGTTGGCCACCTACATGGGATCGACTTACGTCAACGATTTCGATTTCAACAATCGTTCCTATCGTGTGTATGTTCAGGCCGACAAGCAGTTCCGCGTAAATCCCGCTAACATTACGCAATACTATGTACGTTCTGACGCCGGGGTGATGGTGCCACTCTCAAATATAGTCACGCTGAAGGACACCGCTGGCCCCAGCGTCATCAGCCACTACAACCTGTTCCGCTCGGCGGAAATCAACGGCGCAGCCGCACCCGGTTACAGCTCCGGACAAGCCTTGGCCGCCATGGAGGATATCTCCAAAAAGGTCTTGCCCCCTGGATACGCATTCGAGTGGACCGGACTTGCCCTGGAAGAAATTCAGTCCGGCAACCAGGCATTCCTGCTGTTCGGACTGGGGTTGCTGGTGGTCTATCTTGTGCTCTCCGCGCAATACGAGAGCTTCGTTCTGCCGTTCATCATCCTGCTCTCCGTGCCGATGGCCATTCTGGGAGCGCTCGGCGCGCAGTCCCTGCGCGGTTTGCAAAATGACGTCTATTGTCAGATTGGTCTCGTGATGCTCATCGGCTTGGCCAGCAAGAACGGCATTCTCATCGTTGAGTTTGCCGAACAGCTTCAGCGCAATGGCATGGAGCTTTTCGCCGCTACGGTTGAGGCTGCCCGCCTCCGCCTCCGTCCGATCCTGATGACCTCGATTGCTTTCATCCTTGGAATGTTACCGCTTGTCTTCGCCACCGGCGCGGGCAGAGCGGGACGCCATTCCGTTGGCACTACCGTCTGCGGAGGCATGATCGTCTCGACGATTCTCAACCTGTTCCTTATCCCTATTCTCTATGTGATCGTGCGCAACTTAATCCCCATGCCGAAATCCGAAACGGCTGAGTCAGAAGCCGCACAGTAGAGCAGGGAACAGCCATAGCAAGCGAAGGGCGCGGAGTGATCCGCGCCCTTCCCGCTTTTAGAACCTTCACCCGCCAGCTATACTTTCCCCACCGTGCGATTTAGTCCGAACGCCCCGAGTAACCCACCGCGTCTCTCGCCTCCGCGTTCCTCGTCGCATCTCTCCCCGCCACGTCCCCAGGGCGTCGGCCTCACCGCGCTCCTGATGTCCGTCTTCTTGATCATCGATTACATAACCAGCCTTGTCCGCCTTGCAGGAGGTGCCGCGCTCTTCAGCTCCGCGCATGCGCCCAGATTGATCGGCGGCCCCATTGTTCTTACCGTCGTCTTCTTCATTCTCTGGAACTACTGGGAAGGTGAAAACTGGAGCCGCGTACTCGTCCTCATCTGGTCATTCCTGATCGCCATTGAAGGGCTCTCTTCCATCTGGGAGCACGCGGGCGGCCTCACCGGAGCCATGAGCCAGCCAGTCCTCTTCCTGAAGTTTGCCACGGCGGTTTTCTTGGTCTATTGGCTTAATACCCGCCCTCTGCGCGCCTACTTTGCCGGCACGCCCACGGCCATCGATCAGCTAAGTCAAAGCCTCTCCGGCAAACTCTGCACCGCCGTCGAGAACTACGCCACCGGACCCGACAACCAGGGATGGCGTCTCGCCTTCGAGCACGATGCCGAACTCTTTCTCGACGGCCCATGGCGTCTGGTCGTCGATGGCAACCTCAGCTTCTCCACCAACGCAGGAGCCGAAGTAACTCCGGAAATCCATCCTCGTCAGCTTCTGCAAAATGTCCGTGTCAAGAGCGCCCGCGTCGCTCCGCGCACCTCCGACCTATTCATTGCCTTCGAGATGGGAATCGAACTCCAAACCTGGACGGTTGATCCTCAGGTCCCGCAGTGGAGGTATTCCGACCCTTCGCTCACCGTAACCGCCGACTCCCTCGGACTCACCTCGCGCCCCATCGCCTCCCACATTTCCACCGAAGACTCCGGGGCAAACGACTAAGCTGCTCGTCCGTGTGCTAGGATTTCAAAGTAAGGCATCTTCTGCCAAACACTGTCGGGGCGTAGCGCAGCCTGGTAGCGCACCTGCCTTGGGCGCAGGGGGTCGGAGGTTCGAATCCTCTCGCCCCGACCATTTGTAACTCTGCTGGTGCGATTTCCAGCAGAGAAATTACACTTCGCTCTGCTACAAGTTGAGCTTGTTAGCGGCTGTGTTCACTCCAGACCGCGGCATTGGAAATTGCTGACACCGTGCAGAAGAATTCCAAGAAGATCGTCATTTTCTACTCCTCTATTGGAAACGGGCACTTTGCTGCCGCACAAGCCATCCGGCAGGAGATACTTCAACAGGATGCTTCGGCTCGCGTGCTCCTGCAGGACATCCGCGCATTCATGGGTTCGGCGTGGCGCAAGATCGATGAACGTCTGTTCTGGTTCGTCGCCAAACATCTTCCAGAAAGCTTTGATACCCTCTTTCGCACTATGCAGGCTCGTGGCAGCCGCGTGCCGTCGCTCTCCCTGCTTCCCAACGATTACCCGGAAGAGAAAGTGCTGGCATTCCTGCAATCACAGACCCCGGATGCGGTTATAGCCACGCACTACGGAGCCGCCCAAGTGCTGGGTACGTTGCGCGAACGGGAGTTGTTGGCAGATGTTCGAATCGGATGGCTGCATACGGATTATTTCGAGGGATACTTTCCGAGAATCTCCAAGCGGATCGACCGGACATTCCTCGGGCACGTCGAACTCGAGGCCCGCTGGCTGGCCGCAGGTGTTCCCCCTGAAAAGGTGACGACTTCCGGGATGCCGGTATGCATTCCGGAAAAGAAGCCTGGGGCACGAGAAGAAACATTGCTGGCTCTGGGGCTTGCGGCAAACTTGCCAATGTTGCTCCTAACAGGAGGCAAGGAAGGAGCCGGAGATTTTTGTGCCGTAGTGGAGAGCGTTGTCCGGGAATGCCAGCGCGCCATCCAGATCATCGTGGTTTGCGGTGCAAATGAAAATTTGCAGACCCAGCTTGCGGCGCTCAATGGAAATTTGCCGCCTTCCGTTACTCTCAAGACGTTTGGGTGGCTCTCCCATGATGAGATGCTCTCCCTGATGAGTGCCTCCGACCTGCTGATCACCAAAGCGGGTGGGATGACACCCTCGGAAGCGTTTGCAATAGGCACGCCGACTATTCTGCTGGATGTGGTGAGCGGTCACGAGCGCGAGAACGCGGCGATGTTTGTCCGATTGGGACTGGCGAAGCTTGCCAGCGCACCGGGCGAGGTAGGCGGAATGGCTGAAGCTTTCCTCAGCAACCCGCGGCTGTCGGCGGCTATGCTTGAAGCGCAGCGCAATTTCCGCGAAAGCATTCAGATTTCCAGAATCGCGCAATTTGCGCTCGACAACTCGATTGTTCCTGTCCGCCTGCCTGCCGATTTCGGAGCGGAGAATGGCGCTCCAGTGCAGGATATCGCAAAGGCTCTGGAGGGCATTGCCGAGGCGGACCATGCAAGTGTGGAGTTGTTGCTCTCCTACTCTACATCGCGGTCACCGCAACGGATCGTGACAGAAAATCCCTTCGGCCACCTTGCGATTCGCATCGAGGATGTCGTCTATAGTACGAACCACCTCGCCACACCGGAAGCAGACCCGAACTTCCTGCAGCACCTTAGTCTCGCGGATTACCTTTACGGCGTGCAGCCGCCATCCACCTCACAGGTACACACCAACACCTACGGCATGGCGTATGGACGTGAGACTCTCGGCCTTCGCGTTTCGGGTGTCTCCCCGGCAGACATTGCGGAAATGGTGGACGAGGCGAATCGAATCGAAGAACAATTTCAAGATGGCTCACTGCACTGGACGAGAAACGGCTTCAACTGCGCTGACATGGTGGAACGAATGCTTGAGGCTGGTGGCTATCACATGAATGCCCCGCTGGATTGGCTTGGGCTACCGTCGATGCCTCTGGACACTTTCGAGCGTGCCCAGGCGGTGTTTGAGGAGACTTCAGGGCTGCATCTGGACCTGGTTGCCTACCGTCAGATTCCGGGAGCGCAGGCTGCCTACCAATTTTCCCGCTTCCCGCTTTCCATCGGACGACCGCTGCGCTCGGTGGCCCGGGTATTAAACACCGCTGCGCAGGATCCACTGGAAATGACAGTGAACCGTCAGGTCACCGCGTATTTCGGCGATCCGCGCTTGTCAATCGATCAGCTTCTGCCCCGCCCTTCCGGCGAGGGCCGAACGGCATCCGAACGCCACCGGTTGGAATTGGCGCTCGTCGCGGATCTGCGCCACCTGCTCGCAATCTATGCCAAACTGCCCCTCAAAGAGATGGAGCGGCTTGCGCAACTTCCTGCCGCACACGAGATACAGCGCCTCATCGATCATAGCCAGGAGTTTGCCCGGCTAGCCAAGGAACGGGCTGAGGAACTGCACCTTCACTCCCACGGGAAGCGCCTTCGCGCACTCTTCGATTCGCTGCTTGTGGAATACGAACGGCTGAGTACCCAGAATCTGCAAACACGACACGTGAGAACATACCTGAGACGACTGCAGCGCTTCCATATTGAGGTGACGCGGGAGTTGTCCTGTCTTGGAGTTGCGCGCAGCCGAAGAACCGCAACCTTATCGCGCTCCCTACGGCGGCATGCCTGGCGTCTTGGGCTTCACCGATAATTTTTGGAAAAAGAAGAGTTCTAGAATCATCTTCTAAAGCTGACCGTTCCTTTCAATCAGTTAGCTTTTGGACTCCCTTCTGTCCGTCCAACCGCGATGAAGATTGCGGGGCTCCTGCCACTGCATCCCACCGTGTGTCTGGCCACCGAGATACCTGCCCTTTCGTGTGCTTAATGTGGATTGACTCTGAACACTTTGGGGCGATACACTGCCTTCAACTCTCAACGAGGAAGCATTCACTCGTCTAAACCGCGCCACAAACCGGAGTCTCCCCCCAACTCCATAGCGCGACTCTGGATGCTGTTCGTCCGGAGCCGAAATTAGAAAAGCAGGTTGTGGAAAAAGGCACTGCTAAGTGCCAACGGCGAAGCTTTGTCCCGTGGAGGGCGCACGAAGCGCGCAGTCCTAGAGTCTTTGGGAGGAATTCTTGTTAACGGTTTGCAGCAACGGCGGAGGCTCGACGCATTTGGATTGGTATGCAATATACACGCGACCAAGCCACGAAAAGCGAGTAGCCGAGCATTTCGCGTCGAGAGAGATCGAATCCTATTTACCGTCCTATCGGACGACTCGTCGCTGGAGGAACCGCTGCAAAGTGGAACTCGAACTTCCGCTCTTTCCGGGTTATTTATTCGCGCGTTTTCAGTGGCGCCAGCACGTACGCGTGCTTGAAGTTCCCAGCGTGGTCTCCATCGTGGGTAACGGGCGAGAGCCGCTGCCACTGGAGGACGCCGAAATAGAATCTCTCCGTGCAGGCCTAAGTCTGCGACGAGCCGAGCCTCACGCATATTTGAATATCGGCGAACGGGCGCGGATCAAGTCTGGTCCACTGGCAGGGTTCGAGGGCGTAGTGGTACGCAATACGAACGGTTTGCGTGTGATCCTCACATTAGAACAAATCATGAAAAGCGTAGCCATCGAGGTCGAAGAGTGTGACTTGGATTTGCTTGGGGGGCCACTCTGATATGCACCAGCAAACGAAAGTAAAGACGATGATTGAAATCACCACCAGGGATCGGATGATATCCGCAGCCGTGACACTCTTTGCGCATGCCGGATTTCACGGTATAACGACCAAGGACATTGCCCAAAGTGCCAATGTGAGTGAGAGCAACATCTTTCGTTATTTTCCGAGCAAGCGGGATCTATTCATTGCCGCGGTCGATGCCGAACTGGGGAAACTGAGTGTCTTTACCGAATTTTTTGCCCAAAGCACGAGAATTGAAGATTCTCACATCGCATTGCGCACTTTATTCGAACAGATAACTCATACTGTCGTGAACCAACCCGATTTGGTGCGGTTGCTGCACTTCAGCGCCCTTGAGTTTGGCCCCGACCTCGAGCCTGTTTACCGCAAGCATCTCGATCCAATTATCAATGCCTCGGCACAGAACTTCGAAAAATGGACACACGATTACGGCTTCCGCGACCTGAGCGCACAGGTGACAGTCTTATCGTTCGTTGCCACCGTCTTACTACTTCAAAGCTATCCGCTATTTACCAGCTCCGCTTTTCCTTTTCCTTCCGTCAAAAGCGCCGCAGCCGAGTATGCGGACCTCTGGTACCGCCTACTTTCGGGTGCGGGTGTGACCGGATCACCTGTTCGGGAGTCGCTAGTTAGTGGTGTCAATTCTGACTTGCCCCTTGCTGGACCCGGATGCGAATAACAGTTAACCAGTGTCTCCGCGATTGGCTGATCCGGTGAGGAAGATTGTAAGTGAGGAATTGGTATTGAAACGGAAATGGAGTTTTGTTCTGGTTCTGCTGCTTGCCGGATTGCAAGCGCCTGGCTGTGCGCAGACGTCAGGTGACGCGGCAGGGAATCACGATTCGGATGGCGGTCAGCAGATAACGAATGCAGTTGGGAAGCAGGCCAGGACCTTTGCACTCAACGTGCTCGGAGACCAGAAGCAGATATGGACGAGCCCCCTGCGTTTGCGTCTGCGTGATGCCGAGTGGTTGGTGCCGATTGCGGGTATCGCGACCGGTCTCATCATGACGGACAGAACAGCGTCGCACGAGGTGACTCGCAACGGTCATCAGCAGCTCGGTAATGACATCTCCAACGCTGGGATTGGCATGCTGGGCCTGGCTGCGGGGTCCATGTACCTCCAGGGAATACGCGGCGGAAACAGTCAGTTGCGCGAGACAGGGTTGCTTTCGATGGAGGCGGGCGTGAATGCCCTGGTTGTCGATGAAGGGTTGAAATACGCGTTCCGGCGGCAGCGGCCTTTGGATGGCAGTGGCGCGGGGCGCTTCTTTCAATCGGGTGGAGCGTCAACTCCATCGGCCCATGCCGCGACGGCATTTGCGATAGCGACGGTGATGGCCAGGGAATATCCGGGGCCAATGACCAAGATTCTCGCCTTCGGGACGGCCACTGGAATCAGTTTAGCGAGAGTCGGCGCGCGGCAGCACTTTCCGTCGGACGTGTTTGTGGGAGCGACGATGGGGTATCTGATTGGCCGTAGTGTCCAGAATCGGCATCACGACACCTCGCTTGATCGGTTTGGGACGTTTGTAAATGAGTCGGCGCCGCTCCCGCTGTCCAGCATGAGTTCAAGCTACTTCGAGCTGGATAGTTGGATTTATCCGGCGATTGAACGGCTGGCCGCGCGCGGGATTGTGCGAAACGAATTCATGGGATTGCGTCCCTGGACACGCTTGTCGGTGTATCGCATGCTCGCCACCATTGATGCGCAAGAGATGGATGCTGCGTCGGCGTCTTTGGTGAATTCGTTGACGAAGGAGCTCGACAGGGAAGCGGAACTTGAAGAGGGAAAACTGAACCACGCAATTGCACTGGATGAAGTGTACAGCCGCACACAATACATCTCGGGCACACCGCTCAACGACGGCTTCCATTTCGGGCAGACGATAGCGAATGACTTTGGCCGTCGCTATGGCCATGGATGGCAACAGATCAACGGTTTTGAAGCTCGCGCGGAGCAAGGTCGATTCTCCTACTTCGTGCGCGGAGAATATCAGCACTCTCCCGCGATTCCCGGCTACTCCAGAGACATCGCGCAGATTATCGCCACGCAGGACAATACTCCGGTTCAGACCTATCGGACGCGGCCCGCTTCGAATTCCTTCCGGCTACTGGACGCTTATGTTTCGATGAATCTGCTGGGGCATGAAGTGTCCGTCGGGAAGCAGAGTTACTGGTGGGGGCCGGACGACAGCACCGCGATGATGCTGGGCAACAATGCCGAGCCATTCTATGCGTTGCGCATCAATCGCACGACTCCACTTTACATACCGCTCTTGTCGAGACTGCTTGGACCGTTTCGTTGGGATAACTTCTTCGGAAAATTGTCGGGTAACCAGTTTCCGAAACAGGTGTTCTTTTACGGACAGAAAATCAATTTCAGCCCGACCAGGAACCTGGAGTTGGGGTTCTCTCGCGATGCGGTCATTGGTGGCGAAGGGCCGACTGGAACAGCGCTCACATTTGGCAATTTCTGGAAGAGCTTTACCAGCGCCTCCAGTGGAACTTATGTGGGAACCGGACGCAACACTCTGGGAGTGCGCCACTCCAACTTCGATTTTCGGTATCGCCTGCCGGGGTTGCGGGATTGGCTGACGCTGTATGCGGACGCTGCAATCCACGACGATGTGTCACCGGTTTCTAGTCCAAGGGGGGCGGTGGTGACTCCCGGGCTCTACCTGGCAAAAGTCCCTGGCATTCCCAAGCTTGATCTGCACGTTGAGGGTGGCACGACCGATACCACCGATCTTAGGGCCAAGGGTGGACGGTTGTATTACTACGAGGGCATTTACAAAGACGGATACACAAATAAAGGATACTTGCTCAGTACATGGCTGGGCCGCGAGGGAACGGGCGGACAAGCTTGGGCAACTTACTGGTTCAATCCGGAAAGCACGCTCATGGTGGGCTACCGCACGCTGAAAGTGTCCCAATACTTCGTGCCGCAAGGGGTAAGTCAGGGAGACACTTATGCCAAGTTGCGTTACCAATGGCGAAACGGCCTGGCACTGCAGATGATGGTGCAGGCGGAACGTTGGCGCGCTCCCGTGCTGGCCGCTACGCCGCAAACGAATGTTGTCAGTCAAATACAAGTTTCGTTTCGTCCCACGAATTGGACCTTACCGAGACGGTAGAGAAGTTCGGATGAGCTCGTTAAGAGATCGCAAGATAGGACTGAGTTTCTAATGTTGAAGAATGTCTTGTTACTAATACTCACATTTTTGTTGAGCACTTCCATCGGGTGGGCGCAGAGACAGACAGGCTCTACTCAAACTGTGTCAGGCGACGGAACGTATGACTGTAACAAGTATGACGGTTCCTGCCAGAATGCCCAATCGACATCGTCGGATCGGAATCAGCCGGAGTCTTCGATGCAGTCCGGCACAACGCGTCCGAGTCAGACGACCATTCGTCTGGACGAAACTCAGACAAACCCGAATAAGCAGGCGAACCTGCAGGAATCTTTCCCACCTCGGCTCGTGCCAGAGGGGCCGACGGAGTTCCAGTTGTTCGTGGAGAACTCGGTCGGGAAACGGCTTCCGCTCTTCGGTTACAACCTGTTTCAAGGTGTGCCAAGCACCTTCGCACCCCTGGACCATATCGCGGTGCCTGCAAACTATGTGATCGGCCCAGGCGACGAATTACTGATTCGCGCGTGGGGACAGATCGACGTCGATGCGCGCGTCACTGTTGACAGAAACGGTCAGATTTATCTGCCCAAGGTCGGATCCGTGTCGGTGGCGGGCATCAGCTACGAACAATTGCCTGAACACCTGAAGACCGCGGTAGGACAGGTCTTCCGCCACTTCGAACTCAGAGTTACGTTGGGACAATTGCGTTCGATCCAGGTGTTTGTCGTGGGATACGCGCGCCGCCCTGGGACATACACCGTCGGCTCACTCAGCACCCTGTTCAACGCGTTGTTTGCTTCGGGTGGCCCTTCGATTCATGGATCGATGCGGCACATTGAACTGAAGCGTGGAGATCGTGTTGTCACTGAATTTGATTTGTATGACCTGCTGCTGAAAGGTAACAAGTCGAAAGATGTAGTTTTGTTGCCGGGCGATGTGATCTACATTCCGCCCGTGGGTCCGCAGGTAGCCATGTCTGGTAGCGTAAATTTTCCGGCAGTCTACGAACTGCGCAATTCGGCCACGCTGGGCGAAGAATTGGAAGTCGCAGGCGGGCTGAGTGGAGTTGCGGACGGGCAACGCGTGATTGTGGAGCGCATTGAGAACCGCACAACGCGAAAGGTCGATGAATTCACGTTGAACGCGGAAGGCTTGGCTCGCGAATTACACGGCAGTGACTTAGTGCGCGTGTTCTCGATCTCGCCGAAATTTGAAAATGCGGTTACGCTGCGTGGCAATGTGTCAGATCCTGGACGCTATCCCATGCGCCCGGGAATGAGGGTGAGGGATCTCATCCCGAACAAGGAATTCTTGCTGACCCGTGGATTCTGGAACAGCCAGAACGCAGTGGGAAATACGCCGTTGGAAGACAAGCTGCCTCTGGACACTCGGAGGTCGTCGAGAGCACGGACAGAGTGGGGCCGGCGCTCTGATAATCCCTCAGACCGGAGGGAGTCGGCATCGCGGATGGAGTCTATGACTCAGGCCGATGCCTCAACTCCGGATGAGCCCATGGAGGAGAGTCGCCCGGGTGATCGGCAAAATGCTAGACGCACGGGGTCCTCCGCCGACTGGCGTGAGCAGTCTGCCGTGGTTGCTGGACAGGGAGAGCTCCGCAACGATGTGAAGCGCAACGCTCCCGACATCAACTGGGACTACGCCGTCGTTCAGCGACTTAACCCCGTGGACCTGTCGACCTCCCTGATCCCGTTCAACCTCGGTAAAGCAATTCTGGAAGGTAGTGACGCGGATAATATCTCGCTGCAGGCTGGCGACGTAATCACCATTTTTTCGCAGTCTGATATTGCAGTGTCTAATGAACACCAGAGCAAGTTTGTGAAACTTGAGGGTGAATTCCGCGCCCCTGGAGTTTACAAGGTGAATCCCGGTGAGACATTGCGAGCCTTAATCGCGCGGGCGGGAGGACTAACAGATGGTGCGTTCGTGTTCGGTTCGCAGTTTACCCGTGAGGCGGCCCAGAAGCAGCAGCAGGAGAGTCTGGACAAAATGATCCGCGAGATGGAATCGGTGTCGCAACGCAACGCGGTGAACGCGGCAAAGGCGCCTCAGGACCAGCAGGGAAATCTGGCGGCTCAAACCGAGGCGCAGCGCGCTCTGATTCAGAAGCTCCGCGAGGTCAAAGCGACAGGCCGCATCGTTCTGGAGATTGCGCCATCACGCAAAGGCGTCGAAGCCTTTCCCGACATGGAGTTGGAAGACGGCGATGACCTTGTTGTGCCGCACAAAGCTTCCATGGTGAATGTCGTTGGAGCGGTTTACAACCAGAACTCGCTTCTATTTCGTGAGAATCGACGCATTGCCGACTATCTGAAGTTATCCGGCGGCGGAACCCGGGATGCCGACATGAAATATGTCTTCGTCGTTCGCGCCGATGGAAGCGTTCTCAGCAGAACCAATACTTCGAGCAAATGGTCCGGAGGTCTCGGTTCGATGCGGGTGATTCCAGGGGACACGATTGTCGTTCCCGCACGTCTCGATCAGGGCAACGTAATGCGCGCTGTCAAGGACTGGTCACAAGTCATAGGGCAGATTGGGTTGGGCGCTGCCGCAATCAACGTTCTCAAGTAGCCGCCGAAGACCCATCCACGCCGGATGGATACTTATAAGGTGCAAGTTCAAATAGCCGCCCCATATTCAAGGAATCAAAATGTCAACTGAGCAGATCGAAAGTACGGCCACACCCGATAACGATGTCGTTCAAAGTGGCCGCGCGTCCGGTCCGGTGGATGAAATCAGTTTGCTGGAGCTGTTCGCGATCATAATGAAGCGGAAAGGTCTTATTGTCCGCACGACCGTCGCGGCGGCATTCATCGCGGCTGTTATTTCGTTCATCATCCCAAATCGATACACCGCGACAACGAGCCTGTTGCCTCCACAGCAACCACAGTCACTGGCATCGGCGCTCGCCTCACAGATGGGCGGAGCGGGAGGTATGCTTGGCGCGGTTGCCGGTGGCAATCTCGGCCTCAAGAATCCGAATGACATCTACATCGGGATGCTGAAGAGCCGGGTTGTAAATGACGCGATGATCAAGAGATTCGATCTGAAAACCGTGTACCGCGACAAGGATACATCGGACGCGCGCAAGGACCTGCAGAGCGCTACCGACATTCAGAATGCCAAGGAAGGGTTCATAACCGTCTCGGTCGAAGATAAAGACCGTAAGCGTGCCGCCGACATGGCAAATGCCTACGTGGAAGAGCTCCGCAAGCTGACCTCCAGTTTAGCCATCACCGAGGCCGGACAGCGGCGGCTATTCTTTGAGCAGCAACTGCGCAAAGCGAAAGACGACCTGGCCAACGCCGAGGTGGCACTCAAAGAAACACAGCAGAAGACCGGCCTTATCCAGTTGGATAACCAGGCGAAGGCCATCATCGAGTCCGTGGCTGCTATTCGAGCCCAGATTGCCACAAAAGAAGTACAACTGCAGGCGATGCAGTATTCCGCCACGGAACAGAACCCCGATGTGTTGACGCTTCGAGAAGAACTGGCAGGGTTGCGGGCGCAATCGGCAAAGCTCGAAAAGCAGCAAAACTCCGGCGGAGGCGACATCCAGGTTCCCACCGGTAGCGTGCCGGAAGCCGGCTTGCAGTACATACGCGCTTT
>DATLJC010000026.1:0-33040 GCA_035539055.1 Saccharimonadales bacterium (SeqCode) | reverse complement strand
CCCATCGCTCCCTTATGCACCGGTACCGTGGACCACGTCTTATCCTCCGCATGGCATAGCGTCTCCAGCGGACACTCCAGGCACTTCGGCCTCCTCGCCACACACAGCGCTCGTCCGTGATGAATGATCTGGTGCGAGTAGTCGATCCACTTCTCCTGCGGAATTACCTTCATCAGGTCTTTTTCAATGTTCCCCGGATCCTCCGACCGCGAAAGCTCCAGTCTCCGCGAGATCCGGTGAACATGCGTATCCACCACAATCCCATCTGCCTTCCCAAACCACGATCCCAGCACCACGTTTGCCGTTTTCCTTGCCACTCCCGGCAGCGTCAGCAGTTCGTCCATCTCCTCCGGAACCTTCCCGCCGAACTCCTCCACAACCTTGCGAGCCGCTCCCACCACCGACTTCGCCTTGTTCCTGAAGAACCCCGTAGTAACGATCATCGGCTCCAGTTCCAGCGGCTCAATCTTCGCCAGCGATGCCGGTGTCGGATACATCTTGAACAGCGCCGGAGTCACCATATTCACCCGCACGTCCGTACATTGCGCCGACAGAATCGTCGCCACCAGCAGTTCCCACGCGCTTCCATGATGCAGAGCACATACCGCCGCCGGATACGTCCGATCCAGTATCTCCAGAATCGTCCCCACCCGCCCCGGAGCCAGCGGATTGAACTTCTCCGCTTTCGCCTTCATCGATTTCTTAGCAGGAATTTTCTTCGCCGTAGTAGCCATTGCGATGAATCTTACCAGAGCCAGCCGACCTGAGGTGATCATGCCGACAAACTCTTCTGGTGACCAATATGATCTAGTCACCAGATATGATTTCGGTGCCCCATCGATAAGAACGAAGGCGTTGTCAAGGCGAGATTTTCCTGAGCGGTGCGCAAGCACCGCCTGGTTTGCCACCAGAGTTAAGTTTGAGGACCAAGACTCTGGAAACATCACTCGCTGATCACTTCCGGTGGAGCACCCGTTCCACCAACCATCGATACGGCTTTTGACTTCGGCCATGATTCTTCTATGCGAACATCCAGCCGCCGAGCCGGTGCGAAAGTGGAAAACGGTTTTTTCGTTTTCCAAGGCGCGTTGTCTGCGCCGTCTTTTGCACGGGCCAGTCTGGATGCGAGAGCGCCCAATCACGTTCGCGGACTAGCTTTCGCCGTCCATGATGGGATAAGAACGAAGGCTTCAGTGGACCCGGTATTCTTTGGTTGAGGACCAAGAAGCTGGGGTCAGGAGAAGCCTTCGTTCTTATCCCATCACGCGCGTTCTTTGCGCGGCTAACCTGGGGTTTTTGACTCTGCCTCTGACTCTGCCTTTGATTTTTGTCTTTGCCTTTGACTCTGCCCCTGGCTCCGCCTTTGCCTCTATTCCAATCGCACTACCCATTCGTATCCATCCGCTCCAGATGATAAAGCGGCCACCCTGCCCCCGCTGCTCTCCTCACCCGATCCACAATCTTTCCGTACACCCGCATGGTGATCTGCTCTTCCACACCCATCCGAAACCGTGCCGTATCAAATAGCCCAAACCATGCCTTCCCTGTCTCAACTTCTATCTCGTTCCAAGGAATCGTCAGCGGCGGATGAAACAGCCTGAACGGAATCAGTATCCTCATAACTTCCAAATGCAATCCCTCCGAGCTAGCACCCACCTTCAGGCAGTTGTTATAGCTGAACCATCCACGAAACCGTGCGCTCTGCCACCTCCAGCTCTCCCCATAAAAGACTCCCGTTTCACTAAACCGCCGCGCCAGCCAGTCCCACCCACTCAGGCGGCTCAACACCCACATCAGCGCAACCAGGTAAAGCGGAATCAGCAATAACAGCAGTAGCGAAAACGCAGTGCTCCCCGGTTCAGCATTCATACCCAGCATGTTAGCCGAGAGACAAACACCGCGCCACAAAATCCTCCTTCACAAGCGCACTGCCCTCCTTTGTTACACTTCATCCCATGCTTTCGCGCCTCGCATTTGCTATCGTCATCTGCATGAGCACCGTCGCCGCCGCGCAGTCCTTCCCCATTCCCCAGGCCGTAACCGATCCCGCGCAGCTCCAGTCCGCCACGGTCGATAATCTCCAAAAATTCTCCATCTCCGCTCTCTACAGCACGCGCCTCATCGGTGGCTCCGCCTGGTCGCCCGACGGCTCCCGCGTAGCCTTCATCTCCAACATCAGCGGGCGCAATAACCTCTGGACCGTCCCCTCAACCGGAGGTTGGCCCACTCAGCTCACCATCAGCGACCAGCGCCAGGCCTCCCCCGCATGGTCTCCCGACGGCAAGTGGATCGCCTTCATGAGCGACAAAGATGGCAACGAGCTCTGGGACATCTTTCTCGTCAGCCCCCAGAACGGAGAAGTCACCAACCTCACCGCCTCTCCCGACTCCGCCGACGAAGCACCTGCCTGGTCTCCCAATGGGCGCACCTTGGCCTACATGACCAAACGCAAAACTTCGCCCAGCTTTGAGATCGACCTCATCGACATCGCCTCGCGCCGCACCACCCATATCACTCGCAATTCGCCTCCGCAGCTCGGCAACATGTCGCCTCTCTGGTCTCCTGATGGCAAGTTCATCGCCTACACCCAGCAGAACGCCAGCGACAAAGATTCCAACATCTTCCTCTACGACCTTGCCGCCAAAGCCGCTACCAATCTCACGCCCCACACCGGCGACCAGACATTCTCAGCCGCCGCCTTCTCTCCCGACGGCAAGACTCTTCTCCTCACCAGCAACTCCGCCAACGGCTACGACAACGTAGCTCTGCTCGACATACCCTCCAAGCGCCTCGCGTGGATCACCACCGACAAATGGGAGATCCGCGCCAGCGCCTTCTCCCCCGACGGCCAAAGCATTGTCTGGTCCGCCAATGTCGACGGACGCGAATCGCTCTACATGCGCACCGTCTCGGGCGGCGAAGTCCACCTCCTCCCCGTTCCCGACGGAGTCAACAATTTCGCCGGAGACGTCTCGCCCTTCTCACACGACGGACAGCATCTCCTCTACCACCACAGCGGAGCCCGCGCCCCCAACGATCTCCATGTCTTCGATTTCAAATCGCAGCATTCCACCCAACTCACCGACTCTTTCGTCGCCGGACTCTCCCCCTCCAGCATGGTCGCCCCCACGCTCGTTCACTACCCCAGCAAGGACGGCAAATTTACCCTCTCCGCCTGGGCCTACATTCCCAATAACATCATTCGCAACCAGAAGTATCCCGCCATCGTGTACATCCACGGAGGCCCGGCCTCGCAATCCATGGATGGCTTTAACCGCTTCGTCCAGTACATGAACAATCAGGGCTATCTCGTTATCGCGCCAAATTATCGTGGAGGCACCGGCTACGGGCGTGAGTTCCAGGAGGCGAACCGCCACGACGCCGGAGGCGAAGAGTTGAACGATGTCCTCGGAGCCGCCGATTTCATCCAACGCACCGGGTTCGTTGATCCCGCGAAGCTCATTGTTATGGGCGGCAGCTACGGCGGCTATCTCACCATGATGGCCGTCACCCGCCATCCCGAAATGTGGGCTGCCGGAGTCCCCATCGTCCCCTTCGTAAACTGGTTCACCGAATTTGAAAACGAAGACCCGCAGCTACAGGAGTACGACCGCCTTTTCATGGGAGACCCCGTCAAGGACAAAGCGCTCTGGCATGATCGCTCCCCCATCAACTTCATCGACAGGGTGAAAGCTCCCCTGCTCATCCTCGCCGGAGGCAACGACCCCCGCTGCCCCAAAACCGAAGCCCAGCAGGTAGCCGACGCCATCCAGAAGCAAGGCGGCACCGCCATCCTCAAGATCTACGAAAACGAGGGCCACGGCTTCGCCCGTGTCGAAAACCAGATCGACGCCTACCAGCGCGTAGCCGACTTCCTCCGCGTCCGCGTTCCCTCACCCGGCTGCGGCTGCGAAATCCAATGAGTCGAACCCGCTCGAACTGCCTACTTCCAAACCTCGCCCATATCCGGCCCAATCGCCGCTGCATTCGGCAAAGTAGTGATCCCCTGCGCCTTCAGCATCAACCGCAGTAAACTCGGATGCTGATATGTCCCCGTCGCCTCGTATCCTGTCTTCACATTGGTGCCCAACAGCACGGTCGCCACATGCCCGCCACCAAAGCTCAGGTCGTTTTCACTCTCATCAAACGTAATCGCCAGCAGCCCGCTGCTCTGGAAACTCGCATTCCCCAGAATCTGTGGCAGTGTCGCCTTCAACCACGCATCCGCCTGTTGCACGCGTACGGCCGTCGTGCAGGTCGTCACCGTAGGCGCGCAGTTATGTCCAATGTCGTAAATATTCCCCACGATCATCGCAAAATTCGGCAGCGCCCCCGTCACGTCCGTGGCTAATTGCGAGAACGGAACGATATCGTTCACCGCCGTCGTCCCCAAAACATCCGCGAAATACGCAAACGGATTGTGCCGTTTCAAATACGTGCCCGTATCGCCCCCCACATATCCAACCGACGGAATTCCCTCCGCATAAATCTTCCAGCTCTTCGACGAGCCTCCCTCTTCGGTAGCCATGTCTGGAGGCGGCGCTGTCCCGGTATAGGCATCGTCAGCGGAAACCAACTGCCCCGTCGTCAAGAAGAAGTAATTGCCTATCGAGGGATGCACATTAGCGTAGTAGTTCGGAATCAGCGTTCCCTGCGGAATCAGCGAGTTCAAGTAAGGGGCATCCGCGCTATCTACCACCGACGCGTAATTCGCGTTCTCCAGCACCACTAGTACCACATGGTCTGCCTTATTCGTCGGTGTGGGAGTGGGTATCGGTGTTGGTGTAGGTGTTGGTGTAGGCGTTGGTGTAGGCGTCGGTGTTGGTGTTGGTGTAGGCGTCGGTTGTGTAACCGAGACTCCTCCCCCACTCCCGCATGCCGTCAGCGCCAGCACCAGGCTCAAATAAGCGATCACCAATAGTTTCTTTGGATTTCGAATCAAACGAGCAGCCACGGCAACCTCCGGCCAACTCAGATGCAGTCAGGAACTGCCGTGTTTTGTCCAGCCCACTCTGCCTCACGGAACAGAACAGAGATTTACCTCGCCTCGGAATACCTCAGAGACTCTGAGCAGCATCTCTATTTGTTAGATTAGTAAGTGTGTTTTTCTGGAGATTGCCCCATGCCATTTTCCGTTTCAAGTTCCTCCAAGCTCGAGTCCCTCATCGCCTCACGACAAGCCCGAATCGGCATCATCGGCATGGGATACGTCGGCTTGCCGCTCACTCTCCTCTTCAGTGAGCAGAATTTCCGTGTCACTGGCTTCGATATCGATCCCGCAAAGGTCGCGGCCCTGAACTCCGGCAACTCCTACATCGTCCGAATTCCCGGCACCGAAATCGCAAAAGCCCAAGGCTCCGGATTCCGAGCCACCAGCGCCTTCACCGGCATTACCGAAATGGACGCCATCATCATTTGCGTCCCCACGCCCCTCGACGAATATCATCAGCCTGATCTCAGCTATATCGAGAAGACCGCTCAAGCCATCGCCCCTCACATCCGCGAGGGCCAGCTCGTCATCCTTGAGAGCACGACCTATCCCGGCACCACCGAGGAAGTCCTGATCCCCATCCTCGAATCCGGCAATCCTTCCGGCCTCCGCGCCATCCGCAAGACCGGGGACAGCGGCTTTTACGTCGCCTTCTCTCCCGAACGCGAAGATCCCGGCAACGACACCGTCGCCCGCCGCGACATTCCCAAGGTCATCGGAGGCCTCGAACCCACCGCTACTTCCCTCGCCTCCGGCCTCTACAGCAGCATCTTCAATCGCACCGTGCCGGTCTCTTCGCCCGCCACCGCCGAGATGACCAAGCTGCTCGAAAACATCTACCGTTGCGTCAACATTGCCCTCGTCAACGAACTCAAGCAGCTCTGCGACCGCATGGGCATCAACATCTTCGAAGTGATCGACGCCGCCAAAACCAAGCCTTTTGGCTACCAGGCCTTCTATCCCGGCCCCGGACTCGGAGGCCACTGCATTCCCATCGATCCCTACTACCTTTCGTGGAAAGCCAAGCAGTTCGACTTCAGCACCCGCTTCATCGAACTCGCCGGCGAAGTCAACGGCGCCATGCCCTACTACGTCATCGAGAAAACTGCCCTCGCTCTCAACGCGCGCAAAAAGTGCCTCAACGGCTCCCGCATCCTCGTCCTCGGACTCGCCTATAAACGCGACATCGACGACCTGCGCGAATCTCCTTCGCTCACCGTCATCGAACTGCTCCGCAAAGCCGGAGCCGAGGTCTCATACAACGACCCGTTCTTCCCCATCGTCGGACACGGCCGTCATTACGACCTCAACATGACCTGCACCCCGCTCGACAACCTCGCGCAGTACGACGCCGTCCTCATCGTCACCGACCACACCACCTACGACTACCCACACATAGTCGCCGAATCGCAGCTCGTAGTTGATACCCGCAACGCCACCAAGGGAATCACTGCCGACAACATCGTCCACTGTTAAAAAATCAGGTGGCCCACATATGCCTTCCTCTGGCATATGTGGGGACCGCGGAAACCTTCACCTTTGCCCTTTGCCTCTACGCCGTCCGCACCTGATCGGTCTAGAATTAGCTAGAGCGGCTACAGTTCCATCGGAAAGAGTAAGGATCATGTCGAAATATCTCATCACCGGAATCGCAGGCTTCATCGGATCCAACATCGCACGCGCGCTGCTCGCCCAGGGAGCCTCCGTCCGAGGCATCGACAACTTCATCACCGGCAAGCGCGCCAATCTCGAAGACCTCCACGGCATCGACTTCATCGAGGGCACCATCGAAGACCCTGCAACCTGCGCCCGCGCCTGCGAGGGAGTGGATTACATCTTCCACGAAGCCGCTCTCGCCAGTGTTCCCCGCTCCGTCAAAGATCCCGTATCCACCAACTCCGCCAACGTCACCGGAACCCTCAACCTTCTCGTCGCAGCTCGCGATGCCAGAATCCGCCGCGTCGTCTACGCCGGCTCGTCCTCCGCCTACGGAGACCAGCCCACGCTCCCCAAGCGCGAAGACATGTCACCCGACCCCATCTCCCCCTACGCCGTAAGCAAACTCACGTGCGAGCACTACATGCGCAGTTTCACCCGCGTCTATGGCCTTGAAACGGTCACCATTCGTTACTTCAACGTTTTTGGTCCCTACCAGGACCCCTCGTCGCAATACTCCGGCGTCCTCGCCAAGTTTTCTCTCGCCATGCTCCGCGGCTCAACCCCCGTCATCTATGGAGACGGTACTCAAAGCCGCGATTTCACCTTCATCGAAAACGTAGTGAACGCCAATCTCCTCGCCATGGCTGCTCCCGCCAAAAAAGTTTCCGGCCGAGTATTCAACGTCGCCACCGAACAACGCATCACCCTCAACGACGCCGTCAGGAGCCTCCGCGAACTCACCGGATACACCGGCCCTGTCGATCACGCCCCTGCCCGCACCGGAGACATCGCCCACTCTCTAGCCGACATCTCCCTCGCCCGTGCCGCCTTCGGTTACGAGCCCAAGGTCAACTTCCACGAAGGACTGCGCCGCACCATCCTCTGGTATCGAGGCGTCGCCGCCACCGCCAGCTAATCTTGCTCAACATTCGCGACGCGCTTCAGGTGCCCCACGTCCCGCCCGGTTTTATCGGGCTGACGTGGGGTAGTTGCTCTTGCTCCTGCTTTTGCTCTTGCTCTCCCCTTACTCCGGCTCTGTTTTGAATGGTCATCCTCCCCCCGCAACCCTTCCGCACTTTCCGCATTTCCTCAGCCGTGAAACAATAATCCTTCTGTTTCGCCTGTGAGGAACATTGACCATGAAACGATCCTTCGCTCTCGCCCTCTTACTCGCATCGATGTGCGCATCTCTTCGCGCGCAAGACAAACCGCCCGCCGTCCTCTGGGACGCCGCACAGTGTCTGGCCACCGGCAAGTACGAATGGGTGAATGTAGATAACGTCAAAACTCTCGCTCTCGGCTATCACGAGGACAACAAGACATTCGAGGGCGGAAAGTACCTATACGTCATCGTCTTCACTTCTCCCAAGCGAGATCAAGGCAAGATTTTCGATATCCGTCTCAAGGGCCACCGTCACTACATCGTCGAAAACAACGCCGCATTCGTCAGCACTCCCAACGGCATCACCTTCCCCAATCCTCCACTCGGCGGCAACTGGACGCAGAACCAGCTCACCTCCGCGATTCAGCAGATTCTCAAACATAGAAAGTGGTATGAGGCCCAGGTCAAATACCTCGTCAAGGGAACCGACCACATCACCTGCGAAACCGCGGTAGAAGATCAAGTCGAGCCACAAAAGTAATCCGCACGAGCTTCGACTCTCACCCTCCGCACTCCAAAGCAGCGTCCCAACGCGCTGTTTTGGAGTTGGATGTTCCAACGACGCTCGCACTAATCCAGTACGTCCCCGGGGCGTCCGCGGTTCATTAGGAAACTGCTCAACTCACATCACCAAACTAACCCCTTGACGTTGTAGTAGGCGGTCCAGTACTGGGTGCCCCACGTCCCGCCCGGCTTCATCGGGCTGACGTGGGGTAGTTGACTCTGCCCTTGCCCTCGCTCTGACCTTACCCTTAACTTGCTGTGCAAGCCAATCTTAGGAGCGTGCGGAAATCAGCCCGTCTCAGAGCTCACACCAAACGAGATGTCTTTTTTTAGCAGCATCCTCACTCACTATCTCTGAGAACTCTTGATCCAGTCACGCTGTTTCAAACCTTTTCACTGTTCCAGACTTCATCTTCACCCCTCACCATACGCATTTCCCTCTCTTGCTTCCGCAATTCGACGATGCGGGAAGCGCGACTTTGTCATACACTAGAAACTCATGGCCGCTGAAAACTCATTCGACATCGTCAGCAATGTGGACCTGCCGGAAGTAACAAATGCTATCCAGCAGGCTCTTAAGGAAATCCATCAGCGTTACGACCTTAAGGGTTCCCACTCAGACATTCAGTTTGACGGCAAGGACGAGATCGTCCTCACGTCGGCAGACGAATACAAGCTCAAAGCCGTCATCGACGTCTTGCAGACCAAACTCGTCAAGCGCAACGTGTCGCTTAAGTCTTTGGATTACGGCAAAATCGAGTCTGCGGCCAGCTCCACCGTCCGCCAGAAGGTAAAGCTCCAGCAAGGCATCGCCATCGAAAAGGCACGAGAGATCGTCAAGACCATCAAGGATTCCAAGAAGAAGGTGCAGGCTTCTATCAACGGAGACATCGTCCGCGTCACCGGAAAAGACCGCGACAGCCTTCAGGACATCATTGCTCTGCTCCGCCAGACCGATTTCGGAATTGACGTGCAGTTTACAAATTATCGGAACAATTAACTTTATTGATCCATGCGCAAAACCGGCTGCATAAGCCGCAAACGGCCGAAGCCAACAGCTTCCACCGGAATCCAATAGAGCGACGTAAGGTTCAATTTTGAACAGCTTGGCATTAGCAGCGGGCAAAGGAATTTTCGACCTTCTCCGGGAAGACCTCGAAGCGATTGAACGCGAGTTCGGCGATTACAGCGTATCAACCGTGCAGGCCATCACAGAAATCGGCGACTACCTGCGCCAGGGCGGCGGCAAACGACTCAGGCCAGCGCTGCTCCTGCTTGCCGCCAAGCTGCTGGACTACAAAGGTACCGGAGCCGTCCGGCTCGGCGCGGTCGTCGAAATCATTCACACCGCCACCCTCGTCCATGACGACATCATCGATGAAGCTGAAATTCGCCGCGGACGCCCTTCCCCCAACACCATCTGGGGAAATCCCAAGTGCGTGCTCGCCGGCGACTGGCTCTACATGCAGGCGTTTCAGATCTCCCTTGAAGAGCGGAGTCTGGTCGTCCTCGACCTTCTCACCGATCTCACCAAACAGATGGTGGAAGGTGAACTCCTGCAGATTGAAAAGCTTGGCTCGCTGATTACCCGCGACAGCCATCTCGATCTCATCTACCGCAAGACCGCCTGCCTTTTTGCCGTCTGCATGCAGCTCGGCGGAGTCCTCGCCGGAGCCAACGAAGAGCAGCAGTTACTACTCCGTGAGTATGGACGCGCCATTGGCATGGCATTCCAGATCACGGATGACGTGCTCGACCTGACTGCCTCCGAGCGCGTCCTTGGCAAACCCGTCGCCAGCGACCTTCGCGAAGGCAAAGCTACCCTTGCCGTAATCCATGCCCTCGAACGTTGTACTCCCGATGAGCGATCCAAGATTCAAACAGTTCTCGAGCAGCGCGCCTTCAACGGCGTCACTCACCAGGACATCCTCTCCATCCTGGGGCGTTACGAATCCATCACTGCCGCTAACCAGGAAGCAGCAAAGTTTGCCAGTCATGCCGTCGCGCAACTCCAGAAGTTTCCCGAAAACGACTTCAAGCGCGCGCTTCTCTGGCTCCCTCAGTTCGTCGTCTCCCGCAAGAAGTAGCGCTAATCTACGATTATTACCAATAGTGATAACATTTTCACGCCCTGTCGTTATCTATGTAGTTATTCTTTTCTCCTCCTGCATTACTATTGCCAACTCAGTTACAACACCCCTGCGCGACGATTCACTAATCGGTTAATCCTTACTAAATGAAAAAAGGAGCCGAGGCCCCTTCGAAATTGCCATCCAGCGCTGCTCTTACTGCCCTGTACCTGAAAATACAACGCCCACGGTCTTGAGCAAAATCTTGAAATCGAGCCACAAGCTCCAGTTCTCGGCGTAGAAAGTGTCCATCGCAAAATAAGTTTCGGCCGAAGGATCAGTGCGTGCCTGCACCTGCCAGAGTCCCGTGATTCCCGGCACAACATCGGCGCGGCGGCGCTGCTCTTTTGTGTAGTGCGCATATTCGCTGGTTAAGCACGGCCGTGGCCCAATCACGCTCATATCTCCGGAAAGCACGCTGAAGAATTGCGGCAACTCATCCAAGCTATAACGACGCAATAGCTTCCCGAGCCGCGTAACACGCGGGTCGTTCGACATCTTGAAAAGGCTGCCGCGACGCTCATTCAGATGCTGCAATGCCCCCCGCAACGAGTCGGCATCCTTCACCATCGTCCTGAATTTGAAAAATCGAAATTGCTTTCCATTCCTGCCAATCCGCTCTGAAACATAGAGAATAGGCCCCGTGGAATCCAGCTTCACAAGAATTGCGATCAGCAGCAGTGCTGGTGAAATCAAGACAAGCGCGAGCAGCGAGAACAAGATATCAAAACTGCGTTTTGCGAATAGCTCAAGCCGAATTGTCCAGCGCCGAGCAACGAGCGAATTCGGCCTTACCTCTCCCGAAGAAGCAAAACTTCCCACTGATAACTCCCACTTCGGTCTTCAAGTCCGAAGCTTGAAATACATCAAGTGATGCAAGATGCGTTCGGATTGCTCAACCCACAGTTCCAGAGAACCGCACAGTGTTGTGCCGTGGGCAGGGATAAAGCTAACCAACGCAGTTTATTATTTATGTGGTACCGCACAACGTTACAAATCACACGTTCTGAGGAGCATCAGCAACGAGTTCAGACATCCGTCGCAAACGGAATTTATGGCACAGATCGACGAATCGGGCGAAACCATATATTGCAAGAAGCTTCATGCTGCCAATGCTCCGTGCGGATTCTTTCTTGCGCTATTTACATCAGAGTAGCACAAGGAAGTCTAAACAAATCAGATGAATCTGACGCGGAACCCCTCCATAAGAACTTCTTATAAAGCTTCCGGCATTTGCATGGAGACCTTCTGGCAAAGAACCTCATCTATCTTGTTATGCAACTTATGCGACCGAAGCTGGCTAATCTCATCTATCGATAGGTAAGCACCTAATAATGCAGAGCACACGAACTGTTCCCCATATTGTTATCATCGGCGCTGGTTTCGCGGGACTATACGCCACACACGCTCTTGCCAAATCGAAC
Organism: Saccharimonadales bacterium (SeqCode); assembly: GCA_035539055.1. Taxonomy (GTDB): domain Bacteria; phylum Acidobacteriota; class Terriglobia; order Terriglobales; family Acidobacteriaceae; genus TOLSYN. Next base: position 21,172 of record DATLJC010000026.1, on the reverse strand, counting down.
GTCCGCATCACGCTGGTGGATAGTCGCAATCACCATACTTTTCAACCTCTTCTGTATCAGGTTGCAACGGCGGCACTCTCTCCCGGCGAAATTGCATATCCCATTCGTCACATCTTCAAAGATGCGAAGAACGTTTCGGTGCTCCTGGCCAAAGCTACAGGCTTCGATTTGCAGAATCGTAAAGTTCAACTCGAGGACGACGAACTTTCCTACGACTACCTGATTGTCGCGGCCGGAGCCACACACGCGTACTTCGGGCATCCAGAGTGGGCCAATTGCGCTCCCGGATTGAAGACCGTGGAAGATGGCACCGAAATTCGACGCCGCATGTTGCTTGCGTTCGAGATTGCGGAACGCCGCGCGCGTTTGAATCACGATTCCGAACCCATTAATTTCATTGTTGTCGGCGGAGGCCCCACAGGCGTGGAACTCGCGGGAGCACTCTCTGAGATTGCTCAACACGTCCTGGCCTCGGACTTCCGAGCGATTGATCCACGAAGCACGCGAGTCGTTCTGATCGAAGCTGGACCCCGAATTCTTCCTACTTTCGCTGAAGATCTTTCAAACTCAGCGGTACGCCAATTGCAGAAACTGGGCGTAGAGGTGAGGACTGGAACGGCCGTAACCGGTATCAGCGAAGACAGAGTATATCTCGGCGACCAATCTATGCCGGCTTCAGTTGTGCTGTGGGCAGCGGGCGTGTCGGCCTCTCCGCTAGGCAAGCTTCTTGGAGCTCCGACCGATCGCGCTGGTCGGGTTCAGGTACAGCCTGACTTGACCATCCCCGGACATCCGGAAGTTCTCGTTGTCGGCGACCTTGCTTCTGTGATGCAGGAGAATGAAAAACCCGTACCTGGCGTCGCTCCAAGCGCGATTCAAATGGGCCGGTTTGCTGCGGCATCTATCCTGGGCGACTTGAGAGGCGACGCTCGCGAAAAATTCAAGTACCACGACAAGGGGAGCCTGGCGACCATTGGTAAGTCTTCGGCGATTGCCGATATTCGAGGTTTCAGAATGTCGGGTTTCGGCGCATGGCTCACTTGGCTCTTCGTTCACTTGCTGTTCCTGATCGGATTCCGCACCCGGATCCAGGTGCTCTGGGAGTGGTTCTGGGCCTACGTCACGTTCCAGCGTGGAGCGCGTCTGATTACGGGTTCAAGCCGGTCGATCGTTCCTCACTCTTCCGAGGACGATTTGGGGAGACATAAGCAGCCTGAAGTTGAGCATAAAACCGGCTGACACACAATAAAGAACGTCATCACGTAAAACGCGCCTCTCACGAGGCGCGTTTTGAACTTTGAGCCATGTGTTGCAAGCCGAAAGCGATGTTACAGCTTTTCGAAGAACTCGCAAGCGGAGCAGGAGATAAACACGCCTCCCGGGATATTGCGTTCGCGGTCCTTTACACGCTTGACGATGCGGGTAGGCTTTGCACACTTCGGACAGTTGGTGCTCTTGGAAGTGTCCATCACCTTTTTGCGATCACCTGTTTTTGCGATCTTAGCCATCTTTTGATCTCCTAATGGGCCGGCGCGAGGCTCGGCGGAATTGCTCTGGCAGGACATGGGACACCGCACATGAATTATGCGGGCTTCTGCCCGGAAACCACCCAGGAAGCTTTCGCTTGCACCGGAACCCACGGCGGACATGCCAACTTTCAGCACGGTCACACAAACTTCGTCGCACCGCCGGGTAGCCTTTCGATTGTATATCAGTACGTTGTATTCTGCGGAAAGCGTGAAAGTAAACGGAGGCAGGACATGGAAGACTTACGCTATCCTATTGGCAAATTCGACCGGTCCAAAGGACCCAACACCCCTGAGGAACGCAAGAAACTTATCGAGGCCATCGCCGAGTTGCCAGGGCATCTGAAGCACTCGCTGACGGGACTAAACGGAAAGCAACTGGAGACACCTTACCGCGACGACGGGTGGACGGTCAGGCAAGTCACCCATCATTTAGCGGACAGCCACATCAACGCCTACGTTCGCTATAAATTGGCGATGACCGAAGATAATCCGACCATTAAGCCGTACAAAGAAGCGGCATGGGCCGAGCTGGCGGATAGCCGCGTCACGCCAATCGACGTAAGCCTGGCACTCGTCGACAGTCTCCATGCCCGGTGGGTTGTGCTCTTGCGCAGCCTGAAACCCGAAGATTGGGAGAGAAGACTGACGCACCCTGAAGCTGGATTGATTTCCCTCGATATGATGCTCGGCCTCTACGCCTGGCACGGTGCGCACCACGTCGCCCACATCACGGAACTACGGAAACGGAGCCAATGGTAGCCATGGGACTACTCAGCTAAGTAGCTAAAATTTGCCGATCACCTAAAATCAGAGCACATTTAGTAAAGAGTCATTGACCTGCAGATTCGCCCTTTGGTACTGTCAAGCGTTCGCGCAGGGTCCGCCATGGACCCTGCGTGGCTGTTTGGCAGGGATATCTTATGGCTCTCAAATTCCGAGGTGTTGATTTCATTGAGTTCGATTCCCTTCTCAGTGAAGATGAACGCATGGTGCGCGACACCGCCCGCCAGTTCGTAGAAGACAATCTCATTCCCATCATTGAAGACTGCAATCGCGAGAGCCGGTTTCCACGGGAGCTGATCGCCCCCATGGGCGAGCTCGGCTTCTTCGGACCCACCCTCAAGGGGTATGGCTGCGCGGGCATGAGCAATGTCGAGTACGGCCTGATGATGCAGGAGTTGGAGCGCGGAGATAGCGGTCTCCGTTCCTTTGTCAGCGTGCAGAGTAGTTTGGTGATGTATCCGATTTTCGCTTTCGGCAGCGAAGAGCAAAAGCAGCGCTGGCTTCCCGCAATGGCCAAAGGAGAGAAGCTCGGATGCTTTGGATTGACGGAACCCGATGCCGGTTCCAATCCTGACGCCATGCGAACGCGAGCGGCTCTGGACGGCGACGGCTACGTACTAAACGGCGAAAAGATGTGGATCACCTCCGGCTCCATCTCCGATGTGGCCGTGGTCTGGGCAAAGAGCGAAGAACACGGCGGCAAAGTTCGCGGATTCCTTGTTGAGACCGACCGTCCGGGATTTGTCGCCAAGGACGTGCATGGCAAGTGGTCGCTGCGCGCTTCGGTCACGTCATCGCTTTCACTGCAGGACGTACGAATTCCGAAATGCAACCTGCTGCCCAAGAGTTCCGGGCTGAAATCAGCACTGATGTGTCTGAATCAAGCTCGATTTGGAATTGCCTGGGGCGCGATTGGCGCGGCCATGGCCTGCTATGACACAGCTCTGCAATATTCCAAGTTTCGCAAACAATTCCGGGATCAACCGATCGCATCCCATCAACTAGTCCAGGAGAAACTGGTTTGGATGATCTCCGAAATCAGCAAGGCTCAGCTTTTGGCGCTTCAGGTTGGACGGCTAAAGGATCAGGAAAAGGTTCAGCACTTCCACATATCGATGGCGAAGAGAAATAACGTGTGGATGGCCTTGGAATGCGCTCGCATGGCGCGCGACATCCTGGGCGCAAACGGGATCGCGGATGAGTATCCGGTTTTCCGCCACATGGCGAATTTGGAATCGGTGAAAACCTACGAAGGAACGCACGATGTTCACACATTGATTCTTGGCACGGCGATAACGGGGATTGACGCGTTCTGAATTCGGTAGCAACATTGCCGCGCCATAAAAAAGGCTAACGCCTGTGTGGGGCAATGGAAAAAACGGTACGCAGCCAAATGTAAGGACGAGACAGAGCGGCGGCCGATGTAATCAGGAGCAATTATGGCGACACAGCTTCACAACAAGGCAGTTCATCTGGAAGACAACATCCAGACGAATCTGGAGTCAGATCTCGCACTGGAACTGTTGCGAGTGGTTGAGGCGGCTGCGATCGCTTCAGCCCGACAAATGGGAACGGGTGACCGCAAGCGCGCCGATCAGGTCGCTACAGAAACCATGCGCCGTGTGATGGATACGGTTCCAATGCGCGGAACAATCGTGATTGGAGAAGGTGAACGCGATGAAGCTCCGATGCTCTACATCGGGGAAAAAATCGGACGCGCACCCAAGGACGGCATCATTTATCCGGAAGTCGACATCGCTGTCGATCCCCTGGAAGGCACTAACCTAACAGCTACCGGAGCACCGGGATCGATCTGCGTGCTTGCGGCCAGCGAACGCGGCGGCCTGCTGCATGCACCGGATTGCTACATGGAAAAGATCGTAGTTGGCCCGGCCTGCAAAGGTTCCGTGGATCTGGACGCGCCGACTGCCGTAAACCTTAAGATGATTGCCAAGGCTCTTGATCGCGACGTTGAAGACTTGGTGGTAATAGTGCTGGACCGCCCACGCCACGAAACTCTCATCAATGAGATTCGCCGGGCTGGTGCGCGCATCAAACTGATCGGCGATGGCGACCTCGCTCCTGGAATTGCTGCTGCAGTTCGGGGTACCGGTGTTCATGCCGTGATGGGCACGGGAGGCGCGCCGGAAGGTGTAATTACAGCCGCCGCAATGCGCTGCCTGAATGGCTACATGGTAGGCCGATTGACCGGCTATACCGAAGAACAGCGCGAGCGCATGACCCAGTACGGAATCAGCGACGTACATAAGACCTACACGGCTGAGGAGCTCGCTCCCGGCGAAAACATCATCTTCGCCGCAACCGGCGTGACCGATGGCCCGCTCATGCAGGGCGTACGATTCTTCGGCGAGGGCGTGCGCACATCGTCCGTGGTTATGAAGATGGCTTCCCGCAAAGTTCGGTTTGTGGAGGGCATTCACCTTGAACCGGGGAAGGACGTCAGCGTCCGCTTCTAGTTCGAGATTGGTCTGAAAGAAGGGGGCACGGTTTAGGCCATGCCCCTTTTCTTGCGACACTGACCATCTACTGCGGCGGGATGTTGATGATGTTCATTCGAGCCAGCCCATTGATGACAAACTGCACGGCAATTGCCGTCAGCATCAGTCCCATAATTCGCATCATGATTCGAATTCCAGTCTCACCGAGGCGTTTGCGCACACGATCTGCCGAGGCCAGGATGTGATAGCTGGCGAAGGCCGTGACCGCGATAGCAACAAAGATCGGTATGGCGTGCTGCCAAGTGGGCGAAGCTCCCATTAACACCATGACCGTGGAAATAGCGCCTGGTCCAGCAAGCAGTGGAATTCCGAGCGGCGTAATGCCGATGTCCTCTTTGTGCGCGCCTTCCTCGGTTTCACTTACGCCTTCCTGGGTTGAGCGGCGCGCCTGCAGCATATCAAGACCTATCAGAAGCAGAATCAACCCGCCCGCGATTTCGAATGCTGCAAGGGTAATTCCGAATAGTTTGAAAATGAACGATCCCGAAAGCGCAAATAGACTGAGAACGACCAAACAGGTCCAAGCCGCTCGGGCAGCCATGCGGCGACGAGTTGCCGCATCCGCCCGATTGGTCATGGCGATGAAGGGTGGAACTGCGGCAAATGGATCGACCAAAAAAAAGATCGAGCTGAAAGCAACAAACGAAAACTCTGTCAGCGAGCTGAAAAAGGAATGAATGCGAGCGGCTTCCGGTGGAAGGAACATAAGGATGGTCCACTATCTCCCGTTACTAGCCTACACGGGAAGATTGCGGATTCCAAAGCGGTAGCGTATTCAGCTTCATATGGGAGTGAACTCCTTAATCAAAGGTCAGAGCTAGTCGTTCAGACGGTAAGGATGGCGAAGATGTTTGCGAGCAGCGGCTATGGAATCGTCATCGCGTCCTGACCCAATCATTTTGCGATATCGCGCAAGCGCCTGCTCACGATGGCCCAGGAGATCGTACATCTCGCCCGCTGCAACATAAGCGCGGTCAATCAGCCGAGGGTCCGCATCTTTGCAGGTTGTGACAAGATCGAAGGCGCTAGCCGCCTGCTCAAAGTCGCGCTGTCCGCGTGACGAGACACCCAATCCCCATGCTGCCAATTCAGGCTGGAAAGTCGAATACTTCCCTTCTTTTCCTTTCTCCAATATGAGGCTATATTGCGCAATGGCCTCGCGTCCGTGACCAGCGGCGTTGAGCAGATGCGCGTACTCGACGACAACCAGAAAGTTTCTTGGATACTCGTGAGAAATCCGGGAGACCAACTCCAGCGCCTCCGGATATCGTTGCTCACGCCGAAGAAAAAGACTGAGTGCAAGCGCAGCGTCATTGCTTGACGTGCCATGAGAACGGACAACCTCCCGCAGATAATCGAGGCCTTTCTGCCGATTGCCTGTCACGCCAACCAGCGCCACTGCAACTCGCCCAGCCCAATTCAGTGAACCCACGATGTAGTTGTGGATTCCTACAGCCATCTTGGCGTCCACGTAACCAGGGTCCAACTGCAGGACACGCTCATGGTCGCGCCGGGAGGCAAGCGCTGAACGAATCGCCGGCATCCACGATTTCTGCGCCATTCCGATGTAGGTCGAGCGAAATCCTCGAGCTACCCCCCGGGCATACAGAGCGTCAGTATCATTCGGATTCTTCTGCAGCCGTGCGGCGCAAAGTGATTCGACATGAGCAATAAGATCGAAAATTCGCTTCTGCCTCGCGAGGTCAAGAGGCCGTCGGGCTTTGCTGGTGAGAAAACTTTCGCCGGAATATGTTTCCGTGTCGAGTGCTCCGATCCGGTTCAGTTCCTTGAATAACTCGGCGGCCAGCAGATAGTTGGAGGTAAATGGATCGTTCGGGTATTCACTTTGAAGCTTGCCGAAATCGCGAATCGCAGGATCGTAATCCATATTGTAGAGTTCATCGAAGCCGCGCGCGGCGAGCGCATTGTTGCTGGGACGAACCGCAATGGGTGCTTTTTCCACGGCATGGGAGGGAGTGCAGAAACAAAGTCCCACGGAGGTGAGAAGAACGATAATTGCAAAGCGAATCTGGCTCATGCGACTGACAAGAGTCTAAACCGTTGCCTCAGACTTTTCATTGTTGCTCGCTCGATTCAGAGTCCTCAACATGGCGGGAGCTCCATTTCAATCGGACAAAACTCTCCCAGCAGAGGGAAATAGAGCGCACACCGGACAGGACGCGGATCGAACACTTCCATTACTCGAGCATAGCGCTGCATATCGGAACTGTATTTTTCGACCTGCATACGCAAAAACCTTCGTGGATCGCCTCCGAGCTGTTCGCTGATTTTGTAATCGATCAGCCAGCGTGTGCCGTGTTCGATAAATGTGCGATCGATTCGCACATGTTGCAGTTGTCCGTCGATCACCGCCGAGACCGCGAACTCACAGCGATGTTCCTCGTGCGGCGAAAGCAGCCAGCGCCCTCGTTTGTCGGAAAGAGTCCGGCTCAGGGCCTCTGATACACGCGTGATTCCCTGCTCCAGGTCGCCGCGTTGGACACCAGCGCGTAGCAGCGCAGCAGAAATTGCACGCCTCGCAGACTCCAAACGTCCAGCGTCCCAAAGCGCAGGCCCTTCGTAAGCAATCCGCTGCAGAAAGCTATGCGCGACAACGCCTACTCGCGGCAGAAGATCACCAACCCACTCGAAACGGTGCTCCTCCTCTTCGAGCGCAGGCTGCGGTTGGGTGCGCCACTGTAATCTCTCCGTAAGCTCGGGGGGCTTGAAAGATGAAGGCAGGCGGCGGAGCAACAGCTCTGGCACCTCTTTCTTGTCGACAGGTGCAATACTCTCCTGCACGGATGGCAACGCGAACTGCTGGTGTATCTCGGGAATGTCCCAGATCAGGCGCAGCATGGAGTTGGTATCGGGCGGGACGCCATCGGGAACCGCAGCCGACAGGTACAACCGCTTCCTTGCGCGAGTGGCCGCAACGTAAAAAAGGCGCTTTAGTTCCTCACGCGAACACTCGCCGGCAATGTCACGCAGATATCCTTCGATCGTCACCGACTTTCGATCGCGCTTTCCAGGAGCCTCCATTGGCCCGAGCAGGAGAAACTCCTGCTCATCGCGGTGACGTAAGCGCCAATAGAGAAGACTCTTGTCATCCTGCCGCGAACGTCTTTCCAGCGCAGGCAGAAAGACCACGTCCCACTCCAGACCTTTCGCCTGATGTATGGGCATGATCTCGACGCGAATGTTGCTCCGGTTATCGGCAGGTGCGAACAGGTCGTGCAGCTTTCTAGCGAATGTCTCTGAGTCGCGCACTGTCCCAGCCGACGACTGCTCATCGAGCAGAGCAAAATACGCTTCGGAATCGCGGATTCCCTGCGACTGATCCTCCAGACACGCAGGACCGCCCAGGCGCAACCACGCGGACTCAACAAGGGCCCTCAATGATCCACGCCCGCGCCTTGCCAATGCATCCTCCAGCACGGGGACACAGCGGTCCAGCGCCGCTTGCGCCTGAGGCGACAGACGCGTGACGCGCTGCCGCAACAATTCGTAAACAGTCGAGCGCTCGTCTCCGCGACACAGTTCGAGCAAGTCGGACAAGGCAAGTCCGCACCACGGCGCACGCAAAATGGCCAGCCATGCCGTCCGGTCAGCAAGATTCGTCAGGGCGGAGCGCAGCGCGTCCAGATCGCGAACCAAAGGACGGTCTGAGAGCCGATCTGTCTTAACCGCGCGATAATCTATGCGGCCGTCATGTAAGGCTTTCACCAGTTCGGGCAAGTGCGTTCGTGAACGCACGAGTACTGCAATCGTTGTCGGCTTTTCGTTCGGCGGCGTAGGTATTTCGAGTTCCCGCCGGATGCACTCCGCCAGGTGCTTCGCCTCTCCCGCGCGATCCGATTTGGCAAATCCTTTGATGAGTACGGCGGGGCTCGCCAGAGCGGGACGCGAAGGCTCCGCAGGCGCATACCGGACGGAATTGGTAAGGTCGCTATCGTTGCGCAAAATCAGCGGGAATATGCGATTAAACCATTCGACCAGGCTTTGCTGAGAACGAAAGTTCTGACTCAGCCGATGGAATTGATGTTTATGGTCCCCGATTCCTTCCGTGCGCGCCTGCTGATAGATCGCAACGTCGGCCTGACGGAATGCATAGATCGATTGCATCGGATCGCCAACATAGAAGGTGCTGCACTGCTCATCCTGCTCCCAGGTGCGCAGCAGACGCGCGAGGAGTTCGACCTGGACCCGGTTTGTGTCTTGAAACTCATCAACGAGAATGTGACGAATTCGATAGCCGAGTTGCAGTCCCAACTCGGTTGGATCACCTTCCTGGCCAATGGCGTCCAAAGCGCGCTGCGCATACTCGGGAAAATCGATGGTCGCCTGTTCCGCAAAAACTACTTTCAGATTGGCAGCCGCCATTGGCAGCAGTTCCAACACTGCACGCATGAACTGCCATTGCGTCTCGGTATAATGCTGATCGGGTAGCCGTCGAACTCGATTCAGCGTATCGCAGAGTGCCGCAGAATCCGGCAGTGCCGACAGCGCACCGAAGAATTCAAGGCATATCTTTTTCCATTGCTTCTGTTCCTCTGTGTTCACCGGGAAGCCGTGGCGCTTGTCCACTGACTTGCGGAAAGCCGCCTTGCTCCCGATGAGAAGAAATTCACAGATGCTGCGCCAATTATCCAGGTTCGCAGCGGTTGCCGCTGGCCACGCTTTGATGTCACGCGGTGTGGGCGTGTGCAATAAAATTGGAACCACATCCGCACTCGCCGCAATGGACTCAATCTGCTGCGCAGGACGCATCGAGCCATCCGAAAGCTGGCTCGCCGAGTAGCGCATCAGCCCTAAACACTCCAGTTCCTGCGCGCTGTTCAAAGCCGAGGTGACATGGGTGCGGACCAATGCGAGATCTTCCTCCACCGAAAGCACCAGCGCTGCTTCGAGCTTGCTTCTGAGCGTATCCCGCTGTGAGGAATCAAAAGCATCCGACCGTCCGAGAAAATGCAGCCACTCGTCACGTTGGGCAAGCATGGCGGCCAGCAAATTGCGCACGCCACGCACATCATTGTCCATGTGTACGAGCAGTGCCGCTACGGAGTCGCCAAGCGTACCCGTGGACGCAAGCTGTTCAAGTACGCGCTGCGCTGCCAACTCGTAGAGTTGCCGCGCGTCCTCTGTGACTTCTGCGCCGCCGCCGAGCATTCCCTTGAAAGGTGCACGCTCCGCTACTGATTCGCAAAAGGAATCGAGCGTTCGGACCTGCAACCGCGCCGGATGCTGGAGAATGTTCCAGCCGAGAGCGTCAGAAGTGCGAAGGACCGCGCGCGCCAACTGCAGCGATTGTTGCTCGTGAGGCGGGCAATTCGAGAGGTCTTCATCGCTGAGATGCTCGGCTCGTTGAAGGGAGGCGAGAATGCGGCTGCGCATCTCTGCCGCAGCCTTGCGCGTAAAAGTGATGGCGAGTACGGATTCCGGCTGCTCCACCCGCGCGAGGCAGGCAAGAAATCGCTGCATCAGCAATTCGGTTTTTCCTGAGCCTGCGGGCGCCTGGAGCATCCATGACTGGGTGGTGTCCAGAACCGCCTTGCGAATGTTTGCGTCAGACGGTACGGCGCGAGGAGTAGGACTACTCATGGTTCTCCTCTCCAGGTTCGTCGTCTAAGCCATCATTCGCAAGATCCCCGACTCGGCACAGCGCGGTCAAATGACAATGCTCGCAAGGTGAGTTGCTTCTTCCCATGGGAATCTTCGGATCGACAGCAGCAGCACCCTGTACAAAGGATTGGGCGAGTCGCTCCAACTCCTCGGCCCATCGTCCGGCATATTCATCGAAAGCGATCCCCTCGAAGTTGCGCTTGGCCGGGTCAGTGCATGGCAGCAGATTACCTTCGCGCGTATATCCCTTGAACGCGCACTCGCCTTTGCGAACAATGGCGAACGAAACGCCCGCAAGATTGAACTTCTGCTGCTGCATGGCAACGGCGTAGAACGGCAACTGCGGCATTCGCGGACGCGGAAGCTGCCAGGCGCTCACGGCATTGGCTCCGCCGGTTTTGTAATCGAGCACTACGTGTTCGTCGTCAATCTCATCGAGCCGGTCAATGCGCCCCTGCAGAGTTAGGCCGCCCAAATTCAGCTCTACCTCAAGCTGATGGCCGACTACATGGAAGGGCTTGCGCGCGGATTCCAGCGTGAGCCACTCTGTAAGCACCTCAATGGTTCGCTGACGTTCCAGGGTGCGAAAGCGCTTCGTCCATGGATCGTTACTCGGCGGCAACTCACGCGACATGGCTTCGTCCACGGCAGCCTCGACGATGACAGCGCGATCAGGTCGACGCAATCCTTCACTGTCTTTCAGTTGCTCCCAAATCAGTTGCAGGGCAAGCTCAATGACCTTGCCTCTCTCGGTGGGAGCCAACGCTTCATTCGGACCCTGTGCTTCCTTCGCAAGAAGCCTGCGTACGGCAAATGCGCGAAATGGACAGTTGGATTGGTCCTGCAGCAGCCATGTGCCGCCTCGCACGGACTCCCCAGGCTGAAGGGCCGGAGCGGTGGAGTCGGAGACAGGGTCGAGGTTTGCAGCCTCGAATCGCTCCGCCAGCATTGGTGCCGTTGCAATAGTTTCAAAGGCGGACGGATAAGAGGCAAATAGCGGACTCCAGCGCTGCTCGCGTTCATCATCGGTTCGGCGCGCCATGCTAAGGGAAACCTGGGGCGCCGATTGCAGGAGCCGCGAGGTAATTCGCTGAACCCGCGCTTCCGCTTGCGATGTTCCTACGAGTGCGACTCCCGCCTCTTTCAGCAGTGCAATGGGAATCAGCGGCGAGTGCCTTGGCGAGTCGGGCCACAGATCGTCAGTGCACGACCCAATCCACAACGCATCGAACACCGACCCCTCTGACTCTGCGGCATCCATGATCTGCACGGGAGCGTTGAGCGTCTCCGGCTTGAAGCTCTGAGTGGCTGCTGCATCTTGAATTCTGCGCACAAAGCCGCTGAAGTCAGTGCGCCAATCGAGCAACTCCAATGAGGAAACCGAGACGAGAAGGTCTTGCCAGCTCTGTGTACACTGGAACTCTTCACTGGTCAACCGAACACGCCCCGGCCACCCAAAGGCTTCCAGAATTTGCCGCGATATATCCGCCCAGTATGCGACTGTTTGTTCAGTGGAGGAAGCGGAATGCTTGGGAAGGGCTTCCATCGCTGCGTGCAGCCGTGGAAGTTCGCTCGACTCATGAAGCCACTTCGCCAAATCCTCTACGCTGACCTCCCGACGGGCATTCCTTCTCACTTGTGCGATGAACTTTGCAACGGCCCCTGGCTCTGCGTCCAGATAAGGAGAGGACAGCATGAAGCAGAACGAATGAAAGCTAACGGGCGCTGCGAATAGCGAAAGCAATTGCACGGCGCAACCGACAACGGGATACTCCGCAAGTGGACTCGGCAGCGCAATTTCGAATGCTGAAGGCGTGGTCTGCCCAAACAAATGCTCAGGATGAAGCACCGACCGAAATGCGTGCTCCACCTGCGGAAGCTTCCGATTGAGATCGAAGAGAATCACTCCAATGCGCAATTCCGGCGAGGCCTCCAGTTGCTGCCGTGCCCACTGAGCAGCGGTGCGCAATTCATCTGCGACACCATCGAACTCATGACGGACTGCACGATGTTCGGGTTTGTTCGAATATTCCGGAGCGACAGAGATCTGCACGCCCGACGCAGACAGAGCGTCCATGAATCTGCATTGCGCCGGTGTGGTCTCCGCAAGGAACACGTACATCTCCGCAGGAAGCCGCAAGACCGGAAAACACGGAGTCAGTTCCTGCATCACGAGCGCCGAGCAAGTCCACTGATGCGAAACAAGCTGGCGCTGAAACTCCCCGGTCCAACCAGAGAACGCGCGAGTGTCGCTGGAAGCGCTCATTTGAGGCGAGTCGAGCGCTATCTCATATTCGGCGGCAGTACGAAAGGACTCAGCGGCAAGCGCTGCGGCGGAATCAGGCAACAATAGCTCCCGTCCACTTGCCGAGCGCTCAATCACTTGTCGCCACAACTGTAGCTCCTGCTCCCGCTGCAGCGCCTGAACTGCCAGCGCGCCCACAACCACTGCTTCCGAATACAGTCGCTCGACGAAAGCTCCAAACGGGATTACATCAGGGGTAAGCCACGCAGCGCTTGAGAGGAGGAGACGCTGCTCTGCCGCTGCGCGAATGGCGCGTGCGGAGCGCGTGTTTGACGTCAAAACCGTTGCGCCGGAGATCGCCGCCGCTACCGCTTGCTCAAAGCACTCGCTATACCCAGACACGTTGCCTCCACGGCGAAGCTCGGATGCGACGGAGGTACATGATTCATCCGGAGCTACAGCACCGTTCTATCATGCATGGCAAGCGATTCTCAATGAATATAACGCTTGGTTTGCGTTCTCCATTGCTTTAAGAAAACATTGCACGGGATGTGCTTCAACGAGCGGACAGCACGGTCCCACGGCATTCACCGAATCCGACGCGGACGGCGCCAGAACTGTCGCAGAAAGCGCGCAGCATGACTTCGTCTCCGTCTTCAAGGAAAGTTCTCTGAGTGCCATCCGGAAGCTGAATGGGCTCTGCGCCTCCACGTGTGCTCTCCAGGAGGCAGCCCCGCGCTATCGGATCTGGGCCGGATATGGTACCGCTGGCGAGAAGATCGCCCGGGCGCAGATCGCAACCATTCGAGGTGTGGTGCGTAAACATTTGCGCAAAGGTCCAATACATATCGCGAAGATTGCCTCGACTGATACGACAGGGCGGACTAGCTGACTTTCGCATGGATTCTGTTCGCAGGAAAACCTCGACCGTCAGATCAACTCCGCCATGTTTCTGATCGTAAGGATCGGCAAGGTATGGTAGCGGTTGCGGGTCCTCTGCAGGTCGGGGCGAGGCCGGGACACGAAACGGCGCGAGCGCTTCTGCGGTGACCACCCAGGGCGAAATGGTCGTGGCAAAACTCTTCGCCAGGAACGGACCTAGCGGCTGATACTCCCATGACTGAATGTCGCGCGCGGACCAGTCGTTCACCAGGCAGAAGCCGAAGATGTGATCGCGGGCTTGCGCAATCGGGATCGTCTCGCCCATCTCGTTCCCTACTCCGACCAGTGCTCCGATTTCCACCTCATAGTCGAGGCGGCGAGAAGGCGCAAATTCTGGCTGGTCTGCAAGCTTCAGTTGTCCTCTAGGACGGCGCACACCGGTGCCGCTGATCACGACGCTTGAAGCTCTGCCATGGTATCCGATAGGCACCCACTTATAGTTTGGCAGCAACGGATTGTCGGGGCGAAAGAGCGCGCCAACATTGCTGGCATGGTGAATGGACGCATAGAAGTCGGTGTAGTTGCCGATATCGACTGGCATCACCAACGTGACGTCCTGCGCCGGATGCAAACACTCCTGAACCTCCGCACGTCGTGGTGAATCTGCGCGCAACAGTTGGAACAATGAGCGCCGCAACGCACTCCATCGCGCCGGACCTAACCCCATCAAAGCATTCAGGCACGAGTCCTTGCATACCTCACAAGTGGCGTCATCTACTCCGTCGAGCAACAGGCGCTCCGCAGCCGCTTCGAGATCGAGAACCTGGTCGCCTATTGCAATGCAGAGACTTGAGCTAACATTCTGTCCGTTAGTAAATGCACCGAAAGGAAGGTTCTGGATCGGAAAGTCGCATCCGGAAACATTGGCCGACTCAACGAAAGATCGCGCCTCCGGATCGTGAGTGGCATTGCGTTCTGTAGTCATAGGAAATTGAACTCGCGCATGTCGGTGAAAGGCTCCTCAAAGGAGCAGGAACCAAAACTCAACGCGAACTCCGAGCGCATCGCGCGGAGCGCGTCCAGTTCGATCCGTATTGGCTCTTCCTCACCGCTCCATGTTAACGCGTCCTCACCGAAGTGCCAGTTGGCGCGCTCACCGTCGGCCAGGCAGGTGGCCAACACGCGACGCGGAACCCTCCGGCCAGAGCGCATTGCCGACCAGGCAATTGCCGCGGCGGTGAAGAGGTTGAGAAATCCATGCATGCGCCCTTTTTGTGCCTTTGGCTCATAGGTAAGTGGGCGTACACAGCACAGAGGATGATGAAGGCCCGCGCTGGTCTTGAATGGCACTCTGGTTTCCGCGCATCGGGCCACAAACTCCGTAATCTTTTCAACTGCCGGGAATGCCTCTTGCGAAATCCCGCCGGTTCGGAGTTTAGCGCACTCGCCATGTACTGGAAGCAAAGTCGGGAGCAACTCGCCTGCCCGCTCCGGAGCTATCTCGAAGAACACGGTTGTGTCATAGGGGAGGTCCTTGCGCACGAGTTCGATCTCACTT
Source organism: Saccharimonadales bacterium (SeqCode) (assembly GCA_035539055.1). Lineage (GTDB taxonomy): Bacteria > Acidobacteriota > Terriglobia > Terriglobales > Acidobacteriaceae > TOLSYN. The sequence goes on along the minus strand of DATLJC010000026.1, from coordinate 6,034 downwards.
TGGCTGTTGACCCGCACCTCCACAGATTCGATCACCGCACCCGGAGCTTTTCGGTTGAACTCGCCAACCGCAGCCAATTCCGCGTGAACATTGGCTGAGACGATGCCGCTGAGCCGCCACGGATCGGTTGCAACATTCTCCTGCGCTTTCAGGAATTCATCCAGACGCGCTACGGGGAGCACGAAGCGCCCAAGTGCCCAACTCTCCGGCATGCCACGATAACGTGCATAGTTGTTGACGCTCGTGAGCATGTCCACAGATGCTGGTGGAAACAGGCCGGCGTAATCAATCAGTCTTTCGAGAAACACGCGTAGCGAGGCGGTCGTGCTGCGAACCGATGTGGACATAATTACCTAACTCCGCGGAAAGTTGCGTTTCAAGTTTTGCCAGCAGGTGTAGTACTCGTGCTGCAATTCCGCGGTCTCCACGGCAAAGCGTGTAGGACGGAAGACGAAGCGGGTCTCAAACATGAAGGCCATGGTATCCGCCAGGTATTGCGGCTGCAACTCACCGGTGGATGCCTTCTCGTAGCTTGTCGCATCCGGACCGTGACCGCTCATGCAGTTGTGCAGGCTTGCTCCTCCGGGGACAAAACCCTCAGCCTTCGCATCGTATTGACCGCGAATCAGCCCCATGAACTCGTTCATGAAATTGCGGTGGAACCACGGTGGCCGGAAGGTGTGTTCAGCCACCATCCAGCGCGGAGGAAAGATTGCGAAATCGCAGTTCGCCACGCCGGGGGTATCAGAGGGCGAGGTGAGCACGGTAAAGATCGAGGGATCTGGATGATCGAAGCTCACCGTGTTGATAGCGCAGAAGCGAGCCAGATCGTACTTGTAGGGCGCGTAGTTACCGTGCCAGGCGACCACATCCAGCGGCGAGTGATCGTATTCGCTCTCCCACAGGTTTCCCTGAAACTTGCAGATCACGCGTGCTCCGCGCTCGATGTCCTCAAAAGCCGCAACCGGCGTTTGAAAATCACGTGAGTTCGCGAGACCGTTCGCCCCGATCGGCCCCAGGTCTGGAAGTCGAAAGCTTGCGCCATAGTTCTCGCAGACGTATCCGCGCGCCTCCCCCTCCAGCAGTTCCACCCGGAACTTGATGCCTCTCGGTATCACCGCGATTTCGCTGGGCGCAAGCGCAATTCGACCAAGCTCCGTGTGAATCAACAACCGTCCTGTTTGTGGCACTATCAGCATCTCGCCATCTGCATTGTAGGTATATAGCCCTTCCATGCCTTGGTTCGCCGCATAAATGTGGATTGCTACGCCGCTGTGGGTTCTGAGGTCGCCATTGCCGGCGAGAGTTCGAAGTCCGGTAAGAAAATCCGTGGGCGCGCTCGGCATCGGCACTGGATTCCAGCGCATTTGATTTGGTGGCGCAGGTACTTCGTCAAATGGCGTTGAGCGCAGCAGCCCATTGGAAATCTGGTGATATGGCTTGTGCATTACGCTGGGACGTATGCGATAAACCCACGTGCGGCGATTCAATGCACGGGGCGCGGTGAATGCGGTTCCGCTGAGTTGCTCCGCGTAGAGTCCGAATGGAACCTGCTGCGGTGCGTTCTGACCCACGGGCAATGCACCCGAAACTGCCTCAGTCGCGAACTCATTAGCGAACCCCGATTGATAGCTGAACTTCTGTTCCTGAAGGGACTGCGCTTGCGCATCACTCGCTGTCGAGTTACTGGTCATTACATCGTTTGCCATCGCATCTCCGATTCGGTTGTCCTCGCGTACTCTGCTTTTGCTGTCTGTAAGATGGATCTACAGATTGCCCCGTCGTGCCTGCTCCAACTCAATTGCTTCAAACAGCGCTTTGAAGTTTCCCTTGCCGAAGCCTCGGCTGCCTTTACGCTGAATGATTTCGAAGAAGACTGTGGGGCGATCCTCGACGGGTCGGCTGAAAATCTGCAGCAGATAGCCATCCTGATCTTTGTCCACCAGAATTCCCAGGCGCTTGATCTCCTCCAATGGCTCGTCAAGCTTGCCGATCCGGTCGCGCAAGATGTCGTAATAACTGTCTGGAACGCGAAGGAACTGCACTCCATTGCGCTGGAGTCTATCGACCGTGGCGATTACATCCTTCACTTGTAGTGCAATGTGCTGTACTCCCGCACCTTGATAGGCTTCGAGATATTCATCGATCTGACTCCTGCGGCGTCCAGGTGCGGGCTCGTTGATGGGAAACTTCACTGAGTAGGAATCGTCAGACATCACGATGGACATCAGAGCGCTGTATTCGGTCGAAATATCTTTGTCATCAAAGCTGATGAAGCGGTGAAATCCAAATATCTTAGAGTAGAACTCCGCCCAGCGATTCATCTGCCCCAGCTCAACATTGCCGACCATGTGATCGATGCGCAAAACACCAGCCTCTTCCCCGGCGATTTGCTGCTCCGTATAACCTGGTAGGAATGGGCCACCATAGCCACGTAGAGAGATGAGCGAATGGATGGTGTCGCCATACGTGCGAATCGCCGCGCGCCGCACCGTTCCGTGTTCATCCTTCAGGTCGTGCGGAGCTTCGGCAGCTTCAGCACCGCGCGACATTGCCTGCTCAAATGCAAGGTCAGCGTCGGCCACCTCTAGCGCGATGTCGCGAATTCCGTCCCCGTGGCGCTTGATGTGCTCCGCTGAGGGATGGGATGCTGTCAGGGGCGTGCTCATAACGAAGTTTGCTTTGCCCTGGTTGAGCAGGTACGACGCCACATCTCGGCTCCCGGTCTCCTGTCCTCGATAGGCTAACTGCGAGAATCCGAACGCATTTCGGTAGTAAAATGACGCCTGCCTCGCGTTGCCAACCCAAAACTCCACGTGATGGATTCGCTTGATTTGAAGCGGATTTTCCATTTATCACCCCGATAATCGCGAACCTATGGGCAGGCGCCAAATGCCAGGCGCCTAAACCATGCGTTTGGATGAGCCTGCACAGATTGAAGTTGCAGGCACCTCACACTTCCAGCACATAGCTTGGCTTCTCTATAAACCACGAACGGTAGTACATTTGAAATGCACCCAATCATTGACAACGGCGGATCTTTTTTACAAGCGCCTCCGCAAAAAAGATCCACTATGCGAGCAGCCAACGATATGCTGCGATACAAGTCATTGACGTGGAAGGAGTTGCCGCGTTGTGTTCACCTGTCACAAACAAATGTGACTTTGGTCCGTTGAAGATCAAACAAACAGAGTTAGAATAAACTTGGTATTGAAAATGGTTTTCAACTTCATGAAAGTTTTACGTAAAGACAAGAACCCGACGCTCTGCGACCTCGCCGTGGGCGAGAGTGGAATTCTGGAAGACTTTGACATGCCTCAAACCACAGCCGAGCATCTGATGAATCTTGGTTTTGTGCCGGGCCTGGAAGTGCTGGTGGCTCGCAGCGGCCCCGGTGGTAATCCGCGCGTTTATCGCGTTGATGGAACCGAAGTGGCCCTGCGTCGTGACCTCTCCCGATGCATCGGTGTGCGTCCCTTGCGCGATGCTGAAGCAGAGATGAGGTAAGCAGTGAGTGTTCCCGTATCAATCCCAGGAACTCTTCTAAAATCGAAGGCAAGCGGCTCTGCGGTTTACAAAACTGTCGCCGTTGTAGGTCCACCCAACGCGGGCAAGACCACACTCTTCAATCGTCTGACCGGATTGCGCCAGAGAGTAGGCAATTTTCCCGGCGTCACCGTTGAGCATCACACGGGAAGTTTCCGTCTGAGCTCCGGTGAAGAAGTTTCGCTGATTGACCTTCCGGGCGTTTACAGCCTGAACCCGAAGTCAGAAGACGAAAAAGTTACGATCGATGTACTGAACGGGGAAATGCCCGGCGCGGAACGCCCGGACGCAATCATCCTTGTTCTCGATTCCAACAATTTGAATCGCCATCTTGTGCTCGCCGGACGCGTGATTGCCCTTGGCCTGCCCACGCTCGTGCTGCTCAATATGGCAGACGAACTCCACAAGCAAGGCGGGCGGATCGATGTACTTCCTCTTGCCCGGCAACTTGGCACCCCGGTTGCGCTGGTCAGTGCTGCGACGGGCGACGGTCTTCAAGCAGTGGCAAACTTCCTGGTCGCAACCCCGCAAACCCCAGAGCCACTCGAACTACCGATCTTTGGCGACCCAAGACACTGCCGCGAATGGGCGGTGCGCATGGGTTCCAAGGCCGACTACCGCCGTGGGGCAACTCCGGAATGGACCCGGCGTCTCGACTCGATTTTCCTCCATAAACTGTGGGGCGGGGTGATTTTTTCGGTCGTCATCGTCGCTGTGTTCCAAACTATCTTTTCAGTGGGACAACCGGCGAGCGATCTACTGCAAAAAGTGCTCGACCATGTCGGGATTCAGCTCGCGAACGCTCTTCCTTCTGGGCTGCTGAATTCCCTGGTGGTAAACGGTGTGTGGAAGGGCGCCGGTTCAGTGCTGGTCTTCCTGCCGCAGATTCTGCTTCTCTTTCTTGTAATCGGCATACTTGAGGATTCCGGCTATCTTGCCCGGGCAGCGGTTATCTCCGACAAGGTGATGGCGAAGGTCGGGTTGAACGGAAAATCGTTCATCCCCCTGCTTTCCGCGTATGGATGCGCGGTGCCTGCGATCATGGCCACACGCACGATTGAGAACAAGCGCGACCGCATCGCCACCATACTGATTGCTCCGTTCATGACCTGCTCGGCGCGGCTGCCGGTTTACACAATGGTGATTGCGGCATTCATCCCCAACCGTCCTGTTCTGGGCCCCATGGTGGGAACTCGTGCAATCGCCATGCTGAGCTTGTATGTGCTTGGATTCGCCATGGCAGTTGCAACCGCCAGGGCTTTGAAGAGTTCCATCCTTCGCAGTCGCGATGTTGCATTCATCATGGAATTGCCGCCCTACCGCTGGCCGCTGTGGAAGTCGCTCAGCTTACGGTTGATGGACAGGGCAAAAGCATTCTTGTTCCGCGCGGGGACAGTCATTCTAGGCGTTAGCATTCTGCTTTGGGCGCTCACCTACCTGCCAATGCACAACGGACAGCCTCCGGCAATTGCCGACAGCGCCATCTCGAAAATCGGACACTTTATCGAGCCCGCAATTCGCCCGCTCGGATTTAATTGGAAGATTGGGGTAGGCCTGCTGAGTTCGTTTGCAGCGCGCGAAGTCATTATCGCCACCATGGGAACATTGCATGGAGTCGATCCTGAATCGCACGCCATGGCGCTGCAGGAAGCCCTCAAGAGCGATCTGAGCCCGGCTGGCGCCATCGCCCTGCTTGTGTTCTTCGCCTTCGCGATGCAGTGCATGTCCACAATGGCGGTGGTGCAGAGGGAAACAAACAGTTGGAAATGGCCGATCCTGCAATTCCTCTACATGACCACGGTGGCTTACGTCGCCGCCTTCGTAGCTTATCGAATCACACTGCTCTACTGGAATTGAAGCAGTCCCGATGGAGGAGAGCGCTTGCCAATCGCTCTCACTGCGAATTCATTTGTCCGCACTGAGAGAGGTGGCAGCCTTCTCTGTAAAACTTGGAACCGCGGCGAAGGTAGTCATATAGCGGGTGGAAAGCTGCAGCATCATTACCCCGCCTGCGGCGTCGGGTGATATTCGAAGCCACACGAGCAGGTGATCGCGATCCGGCGACTCCACACGCGTCACGTGAATCCCCTTGTGTCTGATCTTCACTCCCACTACTCTGTCCATTCCCTGCCCTGAGATGCGCAACATCACACCCGATGAAGAATCGGTCAGCCAAGTGGACGGGTCCACTTTTTCGACGGTCACCGGAACCGCCTGCGCGAAGAGTGAACAGGTGTAGATAGCTGAGAGAACCGCGATTTTAACCAATCGAGAAATCCGGCGTGGTCTAACTGATAGCATTTCCACTTTCGCTAGCGTAGTAGCAACGGCCCATCGACTCAAGCCCTTCCATAGGCGGCTCAGCCTCGAGTCGAACAGGGCTTTATGATGCTGCCACTCAGCCAGAGTTTGCCAAACGTGACGCACCGGCTCTTCAAAATTGGGATTGATGATCTGAATCGGTCCCCTGCGCAGTTACGGAAACTAG
>DATLJC010000025.1:0-36577 GCA_035539055.1 Saccharimonadales bacterium (SeqCode) | reverse complement strand
AATCTGCTGCCAACTGGGATGGAAATCACACCCTACAATAGTCATGAAGGCTTCTCCTGACCCAGCTTCTTGGTCCTCAACCAAAGAATACCGGGTTTCGCTGAAGCCTTCGTTCTTATCCCATCACGTCCCGCCCGGCTTCATCGGGCTGACGTGGGGTATTTGACCTTGCCTTTGTTGTTGCTCTCGCTCTGATCCCGCCATCGTTCCGCTTCTGGTGCCCCACGTCCCGCCCGGCTTCATCGGGCTGACGTGGGGTATTTGACTTTGCTCTTGGCCTTTACAGTGTCCCAAAGAAAAAGCCTGCAAAAGAAAAGGCCGGGATGCCCTTGGATATTGTCTGCCTTTGGGGCGATATCCGGAGAAAACCAGCGCCTTTGTTTTTCGCTCTTTTTTCGAACCTTCGCTCTAACGCCCGCTCTTTGTCGCGGCCTTTGGCTTCTTCGCAGCCTTTCCGACCTTCGCCGCCGGTTTCACGACAGCCTTGCCCGTCGCCTTCACCGGGGCTTTCGCCGTCTTGACCGCAGGCGCTGTTTTCACCGGAGCCGCCTTTTGTGTGGCTTTCGCTACAGGCTTTCCCTTGGCTGCCGGTTTTACCGCTGCCTTGACCTCTTCGACGACTTCCGCCTCCGTCTCATTCACTACAACGGCGTTTGCCGCAATCACCCGAGCCTTCGGCGGCACCACGGTCGGAACCGGCGTCCCATTCTCTCCGCCGATTGCGCCCAACTGCCTCAGCAGCACCTGCCGGATGCCGTCGATCGGAGCCGGCTTTCCCGTCCAGATCTCAAACTGTCGTGCTGCCTGATGCACAAACATCTCTGCTCCACTGATCGTGCCGCAGCCCTTTGCTTGCGCCAGTTTCAGCAGACGAGTCTCAATCGGGTTGTACACCGAGTCGAAAACCCACACCGAGTTGATTTCGTTTTCTTCCAACGGACTGTGCTTATCGCTGCCCATTCCCACCGGAGTCCCGTTGAAGATTACGTCGAAAGACATCTTCGCCAGATCGCTATGCTTCACCGTCTTCGCGCCTGCCTGTTTGGCCAGCGCCTGAGCCTTGGCCGGCGTTCGGTTCAGTATGGAGACCTCGGCGCCCTTCGCCAGCAGCCCAAACACCGCTGCCCTCGCCGCGCCTCCTGCTCCCAGCACCAGCACGCGCGCTCCCTGCAGAGTGACCCGCGATTCAATGGCCGCCACAATGCCGTAAACGTCCGTATTGAAGCCGAACAGTCCTCCATCCTTGCCGCGCACAATCGTGTTGCAGGCTCCAGTGCGTTGAGTCAACACATCGCTGTTGTCCAGATGCTCCACCACAGCTTGCTTGTACGGCATCGTCACGCTGATCCCGTTCAGCGGCAGGTCTTTCACCGTCTTGAGCAGATCGTCGATCGTCTTGGCGTGCAGCGGCAAATACACGGCGTTCACATTCTCGCGCCGGAAAGCTGAATTCATCACCCATGGCGACATGGAGTGCGATACCGGATCTCCCGCAATGCCGTAAACTTTCGTAACCGACTCCATGGGCTCCACGCGATAGAAATCGCGCAGCTCGCGGAACGTCGGTTGGCCCGGAGCTGTTTCCTTGCCTGCCTCCGCCGATCCAAAGGTGAATGCACCTCCGGCGCGAATGCTCAGAATGCGGCTCAGTAGACCTTGTTCCCCCATGCACATGCCGACCATCGCGTGCTCGGAGCCGTGTTCTTCCAGGAACCGGATCATCGTCACGTTGTCATGCAGACAGGTAGCCGTCCCCACCACTTTGTAAAAGTCGGCGTTGAAGGCGCGCATCCGCCCAAGCGTTTCTTCCAGCTTCCCGGTGCTCTTGAAGTCGTGGTAGGAAAGCACGATGGCCGCGCGCGCGCGCAGGTCTTCCCAGTCGTCGGCGCCCATTTCTTCCGCGCTTTCGATTTCCACGTCGAGAGCCTGGCAGCCTGCCTCGGCCGCCTTTCGCAGAACATCCAGTTGCGCTTCCAGCGAGCCGTGAAAGCCGCCTCCGGCAGTGGTTCGGCGGCACGTGGCAATCACCACCGCGTCGGGACGCACCTCCATCAGCCGTCGTAGCCGGGGCATTGCCGACAAGGGAGCTTTCAGGTGGTCGAGCCGAAGCTCGATCAGAGGATTCTCGCGCAAAACGGCCTCCGCCTTTTCCAGCAGTTCGGCGGGGTCCGTACTCGTAATCGCAACGCAAATCCGCGGTATGCGGAGACGCAGGGAGCGTGCAGTGTAATTCATCGGTGGAACAGTCATTTGTGGGCACATGGTAATTAGCCTGTCGTTTCGTTGCAATGCCTGAATCGATTTTTCGTTCAATATTGTTCTGAAAAAGTGCAAAGTGCTCTTTCAGTCAATGGGTTCGTCCCCGCCTTGGTCCAACGTCACTTGACCCTTGCACCTGCCTTTGTTAGCTTCCGGTTAGCATCGCGGAAAGTTCTTTTTCGGAAGCAGTTGTTACGGGAGCATGGAATGAAACACTTGATCATCGCGTTCACCCTGATGTCAGGGACTCTTTTGGCTCAATCCGGCCCCGCGCCGGAACCCCGAACCGCCGCATCTCCGGCCAGTGGTCCCAGCTACAGCCAGATGTATTGCTCTGGCTTCGTAACCCGGGATTCGATTCCCCGCGCCAACTTCGTTGTCGGCTCCAAAGAGAGCCCGCACCAGGACCGCTTTGCCGGACGCTCGACGTTGTTCCTCGGCGGCCCCGCTCTGGTCGAAGGCCAGCGCTACAGCCTGCTGCGCCAGGTTCAGGATCCCAACCGTGAGGATTCCTCTCCCGAGCAGCGCAAGAAGTTCGCCAAACTCGGCGCGCTCTATCAGGAGATTGGATGGGTCACCGTGCATTCCGTCCAGAAGGATGCCTCCGTCGCCAGCTTTGATTTCGCCTGCGACACAGCAGGTCCCGGCGACATCGTAGTACCTTATCAGGAAAAACCGTCTATCTCTTTCCGTTCGGCAGATGGCCCGGTCAAGCCTTTCCGGGATGCGTCCAGCGCCCCCAAGGGCCACATCCTCGCCGCCAAGGATTTTGTCGGACTTCTCGGCAACGGTCAGGTCGTCTACACCGATTTCGGAACCACAAAGGGAATCAAGCCTGGAGATTATCTCCTCGTCGTTCGCGGCTACGCTCCCGGAGATTTGAATCGCATCGATCGCGCCTCTGAGCGCTTGCCTCGCGGCTCTGAAGTCACCGCCGTCAATCCCGCGACTATAAAGCCTGAAACCGACGCGCGCCTGCCGCAGCACATACTTGGCGAGATCCTGATCTTGAGCGCCACCGCTGATTCTTCCACCGCCATCATCACCCGCGCCTTCGCCGAGATGGAACTAGGCGACGTCGTCCGGCAAGAAGACAAATAGTCCTTGCAACTCCGCAGTATTTTTGGTGCTCCACGTCCCGCCCGGTTTTATCGGGCTGACGTGGGGTAGTTGCATTTGTCCTTGCTCTTGCTCTTGTCTTTCCTTCCTCAATCCGCAACCGGGTGGCCCATATTTGCCCGCTTTTGGCAAATGTGGGGAATACGACGCCGTGCCCTTGCTCTTGTCTTCCCTTCCTCAATCCGCAACCGGGTGGCCCATATTTGCCCGCTTTTGGCAAATGTGGGGAACACGACGCCTTGCCCTTGCTCTTGTCTTTCCTTCCTCAATCCGCCACCGGGTGGCCCATATTTGCCCGCTTTTGGCAAATGTGGGGAACACGACGCCGTGCCCTTGCTCTTGTCTTCCCTTCCTCAATCCGCAACCGGGTGGCCCATATTTGCCGCTTTTGGCAAATGTGGGGAACACGACGCCGTGCCCTTGCTCGTGTCTTCCCTTCCTCAATCCGCAACCGGGTGCCCCATATTTGCCCGCCTTTGGCAAATGTGGGGAACACAACGCAGTCAGTCCATCAGTATCTGTTCCTGCCTTTGCACTTGTTCTTACTCCTGCCTAAGTACTTGCTCTTTTCACATATAGCTCATCGGTATCCGGCTCTTGCCTTCTTCCATATCCCCTAATTTCACCGGCCCCATCTCCCTTTTTGACTCCAGCCTCAGAATTCATCGAATTCGCGCAACAAATTCAGTTCTGAAATCGCCTTACAGTGATACAGTTTTTGGCAACGAAAGTTTGATCACTGCTTCTCCCTTCTGTGATGGCTGAAAAGGATTAAGGCTCTAATGTTGTGCGCGTTTGTGACCTGGATCACAGCCGGGACAGGTGTGGTGGAGCAACCTGTAGCTAAAGGCGCAATTAATAAAGGAAACCCGTAATAAAGGAAACCCGCACTTATGACACGCATACTAGAAGTCACCGATTTGATCCTCCGCGATGCGCACCAGTCTTTGTTGGCGACACGCATGGCAATGGAAGACATGGTTCCCGCCTGTGAAGACCTCGACAATGCCGGATATTGGTCACTCGAGTGCTGGGGCGGAGCCACGTTTGACTCTTGCATTCGATTCTTGAATGAGGATCCGTGGGAGCGGCTGAAGATGTTCCGTAAGCTGCTTCCGAAGACCAAGCTGCAGATGTTGCTGCGCGGTCAGAACCTGCTGGGCTACCGGCACTACGAAGATACCGTCGTAGAGCGCTTTGTAGCCAAGGCAGCCGAGCATGGCATGGACGTTTTCCGGGTATTCGATGCGCTGAATGACGTGCGCAATCTGAAGACCTCAATCGCTGCGGTGAAGAAGTCGGGCAAGCACGCGCAGGGCACCATCTGCTACACCGTGAGCCCATTGCATACCGTCGAAGCTTTTGTGGACATGGCGCAGCACCTCAAGGAGATGGGCTGCGACTCGATCTGCATCAAGGACATGGCTGCGTTGCTCAAACCGCAACCCGCCTATGACATCGTCAAGGGCATCAAGGAGAAGTGCGGCAAAGACACCCTTGTCCATCTGCACTGCCACGCCACCACCGGCGTCACGCTGGTCAGCTACATGAAGGCCATCGAAGCTGGGTGCGACATCGTCGATACTTCCATCAGCTCGCTCTCCCTCGGACCGGGACACAATCCCACCGAGAGCCTGGTTGAAATGCTGGAAGGAACGGGCATCGAAACCCGTCTCGATATGGCGCGGCTGTTGAAGGCCCGCAACTACTTCAAGACCATCCGTCCGCGCTACAAGGAATTTCTCAGCGACATCACCGGCGTGGAAACGGAAATCTTCCAGAGCCAGATTCCCGGCGGCATGATCAGCAACATGGAAAGCCAGTTGAAGCAGCAGGGCGCCGGCGACAAGCTGGAAGAAGTTCTGCTGGAAGTTCCACGCGTTCGCGAAGCCGCTGGCTTCCCGCCGCTTGTTACCCCCAGCTCGCAGATCGTTGGCACGCAGGCCGTGTTCAACGTTCTCATGGGCAACTACAAGGTGTTGACCGGTGAGTTTGCCGATCTCATGCTCGGCTACTACGGCGAGACCATTGGGCCCAAGAATCCCGAAGTGCTCGAAAAGGCACGCGCTCACGCCAAGAAGGATCCCATCACCTGCCGTCCGGCAGATATGCAGAAGCCGGAGTGGGATGCACTGCGGGCTGATGCGCTGGCCTTGAAGGGTTGCAACGGCACGGACGAAGACGTATTGACCTTTGCAATGTTCCCGCAGGTTGCGCCGAAGTTCTTTGGCACACGCGAGCAGGGACCGAAGAATCTGGGCAAGGATCCGTCATTGGCGGCAGCGGCAGCGGCAGGAGCAGCGCCCAAGGCTGCACCAGCGGCGGCAACAAAGCCCACCGGCCCGGTCAAGTACGCGGTCACCATTAATGGACAGACGCACAACGTCACCGTCGCCGCAACGCGGTAAGGAAGGGATCAGGTAGCAGAATGGCAACTTCAGTTCCGGCAAAGCCGAATACAAAGACCATGGAAGAGCGCATCGCCGCTCTGCGCGAAAAGCGCGCAAGAGTTGAAGAGGGCGGCGGCGCAAAACGCATCGAGAAGCAGCACGAGCAAGGCAAGATGACCGCTCGCGAGCGTCTTGAAAAACTGGTGGACCCCAAGTCGTTCGAGGAGATTGGCGCTTTCGCGCAGCACCGCGCAACCCTGTTTGGCATGGAGGGCAAAGACCTTCCCGCCGACGGTGTAGTAACGGGATGCGCCAAGATTGACGGGCGTCTCGTACACGTAGCCAGCCAGGATTTCACGGTAGGTGGCGGCGCGGCGGGCGAGGTTCACAATCAGAAGTGTGTTGACGCGATGAAGCTGTCGCTCAAGACCGGCTCGCCCTACATCTGCATTAACGATTCCGGCGGAGCCCGCATTCAGGAAGGCATTGACGCCCTGAGCGGCTACGCCCAGGTCTTCTACAACAACGTGATGTTGAGCGGCATCGTCCCGCAGATTTCGATCATCTGCGGACCCTGCGCGGGCGGCGCGGTTTACAGCCCAGCCCTCACCGACTTCATCATTCAGACCAAGCAGGCCCAGATGTTCATCACCGGCCCTTCGGTCATCAAGCAGGTAACCGGCGAAGTCGTAACCGGCGAAGCGCTTGGCGGTCCCGTAGCCCAGATGAACAATTCCGGGGTGGTTCACTTTGTGGCAGAGAACGACGAAGAAGCGATGTACATCTGTCGCCGTCTCCTCAGCTTCCTCCCGGCCAACAATCTGGATGATCCGCCGCGTCTGCAGGACGAGTTCCCGATGGAAGACGATGCGTCGCTCAATGGGATCGTTCCGGTAGAAGGCAAGCAGGCCTACGATGTGCGCGACATTCTCACGCGCATCCTCGACCACAACGACTTCATGGAAGTGCAGCCTGGATTTGCCCCCAACATCGTCATCGGTTTCGGACGCATTCAGGGACGCTCCATCGGTATCATCGCCAACCAGCCCAACGTGCTCGCCGGAGCCTTGGATATCAATGCCAGCGACAAGGCCGCGCGCTTCATTCGCTTCTTGAATGCATTCAACATTCCTATCGTTACCTTTGTCGATGTGCCGGGCTTCCTTCCGGGCGTGCAGCAGGAGTACGGCGGCATCATCCGTCATGGCGCGAAGATGCTGTTCGCCTACTCGGCGGCCACCAGCCCCAAGGTCACGGTCGTTCTGCGCAAAGCCTACGGCGGCGCCTACATCGCGATGTGCTCCAAGGATCTTGGTGCCGATCGCGTGCTCGCCTGGCCGACTGCCGAAGTTGCGGTCATGGGCGCAGAGGGCGCGGCTGAAATCGTCTTCCGCAAGGAGATCGACACTGCCGACGACAAGAAAGAGAAGCGGCAGGAATTGATCGGTCTCTATCGCGATGCGTTTGCCAACCCGTTCGTGGCCGCTGGCCGCCGATTGGTGGACGACGTCATCGAGCCTTCGCAGACCCGCCGCTCCTTGGCCCAGGCTCTGCAGGCTCTGGAAACGAAACGCGAGTTGCGGCCTTCCAAGAAGCACGGATTGATTCCGCTCTAATCGCGATTGGCGACCGGTGCAGGCCGAAAAAGCCCACCGGTCCCTGACGCTAAGGCGAGGAGAAAAAATGGCATCGACAGCAGTAGATAAAGGCGCCGCAAAGCCTGAAGCCGAAGAAGTGAAGCGGTTGCAGACTGAGTTGGAAACGCTCAAGAAGGAATTCGAAGCGCGACTCAGCGCAGTGGAATCATTGCTGCCCAAGGCAGGAATTCCTGCCCCGGCGGAGCCACAGGTTTCGCCAGAGACGTTGGCAATGATCGCGGTCGCCGTTACGGCTTATCTTGGCAAGAAGGTGAAGATCCGCTCGGCACGACTCATTCCGACGGTGAATTCTTGGGCGCAGGCCGGACGTGCAACCGTGCAGGCCTCGCACAACCTCAAGCGCTAAGGCAAAGACTCTCGGAGCGCCCGGCCAACACCGGGGCCTTCGGCCGCAAGACAAGCAGTGCGGCGCTCCACTTACGACGGCGCGGATGCGCGCCGAGGAGAACGACTTTGAAGCTACAGATCGGAATCGACGGTAAGTCATACGAAGTCGAAGTTGAAGTCACCGAGGACGACGCGGCGCCGAAGCCGCATTACATTCCCGCCCACCCGGCGGCCACCACCATGACGGCAGCGCCGGTCGCCGCCGCGGGGGCTCCGAAAGCAGCCGCCTCCGAAGGCCCGGTTGACGAGCAGAAAGTTTGCCGTTCGCCCATCGCCGGAATGGTCACCCGCGTCAACGTTCAGCCCGGACAGCAGATTCAGCCCAACGACCTGCTTCTGGTGCTCGAAGCAATGAAGATGGAAACCAATGTAGTGTCGCCTGTTGCCGGCAAGGTCAAGGAAGTGAAAGTTGCACAGAGCGACGGCGTGCAGTTGAACCAGATTCTGGTGGAGTTCGAATAATGAGCACAGCGACGAATCACAAGGCAATTTCAGAAGAATTGAAGCAGGTACCGGGATTCCAGTTCATCGATCACTTTGCGATTTCCGTACCGCAGGGTGCGCTTGATGGCATGGTCTCCGCCTACGAGCTACTCGGCTTCAACGAGATTCACCGCGAGGAAGTACACGGCAAAGACCAGGTTCGCGAAGCCTTGCTGCAGATCGGCGACGGCCCTAACCTGATCCAGTTGCTCGAACCTCTCTCACCCGAAAGTCCGGTCCAGAAGTTGATTGAAAAGAACGGTGGACGCGGCGGCTTCGCTCATGTTGCCTTTCGCGTGAAGAGCGCGCAGAAGGCGTTTGACTACATGAAGTCCAACGGATTCACCATCATTGACGCCGCCCCGCGTCCCGGTTCGCGCGGAACCACCGTGTTCTTCGTGCATCCGAAATCGCGTGCGGAAAATGCCTTCGGATTCCTCATCGAAGTCGTAGAAGACCCCGCCTAGCCATCATTCCAAACCAACCAGGAGCGCGGACCCTTCCCGCGCTCTTTTCCTTGATCAGTCCCGCTTCTGGTGCCCCTCGTCCCGCCCGGCTTTATCGGGCTGACGTGGGGTTGTTGACCTTGCCCTTGTCGTTGCTTTTGCTCTCATCTCGCCATCTGCTCTTTTCCTTGATCAGTCCCGCTTCTGGTGCCCCTCGTCCCGCCCGGCTTTATCGGGCTGACGTGGGGCTGTTGACCTTGCCCTTGTCGTTGCTTTTGCTCTCATCTCGCCATCTGCTCTCATCCCGCCATCGTTCCTCGGCTCCGAACAATCGCAACAACGCTGATCAGCACCCAGGCAAACTCCAGAATTACGAATCCCAGCTTGAAAGGGAACAGCGCGACGTACCCCAGAATTCCGCTGCCAAAAATGTTAAGCAGGTTATAGGCAAGCGAGCGCGAATCGATCTTGCCAAACTGATGTCCAGCGTAGGCCATCAATATCATCAGCGCTCCTGCGAATGAGAACAACTGCATTGAATCGTGAACCAAAGCGTACATGCACACTGCTTTCTGAATGAATATTTCCCAAGGCACAACCCCACGTCCGCCCCTTATAGACCGACGCGTGCCACCCTGAATCCATCAACTATTTTGCTGTTTTTTGCTGACGTCCAGCGCCGCGCGAAGCGCCGCCAACACACGCCCCCGCGCAATCTCGAACGGCCCCGCGATCGCATGCCCGCTAGCGCAGAAATGGCCTCCTCCGCCGAAGCTTTCCGCAATGCGGCACACATCGATCCGTCCCTTGCTGCGCAAGCTCACGCGATACTGCGAGTTGGCCGTCTCGCGGAAGAACACCGTCGCCTCCACTCCATGAATTCCCAGCGCCCAGTTGACCAGTCCTTCGCAATCCTGCTCGCTAGCCCCCGTCGATTCCATATCTGCTTCGGAAACATGCATCCACGAGATTGAGTCTTCGCACTGAAGATTGGAAAGCGCCTTGCCCAGCAAACGCATCTTCGACGCCGTGTTTGAGAAATACACCTGCTGCGCCACCGTCGCCGGATCAGCCCCTGCCAGCACCATTTCGCGCGCAAAAGCAAAGGTCTGTTCGTTTGTACTCGAATAGCAGAACGATCCCGTATCGGTAAGCACCGCCGTGTAAAGGCAGGTCGCAATATCCGGGGTAATCGTCACTCCCGCCGCCTGTGTCAGCCGATGCACCAGTTGAGCCGCTGCCGCCGCCGTCGAGAGCACGTAGTTCACATCCGCATATTCCGCATAGGTCTCATGATGGTCGATACTCACCGAGAACAGTCCGCCAATGCCTCCGAGTTGGGTCCGATGAACGCTGTCGCACTCCAGGATAATTACCCCGTCGTATTCAGCGCCGTCGACCGGCCCCATGCGAACCTCAGCAGCTCCCGGCAGCCCGCGATAGATGAACGGCACGCCATCGCTAAGGTAGCCATCCGCCTGCTTCCCCATTGCACGAAGTATCTGAACGCATCCGAGGACAGAGCCCACGGCATCGCCATCGGGCCGCGCATGGGAGGTAACCACCCAACGCTGGCGCGACCGCACTGCGTTCATCACTTCGTCAAAGGTGTTCATGGCTTCTGTTTCTTGTTCCTCTTGTCGATCCGGTGGAGCAACTCGTCGATCCTTGCCGCATAGGCCGTCGAGCTGTCCAGAACAAAGTGAATATCGGGCGCCACACGAAGGCTCAGCGTGTCCGCCAGCTCGTGGCGAATGAACCCCACCGCGTCGTTCAGGGCCGCGACACACTCCTTCTGCTCGCGCTCATTGCCTTCTACTGCCACATACACGCGAATCGCTTTGCCCCCCGGTGCCGGGACCACTTCGTTGACCGTGACAAGGCCGATACGTGGATCGGAAAGCTCTCCGGTGACAATAATGACGAGTTCTTCTTTAATCGCCTCAATCAGGCGGTCTTTATGATGCTGTGCACTGCGGTTTTCCAAGAAACAATACTCCTGCGCGCCTAGATAGAGCGTTCTTCCGAGTTGTCGGGTAAACATTTTAATCTAACATAGCCAGTTCGGGAACGGGCGAAGACATGCGATCGCGGACGCTCCGCAGGAACATCAGAGTACATCCTCCATGTCGGAGTCTCGGTGTTGCTCTTGAGTAAACCTGAAACGAGGATGGATCAACCTGATGAAGCTTCGGAAAAAGTTGAATTACAGGATGATGACGTCGCCTTCGCGTGCCGCGCGGACTTTGTGGTAATACTCCGAGGCGCTCTTTTCGATCTTGTCTAGTTGCTCGTCGTCGCTTTCCGGATCGTGATGGTAGAGCACCAGTTCCTTGGCGCCGCTCTCCATTACCACGTTCACAGCCTCACGCCAGTGACTGTGTCCCCAACCGCGGCGTTTAGCCTCGTATTCCTCGGGAAGATATTGCGCGTCGTATATCAATACGTCCGCGCCTTCGGCCAACCTTCGCAGGTTGCGATCGAAAACCGGATGTCCCGGCTCGTTGTCCGTGGCGTAAACCAGTATTCCGTTCTCGGTCTCCATGCGGAAACCCAGGCAGCCCTGGGGATGATTCAGCCACATCGATTGCACAATGCAATCGTCAAATGCAACCCGTTCCTCTTCGATATCGTAGAAATTGCAATGCGCCGACATCTCGCTCATATCCACCGGGAAATATGGATCGGTCATCTGCTCTTCAATCACCCTCTGCAGTCCACGTGTGCGGCTCGAAGAGTGAAAGAAGAAATAGTTGTCGGGGTTATCGTACAAAGGCTGAAAGAACGGAATACCCTGAATATGATCCCAATGAAAATGCGAAAGAAACACGTGGGCATAGATCGGCGTAGAACCATTCTGAGCCTTGAGGCTCTTCCCCAGATTCCGGAATCCCGTCCCGCAATCAAAAATATAGAGGTGATCGTTGACTCTCACCTCAACGCAGGACGTGTTTCCGCCATACCGCATATTCTCCATTTGTGGAGTCGGTGTTGACCCGCGGACGCCCCAGAACCTGATTTCCATGCTTCCCCTGCTTGCAAGCAGAAACGGCGAATCTATTCGACCGGCTCTGGACATCGGCACAGCGGGCGGTGTGAAGAGTCAGCAAAGTATATATGCCAACCGCCATCATGTCTCAATTGAGGCCCGTGCCGCGCGATGTTTCAGGCGCCCTGCCCGAAACCGGGAACAACTGTCATGCCATCAAGGAAGGGGGGATTTCCCGGAAGACGCGTGGCATATTGATGATAATCAATGAAATCCCATTCTGACACACATTACTATCGGGGGAACAGACGTTACCAATTCCGCATCGGTCCTTGTACTACTGGCTTGACACTCCTGAGGTCGACCGCGATCTTTAATGACAAGCTGTATTGCAATGGCGAGGAGTTTGGAGATGGAGGACGAGCGCGGCCACGAAAAGCGGATGATACAACGCTTTGCGCTTGAACTACCGGTCGATGTAACGGCACATGCGGGCGAGGAAGTACACGCAACGGCCACCACCCGTGACGTCATCTCGCACGGCATCTGCTTCTACTGCGACGCCGCTATCGAACGCGAGTCGATCATCGAGTTCACCTTGACTCTCCCGACCGAGATCACCATGGCCCAGCCGATGAATGTCCGTTGTCGCGGAACTGTTGTGCGCAGGGAAGACGGCAGTCCCGATGGCCACAAGTTCACCATTGCCGCCGCCATCGAGAGCTACGAGTTCGTCAGCGACGATGGATTGCAAAAATAATCAACTACACTGACGCGCGCCGTACTCTGTGTTCGATTACTGTGTTTCAATTACAACGTGAAAAAGCATCTGCTGCTCTTCGGCTTTGCAATGGTGTTTCCCTCTGCGCTTCATGCACAGAACGCGATTGGCGAAGTGTATTCCGGCGATGCCAGCGTGCGCGGCTCCGTGGTTCTCTCCGGAAACGGCGCTCACGTGCTCAGTGGTTCGCAGGTCTCCGCCGGAGAAGGTGTAGCCTTGTTGCGGCTGGAGCGCGGCGGCGAATTACGCATCTGTCCTAAGACCAACCTCTCGTTGAGCGCCGACCAGAGTGGCAAATCCCTTGTTCTGGGAATGAACGCTGGTGCCATGGAGCTGAACTATTCGCTTCGCACCGCTCAGGATTCGCTGATCACCCCTGACTTCCGTTTCCAACTCATCAGCCCCGGCAGCTTCCATCTTGCTATCTCCGTCGCTCCCACGGGAGACACCTGCGTGCGCTCCCTCCCTGGCAACGATGCGTCTCTGTTCATCGCCGAGATGATGGGCACCGATTCCTACCAGCTCTCACCCGGAAAAAACGTGCTTTTCCGCGGAGGTCGAATCTCTGGCGCTACCGATGCGCCACCCATCTGCGGATGCCCTGCCGTGAAGGCGCAACCCGAAGCGCTCACGTCCACCGCCCCAGCTTTTTCTGAAGCCGTTCCCGCGCCACCCAAGCCAGCGTCGGAAGCCAAACCATCGCCCAACCCGGAAGCCCCGTCGATTCCTGACTTGGCACAGGGCAAAGTTCCATCTAAAGTTCCATCTAGTGAAGCCGATCCGCATCTCGAAGTCGAGAGTTCGTTTGTTTATCGTGGGAGCGAAACGGTTCAGGACTACTATGCTTCCGTAGCGCGGTTATCGGTTTCGACCGACAACTCACGGTTAGCCTTGGCTTTGCTCCCGCAGGTAACGGGACCGGCGGCAAAAACCGAGCTCCCGCCCAGGAAAACAAACGTGCTGCGCCGCTTTGGCCGCTTCATGGGACGGCTATTCCGGAAATAAAACGAATGGATTCAAAAAAATCCTGCGATTTGCCCCCTACTGTTTTTGGCCGCAGGCGTGGTAAACTCCGAGTTGCCAACGTTTTAGCCTTCGATTGCTGATGCGCGGTATGATAGAAATCCGCTTACACGGAGAGACACAACATGACGAAAGCCGATCTCATCGAAGAAGTTTCACGACTGGCCGAACTGACCCGCAAGGACAGTGAAGTCATTGTGGAGACCATCTTCGACAGCGTAGTGCGAGCTCTGCGCACCGGAGACAAGATCGAAATTCGCGGTTTTGGTAGTTTCCGCACCCGCCAGCGCAAACCGCGCGTGGGGCGCAATCCAAAGACCGGCGATCGTGTCGAAGTTCCTCCGAAGAAGATTCCTTTCTTCAAGCCCAGCAAAGAGCTCAAGGACATGGTCAACGAGAGCGCCGGAAAGCCGCAGGCCGCGGCTGCCGAAGCGGGCTCCTCCGACTCTGGCAAGCCGGAGAACTAAACAAAAATACAGCGACAAAAATACAGCGCGAGGCCCAACCAGCACGCCTTGAAACTCGCCGCTGCAGGTCGCATAATCGAAGCGCTGGTCGCGCTACTTTGTGCTCTCGTGAATCTGCCTAACTCCATAACGCTCGCAAGGATTTGTTGCGTACCGCTGTTTCTCTGGATCCTTGCCACCACACAATTTCACGGTGTGCACGGCAGGCAGGAGTTGCTGGCCGCGGCCGTCTTTCTGTTGGCCTCTATTACCGACGGCCTCGATGGATTCCTCGCCCGCCGCTACCATCAGGTCACCACTCTGGGAATGTTGCTCTCGCCCCTGGCGGATAAGCTCCTCGTCGCTACCGCCTACGTCACTCTCGTACAGTTTGCGCCCGCGCTGGTCTCCGGCTGGATCGCCGTCCTCATCGTTGGAAGGGAATTCCTCGTCACCGGCCTCAGCTCCGTAGCCGTGCAGGAAGGCATGACTCTGCGGGTGCGCGACATAGGAAAGTTCAAAACCGTCGTGCAGATCATCTCCGTTGTCGCCGTCCTGCTGGCCCATGCCTGGCCGGTGTGGACCATCGCAGGCACCACCCTTCCCGGTTCGGATCTGGCGATCGGTGCCATCTGGATGATGCTTTCGGTCTCTCTGCTCTCGGCCTTCGCCTACTTCCGCGCCTTCTGGACCGAGGCGCTGCTGCAGAGCAAGAAGCGGCGCAATCCGCTCCCCTTTGTGCTCAACCGTCCCGGCGACAAAAACGTCAGCGCAAGGTAAATCGTCGGGTATTGCTTTTACCTTGAAACTTTGCGCCAGTTGCGGAATTCCGATGACAGATTTTCCTGCCGAGTACTCTCCCGACGAACGGCGATGGTTGTTGCAACTGGCTCACCAGAGCATCGCCGCCGCCGTCGCCAGGAAACCCCTGCCCACCTTCAAAGCCTCTCCTCACCTGCGCGAACCGCGTGGCGCCTTCACCACCCTTCACAAGAATGGCACGCTAAGGGGTTGCATT
This sequence comes from Saccharimonadales bacterium (SeqCode), assembly GCA_035539055.1. Classification (GTDB taxonomy): domain Bacteria; phylum Acidobacteriota; class Terriglobia; order Terriglobales; family Acidobacteriaceae; genus TOLSYN. The sequence continues at coordinate 21,578 of DATLJC010000025.1, read as the reverse complement.
GGCCACGTGATCGCCACCGAGCCCCTCGATGACACCATCCGTCGAACTGCTCGCGCCGCAGCCCTGGAAGACCCCCGATTCCCGCCGGTAACCGAGCCAGAGTTGAACGCCTTGCAAATCGAGATCAGCGTCCTCTCTCCCATGTTCCAGATCGCTCCTCAAGACGTTGTCGTAGGCCGTCACGGCCTGATGGTGACCTTTGGCTCGCGCCGTGGCCTGCTCCTCCCCCAGGTAGCGACAGAGCACCATTGGGATCGCGAAACCTTCCTTACCCAAACCTGCCGCAAAGCCAACATTCCTCCCGACATGTGGACCCGGGGCGCCACTCTCGAAGCCTTCACCGCCGAAGTCTTCGGCGACCTCCTCCGCGCCTGATCTCAATATCTCAATTACCGCCGTCTGGATTCGCCGATTTCTTTGCTGTTGCTTTTGCCTTTGACCTCCTTTCTCAAAACGACTCCGGCGGCCCATGTATGACAACGTCGGCGGTGTCATACATGCGCCACCGTCAACTTTCTCTTCGATCATCAACATCCTTCGGTCACCGACATCTCTCCGATTACCAGGTCTCCATTTGGCGGACGCCAGCCGCTACAATCAAAGCTGTGAAGATTGTTTATTGCGGTACTCCTATGTTTGCCGTGGCTCCACTGGAGGCGCTGGCTCGCGCCGGGCATGACGTGTCACTCGTGGTGACGCAACCGGACCGTCCCAAGGGACGGGGGATGGAAGTGGCTCGCTCGCCGGTGAAGCAGAAGGCGGTCGAGCTTGGCCTGGCGATTTCGCAGCCGGAGAAGATCAAGAACAACCCTGAGTTTCGCGCGGAGCTGGAAGCGATTGCTCCCGAGTGCATTGTGGTGGTCGGATATGGGCGGATCATTCCGCGCTGGATGCTTGACCTGCCACAAAACGGGAATATCAACCTGCACGCTTCCCTGCTGCCGAAGTATCGCGGAGCAGCGCCGATTCAGTGGGCCATCGCGATGGGCGAAACGGTGACCGGCAATACCACGATGCGTATCGATGAAGGACTCGATACGGGAGATATTCTCCTTCAGAGGGAGATGCCAATTCTGGCGGAAGACACGAGCGTGACGCTTGCTCCCCGGCTGTCGGCAATGGGAGCGGAGCTGCTGGTGGAGACTCTGGCGGCATTGGCGGAAGGACGTGTGCAGCCGGTGGCTCAGGACAATGCATGCGCTACACTGGCTCCGATTCTGACGCGGGAAGATGGGCGCGTGGATTTTGCGCGAGAGGCGCAGACCATCTGCAATCGGCATCGCGGCTTTCAGCCGTGGCCGGGATCGTTTACTTCGTTTCGAGGCAAGCAGCTTACGCTGCACGCGCTGGCGGTGGTGGACGGCGCGCACGGACTGAACGAGGGCGAGATCGCAATCGTGGGCGGGCGACTGCTGGCCGGATGTGGTGAGGGTACGGCGATTGTGATTGAAGAACTACAACTCGAAGGCAAGCGGCGGATGAGCGCGCGGGAATTTCTGAATGGATATCAGCCGAAGGCGGGCGAGCTTTTCGGGCGGTCGTAAGAGCAACGGCAAACCGCAGGTGCCCCGCGTCCCGCCCGGTTTCATCGGGCTGACGTGGGGTAGTTGACTCTGCCTTCGCCTTCGCCCCTGGCTTTTCCTTGGCTCATTCATAACCGATGCGTTGAATCAAGACATTCCTGAACAAGATTGGACACTCACAGATGGCGGTATCACCGGCACGCTCCTTTGCTTTTGACATTTTGATTCGGGTGGAGCGCGATGGTTCCTACGCTTCCGAGTTGCTGAACTCACCGAAAATGGACAGGCTCTCGCGGGAAGATCGCGCGCTGACCTACGAACTGGTGATGAGCACGTTGCGTTGGCAATCCGAACTGGATGCGAGGATCGCGAAATTCTCATCGCAGAAGGTTTCGCGGCTCGACGGCGAAGTGCGGATTGCGCTGCGGCTGGGAGCGTGCCAACTAAACCATTTGGCGCGCGTGCCGGCTCATGCAGCGGTTCACGAGAGCGTGGAACTGGTGAAGGTTTCGGGAAAGCGTTCGGCGGTTCCCTATGCGAACGCGGTGCTGCGGAAGCTGGCGGCGCATGCGAAGACTCCGGTGGTGGAAAGCGAAACGCGCGGTGCGCAGGAGCTGGCGGTGGAGTTCGCGCATCCGGAGTGGATGGTCGGGCGATGGATCGACATGTATGGATATGAGGCAGCACGCAAGATTTGCGAGGCAAATCAGCATGTGCGTGGAGCGGCGCTGCGGCTGGCAACGCCGGATGCAGAGGAAGAATTGACCGAGGCTGGGATCAAGCTGGGGCCGGGAGCGCTGCTGACTAGCGCGCGAAGGTTGCTGGCGGGCGATCTGGTGCACAGCATTTCGTTTCGCGATCATCACGTGGCGGTGCAGGACGAGGCATCGCAACTGGTCGCGGCACTGGTGGGAAAGGGCGAGCGGATTCTCGATTGCTGCGCGGCTCCGGGAGGAAAGACTGCGGCGATTGCGGCACGGAATCCGACGTCGAAGATCACGGCGGTGGAGTTGCACGAACATCGCGCAAGAGCGCTGAAAGAGCGGGTTGCGGCGATAAACGTAAACGTAATCACCGGCAACGTGACGAGGCTTGAGTTCGCCGGACAGTTCGATTGCGTACTGGCCGATGTGCCTTGCAGCGGGACAGGGACGCTGGCGGGAAATCCGGAAATCAAGTGGCGGGTGAAGGAGACGGACCTCAAGGAATTGCAAGATTTGCAAGTATCGATCTTACGACGGGGCGCGGCGGCACTGGCTCCGGGAGGAAGGTTGGTTTACTCGACTTGCTCGTTGGAGAGCGAGGAGGGAGAGAGCGTGGTGGAGCAGGTTTTGAGCGGAGACGACGCGCTATCTATCGTTGACTGCGCGGGCGTGCTGGAGGAAATGAAGAGCACTGGGGAGTTGGCGTGGGAAGAACCTGAGACGCTGGTGCGGGGAAGGTATCTGCGGACGCTGCCGGGAGTTCATCCGTGCGATGGGTTCTTCGCGGCGATGCTGCGGAGGAACGATTAACGGAGAATCCGGGAGGCTGGTCGGGAGCTGGCTGGCAGGGGCCACCTTGGGGGATTTTGGTGCGAGCGGAAGATTACGGCAAGAGCAAGGGCGAGGGCTAGGAGCGGGTGAGTTGGAGGGAGACGCTGGTGCCGGGGGTTACGCGGGCTCCGGGAGCGGGAGACTGGCCGACGACGATGAGGGTGGAGGGTTGGGGAGCGGGAGGCGTCGTGGGTTGCGTGGCGAATTGGGTCGAGTAGGGATCGGCCGTGGTGGTAATGGAGACGGTTTTCAGGCCGGATTGGGTGACAAGGGTGGTGGCGTCCGTGAGAGTCAGTCCGGTGAGGTCGGGCATGGCGTAGGCGGTTTCCGGGGGCGGTGCGGCATAGAGCAGGCTGATGCGTGGGGCAGCTACGCCTTGCGCTCCGGGAGAAGGGGTTTGGGCGATGATGGCCTGAGGCTCGGAGGCGCTCGTAGGCAGTTCGGCGGAGGCTCCGACCTCGAGGCCGCGGCGGCGGATGTTGATCTCGGCGGCACGGGAGCTCATGCCAAGTACGGCAGGGATGTCGATGAGCTGGGGTCCGAGACTTTCGGCGGCCTGAACGCGCCAGCCGCGACGGACATGGGTGCCGGGATCGGGCTGCTGAGAGACGATGCGCCCGGCGGGAACCGTGGCGGAATAGAAGTGCTCGCTGCGCGCCAGTTCGAGGCCATGCTCGAAGGCCACCCGCTCGGCTTCCGCGGGAGTCATGTTGCGGAAATCGGGCACGGCGACCTCGCGGCCATGAATGGCGAATCTCATGCTGATCAAGGTCGATGCCAAGGCCACGATAACCAGAATGAGGACTTGCGCGAGCAGGCGGAAGAAACGAATCATGCAGATTCAGGGTAGCCGCTGCGGAAGGCTGCGACAAGTTACGAGTGGGGAAACTGGGAGGGCAAGGTTGGCAAGGTTTAGCGAGGTTCATATCTCCGGAATTAGTCACACATGAACGTGATTCATATCACACCATGATGGTTGGGCAGTTGGTAGTAATGATGGGCGGGGTGCGGCGTAGTGAATCTATTGAGAACGAGTTCGGAAAATAAGACGACTTTGCCGTTTCAGGCGGCGGAAGAATTGACGCGGGCGATGACGCCGTATGGGCGGAAACAGACGGTGGCGCGAGGAGATCGCCTGTTTTCCTTTGGCGACGCAGCCAAAGGCGTGTACCTGATTGTGAGCGGTGCGGCGAGGATTTCGCTGGTAGGCGGAAAGGGCAAGGAGCTGGTGTGCCATACGGCAGGATCGGGGTCGGTGCTGGGATTGCCGGCGGCGCTGTGTTCGGCACGTTACGAGTTCGATGTCGAGGCGTTGGAGCCGGCGGAGATGATTTTTCTTGAGACCGAGTCGGTGAATGAGATTTTGCGGCAGCATCCGGCGCTGTGTATGCAGGTGATGACGATGATGTGCGACGAGATGAGCGCACTAAAGCAGACTCGCGATCACATGCGGAATTGCGGGAAACAGTCGTGTTCGATGCATGAGCAGTGCAGCCATTGCTCATTCGAATAAGTAGCTGGGGGAAGCGGGCGCGTGATCCGGGCCCCCACGCACATAACCGGGCGCATGCCGGGAACTCCATCCTCACTGGAACGAGACATCCAAAAGCAGGAACTCTGACATCCTAGGAAAGGCAGCAGAGCTGCCGGTTCTAGCGAGGGACACTGGTTCGACAGTTCCTTTTTTGACCCCGAACAATTGAGTTCAGAACTCGTATTACTTTCATCTTGCGTATTGTTCGATTGAACTTTGCGTTCGGTAACGAAGCCCTGTACTGTTTTTGGAAGCAGCTCTCGCCTGATTCGCTGCAGATATGCTCCAAAGACACGTGAGAGGACCAAGGCATGATGATCAAGATGATGTGGCGTGGAACGCCGCTTTCCGGTGCTGCAATCGGCAGGAAATGGATGGCAGTGTGCGCGGTGGCCACGATGGTTGTGGCAGGTTCGGCACCTCTGATGTCGCAGACGGCGACGCGCGCTAACCGCATCACCCAGGAGTTGAGCGCCAATACGGTCTCGAGCATAAAGATCGCGGGTAGCGTGCATCCGATGGCGCGGCGTGGGGCTGACCTTGGGATGGTGAGCGCGGAGAAACCGCTGGCTTCGCTGACGCTCAATATTGCGCCCTCGGCGACACAGCAGGCGGAGTTGAATACACTGCTGGCGGCGCAACAGGATCCGAAGTCGGCGCAGTATCACAAATGGCTGACGCAGGAGGAGTTTGGCGCGCGGTTTGGACTGACGAGCGCGGACCTGAACAAGATTACGACGTGGCTGAAGGGGCAGGGCTTCACGGTGAAGAGCGTGGCGCCATCGCGCAATATGATCACGTTCTCGGGAACGGTGGGGCAGGCGGAATCGGCTTTCCGGACGCAGATTCATCGGTACGAACTGGACGGCGAGACGCACATCGCGAACGCGACGGAGGTCTCGGTTCCGCAGAGCATGGCGGGGATGATTGCAAATGTGGGGGGGCTGAACAGTTTCCGGCCGAAGGCGCGGGCGGTCGTCAAGAGTCCGAATCCGGAATTTACCTCGGCTGCGTCGGGCAATCATTTTCTGACTCCGGGGGACTGGGCGACGATCTATGGGGTGAACGCTCTGTATGCCACGGTTACCGGCACGGGAGTGCATGTGGGAATCGTGGGACAGACGTATTTTCCGCAGAGCGATGTTGACAACTTTCGCGCGGCAGCGGGATTGCCAGCGACGAAGTTGAACTACGTTTGCATCAGCAGCGCAAATTGCACGGGCACGGCTGGGGAAACGGTCGCCGGCGATATAGGCGAGGCGAATCTTGACGTGGAATGGGCGGGCGGCATTGCTAAAGACGCCACGGTGGACTACATCTACGCCAGTCCGGCGGACAAGAACCAGGGCGTTTACGAAGCATTGATCTACGGCATTACAACGTATAAGGCCGACGGCGCGGTGGTTCCGGTGATCAGTTTGAGCTATGGAAACTGCGAGACGGATCTGATTGGGACGACGAATGGCGAGACCGCCTACCGGCAACAGATCGAAAACTATCTGGCGCAGGCGGCAGCACAGGGACAGACGATTCTGAACTCCTCGGGTGACGCGGGAGCGACAGGTTGCGACCAGGGAAGCACACTGGCGACCCACGGCAACGTGGCAGACTGGCCAGCTTCCAGTCCGCTTGTGGTCGCGGTGGGTGGAACCAGGTTCAGCGCGGACGAAGGCCAGACCTACGCCGGTCCGTACTGGAGCGGGTCGAATTCGGCAGACACAATCAGTTCGGCATTGCAATATATTCCGGAGACGAGTTGGAACGACACCGCAGCAGATCAGACGGCTGACCCGAAGGCGACATTGTCGTCCGCAGGCGGCGGAGTGAGCCAGATTTATAATCTGCCGACCTGGCAAAGCGACTACACGGGAGCCAATAAACGCTACGTTCCGGATGTTTCTTTCGCAGCCTCACCTGATCACGACGGGTACCTGGTCTGCACGCAGGTGTTTCCCACGGGAGCGACGAGTCCGACGCAAACGCTGGGATCGTCCTGCGTTACTGGCTTCCGCTACTCAGATAACGGACTTTCGGCTTTCGGTGGAACTTCGGCGGGAGCGCCTTCTTTTGCGGGAGTGGTGACGCTGCTGGTGCAGAAGTACGGAAAGCTGGGAAATCTGAATCCCACGCTTTATACGCTGGCGAGCAATCCGGCGAGCTATGCGGCGGTTTTCCACGACATCACGACGGGCAACAATCAGCAGCCCTGCACGACGGGTTCCACGAATTGTACCGGTGGCTTGGCGGGTTATACGGCTGGAACCGGGTATGACCTGGTGACCGGCTTGGGTTCGCTCGACGCGGGCGCGCTGGCGACGGCAATGGCATCGACATCCGGCGGTGGGACTGCGGCGGCGAGCTATACGGTGACACAGCCGGTAACGGCTTACACGATCAGCGCTGGAAGCACGACGGCCATCGCTCTTGCGCTGGCTTCGACAAACTATTCGGGAACAGTGACGTTTGCGACTTCGATCAGCCCGGCGGGATCAAACCTGACGGCGACGGCAACATCGGCCACGCTTGCTAACTATGGGACTGGAACATCGACACTGACGATCACGACGACGACGAGCGCGGCGAATCACGCGCCGGTGGCTCCGTGGAAGAGTGGAAAGGGCGGCGGGGCAATCTTGTTCTGCGCGGTGTTGCTGGGAGCGCCGTTTACAGTACGCCGAAAGCAGGCGCTGGCGGTGTTGCTGACGGCCTCCGCGATTTGCGTGGCTGGATTCTCGCTGGCGTGCGGGGGAGGGGGAGGGTCGTCCTCTACGCAGGCGGTGGTGAAGACGGCACGGACGTACACGGTGACGGTGACTCCGACGGGTTCGGGGACGGTTTCGAATCCGACGCCGATGGTATTTACGGTAACGGTTCCGTAAGGTGTGAGGTGTGGAGAGGCCGCGCCCCAGAGGGGGTGCGGCTTTTTCTTACCGGGGGAGAGACTTGCGGTGGGGGTAATCATTGCCGAAAGAAGGTGTCCTGTTCCAAGACATGGTTTACAGGGTGTTCCAACACATCGTTTTACAGTTTAGGTTGTGGGGCTGTTGTCGTTGCTCTTGTTCGTCGTTCTTGGTATCGCTCTCCGGCTCATCAGAGCGGTTCCAAAGTAGATGTGTCTGCCATCTGGTGAGAGGGTCATCCTGAGCCGAAGGCGAAGGACCCCGGCAATGCCCAGATCTCCCGCGCGGCCTCAAGCTTTTCAGCCGCCATCGATTCTTCTTTCTCCTCGCTCCCGCCGGATATACCTTCCGTGAAACCGTTCTAATCGGCGAGTTGCAACTCGATCTCTACCACTCCCCCTGACGCTTCAGCCGCTTGATCTTCCGCCGCATCATGTCGCGCTTCAGCGATGACAGGTGGTGAATATAGAGGGTTCCGTTCAGATGATCGATCTCGTGCTGAAAGGCGCGTGCCAGCAGGTCTTCGCCCGTCTTCTCGAACCAGTTGCCGTCCACGTCCTGTGCCTTGATGGTGACGCGTTTCCCGCGCGCAAGATTCTCCCGAAAGTCCGGAATTGACAAGCAGCCTTCGCCGCCGTTCTGTTTCCCTTCGACCTTCAGTATCTGCGGATTCACCAGCACCAGTTTCGCCTCAGGATCTTCCTTGAACGAAGTGTCGATCACCGACAGGTGCAGCGAAATTCCAATCTGCGGAGCCGCCAGTCCAACTCCCTGCGCCTCATACATCGACTCGAACATATCATCGACCAGTTTCTTCAGCTTGTCGTCGAACTCAGTCACGGGCGCGGCCGGAGTTTCCAGCACAGGGTCGCCATATTTCACAATTGGATAAATCATTCAATCATTCCGGTTCAGTATTTACGCGTTCAGGCATTACGAATTCGACGTCACGAATCCAACGCCACCAAATTTAAAAGCTGCGAAGCTGCTCGCAGTATCCGTCATAGTTGCGGCGAAGTTCGACCAGCGAATCGCCCCCGAATTTTTCCAGCGCCGCCGCCGCCAGCGTCAGTGCCACCATCGCTTCGCCCACCACTCCCGCCGCCGGAACCGCACACACATCCGAGCGTTCGTAGGCGGCCTTCACCGGTTCGCGGCTGGCGAAGTCCACCGAGCCCAGCGGACGCCGCAGCGTGGAGATTGGTTTCAAATGTCCACGTACCACAATATCGCACCCGTTCGAAATCCCGCCCTCGATGCCGCCCGCGTGATTGCCCGCTCGCGTAAAATCCGTAAACTTCGAGTGCAGAATTCCCGCGCCTTCGCCTCTGTATCCAATCTCGTCCTGCGCCGCCGACCCATGCGAGGTCGCCCCCAGCACGCCGTCTCCAATCTCCACGGCCTTCACCGCCTGAATCGACATCACTGCCGACGCCAGCTTCGCGTCCAGCCGTTCATCCCAGTTGGCATACGTCCCAATCCCCGGCGGAACATTGTGCGCCACCACTTCAAACACGCCGCCCACGGTGTCGCCCGTGCGCAACACGGCATCCACCTCGGCCTTCATGCGCTGTTCGGATTCCTCATCGGCACAATTCAGCAGCACTTCATCTTTTCCGGCCAGTCTGCGAATTTCGTCAAACGAAACCGCCCGCCCCAGCCGTGCGCCACCAACCTGTATCACATGGCTCAAAACTTCAATGTCCAGCGCTGCCAACACCTGTTTTGCCACTGCTCCGGCCGCCACTCGCGCCGTCGTCTCTCGCGCGCTTGCGCGCTCCAGAATGTATCGCGCCTCTGTCAAGTTGTACTTCAGCGCCCCTGCCAGGTCCGCATGCCCAGGACGCGGAGACTTCACCGCCTTGTGCTTCTCCGGATCGCCCTCGCCCACCGGCAGCGACTCACTCCAGTTCTGCCAGTCGCGATTTTCAATCAGCATCGCAATCGGCGATCCAATGCTGTATCCGTGCCGCACTCCGCTCAGGATGCGCGCATGGTCGCGCTCGATCTTCATCCTTCCGCCGCGCCCGAAGCCTTGCTGCCGCCTCCAGAGCTCGCGGTCGATGTAGGCCTCGCTAACAGAAATGCCTGCCGGCAATCCCGAGATGTTGGAAACCAGCGCCTCGCCATGCGATTCGCCAGCCGTAAAAAATCGGAGCATAGAAGGATTGTAACGGAAGCTCTCGAATTGCCGTTGCATCAAAGATGCAGCATTCGGCATAGTACACCTATAAAGGATTAAGGTAATGGCATTATAGACAATTTCACTTAAGTTAATGATTATAGAGTCAATCACGGGCTGAAAAGCAGTTACATACCTAGTGTTTCCGGTCGTCGCGTCGTTCAACTTACCTAGCCAAACCCGCTCATTCCTAGGTACTTAGTTACTGATTGTTACATACAAAGCTGCTGCTCTTTGCTGCATCTAAGGAGTCATGGTGTCAACAGTGTTGCCCATACAAGAGTCGGCCCAGGAATTAATCCTTGAGGCGACGAACGCTCTTCAGCCCCACTTCGCCGAAATGACGGCGGCTTGGCGGCAGCGAATGTTCGAGGAATTCCAGTTTGAAGGCCGCGCCATGGTGGCTCTGGAACGATTGAACCTCGGTGTGGGATTCATGCTGTTCAGCCATTCTGATTTCAATCAATTCACTGACAACCTCTATCACTACGGTCAGCGCCTGGCGAAGTTGCGCGTTGACACCCGCGAAGTTGCTCGTTCGCTCGAAATATACCTGCAGGTCGCCGCCCCCTTTATTTCCGAGGCATTTGGCGATCGCAAGTACCAGGTCACTGCTGCGCTTGAGACGTTAGTCTCCGCGAGTTTTGTCGCCGTCTCCGGCTCGTATTTTGATGTGCAGCAGAGCGCCAGCGACGCCCTGTTGAAAGTATTGGACGCCGAACTTTCGGCGAAGAATTTGACGGTCTTGCTGGAACGCGTGTTGGTGATCACCGAAGGAATTTTCGGGGCCAATATCGGGGTGGTTCTGCTCGCCGATCCTGAAACCAATAAACTTCGTGTGCGCAGCGCAACCGGAATGCCCCCGAACTTTGGTGACGATATATCCATTGCCGCGGGGCAGGGCTTCACCGGACACATCTTCGAAACCGGCGAGCCTGACATTCTTCAGGACCTCACTCGTTCGTCGGGAGTATTGAATCCCGAACTGAGAAACAAAGCACGTGCGCTGTGGGGCGCTCCGTTGAAGATCAGCGACTCCGTCATCGGCGTGCTGATCATCGGCTTTGAAAAATCCTATCAGTGGCTTCCCACCGAGTTGGAATTATTTCGTGCCGTAGCCGATCGTTCCGCGTTAGCAATCGATCGCGCCCGTATGACCGATGCACTACGCGAGCGCGAAATGCGAATCGTCGAGTTGAGCGGACACCTGCTGAAGGCGCAGGAAGAAGAGCGCAAGCGCATCAGTCGTGAATTGCACGATGAAACCGGACAGGCGCTCATGGTGATTCGCCTCTATCTTGGAATGCTCGATGGCACGGTGAAATCCCGCGAAGGCAAAGCCAAGATCGGCGAGCTCTTGGCCGTCGTGGATCGCACCATCGAAGGCATTCGACGCATCATCGGACGCCTCTCGCCACTTGTCTTGCAGGAATTGGGATTGATTTCGGCCATTCGCAAAGAGGCCAAGGATCTCGCTAAGACCGCCGGCGTGCAGTCCCGCGTAGCCATTGGCGATGACGTAGGCCGCCTCGATCCCGTCATTGAGACGGCAATCTACCGCGTTGTTCAGGAGAGTCTGCACAACGTCGCCAAGCACGCCCAGGCGCAGAACGTGAACATCCAGATGGAGCGCAACGGCGAGACCCTTCGGTTGGTAATCGAGGACGATGGCGTGGGCATCCGCACTGTCTCAAATGCGAATACCATGCGGCCTTCATTCGGCATGGCCGGAATGCACGAACGCATCAGCACCCTCGGTGGCCAGATGCGGGTTTCGTCGCGCAAGGGTGAAGGGACGAAGATAACGGTCTCTGTCCCGGTGCCGCTGCATCCGGAAGAGACTGTGAAAGGCAATGCAAAAGAAGGACGTGTGCTTACCGGCACGAGAAGTTGAGAAGGTGTGAACAACAATATGAATACAACTGTGCAATCAAGTTTGAGGGGTGAGGGCAATGCCGAAAATTAAGTGTCTGCTAGTGGACGACCATACATTGTTCCGGCAGGGTGTTCGCCGCCTGCTTGAGAGCGAAAGCGATTGTGAAGTCGTGGGCGAATCTCCCGACGCCGGCGATGCCGTCGAAAAGGCGCGCGAGTTGCGCCCTGACATCGTTCTCATGGACATCGGAATGCCGGGGCTGTCTTCCTTCGAAGCGGCACGGCACATTCGCAAGACCCGTCCAGAGACCAAGGTATTGTTCCTTACCATGTACGAAGACGAGGACTATCTCGTCCAGTGTCTTGAAGTCGGCGCTTCCGGATACGTCCTCAAGGACACCCCCGCGCAGCAGCTCGTAACCGCTGTGCGCGATGTGTACAAGGGCGGGAAATATTTAAGCTCGCAGGTGCTCGGCAAACTCGTCGAGGACTTCCGCGCCAGGGTTCGCGATTCCAAAATGCGTCCACGCATCTCCACCCTCACTCCGCGCGAGCGCGAAATTCTTAAGCTATTGGCCGAGGGTAATTCCGTAAAGGAAATTGCGGTACTGCTGGGGCTCAGCGTGAAGACCGTAGAGGCGCACAAGTTCAACCTGATGCGTAAGCTCGACATTCACAACAAGGCCCAACTGGTCACCTACGCAATTCAGAAGAAGATTATCAAAATACCTGTGAACCAGTAGTTCTGTTCGTGGGTGGCGGGTGGCCCACTCAACGCTCCTTTCGTTGAGTGGGGCAGTTGCTCCTGCTTTTGCTCCTAATTGGGTCATCCTGAGCCGAAGGCGAAGGACCCCAGCAATGCCCAAGTCTCTCGTTGCGGCCTCAAGCTTTTCAGCCCGCCATCGATTTTTCTTTTCCTCGCTCCCGCGGGATAGAACTTCCTTGAAACCGTCCTAAGGACATGCAAGCCCGGATTTCTCCGGGCTTTTGATTTTTGCAAACTCTGTTTTGCGATATCTCGTTCTCACTCTACCGGAGCCGCGACCGCGACAGTCTCCTCGGCGTGCGTTGCTTTCAAAAACTTCAGAGTGTTTAACAGAGGCCGTCCCAGCGCGGAGTTGTACGCCGTCCACGGCGATTCCAGATCGGCATCGCGCTCAAATTGCGCACGCATCGCTTCCATCTTCGAATCCAGATCGTCCATGTAGTGCAGCATCAGCGCCTCTGGGAACATCGGCAGCTTCGGAGAGCCAAAATCATATTGCCCATGATGGCTGATGATCAGGTGCTCAACCAGTATCTTGAGCTGCGGAGGAAATCCCGCAATCTGCGCAAGTTTGGCGTGCAGCATCTCCAACTCGATGATCAGATGGCCGAGCAGTTGGCCTTCCGTCGTGTAGCCGAACGAGCGCGCATAGCTGAGTTCGTGAATCTTGCCGATGTCGTGAAGAAACGCGCCAGTCAGCAGCAGGTCGCGGTTGATGAACGCATAGTTGCGTGCGACCAGGTCGCAGGAGCGCATCAGCGAAATCACGTGATCCAGCAGTCCACCGATGAACGCATGATGCATCGTCTTTGCCGCCGGAGCGTTGCGATAGGCGCGTGCAATCACCGGATCGGCCATAAACAGTTCCAGTAAGCGCCGCAGGTGCGCGTCGCCGATGCTCGCCACAAATTCCCGCAGCGTCTGCCAGAGTTCATCGATATCCTTCGATGTTTTCGGCAGATAGTCGGAGAACTCGATATCGGTCTCCTCCATCTTGCGAATCTTGTGAATCGTAAGCTGCCAGCGCTGGTTGTACTTGTTGATCAGCCCCTTGATTTTGACGATGTCGTCCTGCTCAAACGTGTACGCGCAGTCCTCGACGTTGTCCCACATCTTTGCCTGCAGGGTTCCGGTGCGATCGGTCAGCGTCAGGTCAAGATACGGCTCACCGCTCTTTTTCGCTTTGATCTGTTTGTTGCTGACGACGAAGCTGGTGGTGACTACCTTGTTTTCCTGTTGTGCCGCGTCGCGAATGTAGAAGTCTTTCATGAATGCCCATCCTTACCCGGCGGGAGCGGGCGATGGTGTTATGTTATCGCGGAAACCGCGCACCGGATAGCAGGAATAAACCTCAGCAGGTGACTAAGATGCGTCGCGCGGAAGGCGCAATGTGACGGTAGCGCCGCGCCCCTCTCCCTCGCTGCTCGCGTACGCTCTTCCGCCATGACGCCGCGCAATGCCGCCCACAATGAAGAGTCCCAACCCCGTGCCCTTCACGCGCTGGCGAAGCCGTTCGTTGACGCGATAAAACCTGCGGAAAATACGCTTCAGTTCGCCTTGTGGAATGCCCTGGCCCTTATCGGTGACTCGCACCAGCAGGTCCTTTCCTTCATCTAGAATCTCGATCGTGATGGCGATGTTTCCATGTGAGTATTTCACCGCGTTTTCCAGCAAATTGCCCACCGCCGACCGCAACTCTTCCGGGTCGCCCTGCACCAGTGGCGCGGAAAGCGTGTAGTCGACGAAGCGGATGTTCCCATCCTCAAGGTGATGTCGAGTCTTGGCCAGCGATGTGCAATCGCGCACGACCTCTCCCAGGTCTAAGCGCTGGAAATTTTTCTTGTTCTTCTGTCCCAGGTGCCCCGCCCGCAATACCTGATCCACTGTATTGATCAGGCGATCGGTATCCTCCAGCATGATGCCGTAGAACTTCTTGCGTTGAGCCTCGTTGAGCTCGCGCGACTGCAGCGTCTCCAGGTACAGCCGAATGGAGGCAATCGGAGTCTTCAACTCATGCGTAACAGCATTGATGAAGCTGTCGTGCTGCTCGCTCCGCCGCATCTCGCGAACCAGAAAAATCGTATTCAGCGTCACTCCCGTGATAATGAATCCGAAGAAGATGATGCCCAGTACGATCATCCCGACTTCTTGCCAGCGGATCATCCACGTGATATTCAGCGCCAGCGCAAACGCAACCGAGCAGGCTCCGAGCACGATGAAGAACGCGATGGCTTTGTTTCGAGAGGGAATTTCCATAAGTCAGCTAGATAGTAGGGTAGCCAGGCAACGATAGTAAAGAGGAGTTCGTTCTCGTCTTCGCCGTCGTCCTTATCTTGCCGAATAAAAAACTCGCGGGTGCCCCAGGTTCGCCGCGCGTTCTGTGCGCGGATAACCTGGGAGACCATGAACTTCCCCTCTAGTGTTCTTGCCGTGCCTTTGCTCTCGCCGTTCGAACAAAATATGCCGGCTTGAGAGGCCGCCTCTCCCATCCTGCCCTGTTCTATTTGACCGCAAAAAAGAAGCCCTGACGAATCGTCATGGCTTCTTTAGAAACCTGTAAAACTAATCGCCCGCAACCGCCTGGTTGGCCTTCGCGTGCCGAGTCTCCGGTTGTGGCATTATCACCGGAGCTGAATCCGTCCTCCGTATTTCCTTGATCCTGCTGTCTGCTCTTGGAAGTTTGATATCGTGCGCCAGGCCCACCGCTTGCAGGGTCGAAATCACATACCAGTTCGTATCCACTTCCCACCAGCGCAGCCCATGCCGTGCCGAATTCGGATGCGCATGGTGATTGTTATGCCATCCTTCGCCGAACGTCAGCAGCGCAATCCAGAAATTGTTCGTAGAGTCGTCGCCCGTCGCCCAGCGCCGCGAGCCCCAAAGGTGGGTAGCGGAATTCACCAGCCACGTGGCGTGCAGGCCAACCACCGTGCGGAAGAACACGCCCCACAGCACCATGTTCCAGCCGCCGAAGTAGAGCACCGTCAGGCCCACTACCACCTGAGTCATCCAGTGATACTTGGTAAGCCACACATAGAAATTGTCGCGGCGCAAATCCGGAACATAGGGGGCCAGTTTTTCCGTCTCCTGGTGCAGCGCCTGCCCCGTCAAAATCCATCCCATATGCGACCACCACTTTCCATCGCGCGGAGAGTGCGGATCGCCTTCCTTATCGGTCAGTTGGTGATGAATGCGATGAATGCCAACCCAGAAGATTGGACCGCCCTCAAGCGCCAGCGTGCCGCAGATGGCGAAGAAATATTCCAGCCACTTCGGCGTGCGAAATCCGCGATGCGTCAGCAGCCGGTGATATCCAACTCCGATCCCCAGCGATCCGGAAACCCACCACAGCCCCGCCGCAACCGCCACTCCTTTCCACGAGAAATGGAAAAGCGCAACGACCGCCAGTACGTGATAAATCGTCATGACGATGGCCGTAAGCCAATTGATCTTGTTGTTTTCCTCTGATCTCACTTCAACCATCCTTTTCGTGGATTCCTTGCGCGCCGCATCAGAAGCGGCAGAAGAGGGAGCAAGCGAACGCCACGCCACTGTTACTCATAAGATAGCAATCGATGGGTTCGCGCATTGTAAGACTTTTGTAAGTCGCCCGGGTTCTCATCCACGCACGACTTCACACGCCCCCAACCGTTCCGGAGCTCAGGGCCAATTGCAAAGAAGTGTTACATTTCGAAACCATTGAAAGGTTGCTGTGAACCAGTGCCTCGCCATTGCGTCTATCTTTGGAGTAAGTCTTTGAACGAGGAAAGCAGAATGCTATTCAACGCTTTTGGCGCGTCGGCCATTCTATGTCTCGGACTCTGCCTCACCGGCACTGCATGGGCGCAACAGCCTGCTCCCTCACAACAGCCTTTCCCGGCGTCCAGCACTGCCCCGCGGGCCGATACCGCGCCCGCCGCACCTGCAACGCACGCGTCAGCGACCACCCCTTCCGCTCCCCAGTCGTTCTCCATTCACGGCGTCATCCGTTCAGGAGTTTCGAAATTACCGGGCGTCACCGTCACCGCCTCGCACTCGCTCACCGGCCGCAAAGTCATTACATCGACGGATGTCGATGGATCGTTCCGTCTCGAACTGCCCTCCAGCGGGCGATGGATTCTACGCGCGGAATTCATGGCCTTCGCCGCGCAGTCCGCCGAAGTCATACTCAACCCCGCGCAGCCCGAAGCCGCGCGCGATTTCGAACTCATCCTTCTCTCGCGCGCACCCGCACCGAAAATAACCGGCGCCGAAGCCGCAGCCAATCAGCAATCTCCAACGCGCGCATCCGGCTCACCCGCCTCCGCCGGACGCGGCGCGCAGCGCCTGACTCTCAGCGCCGACGATGCCGCGCTGGCCCAATCCTCCACCGAGGGTGAAGCCTCCAGCGCCAGCGTCAGCGGACTTGCCGCCAGTGCCGACGCCACCAACCAATCCGTCTCCGTCACCGGACGTGGCGGCACCGCTCAAGACTTCGGCCTGCAGAACATGGATGAGCTACGCGATCGCATCGACGAAATGCGCGCACGTGGACAGTTAAACGGCGGCGGCTTCGGCGGCCCGGGTGGCGGTCCCGGAGGCGACGGCGTTTTCATCGTAGGAGGTGGCCCTGGTGGTCCCGGCGGCCCGGGCGGTGGTCCCGGAGGCGGACGCATGCGTATGGGTTCCCTCACTAAGCCGCACGGCCAGATTTACTACGACGCCAGCAACGGCGCTCTCGACGCATCGCCCTATGCGGTCAGCGGACAACAGTCGCAAAAGCCGGGTTACGGCTCCAACCGTTTCGGCGGAATGCTCGGCGGCCCCCTGAAGATTCCCCACCTCTACGACGATGGCGGCAAAACCTTCGTATTCCTCAACTATTCCGGCACGCGCAGCTCGACTCCTTACGACGTCTTTTCGCATGTCCACACCGAAGCCGAGCGCAACGGCGATTTCAGCGGTACTGCGCTCAATGGCAGCCCCGTGTTGCTATACGATCCCGCTCATCCCGGCAGCCTTCTCGGCAACGGAACCAGCGTGCCCGGAAATCTCATCAGTTCCCAGGCCAAGGCGCTGCTCGCCTACATTCCCGCGCCCAACGTCACCAACGGCTCGCTGCAGAATTTCCGCTTCTCCTCCGCCGCTGACACAAACAGCGACATCTTCGGACTCCGCCTTACTCACAACTTCGGTGCCAACGCGCAGCGCGGACCCATGCCGCCCCCCGGAATGCCCGAGCCCGGTGGTGGAGGACGAGGTCGCCGCCCCCGCAGCAATCTCAGCTTCGGCCTGAACTACCAGCGCAACGCATCCCAAACCTTGGAGCCATTCCCCACCGTCGGCGGCAACACTCACACCAACGGATTCAACGCCAACGCAGGCTGGTCCGTCAGCAAAGGTAAGTTGAGCAACCAGCTTCGCTTCACCTGGAATCGCAGCCGCGCCCACACCGGAAACTTCTACGCGGGCGTAACCGACGTCGCCGGCAACGCAGGCATCAGCGGAGTCTCCACCGATCCCGCGAACTTCGGCGTACCCGGACTCAACTTCTCCGACTACTCCGGCCTCACCGATGTCACGCCCTCCCAGCGCGACTCGCAAACCTTCACCCTCAGCGAAAATTTCGGATGGGTGCATGGCAAGCATCATCTGCATTTCGGCGCCGACTATCGGTGGATCGACAACAAGGCTTACTTCAGCAGCAATCCGCGCGGTACCTTCACCTTCACCGGCTCCTCCACCGCCAACTACGCCAACGGCGCGCAGGTCACCGGCACCGGATACGACTTCGCCGACTTCCTTCTCGGCTACGCGCAGCAAACCACGCTCGCCTACTCAGCCGTCCGCGATGAATACCTCGCCCGCAGCTACGATTTCTACGCGCAAGACGATTGGCGTCTTCGCGGTAACCTCACGTTGAATTTCGGACTCCGTTACGAGTTCATCTCGCCCTTCCACGAGTCGCAAAACCGTCTCGCCAACCTGCTCGCCTCCTACGACGCTGCCGGAGTTTTTCGGGGCGTCACCGTCGTCTCACCCACCGCCGGATTCGGCGATGGCCTCGTCCATCCCGACCGCAACAACTTTGCTCCGCGCCTCGGAATCGCCTGGAAGCCTTTCGGACAAAAGACCGTCGTTCGCGCCGGATACAGCATCAACTACAACCTCGGCCAATATGCCTCCATCGTGCAGAACCTCGCCGCGCAACCGCCCTTCGCCGTCACCCAGACCAACGCCGCCCCGGCCACCGCGCCCAGCACTCTCACGCTCGCCAGCGGATTCACCGCTCCCAACTCCACCTCAACCATCACCAACAATTACGGCATCGATCCCAACTATCGCGTCGCCTACGTGCAGATGTGGAACTTGAATATCCAGCACGAACTCACGCCAACCCTGCTGTTGAACATCGGCTACACCGGCAGCAAAGGCACCGCGCTCGACATGCTTCGCGCCCCCAACCGCGGCCCCGACGGCCTGAAGATCGCCGACGTCGAGTCTTTCAACTGGGAAACCTCGCAAGGCTCATCCATTCTCCACGCTGGCTCCATCCGACTGCGCAAACGCATGTCGCGCGGCGTCTCCGTCGGCGGCACCTACACGTACTCCAAATCCATTGACAACGCTTCCTCCATCGGAGGCGGCACTCAAGTCGTTGCTCAAAACGATGTGGACCTCCGCGCCGAACGTGGCCTTTCCAGCTTCGATCAGCGCCACAAACTCACCGGCGACTGGATGATCGAGCTGCCCTGGGGCGAAGGCCGCCGCTGGCTCGCCAAGCCATCCATCGCGCAAAAAGTTTTCGGCGACTGGCTCCTCCAGAGCACGTTCACCTTTGCCTCCGGTACACCCTTCACCGCGCGAGTCCTCGGCAACGCCTCCGACGTAGCACGCGGAACCAACGGAACTCTGCGCGCCAACTACAACGGCCAATCCATTCATATTGGCGACCGCCGCCTCGGCCACTGGTTCAACACCGCCGCCTTCTCCGTGCCAGTCGCGGGAACCTATGGTGACTCAGGCCGAAACACCATCATCGGCCCCGGCAGCTTCGTCATGAATCTCGCCCTGTCCAAGAACTTCCCCATTCGCGAAGGCACCGGAGTCGAGGCTCGCGCCGAAGCCGCCAACGTGCTCAACCATCCCAACTATTCCAGCATCGATACCACCGTAAACTCACCAACCTTCGGTCAGGTGATCTCCGTGGCCTCCATGCGCAAGATGACCTTGTCCCTGCATTATCGGTTCTAGATTTAGGGTTGAAGTTTTTTCAGAGATTGGATTGTTAGCGATGATCGATTGCAGAAACGAATTCGTTCGCCGGGCTCTGGCGTTGCTCGCCTGCCTTTCCATGATCGCTCCTCAGACCCTGCTCGCCCAGAACTCGCGCAACGGCGAAAGCGGATTCACCTTCCGCGTCACCAGCGATCTCGTCCTGGTCTCGGTCACCGTGCGCGACAAAAAAGGCGATCTCGTTCGCGGCCTCAAGCAGAGCGACTTCACCGTCCTCGAAGACGGCAAGCCGCAGCATCTCCAGAGCTTCGACATTCAAGACGTTCAGACTTTCGCCCAATCCGCTCCCGCGCAGTCCGGCTCCGCACAGGCTGAAACCGCCGCCGCCAATACCGATCTGCTCACCAGAAAAACCGCGCCATCGCACGAGGCCCTCAAGGACCGCCGCCTCATCGTCCTCTTCCTTGATCTCAGCTCCCTGCAATCCGACGACAGCGATCGTGCCATCGATAGCGCACGCAACTATCTCGCCAGGCAGATGACCCCCGCCGACCTCGTCAGCATCGTAACCTTCGATACCTCGCTCAAGGTCGCGCAGGATTTCACCTCCGACAAAAATCTCCTCTCCTCCGCCCTCGACCGCGTCTCCGGCAATGAAGGCGCCGGTCAGGAGGTAGGCGCCACCGGCAGCAGCGAAGGCACGCCCGACGATTCCGGCTCATTCGTCGCCGACGATACCGACTACAACATTTTCAACACCGATCTCCGCCTCCAGGCGCTCTCCACCATCGCCAAGAATCTCGCTGGCATCGATCAGAAGAAATCGATTCTCTATTTCAGCAGCGGCATGACCAAGACCGGCGTCGAAAACCAGGCGCAGCTTCGAGCCGCCGTCAATGCCGCCGTGCGCTCCAACGTGTCCATCTACGCCGTCGATTCGCGCGGCCTAGAAGCCATGCCTCCTGCCGGAGGTGCCAGTTCGGCCAGCCTGCGCGGAGTCTCATCCTACAGCGGCGCAGCCGTGCAAAACGATCTCGACTCCAACTTCGCCAGCCAGGAAACGCTCGTCACCATCGCCAATGACACCGGCGGCAAAGCCTTCCTCGACTCCAACGACTTCAGCAAAGCCTACGCCGAGGTGCAGGCCGACAGCGAAACCTACTACGTCCTCGGCTATCGTAGTGGAAACGCCAATAAAGACGGACACTTCCGCCGCATCCAGGTCAAGCTCAACCGCAACGACGCGAAGCTCGAATATCGCCTCGGCTACTACGGCCCCCGCGACTTCCAGCACTTCACCAAGGAAGATCGCGAAGAGCAGTTGCAGGAAGAGATGATGTCCGACCTGCCCAATACCGATCTCCCCGTCTATCTCGCCACCGGATACTTCCGCAACAGCGATGGCAAGTTCTACGTCCCCGTGTCGATCATCGTCCCCGGTTCAGCCATCGTCGTGCAGCGCGACAAAGACAAAGCATCGCTCGACATCCTCGGCGTCGTTCGCGACAAGGAAACCAAATTCCCCGTAGGCAACATTCGCGACACCATCAAGCTCTCCGTCGAGCAAACCCAAAGCGTAACCGCCGTTAACACTTCAACCACCGATCCCGCCACCCCGCCACCCGTCCGCGCAACCACAGCCAAGCGCAAGAACATGCAATACACCACGCGATTCCTGCTCCCGCCCGGACGGTATCATCTGAAATTCGTCGTGCGCGAAAATCAGAACGGCCGCATCGGAACCTTCGAGAGCGCCCTCGTCATCCCCGATCTGCGCAAAGAAAAAATGAAGATGAGCTCCGTCATGCTCTCCAGCCAAAAGATTCCTGCCGCCAGGAAATCGCAAGCGAATCCTCTAGTCAGCGACGGTCAGGAGATCGTCCCCAACATCGCTCACGTCTTCACCCCCGACCAGTCCATGACTCTCTACTACGAGGTGTACGATCCCGCGAAGGCTGAGAAGAAAGATTCCATCCACCTTCTCACCAACATCGAATTCTTCCGCGGCAAAATAAAAGTCTACGAAACCCCGCTCGTCGAAGCCGAGC
>DATLJC010000024.1:0-20547 GCA_035539055.1 Saccharimonadales bacterium (SeqCode) | reverse complement strand
ATGGCGGCGGAATGCTGCTTTTCAACGCCTCGCATCATCATGCAGAGGTGGCGCGCCTCGATGACGACACCGACTCCCTGGGGCTGGATCATATCCTGAATGGCCTCCGCCAACTGCGTTGTCAGGCGTTCCTGAACCTGGAGACGGCGCGCGAAAACCTCAACCAGGCGCGGCAGTTTGCTGAGCCCGATCACCTTTCCCTGGGGAATATAGGCAATGTGTACCTTTCCGAAGAATGGCAGCATATGGTGTTCGCACATGCTGAACATTTCGATGTCTTTCACGATCACCATCTCGTCGTAATCGACGGTGAATAGGGCGCCGTTAAGGACGTCGCCGGGTTGCTGGGAGTAACCGTGGGTGAGGTACTCCATGGATTGAACGACGCGCCGCGGCGTGTCGGCTAGCCCCTCGCGCGAGGGGTCTTCACCGATGCGGGCGATCATCTCGCGGACGAGGTCTTCGAAGCTGGCGTGTTGCAGGCCGTTCAGTTCGTGTTGTTGTGTCTTCATTCGATTTGTGGAGGATACAGCTTTCATTATCTCTCTCTTCCGAGCTCAATGCCCTATCTTCTGGGCTGCCCGATTCCCGCGAATTCAAATGAGTTATTCGCGGTTTCCTCAACGCGGATACTCTCGAGATGAGCAGGCAACGGAGTCTGGCGCAATATCTGATGAATGCGAATTGTGAGATTCTCGGTTGTTGGAACAATTGCGCCGAAATCCTGTAATTGGTTCAGATTCTGGTGGTCGAAACGATTCAGAATCTCGCCGGTTATGGTGGAGTCCAAAGCTTCCAGATCGCAGACCATTCCTGTTTCTGGCGCGAGCGGGCCGCTCACTGTGACCTCAAGAAAATAGTTATGACCATGCCCGTGAGGGTTGTTGCATTTACCGTAGGTCTCGCGGTTCACCGCATCGGACAACGCTGCATTGTGCAGGCGATGGGAGGCCGAGAACGGATACCGGCGGGTGAGATATACCTTCATCGCTATTCTCCGTAGTAGTCCACAAAAAGGTCGGGCAGCTCGTAGAGGCGCACGCGATGCAGTTTGACGGCGTGGAGCTTGGAGTCGAGCCGTTTCCAGATGGCGACGGCGAGATTTTCAGTGGTGGGCTGCAGCGTCAAGAATTCGGGAACTTCCTTGTTGAGATGGCGATGATCGAAGTCGTCGAGAACTTCGCGGCTCAGAATGTCTTTGAGAAGCTTGAGATCGATGACAAAGCCGGTGACGGCATCGACTTCTCCAGCGACGGTGACCTCAAGTGTGTAATTGTGGCCATGACCATTGAGGTTGGCACACTTGCCGAAGACACGCTGGTTCTCCTCCGGAGTCCACTCCGGTTTGTGATAGTAATGCGCGGCGGAGAACTCGGCCTTGCGGGTGAGATAGATCATTGCGGCTCCCCAGTTTGGGACGAAATCATTCTACGGCTACTTTGAATTGGATGCGATGGATCGCCCTGCGACTCCGGCCGTGCTGTAAGCACGACCTCGCCAGGTCACAGTTCCCTTCTCGTGTGCGTCGGCCGAACAGCGCAGAAGACCGGCAAATAAGCGTAGGCCAAAGATCGAAGCAAGGGTGTTTCCCAGGGAAAAGTGGGCTCGTGCAACGCGAGCGTAGAAAAGCCCAAAGTTCATCAGGGTGAAAAGCCAGAAAATGCCGATCATCACCGGCCAGAACCAGTCGCCAGCTATATCCGAACGTGTGAAATAGAACACCGTCCAGAAAATCGCGATTGCCAGGGACAGGAACAAGCGGGTGAACTCCCCGGAACGCTTCTTTGCGAGTTCGCGAGCGTTGGGAAAGAGGATGGCAAGATTCTTGGTCCAGCCGACGCGAAGATCGTCCCACGAACTGTACATGCGGGTGCGAACGGCTTCTCCGGCATAACGGAAGCGAATCTTGCATTGCTGCTGCTTGTAGCGGCGGGCGAGAGCCACATCGTCGAGCAGTTCGGTTGCAACCGAGGCGAAGCCGCCGATCCGGCGGTGCGCCGCGCTGCGAACGAGCAGGTACTGGCCATTGGCAGCAGCGTCGGGCAGAGCGGGATCGCTTACACGGCGCGGACTGTACTTCATCGCCAGTTCACAGAAGATAAGAGGCATGAGCAACTGCTGGCGTATTCCGGTCAGAACCTGTCCGGGTGAATAGGAGAGCAGGTCGGCCCGGTGCTCCTCGGCCTCCGTGATGGAGGCGGCCAGAGAGCCTTCCAGATGCTCAGTGTCCGCGTCGGTGAAGAGCAACCACTCGCCGGAGGCCGCCGCCTCACCGGCAACTAAGGCATTTGCCTTGCCCGTCCACCCCTCGGGCAGGGGCTGACGTGCGTCAATAACATGAACGTCAATAAGGAACTGGTTGAGGGCAATGAACGGACACTGACGGACTCGGGTAAAGCTTTCGGCTATGCTACGGGTGCGGTCCTTGGAGTCGTCATTGACGATGATGACCTCGAACGGAATCCCTTCTTGCACGACCAGTGAACGCAGACAGCGCTCCAGATTCGCCTCTTCATTGCGAGCCGGAATGACGATGGAGACCTTTGGAACTGAATTAGGCGAAATGGTGGAGTCCATAATTGACAGCTTCCGGTTTATTATAAGTGACGTGAACTTCAGCAAACGAATTGCGACTTTTCTGCTATCGGCAGCACTGGCACTATCGCTTGGCTCCTGCCGTAGCTCTGAACCCTCGAAAATTGGCAGTGTCGCCCCTGACTTTACGGTGAGCGATGGGCAGAAGACGGTGAAACTGAGCCAGTTCCGTGGCAAGCCCGTTCTGCTCAACTTCTGGGCGACATGGTGTTCTCCGTGCGTGCAGGAGGTGCCCGCTCTGGTAGCGCTGCAGCAACAGATGGGCGATAGAGTCACGATCGTTGCGGTGAGCATGGATGTGGACGAAGACGCTTACAAGGCATTTACCGCGAAGAGAATGCCAGGACTGCTTACGGTGCGTGATCCGGATCATAAATCGAGCGCGCTGTATGGGACATATGCTTATCCTGAGAGCTTTTTGATCGGCAAAGATGGAAAGATTCAACGGAAGTTTATCGGCGCGGTGGACTGGAACTCGCCTGAAATGCTCGATTATTTCAATAAGCTGTAGAGCGGAATCGTAGATTTATCCGGCGAAACTGGTTCACCAACAACTTAGCGATCTTCACGTGCGTGCTGGGTTGGAAGAGATCCGCGGTCGCTGGATCGCGGTCATCCCACTGGAAGTGGACTTGCCGGAAGACCCACTTGTTTTCGCTGCGCGCGAGAATTGCCGAAAAGCGCAATGGACGATCTGCGGCAGCGTCACGCAGGACTCCTACGCTCGCAATCCATGCGACATCTCCTGCTGACGAAATGATCGAGTCATCAGCCGAGAAACTGAAGTTACCCCAACGTTCCCAATCGTTCTTAATGAACTCAGATACGGCGGGATAGCCTCGCGCCCATTCTCCGGTATCGGTGCCGAGAAGCAAAACGTCGCCGTTCCGGGGGAACAGACGCGTCATGAATGCGTTGATCTCTTTGGGGTCTCGCTTGGTGTATCCCTCTTGAAAGGCTCTCAGGGCGACGAGAACGCCAGCCTTGACCGAGGGTGGCGCATCTCCAGCCGGGCGCAGATATTGCCGGCGAATCTCGCCGGAGGCGCTGCTTTTCAAATGCAGGCACGCGTTGAATCCAAAAACGAAGCTGCCGACCACAAGCAAAGCGATCAAAGACGTGGCACAAAGCGCCTTGTACCGTGTCATTTTGCCCCCGAATATGACAGTGTTTCTCTATTTCGCAACTCTCTCCGAGATAGCTGGTCCGTCAATCAAAGCCTGTTCTACGCGATACCCACGAGTCTTTAGTTGGTTGACGATGCCTTCGCGACCAACTACGTGTGCCGCGCCGACGACCATGAAACATGATTCCGATGACTGCAGACACTTTTCGAACTGGTCGGTCATGTGAGGATTTCGGTCCTCGCGCAAACGCCTCGATAATGTCTTCTGGTCCGGAGATTCCCGGCTTAGGTACTCATCGAGTTTTTCAGCCGAGCCTTCGCTCCAAAGCGCTGCAATCCTGGAGCCCTTTTCTTTCGCGCTTTCAGCATCTTTGATGCAAGAACTTAGAAATTTGTCGGAATCATTTTCCGGAACCTCCGACGCAAGCAACTTGAGCTGCCATGCCGGGTCTTCCAATTGCTCAATGCGCTTGCTGTCGGCTTTTTGCAGGAAATACATGTCGAGGCCCGTCTTGGGATCGAGGCCTGATTTCATCAGTGGGAGCAGGGAGACGGTTACTCCCACGGCCCATGGCCGGAACCTGGCAATGACCTCGGGCGGCATTCCATACGCGACAAGAAATGCGGCGAGTTTCTCCCGTGTCTCCGGCGTAATGTGTTTGAAAAGGTCGTCGCCCTCTGAATAAATGGCGGTTGCGGCCATCAGTTGCTGCATCTGCCGCGGATCGACCTTCAGCATGTTCACTTCGACGATTAGAACAGAAGCGGCATTGAAGGCGTTTTCCACGACGGCAGGAAGCGGATACATAGATTTATCGCCGAGGTGGACCGATCCTAAGACGTAGGCGGAGTTTGTCTTCGACGAGACCTTCCACATCAGCAACGGAGCTCCAGGCTTGTAGGCGCTGGATTGGGAGAGTCCCGCGGTTGAAAGGAGTGCGCAAAAGAAGACAAGAACGAGGGGCTGGACGGAGCGAGAGCGTCTCATCGGAGTGCCGCTCCTTTCGTGGATGTGAGTCTATCATCGGTGGAACTGGACAGGGCTGAAGAACCCCACCCAGGCGACGCATGGATGGGGCCGATGGTGGTCAGCTTTCTATTTTCTGTGAGCGCCTACAACTTAACATTGCGTAATCGCAAAGCATTGGTAATGACGGAGACGGAACTGAAGCTCATGGCGGCGGCGGCAAAGACCGGATGCAGCATCCAGCCGGTGAGTGGATAGAGAATTCCCGCGGCGAGTGGAACTCCGAGCGCGTTGTAGATGAACGCGAAGAAGAGATTCTGGCGGATGTTGCGCATGGTCGCCTGGCTCAGTCGGCGGGCGCGCAGGATGCCGCGAAGGTCGCCGCGAAGAAGCGTGATCCCGGAGGTGTGCATGGCGATGTCGGTGCCGGTACTCATGGCGATTCCAACCTGAGCCTGAGCGAGTGCGGGAGCGTCGTTGATGCCGTCACCGGCCATGGCAACTACTCTTCCCTGCTTCTGGAGGCGTTGGATGACTTCGGACTTGCGTTCGGGAAGAACCTCGGCCTCAAAGTCGCGGACGCCGAGTTTGCGTGCGATGGATTCCGCAGTGGTCTGGCTGTCTCCCGTGAGCATGACAACGTGAAGACCTTCACGGGTGAGGTCCTCAAGCGCCATGGCAGAGGTGGGCTTCACCGGATCGGAGACACCAAAGAGTCCAACGAGGACTCTGTCGGCAGCCAGATAGAGCACGGTTTGACCATCCTTGCGCATGGCCTCCGCACGGGAGGAAGCTTCGGAGGAGATGGTGACGCCCAACTCCTGCATGAGAGTGGTGTTTCCAACCGCAACATAGCGGGCATCAACGTCGCCGAGAACACCTCGTCCGGGACGAGATTCGAAGCGCTCGACACGATGGGGGCGCAGTTGGGCAGCTTCAGCGGCATGCACGATGGCCGAGCCCAACGGGTGTTCGCTGAGACCTTCAATGCTCGACGCCCATTGCACGAGATCTTCTTCGTTGCTCTGGCGGGTGAGTGCGACTACAGACTCAAGTGTGGGACGGCCTTCGGTGAGGGTGCCTGTCTTGTCTACGACGACTGTGTCGACGTGTTCCATAACCTCCAAAGCTTCGGCATTTTTTATGAGGACGCCGGCGCGCGCGCCGCGTCCGGTGCCGACCATGATGGCCATGGGGGTTGCGAGTCCAAGGGCGCAGGGGCAGGCGATGATGAGCACGGCGACCGCATTGACGAGTGCGTAGGGCAACGCAGGAGCGGGCCCAAAAGCAAGCCATGCGATGAAGGTGATGACGGAGATGGCGACTACGGCGGGCACAAAGATGGCCGAAACCTTATCGGCCAGCCGCTGGATCGGCGCGCGGCTGCGTTGTGCTTCGCTGACCATCCTTACAATTTGCGCCAAAACGGTTTCGCTTCCGACGCGTTCGGCTCGCATCAGGATCGCGCCGTTTCCGTTGACACTGGCACCGATGACAGTGTCGCCTACATTCTTTTCGACGGGAAGCGATTCGCCGGTTACAAGCGACTCATCGACAATCGTGCGGCCCTGGAGCACGCGTCCGTCTACTGGAATCTTTTCGCCAGGGCGGACGCGGATGGATTGTCCGACTGCGACCTGGTCGAGAGGGATATCGCGCTCGCGGCCATCGGCTTCGACAACGCGCGCCATTTTCGGCGAGAGGTCGAGCAGGGCGCGTATCGCACTGGACGTCCGTCCTCGGGCACGAAGTTCCATGACCTGACCGACGAGGACCAGAATGATGATGGCCGCTGCGGATTCGAAATACAGATCAGGCTGTGTGTGGTGAGGCGAGTGCGGAAACAGCGTGGGCCAGAGGGTGGCGATGGCGCTGTAGAGGTAACTGGCGCCCACTCCCATGCCGATGAGCGTGAACATATTGGGGCTACGGAACTTTATGGACGCAATGGCGCGCTGGAAAAACGGGAGCCCTCCCCAGAGCACGACGGGCGAAGCGAGCAGAAGCTGCACCCACGCAACCTTGTTTTCGTTGAGCGCGTGCTGCAAGGGGGTAGCCATATGCAGCATCGCGAGAACTAGCAGCGGTGCGCCAAAGGCGATGCTGACCCGAAGGCGATGCGTCATATCCACCAGCTCGGGGCTGGGAGCGTCACTGGCTGAGATCGTGCGCGGCTCGAGCTCCATGCCACATTTTGGACACTGGCCTGGGTGATCTTGCCTGACTTCCGGATGCATTGGGCAAACGTATTCGGTTTGCGAGGCGGCCTGTAGAGTTTCAGGCTCCAGGGCCATGCCGCAGGAAGGACAAGCGGCCGGTCTTGGAGATCGGACCTCGGGGCACATGGGGCAAACATAGTAGAGCTTCGCCTGTTCAGCCGATGCGGGCGGCGCGGGCGCAGCTTTTGCGACCGGAGGAGTGGAGGTCGCTACTGGAGATGCCGAACGGATGCCACCGAGCAAAATGTCTGGCGGAGGCCCGGCGTCCTTCATTGGACCAAGTCTTATCTCGGCTAATTTGAAGGCCGGCGAGAGATATTTCTCAGGATCCGAACGGAATCGCTCGTTGCACTTTGGATTGCAGAAATAGTATTCGACGCCTTTGTAGATGTATGAGCCACCGCGGGGAGAGGTCGGATCGACCGTCATCCCGCATACGGGGTCTTTTGCTTTTGTTTCCGGCAAGGATGAATTCCCTTTCAGCACGCGTGTAAGAACCGGGATTGGAAGCAGTACACGTAGCTACACAAGTGACTGTATAGTAGATCGTAAGCACACCGGATGCATTTTCGTCCGGCAAGATGGCAGAGGAATCAGGATGACCAACGTCGAAATCAGCTACAACTATGGGATGTCTCCGGACGAAGCAGTGATGCGGGGCATCGACAACATCCGCGAAGTGTATGGGATTCGCCGGCTGAAGTTCAACGAACAACTGCGCACGGTTGCAGTAGAGTATGACGCGACCCGACTGAATCCCGCAGTCGTAGCACACCTGCTGCGCCGCTCCGGATTGGACCTGAAATAGATAAGATGGCGGTTACTCGTTCTGCGCGCAATTAGAAAGGGCCTCGCCAAATAACTCAGCAAAAGCCCTTTCATGCGCCACTTCGTCTTGTCCTGCGTAAGTGCAAGTGCCGTGCCAAACCTGTTGAAGCCGAAAATGAATAAGTTAGAGCTGCTTAGTGGCAAGAGCGCTGGAAAACTTTGCGCGGTTGAGTAGAAAAGACACTGTGTGCGGAAGCCCGAAATGCGATCCGCTGCACTGGGGGATATCCACAGAACATCGAGGGCCTCAGGTTGCAGAGCAAGTAAAGGTATGTGTTATATTGAGTTTGGTCGTTGGCCACAACGATGCGGCAAATTGGAGCGCAACGCTTCAAGATGCGCCCTTAGCTCAGCTGGATAGAGCGTCTGACTACGAATCAGAAGGCCGGGAGTTCGAATCTCTCAGGGCGCACCATCACCACCCCATTCAAATTCACCCCACACAACAGGAAGAGAGTGTCAGCCGGTCTGTCTCATTGCCCGGCGGTAGCACTGACCACTGTCGATCCAATTCTGGAGAACGCGGTATTGATGTTGCTGGCTAGCCCACCCATGCTGGCGATGGACCCGAATCCAATCAAAGCCGCAGCGAACGCATACTCAATGAGATTTTGCCCGCTTTCATCGCGGTGCAGATTACAAAGCACGCTCAAGACATTTGGCTTCATGATGTTTATCTCCAGAAACGTGTTGGGAAATCTGATTTTGCGTCTCTAAGCCGCACGTTCGCGGTCATTGCAGTCATCGTTCTCGCCACCTTCAAGGGACAAACCCAGTGAAACTGGATTGCCAAATTCAAGGGCTGCCGGTGCGATGAGGATTCCCATTTCGTCGAGCCACTCGCGAACTTCGTTGCTGCGCCGGATTCGGAGGAACGCTTCCTGAGTTAACATGAAACCTTAGATGCGGGCGTTTGCTGGATGTGCGCTTTTTTTGCATTGAAAAACAGAATTCGCTGAATTAGCGCTGCCATAGATACGAAATCTTGGTTTCAGCTTCCCTTTCGCCGATCAAGTCTCTTACAGTTATCGATTATGGGGTTACCAAAGCGAGTTTTGATTGCTACTTCGAATACAGGTAAGCTGCGCGACTTTGCCGGAGCAGCGGCGGTACATGGCATCGTCGTGGAAGCGTTGGCGAATCTTGCGAACATACCAGAACCTGTTGAGAACGGCGCGACGTTCGAGGAAAATGCGCGGATGAAATCTGAGCATTACAGCCGTTATGCGCCAGGGGAGCTAGTGCTGGCCGATGACTCCGGACTGGCGGTGGACGCGTTGAAAGGTGAGCCCGGCGTGTATTCAGCCCGGTATGCAGCTCTCGACGCGGCCTGGAGTCCAGGGCTGAATGGAATTGCTGGAAACAGCAATGACGCTGCGAACAACGCCAGAATGCTTCGCGAGCTAGCCGTGGTCGCCGATGCGGAGCGAACGGCGCGTTTCGTGTGCGTCATTTCGGCGGCCCGCGATGGTCATGAGGTGGTACACATGAGAGGCGAGGCGGTAGGAACGATCCTTCGTGAACCACGAGGGAGGATGGGATTCGGCTACGATCCCCTGTTCTATTTCCCCTCGATCGGAAAGAGCTTTGCCGAACTTACGCCCGAGGAAAAGGCGTCGTACAGTCATCGCGGCGAGGCTCTGCGAAAATTTCTGGAGTGGGCAAGGCAAACGTGCGGTTAGAAATCGCGCGATTATCCAGGCTGATTCCGTTCTCTTTCCAACTCCCGGGCAAACATCTTATTTGCATCGATGGCCACGAATGTTCCTCTGCTGCGGGCGAGTATGATGCCCTGAGCGTTGCGGATTTCTCCTGAGTTATGGAGCGACCGGCCGTCGATCCGCTCAATGCGTCCCTCTACCACGAGAGGAACTTCGAGAGGCACGGGACGGAAGTACTCGACCTCCATGCGGCGCGTGAGAGCGACCTTGCTCTTCAGCATATTAGCCTTCCCCATGGCCTCATCCAGAATGGTTGCAATGATGCCTCCATGAGCGTGGCCGGGCGGCCCAACAAAGCTGCTGCCGAGTTCAAATTCACAGATATAACTCTGGCCATCCGCGCCGAGCGCAAATCTTAGCTGCAAACCGTTTGGGTTAGCGGGACCGCATCCAAAACATCCATCCCGCTGCCAATTCACCGAGGGTACGTCATGGTCATGGGCATTCTTCTCTTGCATCAATTGACGGCTCCGAAGATCAAATTCTAAGGGTTCGATTCAGCGTAGATCAATTTGGATTCTGATCGGGAGAGCCGGACGCAAATCTACACTCGATATCGAAATTTATTTTAAGCGTTGAAAGCGTTTTTCAGCATCTAGGAAGGACATGGCTGGCATGCTTTCTCGGTCCTCCAACAAGCCCGTTCCGGGCGGCGGCAACAGAGGTCCATTCCCTCCCGAACCATCAGGTGGTGGCGGCGGTGGCGGTGGTCGCGGTGACGGCGATGGTGTGCATGGCTTTCGGCAACAGTTGAAGCGGTACCGTCTGGGACTGCTGTTTACGATCGCGTCGATCGTAATGCTGTTCATCTCCTTCACGACTTTGTTTGTCGCGCGGCGTGGCGCTGGTAAGTTTGACCCGCTCACGGGCGGGTTCCAGAGCGACTGGATTCCGGTGTCGCTGCCAATGAAGATTTTGCTGATCAACACAGCTGTACTGCTCCTAAGCAGTACGGTGATGGAAATTGCAAGAAGAGCAGCGCGAATCGAGTCAATACTTGTGCCGATGAGCACCATTCCCGGGGTTCGTCCGATACGGCAGACCTCACTGATGTGGGTGTGGGCGACGACGGTATCGGGATTTGTTTTTCTCTCCGGACAGTACCTGGCATGGCAACAGTTACATCTTCGCGGCTCCTTTCTGGACAGCGGCCCGGCCAGCACTTTCTTCTTTCTCCTGACGGGAACGCACGCGCTGCACTTGACCGCTGGCCTGATCGTTCTCCTCTACGCCTGCCTTGCCACGGGACCAAGACATTCGTTGGAGCGGCGCTGCATAACGCTCGATGTCACAGCGTGGTACTGGCACTTCATGACGGCTATGTGGATGTACGTGCTGCTTGTACTGAAGCTGATGGATTAAGCCTGCGCGTCCTCATTTGGAGCGGTCGCGGCGCGCGAACTATAATAGAGAGATTCGGTATTCGGCAGATTGCGTTCTTAGCGTTTAACGCCGCAATTGGGCCGGTGGCCGTTCTCACTATGTCCAAGGAAGCGATCGTAGTTCGCGGTGCGCGGGTTCACAACCTGAAGAACATCGACTTTGAGATTCCGCATAACTGCCTGACGGTGGTGACGGGAGTATCCGGAAGCGGGAAGTCCTCGCTGGCCTTCGATACTATCTATGCCGAGGGACAACGGCGGTATGTCGAATCCCTTTCGGCCTATGCGCGGCAGTTTCTGGAACGCATCGAGAAGCCCGATGTTGATCTGATCGACGGCATCGCTCCGGCGGTGGCCATTCGCCAGAAGAATCAGACGCGCAATCCACGCTCGACCGTGGCCACGGCTACCGAGGTTTATGACTACCTGCGCCTGCTCTATGCGCGCATCGGTAGAACCTATTGCCCGCAGTGCGGTCAACAGGTGAAGTACGACACGGTGGATGAAGTGGCGGAGCGTATTCTCACGCTGGACAGCGGTACGCGCGTGCAGGTGCTCTTTCCCCTGTTGCAACCGGTGGCGGTGGCTCCCGCCGAACCTGAGAAGAAGGTTCGCGGGAGGAAGAAGAAACCGCAGGAACCCGATCACAATGCGGCGCTGAAGGAGCGTCTCTTCGAGTTACGGAAGCGCGGGTTTAACCGCCTGTTTCAGGATGGCGAACTGTTCGAGTTTTCGACTCCAGAGTCGCTGCTGGAGCTTGACTTCAACAAGCCGGTGTATATCCTGCTCGATCGGATCGTGGTGGACGCCGAATCGCGATCACGGATCGTGGAAGCAATCGAGAGCGGGTATCGCGAAGCTGGCGAAGTGGTATTTGAAACGGCTCCTAGCGAAGGGGAGCCAGAGCGGCTGCGGTTTTCTCAGAGATTTGAGTGCAAGCATTGCAATCTGAAGTTTGAAAAGCCAGAGCCACGGCTGTTCTCTTTCAATAGCCCATTTGGGGCGTGTCCTCGCTGCCAGGGATTCGGGAACACCATCGATTTCGATATGGATTTGGTAATTCCGGACAAATCGAAGTCGCTGGCCGAAGGCGCCGTGGAGCCGTGGACGAAACCCAAGTACAAGCCGCTCGGCACAGAGATGCGCCGCATTGCACGCATGGCGGGGATTCCGCTGGACGTGCCATGGATAGATCTCAAGAAGGATCAACAGAAACTCATTCTTGAGGGTGAAGGGAAATGGTATGGGGTACGTGGCTTCTTCGAGATGCTGGAGAAGAAGAAGTACAAGCTTCACGTGCGGGTGTTCCTGAGCCGCTACCGAGGCTATTCGCTGTGCGGCGAGTGTGGCGGCGCAAGGCTGCGCAATGAGGCGCGCCAGGTGAAGATCGGCGGGCTGGATATTTGCCAGGTTTGCTGCAAGACCGTAGAGGAATCGGCTCGCTTTTTCCGGGAACTGACGCTCACTCGCGAGGAGTCTGAAATCGCCAGCAAACTGCTGGAGGAAATCCGCGACCGCCTGCGCTTCCTTAACGAAGTGGGACTGGAATACCTGACTCTCGACCGGCTGTCGTCCACCCTCAGCGGAGGCGAAGCGCAGCGCATTCAACTTGCGACTTCACTAGGCTCACGGCTGGTGGGCACCTTGTATGTACTGGATGAACCCTCGATCGGACTGCACAGCCGCGATACCGCGCGACTGGTTCATATCCTCCAGAGCCTGCGCGATTTGGGAAACACAATTCTGGTTGTGGAGCACGATCCCGAAGTGATGGCCGCGGCGGACGAAATTCTGGACCTTGGTCCGGGCGCCGGCGAGCACGGCGGCAAGCTTGTAGCGAACGGTAGCTATGACGAGATTCTAGCGAACCATCGGTCACTCACCGGCCGGTATCTCAGCGGTGACTTGCAGATTCAGATTCCGCAGCAGCGACGTACGCGGGGAAAGCAGTTCTTGCGGTTACGCGATGCACGTGGGCACAACCTGAAAAATGTGGATGTCACGATTCCTCTCGGCATGCTGGTCGCAATTACGGGTGTCTCCGGATCAGGGAAAAGCACACTGGTCCACGATGTTCTTTATCAACGCCTAGCTGAGATCAAGCGGCAACCTACTGGCGGGATGAGCGAAGGCAGCGTGGGAGAACTGGAAGGCGAGCAATGGCTGGACGAGGTTCAACTGGTGGATCAGTCGCCTATCGGACGCACGCCGCGCTCGAATCCGGTCACCTACATCAAAGCATTCGATCCGATTCGGGAGGTCTTCGCTTCCCTTCCCGAGTCTGTAAAGCATGGCTACACCGCGGGGCACTTTTCATTCAACATACCGGGCGGGCGCTGCGAAACCTGCTCCGGCGACGGCACTGTTACGGTGGAAATGCAGTTTCTGGCAGACGTGGAACTGATTTGCGAAGACTGCAAAGGCACCAGATACAAGCCGGAAATTCTTGCCGTGCGCTACCGTGGCAAGAACATCCACGAAGTGCTGAATATGACCGTGAAGGAAGCACTCAGCTTCTTCAGCGGTGTTCCGAAACTGATGGACAAATTGCGGGTGCTGGAAGAAGTGGGACTGGGATATCTGCGTCTCGGTCAGTCCGCTACCACGCTGAGCGGCGGCGAAGCGCAACGCATGAAGTTGGCGGCGCACCTTCAGCCACATGGACGAGACAGCTTGCGTAAAAATCCGGACGGCACGATGGCAAAGCGCAAGTCGCACATGCTGTACATCTTCGACGAACCGACAACGGGTCTGCACTTTGACGATGTCAGCAAGCTGCTTGCGTCCTTTAAGAAATTGATCGATGCCGGTGGATCAATCGTCGTGATCGAACATAATCTGGACGTGATCAAAGTGGCGGATTGGGTCATCGATCTCGGTCCCGAAGGCGGTGAACGCGGGGGAGAAATCGTTGCTACGGGCACCCCTGAAGAGATTGCGGCAAACCCTCGCTCCTACACAGGACAGTGGTTGCGCAAGGTCCTTCCGCTGCAGGCCGTCGTATCTTGAGGATGTTTGTGAGGAGTTTCGTGAGGAACCTACCGTGAGACTGCGCCTCTTCGCCGCTGCTGCCATGCTGTTGCTGTTTGCATCTGCCGCGTTTTCGCAAAAAGTCGCCACGCAGAGCGGAGGAGCGAAAGAAGCACCAGCGATTACTCGCGCGGAAAGCGCAATGGACCAGCAGCAATGGCCTGAGGCGGAGTCAATTCTGCGCAGGCTGGTGGCCGCCAATTCCAAGGACGCCCGGGCCTGGTTTGACCTCGGCTACGTCATGCACGCACAGAAGAATTATCCGGAGGCAATCGCCGCCTATCGCGGCGCAGTGGCTGCGCAACCTACGAGTTTCGAATGTAATTTGAACCTGGGAATGATGCTTGCGCACGAAAATGAGCCGGATGCATCCAAGTACCTGGAGGCGGCCACTCACTTGAAGCCAACGGGTGAACATGCACAGAGATCGCTCTCGCGGGCATGGGCCGCGCTGGCGCAAGTGCAGACGGCAAATGCTCCCAAGCAAGCACTGGATTCATGGTCACACGCAGTGGCACTGACGCCTGACGACACAGAGAGTCGATTGGCATTTGGCGAGGCACTGGAGAAGGCTGGAGATAGGGCCGGAGCCGAGAGAGAGTTTCGCAAGGCAAACGAGTTATCGCCAGACTCCACGGACGCACTGGCGGCATTGTCCAATCTGTTCATGCGCAGCGAACGGCTGCCGGACGCGGAAGAGATGCTACGTAAACTCGTAGGCAAATCGCCCCAGGATGAATCAGGGCACTTACAACTTGGGCGCGTGCTGAGCGCGCAGAAGAAAGACGCCGAGGCCGCAGCGGAGTTGCAGAAGGCGGTGGAGCTTCGTCCGAACGACTGGGATGCTGTGCGCGAGCTTGCCTTCGTGCAGGAACGCGACAAACAATTTGCTGCCGCTGAATCGAACTATCGCGTGCTGCTTGCGCATTTTCCGAACGATGCGGAGGTACACAACGGCCTCGGTTCCGTGCTGCTCCGGCAGTTGAAATATGCCGAAGCGCAGAATGAGTTTCTCACCTGTATTCGCCTGAAGCCTGACTGGGGAGAGGCGTATGGACAACTGGCCCTTGCCGCATCGGGCAACAAAGATTACCAGCTTGCCATCAAGGCATTGGACGAACGAAAGAAGAGAATACCGGAGCTTCCCAGCAGCTACTTTCTGCGCGCGACCTGCTATGACCACCTACGACGGTTTGCCGAAGCGGTGGAGAACTACAAGGCTTTTCTCGCGTCCTCCAATGGGCAATTTCCTGATGACGAATGGAAAGCACGGCATCGGCTGGTCGCGATAGAACCCGAAGCCAAAAGGAAAAAATGAAAACGCCGCGGATAGTTCAGGCTTGCCTGCTGCTGCCGATCTTTTGCGCAGCCGGAGTTGCGTCGTCGTCTGAAACTTCCTCGCAGCCACAGGCCCCCGCGACTTCGGAACTGGAACAGAGGGCCGACCACGCAAGTGGTGCTGACTGTAGCCACTTGTCCATGCAAGCCTCACGCCTGTTGCTGGAAGAAGCGAACCGGCAGTTCGGCGCCGGAAACGTGAAGGCCGCGCATGAGGAAATCGATAGTTCCGTACGCTATGCCCAGCGTTCGGTGGATTGCTCATTGCAGGTGCGAAAAGCCGAGAAGTCAGCGGAGATTGAACTCCGCAAACTCATCCGAAGGATGAAGGATGTAATGCAGACTTTGGATTCCGAAGATCGCCCGCATCTATCGCAAGCAATCATTGAATTGGAGAAACAACGGAACAGAGTGCTGCACGGATTATTTGGTGCTGCCGCCCCCGGGGGGGCCACGGAGAAGAAGCCTTGAAGATTCTGATCGCCGTTCTTCTTACCAGCTTTTGCGTTGAAGCACAGGCCCAGATTCGTCATGACCCTCTAAATGCCCGCGAAGTGGAACAGATGCGGGAGACGGCACAAGACCCGAAAAAGCGTATCGAGCTTCTCATATCCTTTTCCAATGACCGCATGCTGGCCGTTGAGCGCCTGCGCAGCACCAACAAACCGGGCCTCGACGATGCCACCAAAATCGCTGATTTGCTCGGCGATTTGGCAGTCCTGATCGACGAACTCGATGACAATCTCTCGATGTACAACGGCCACAGCGAGGACCTCCGCCGGTCTCTACGCCATGTGATCGATGCCGAGGCGCGGATTCAACAGAAGCTGAAAGTGCTGGACGACAATGCGTCGCCACTGCAGAAGCGGCGCTTTGCCGCGGCTCTGGAGGATGCATCCGATTCCCTGCGCACCAGTACCGAAAGTGCCCGTGCCATGCTTGCGGATCAGATTGAAAAGAAGGGAGAGGAAAAGAACAAGGAAAAGCTCGATCGGCAGGACGCCAAGCAAACGCCCGCCACGCAAGCCCCTGCTGTGACGGGAGCCGATCACCAATCGCCACCAGACTACACTGGAACGGGCAGAGCAGGGCGCACGCCAGGACAAGGGCCACACTGAACGGCACGGTTCGCAGACTGGAGAGCTTCGCTTCTGGTAATCTGGAATTACTTTGAAGGATTCGTTGCTGCCACTGCTGCATGAGATGTACCGGGAACTCCGGCCACGCGCGCCCATTCCAGAATTCGATCTTCAGTTCTACCCCTTTGCCAACATTAACAACACCATTCGGCTGACGGAGGGGCGGCTGAAACTGCGTCTCTCCGACCTGCTGGAAGGCGCGCCTGAACCGGTGCTGAAGGCCATCGTACATATTCTGCTGGCGAAGATTTATCGCAAGCCAATTGACGTTGGACACACCTCGCGCTACCGGCGCTATATCAGCTCCCATAGCATGATGGAAAAAGCGCAGCAGGTGCGGCAGTTACGCGGGCGTAAGCGGTTGGAATCGGCGCAGGGAACCTACTACGATCTGGACGAAGTTTTTGAGACGCTGAATGTTCGTTTTTTCCACGGGTTGCTGGGCCGGCCACAGATGAGCTGGAGCGCTGAACGTGCGCGGCATCTGCTAGGCCATTACGATCCGGCGCATAACGCCATCATCATCAGCAAAGTATTCGATCAGGCTCGCGTACCACGCTTCGCAATGGAGTACATCGTGTATCACGAAATGCTTCACTTGAAGCATCCGGTGAGAATGCGCGGGAGCCGTCGCTGCGTCCACGGCAAGGAATTTCGCGAGGACGAAAGAGCCTTCCCTCACATTGATGAAGCAAGGCTCTTTCTGAAAACGTTATAGAGCCGATATCACACGGATCAGTCGCTAGGTCCGGTATCGTCCGAGATCATCGTCGCTTAAACCTTCCAGCCAACGCCGTAAATCATCTCCGGTGATGCGCCCGGTGGAACCGGTTGCGATACGCGAACTCTGCAACACCTCTTCATCCACAAAGATCGGGCAATCGGTACGCATAGCCAGGGCGATAGCGTCAGAAGGACGCGAGTCGATAACGAGGGGCTCGCCATTGCGGGTGGCCCAGATCACAGCGTAGAACGTATCATTGCGCAACTCCGTGACCACCACACGTTCCACTGTTGCACCCAGGCCGACGATTGCGTTCTTCAGCAGATCATGCGTCATGGGGCGAGGCGGCGAGACTTTCTCGATCTCCAGCGCAATAGCGTTGGCTTCAAAAACTCCAACCCAGATCGGCAGCACGGAATCGCTATTCACGTCTTTGAGAACAATGATGGGCATGTTGGTCGTTGGATCCAACATAAGTCCGCGAATTCGCATTTCGACTTCCACTCATTCCTCCCTCTACCGATTGACGTCAACGGTCAGACTATCTTGAGGACCGGCTCGCAACTTGGAACTTCGACGATGGACACCATTTCGCCAACCAAACTGTTAGGATGCGCACGGACCACGAGAACGTTCGCATAGCTTCCAACCTTTGGTGCTGCCATGCCCTCAGGAACCGTGAAATTCAAAGTTTTGTTCTGAGAAGTACGGCCCGTTACCTGATCGCGTGCAGGCTGAAATCCCTCAACCATTACTTCAAGCAACTGTCCCACGTGCCCAGCATAACTGATTCGCTGAATTTCGCGCTGACGCTGGTTAAGAATCGCCAGCCGCTGCGTCTTCTCCTCCTCGGAGATTGCATTCTCCATCGCAATCGCCGGGGTGTTGGGTCGGGGAGAATACTTGAAGCTGAACACTGCGTCGAACTGTACTTCGTCCAGCAGCGTGGCAGTCTGCTCGAATTCCGAGGCGGTTTCACCAGGGAATCCAACAATGACATCGGTCGTGATGGAAATGGACCGGTGCCTTGCGCCGCGAATCCAGCTAATGCGTTCCAGGTACTGCTCACGTGTGTACTCGCGTTCCATTGCAGAGAGTACTCGCGTGGAACCACTCTGCACAGGAAGATGGACGTGGTCGCAAAGGGTGGGCACTGCGTCGATGGCTTCGACGATTTCGCGGGTGAAATGTCGAGGATGTGAGGTGGTGAACCGAACTCGCCGGATGCCGGGAACCTGTCCAACTTCGGCAAGTAACTCGGCAAAGCTCAGACGGCCACTCGGATCGCGATATGAGTTCACGTTTTGGCCGAGCAACTGGATCTCTGTGAGACCGTTATCAACGATGCGGCGCGCCTCTTCCAGAACGGAATCCGAGGTGCGGCTGCGCTCGCGTCCACGGGTGTAGGGGACAACACAGTAGGCGCAGAACTTGTCGCAGCCTTCAATGATCGTTATGTAACCCCGATGAGGATTGGTGCGCGCGGTGAACTCGGTTTCAAAGGTCTCTTCGGTGTTGCGATCATCCAGTCCGGTGGCGCGCTCTCCGTGCTCGATCTGGAGGAGCATTTCCGGCAAATTGCGATAACTGGCGGAACCGGCAACCAGGGAGACATGGGGCGCACGTTCGAAGATGCGCTCACCTTCCTGCTGGGCGACACAGCCAATGACGGCAAACTTCTTCCCCTGTTTTTGCAGGCGTTTGAACTCGGCCAGGCGATGGAATACCTTCTGCTCCGCCTTATCCCGGATTGAGCAGGTGTTGTAGAAGATAAGATCGGCATCCTCAACGGACTGAACCTGGCGATATCCTTGGGAGACGAGCGAACCCGCAACCTTCTCAGAGTCGTGGAAGTTCATCTGGCATCCGAAGGTCTCGATAAAGAATGTCTTCTGCTGATCAAAAATCACTGCACAGATCCTTGCAGGTTAATTTCGAAAAACCCGCGCGAGCCTTGCGCGCCGGGAGAAACCGGCGCAGGGCGAGTACGCCATAGACTCCCCACTCTCGCTCTTTTCGTCATTATCGC
Source organism: Saccharimonadales bacterium (SeqCode) (assembly GCA_035539055.1). Lineage (GTDB taxonomy): Bacteria > Acidobacteriota > Terriglobia > Terriglobales > Acidobacteriaceae > TOLSYN. Next base: position 1,449 of record DATLJC010000024.1, on the reverse strand, counting down.
AGATTATGGGACGAGACAGGCGCGAGCCAAAATGTCTCTTCAAATCGAGGGTTCGCAGCCAGAGCATTGTGGATAACCCAAGTTGACGAAAGCACTTTAAAGAACTTATGATCAAACTCATCGCACGCAGCACCAACTGCGGCGTAGCTATGCTGCCCCCTCGTTCAACGGTAGGACACCTGCCTCTGGAGCAGGGTATCGGGGTTCGAATCCCTGGGGGGCAGCCAACAAAGCACTCCACCCCCGCATTCCTCCGCCTGATTTAGCAGCCCACACTCCAATCCCCTCAGCACATTGCGTTCCGTAGTACCTGCATTACGTGGGTAACTTGTCCAACTCCGAACATTCCACGAAAATCCATCTACTCACCTGATGTGTCTCTCTTCGCGTATTGACGTCGAAGAGGTTTGCAAGCTTCGGATGGCACGCTGGAGAAGCAAGTACGCAGGGCTGCAAGCCTGTTCCACCTGAAGGTTGGAGGATGAATTCAGAGTGTCGAACCGTACGCTGGATCAATTCACGAAAGTAAGTCGCGAGTTGTGGCTCGTTTTCTCGCTATTTGTGATCGCGGCTCTGTGCAATTTCCTGATTGCCAATCGCGGTATCCTACTCAGCTTCTATACCTTTCCGACCGTGTTTTCCGCCTACTACTACGGACGCCGCCATGCGGCTCTGACCGCGTTGGCCAGCATCTTGCTCGTGGTTTGGATCACCATTGTGAACCCAAATCTCTTCGAACGCAGCGTAGATTCGATCGGCTCGCAAAAGTGGTTCGATGTCTCGGTATGGGGCGGGTCGTTGGTTCTTACGGCTCTCGCGATGGGCACACTGTACGACCGCAATTCGTCCCGAATGCGTGAGTTGCGCTCCACTTACAACGGAGTGCTGATGATCCTGCAACAATTCATCTCCAAGGATTCCTACACACAGAACCATTCATATCGCGTCTCGGTTTATGCTTCGAGCATCGCCTCGGAAATGGGCTTCGATGAAGACCGCATCGAAGACGTGCGCGCTGCTGCACTGCTGCACGACATTGGAAAGCTTGAAATCAGCCGAGACATTCTCTACAAGGCCGCAAAACTGGATACGCATGAAGAGCAGACGATGCGGGATCACGTGCAAAAAGGAGTGAACATCCTAAAGCCGCTCGGAGGTTCCTTGAACCGGGTGCTGCCGATCATCCTGTCGCACCATGACCGGTTCAACGGCTCCAGTTATGGCGAGAAATCCGGGCAGGAGATTCCGCTGGAGGCTCGCATACTGTCGGTAGCCGATAGCTACGACGCTATTACAAGCGACCGCCCCTATCGCAAGGGACGCCTGCCGTTCGAGGCGCGAGAAATTCTGGAACGAGGTTCGGGAACAGAATTCGATCCAGATGTGATCTCCGCCTTCGTGCGAGCATTTCGCAATCAGCAGATGGAAATCCCCGATGTAGTGGTCTAG
>DATLJC010000023.1:0-72714 GCA_035539055.1 Saccharimonadales bacterium (SeqCode) | reverse complement strand
TGTTGTGCTGATCTACTACATTACGGATCGAAGGCAGTTTGCGGGGACGGACGCGGAGCGGAGGGCGGCGCTGCTGCGGACGATTCGCGCGGCGGCGGTGGCGGGGGTGGATTACATTCAACTGCGGGAAAAAGATCTGGGTGGGAGGGAGTTGGAAGGGTTGGCGAAAGAGGCGCTGAAGGTGGTTCGCTCGGAGGGCGGGGCGCGGTTGCTGATGAATCATCGGACAGACGTGGCGCTGGCGGTGGGAGCGGATGGCGTTCATCTGACGGGCAACGATGTGGCGGCTTCGGAGGCGCGGGCGATGGCGGCAACGGCGGGGCGGAGTGCTCCGTTTTTGATCGCTGCTTCGTGCCACTCGGCGCGGGAGGTACGACTGGCGGAATCGCATGGAGCGGATTTCGCGGTGCTGGCTCCGGTGTTTGAGAAAGTGAATGTGAGTGGCGGAATTGGGTTGGAGGAGTTGCGAAGGGCGACGCAGAAGGACAGGACACCGGATATGCGGGTGGAGGCGGGAGATACGCGGAGGAGCTTCGCGGTGTTTGCCTTGGGGGGAGTGGATGTGAAACGCGCAGCGATGTGCGCGGCGATGGGGGCGGCGGGGATTGCGGGGATTCGGCTATTTCAGCAGGGCGGGGATTTGGGGGAGTTGGTGAAAGCGATACGGGGGATTTAGCGCGGGGCGTTTGCGCGGTAAGAACAAGAGCAACAACAAGGGCAGGAGTGGCAAGGGGAAGGGTGCTGATTCCCAGGTTATCGCCGCAAAGGACGCGGCGCGAACCTGGGGCACCCGGGGCACCCGGCGTTTTGGTGGATTTCGGACGAAGGTCAAAACACCCACCTCTGCCAAAAGAGGGGCAGAGGTGGGGCACCGGGCACAAACAAAAACCGGTCTAGTTGCCGGAGGGGGCGATCCAGCGGGTGAGCATGCCGAGGATCGAGAGGAGCAGGGCTCCCCAGAAGGCGGGGGCAAAGCCGTGGACGACAAAGCCTCGCACAAAGCTTGAGGCGAACATGAGCATGAGGGCGTTGATGACCAGTAGGAATATGCCCAGGCTGATGAGCGAGAGCGGGAAGGTCACGATCTTCAGGAAGACTCCGAGAGTGGCGTTGACAAGGCCGATGACGAGGGCCGCGATGAGGGCGGAGCGCAGTCCGTCCACTTCAAAGCCGGGGACGAGGCGGGAGACTACGAGGAGCAGCACGGCACTGATAATCCAGCGGACGAGTAATTGGATCATGGCGTTTTAGAACCTTTCTTTCAGTACACAACTCCAAGTGGACGCAGTGAACAGCTCTAATACTGGCAGCGAACAATGCTAATACACGGGGCCGCGTGCGGCTTTCTCGATGTCGAGGGCCAGCAAATATTCTTTGAAGGCAGGGCCGAGGTCTTCGCGCTGTAACGCGTATTCTACGGTCGCCTTGAGGAAGCCTAGTTTGTCTCCGGCATCGTGGCGCTTGCCTTCGAAGACGTAGCCGTAGATTTTTTCGTGCTGCAGGAGCTTCTTCATCGCATCGGTTAGCTGGAGTTCTCCACCCGCGCCGGGAGTGATGGTCTCGATCATTTCGAAGATGCGCGGGGTGAGGACGTAGCGTCCGATGATGGCTAGATTGGATGGAGCAACGTCGAATTTCGGCTTCTCTACCATGTCGGAGATTTCGTAGAGGCGTCCGTTGAATCCGGGGACGGGTTTGGCGTCGAGAACACCGTAGGCGGAGATGGCTTTGCCTTCGACGATCTGAGTGGCGATGACGGAGGCGTGCTTTTCATCGAATACGTCGATGAGCTGACGGAGGCAGGGATTGTCGGGCGAGTCGACGAGGTCGTCGGGGAGAATCACGCCGAAGGGCTCGTCGCCGACCATTCGCTTGGCCATGAGGACGGCGTGGCCGAGTCCGAGAGGCTCTTTTTGACGGACGGTGCTGACGTGGGCCATGCGGGCCACCTTCTGCGCGGTCTGCAGGAGAGAGGATTTTTGGCGCTCGGCAAGCGAGTGCTCGAGTTCGAAGCTGATGTCGAAATGGTCTTCCATGACGACTTTGCCGCGTCCGGTGACGATGATGATTTCATCGCAGCCGGAGGCAATCGCCTCTTCGACGCCGTACTGGATGATGGGTTTATCGACGACAGGCAACATTTCCTTCGGCATTACCTTGGTCGCCGGAAGAAACCGCGTGCCCATGCCTGCGGCCGGAAATACTGCTTTGCGAACTTTCATACGATCATTCACTCTATGTGGTTAGGTTCGAAATCACTGAATTCGAAATCGATCATTCAAAACTAGGTATTGTAAGCTCTTGCCGTTCAATTTGTTCAGGCTTTCGGAATCCTGGTTCTACAGTGTGGGCGAATCGTCGCCGAGCAGCGCTTTGCGCACGATCTTTACGGGCGGTGCGCCCTGCTGCAGGAAGCGGTCGTGGAAATCCTGAATGGTGAAGTTTGCGCCCATCTTGCGCTTGTAGTCTTCGCGAAGCTTCATGATTTCGAGTTTGCCGACGGTGTAAACGAGATAGGTGGGATCGCTGGTGCCGCGCTTGGTTTCACGGTAGGCGACTTCGTGAGTCTGGCGTCCTTCGTTTTCGAAAAATTTGATGCCTTCGTCGAAGGTCATCTTTCCGGTGTGCATTTCCACTCCAACGACGAAGCGGGCGTCGCGCAGGAGAGCATCTTGTAACTGGCCGAGGCGCAGTTTGAGAAACGCGGTGTCGTGGGCTTCGTCCACCCCGGGCGTGCGTCCGAAACCCTCGTCGAGCATCATCTGTTCGCTGTAGTGCGCCCAGCCTTCGGCGTTGCTGCCGCAGCTGAGAATCTTGCGCGTCTTGGTGACGGGGGCGACCTGCAGGACGAGGAATTGAACGTAGTGTCCGGGATAGGCTTCGTGGATGGAGGTGCTGGAGATGGTTCCGCGATTGAAGCCCTCAAGCCAGCTCTTGGTGCGCTCGGGAGACCAATCTTTCTCAGGCAGTGTGACGTTGAAGTAGGCTTCTTTGGCGACTTTCTCCCAGGGGCCGGGAGTGTCCATGGAGGCAGAGGTGAGGGCGCGCATGAAGGGCGGCGTCTCTTCGATAATGGGCAACACGGGCGAGGGGATGGTCAGCAGCTTGTGCTCGATGATGAAACGGCGCTCACCTTCGAGGGAGTCGCGAAAGGTCTGGAGCAGGAGGTCGCCGGTGGGATGATCCTTTTCAGCATCTTCAAGAATTTGTTCAGGCGTTTTGGCGGGATCGATCAACTTGGCGACGCGAATGAATTCCTGCTGATTGCGAACGAGGTCCTGCTTACCAATTTCGAGCAGACGATCGAGGGGAATGTCAACCATCTCTTCGTACTGCAACTTGCGCGCGTAATTTGAGGCGCCGATGCGGAAATCTCCGTTGGATTTGGGCAGCGTGTCGCGCTGGAGAAATTCACCGTAGCCTTTCAGTTCGGCGAGAACCCTGGCATTGGACTCATGGAACGCGGTGAGCAACTTCTGGTCAGTTACGTTCTTGAATGCAGCGGGAACATCGTGTTCGAAGAAGCTCTCGATTCCGGGCAACTGCTGAATGGCAACTTCGGTGTACACGCGCGGAGGATTCTTGAGATTGGCACGCGCGGCGGCAAAGACCGCGGGCATCTGGCGCTCACGGGCGATGAGCGACTGCAGGCGAGCATCCTGAGAGGCGTAGTTGCGACTCATTATGACGAAAGCAGAGCCCGCGATGCCGCTGGAATAAGAATCGGGGTTGCGCTGCCACATGCGGATTTCTTCGAGCTCAAGCAACTGCGCATGCAACCAGCTCTCAATCATGCTGGCGTCGATTTGCTGATCGGCGGTGAGCTTCGAGCGATCAAATTTTGCAAGCTGCGCGAGCGTGGCATGGCACCACTTGGTCTGCTGCGCGATGGCTTTCTGCGAGTAGTCCTCGAGCTGCGCGTCGTACCGGTGGAATCCGAGTTGAGTGCCGTGGGTCGGATTGTCTTTCAGATGTTGATCGACGGTGGCATCGACAAAGGCATTGAAATTCGCGGGAGCGGCGAAGGAGGTGGCGGAAAGGATCAGCACGAGAAGTACGACGGAGAATCGAATCATTACTAACCTCATCTGTTGTTATGGCGCTGGCGACGCGTCGAAAGGCAAAGAACTGGTGTAGGGAAGGGATGCCGCGTCCCCACATATGCCAAAAGAGGGCATATGTGGGCCACCCGGTGCGGATTAAGCCACTTGGCGCGGAATCAAAAGCGAAACGACAAACGCGTCGATAGTTGTCGGAGGGGATCGTCATTGCACAGGGACGGGCTCGGACTCGAAGCCTTCGAGCAGTTTGCGCAATCCGTTCAATACTTCGTCGGGGCGCACGGCTTTGAGCGAGAATTTCAGGATTCCCTGCGGGGTGAAGACTACGCCCTTGTTTTTGGCTACGAGTTGCATGATCTTTGCCGGATCGGCCTCGGCGGTTTGGGTGAATTTTACGCTTACCTGATCGCGTTTGCGTTCGATGCTGGCGACGCCCAAACGCTGGCACTCCAGTCTGAGATGAGCGTATTGCAAGAGATGTTGGACGGCGGCGGGAGGCTCGCCGTAGCGGTCGCGCAATTCGTTGGCTACATCGGTTAGCTGCTTTTCGTCTTCGACAGCGGCGACGCGTTTGTAGATGCGCAGGCGCTGGTTCTCTTCGCGAATGTAGTCGTTGGGGATGCGAATGTTGAGGCCGAGATTGAGCGCGGTGTCGAGCGGCTCCTGGACGTTCTCGCCCTTTAGTTCGCGAATCATCTGCTCAAGCATGGTGGTGTACATCTCGAAGCCGACGGCTTCGATGTGTCCACTTTGCTGGCCTCCGAGGAGGTTTCCGGCACCGCGTAGTTCCAAGTCGAGTGCGGCGATTTTGAAGCCCGCGCCGAGGTCGCTGAATTCTTTCAGGGCCGCGAGACGGCGTCGTGCGATTTCGTTTAGTTCGCGATCGGGCGGCACGAGCAGATAGGCGTAGGAGCGGCGATTTGACCGGCCGACGCGCCCGCGCAACTGGTAAAGCTCGCTGAGGCCGTGACGGTCCGCACGGTTGATGAGGATGGTGTTGCAGAGCGGAATGTCGAGGCCGTTCTCGATGATGGTGGTGGCGACGAGGATGTCGGCTTCGTGACGCATGAAGCCCAACATGATTTTTTCCAGTTCGCCTTCGCGCATTTGTCCATGGCCGATGAGGACGCGCGCTTTGGGAACGAGTTCGCGCAGTTTGGCGGCGATTTCGAAGATGGATTCGACGCGGTTGTGGACGAAGTAAACCTGACCGCCGCGTTCCAACTCCTGCTCGATGGCGGAACGGATGAGCTTTTCGTCCCAGGTGGCGACGACGGTTTGAATGGCGAGACGGTCGCGCGGCGGTGTCTCGATGACAGACATGTCGCGCAGTCCGAGCATGGACATGTGCAGGGTGCGCGGGATGGGCGTCGCCGAAAGAGTGAGCACATCCACTTCCTTGCGCAGGTGCTTGAGGCGCTCTTTGTGGCGGACGCCGAAGCGCTGCTCTTCGTCGATGATGACGAGGCCGAGGTCGGGAAAATGAATGTCCTTGGAGAGCACGCGATGGGTGCCGACGAGAATATCTACTTTGCCGTTCTCGACCTTCTCGACGATTTCCTTCTGCTGCTTCGAGGTGCGGAAGCCGGAGATCATCTCGATATTCACGGGGAAGGCGGCGAAGCGGCGCTTGAAGGTTTCGTAATGCTGGAAGGCCAGGACCGTGGTCGGGGCGAGGACGGCGACCTGCTTGCTGTCATTCACCGCTTTGTAGGCGGCGCGCATGGCTACTTCCGTCTTGCCGTAACCGACGTCGCCGCAGAGGAGGCGGTCCATGGGCTGAGGGCCTTCCATGTCGCGCTTGATGTCTTCGACGGCGGCGGTTTGATCGTCGGTGGGGTTGTACTCGAAAGCGTCTTCGAACTCGCGCATGAACTGGCTGTCGCTGGAGTACTGGAAGCCTTGCGCGGTTTTTCGCTGGGCGTAGAGCTTCAGCAGTTCGTCGGCCATGTCCTGCATGGCCTTCTTGACGCGCGCCTTGGTCTTGACCCATTGCTGCGTGCCGAGGCGATTGAGGATGACGTGTCCGCCATCGGCAGAGCGATATTTCTGGACGAGGTCGAGGCGGGTGAGGGGAACGTAGAGCCGCGCACCTTCGGCGTATTCCAGGACCATGAACTCGGCCTTGGAACCGTCGGCCTGGAGGATTTCGCGGAGTCCCTGATATTGGCCGATGCCGTGCTCGACGTGAACAACGTAGTCGCCGACGGCGAGGTCGCGGAAATCGGAGAGGAAGGCTGAGGTTTTGGAACGCTGGCGAGGCTGGCGGGAGACACCGGCTTCGGAATCGTCGAAGAGATCGTTGGCACCGAAGAGAACGAGCTTCGCATCGGGTAGCGCGACGCCGTCAGGAACGTATCCGTAGATGAGCGTGGTGGCGGCGCTTTCGTCATTGAAGTAGGTGGCCTCTTCGCTGACGGCAGCGGTTTTGGCGCGGGTGCCGAGCCGGTAAGGCACCTGGTATTCGTTGAAGATGTCGGCTAGGCGTTCCAGCTCGCCCATGGAACCGGCGGCAAGCAGTACGCGCTGGCCGGCCTCGGAGAGCTTCTTTACTTCTTCGAGCAGCTTGGGGACGGCTCCGTGAAAACGTGGCGTGGGACGCGAACTGAATTCGATGAGTTCGAGGCCGTCGCTGGAGGCCATTCCGAGCTGCTCGACGTTGAGACCGTTGGTGAGCGCTACTCGCGCGCGCCAAGTATCGGGAGTGACGTAGAGTTCCTCGGGACGCACCAGGTTTCCTACGCCGCTGCGCTCGTGCGCATCCTCAAGGCGCTGCCACCAGTTGTCGTGATCCTCGGCGAGGCGCTCGGGTTCTTCGAGAATGACGACCGAGTCGGGCATGAGGTCGAAGATGGTGTTCTCGGCACCGGCGACGGGTGCGAAAAATTCCCAGCCGGGAAAGACCGACACGCCACCGGCGCGGACAGCGGCTTCGAGCGCTTCCTCTGTGCCTTCGACGCGCTGACCGCTCAAGCGCGCATTGATGGTCGCGAGCAGTTCTTCGGAGACAGGCGTTTCGGTCAGGGGCAGCAGCGCGGCTTCTTCCAGACCGCTGGCCGAGCGCTGCGTTACGGGATCGAAGCGGCGGAGGGATTCGACTTCGTCGCCGAAAAGCTCGATGCGGACGGGGCGATCCATCTCTGGGGAATAGACATCGAGGATGCCGCCGCGTTGCGCGTACTCGCCTTGTTGCTCGACAACATCGGTCTGTCGGTATCCGACGACGTTGAGGTGCTGGACGAGTTTTTCGAGATCGAGCCAGTCGCCCTTGCGCACGATGCGCGCGAGGTTGCGGTAGTATTCGGCGTCGCGGAGGCGGATGGTGGTGGCGGCAAAAGGCGCAAGCACAAGAGAGGCTGTTCCACTGGCAAGACGCCAGAGAGCGCGGGCGCGGACTTCCTGGATTTCTGGGTGCGGCGAGAGATTCTCGAACGGAAGCACGTCGCGAGCGGGAAGGTAGGCGACGGAATCCGCAGTGGCTACGCCGGCCATCTCGCAGAGGCTTTGCAGCAGGGGGAGCAGTTCTTCGGCAGTGCGGTTGTCACTGACGACGACCAGCAACGGGCGGGCAGTGGCGCGATGCAACAACGCGTAATGCAAGGCCCGCGCCGTGGGCGTGAGTCCGGAGACACGAATGCGCCCCGCGCCTCCCTTTATGTGGGTCGTTGCACGTTGAAAACTTGAGGTCGCTTCGGCATCCGCGAGCAACTCGCGGACGAACGGTAGGATCATTGCTCCACTATTCTAACAGCGCGGGGCCGGGGCATGGCGTTGAGTTCCGATGGATGAAGTATGAAAGATAACTCTCTGCATGGGCAGTCAAGATTGGTACTTACGCCTGAATCCGACGATGGCGAGGCAGAGGAAGTAGAGGCTGAGAGATAATCCCAGGGCAAGGAAGTAGGCGCGGATGTCAAAGGTGACGGTGAAGACCAAAAGGGCAAAGGCCAAGCCCCAGAAGAACATCTCGCCAAGCAGTCCCGAGCCCCAGTTGGGAGTGAGTTGCAAGGCCACAACGCGTGGGCGCAACGATGGCCAGAGTCGAGGTACGGAGCGGCGAAAGCGTTCGTAGTTTTCACCCCGCGCCTGCAGCAATTCACGCTCTTCGCGCAGAATGAGACGGTAGTTGAACAGGAATACGCCCGCGACCAGCACGACCGCTCCCACGCGGCTGGCCATCACGGAATAGGCGAGCGTGAGCAGATTGGTGCCCAGATAAAGAGGGTTGCGCACAAAGCGGTAAGGCCCTTCGGCTATGACCGTGTGGGTGTGTACTGCTCCATCGACCATGATTTCGGGATGGATGTAGGCGGTGGCCCAGGTGCGCAGCAACGCCGCTAAAATGGCCAGCACGACTCCGGCAACAAGCACGAGCCGGATGCCGCCGAGCGTCACTTCACGGTGAGCGAGGCGGGCGAAAAACTCTGCGAGCGACTGACCGAACATCCTATGGTCAACACGGTAAAGCGAAAAGGAAATCCAGTACCACGCTACGAAAATCCAAAAACGATGCCGGAACTCCCACGCGCTGGCCGCCAGATTCATCCGTTCTCCTCGATTGAGCAAATAATCGTTTCCTTCAGAGTTCTAAGTGCAATCGCATTCCAGGCACAACTACAGGCCCGCGGTCGCGATTGTAGCCGGGATTCCAGATGCGCTGCACGTCCACGGTCAGGAATACTCCACGCCATGCGTGGACCGCGTAGTAGGCTTCGAAGATGTTTTCACGTCCGTAGCGCAAGCCGCCGTCACCCAATAGAAATCCGCTCCCGCCAAGTTTCAAATACCGCTGATGATCGGTGCTGATTCCATTGCTCACCGCCGCAATGCCCAATTTATCGAGCTTGCGATGCCAGCGCGCGCCCAGTAAATCCGCGCCGAACGCCAGCGTTGAGTTCACTTCCGTGTAGGCGAAGGATTCGTGGCGCCCTTCATTCCATCCCAGACGTAGGAAGGCCCTAAGATCGCGTGGCAGGCTCTGCTCTGCGTTGAAAGCGAATCCGTACTTCACGGTGGACTGACGGCGCGTATTCTCAACCGTTGGACGCGCATCGATTCCCGACTGGAAGCGCGCCACCGCTTCGCGATAGTCTCCCATGTTGGCGTGGTTCTCATAGGCAAGCAAGCGAATGACGCTCTTGCGATTTTTCAGCAGGGCGGGCCGCAACTCCAGTTCGTAATTTTCCGCCCGCGCACGCCGCAGATTCCAGTCGAGATCAAGTCCGTTGGCTACTTTCGGCATCAGCATTTCACCAAAGCGAAAGGCCCAGGCAGCGCTCTGGTATTCAGCCAGAAAACCGATGGTGTAGCCTCGCGTGTCAGCAGCGTAGTCGTAAGCTCCGTTGTTGTCGGTTGTCCAGTTCAAGAATTGCAGATGGCTGTCGCTTCCCACCGCATTGGCATCGAAAAAGTCCACGGTGCTCAACTTGCCGAAGCGAAGCTCAAGACGACGAGCGGGGGCGTGGGTCGCCAAAGCCAAAGGGCTTCGATCGACCTCCACGTCTTCCGCGGATAGCCGCAGAGTTTGGTGGAACTGCACACGCGCAATGTAAGGAGCCTGGCCGAGTTCGGGATTGCGGACAACATCGAGATTTGTGAATCCGGCGAGTCCGAGAGCATCACTGAGGCCGCGACCTCCGGAAGATTCCACATCGAGCAGCACTTCAGCGCCGCGCCCAAGCTGGTAACCCAGGTAGAGAGTTTCCACGTTGGAAGTCGCATGCTCACCGTTCGCGTGCAGGCTGTTGGGGCCGCTGTAAGCTGCATGGAAATCTGGGTGGGTCTGGAACACAACATTGGCCTGGCCACTGATCCACCATCGGGCTGTTTGGGAGTGCGGAAAGATGGTGACAATTTCGTCTTTGACTGTCCCAGGCGTCACGGCTTCTGCCTCCTGCGCGGCGGATGTCCGTGGCCGCGCCAAGGCGCAGAGAAGGAGCACTATGATTGCGGGAAACAACGAAAACCTATGCATGGGAGAAGAGACAACTCAGTATCGATTGTACCTTCTCGGCTTGCCTCCCTCCCGGCATCGTGCAGTGTACAAGAGGAGAAGAGCCTGCAAGCTACTGCGCAGCTCCGCCGCCCGATTGCGTTCGCCCCGTACCGGCCAGGTAGGGCGCCGTCCGGGCCATGGCGCGCGCACGTAGCCGCTCCATCAATTCCCAATCTTTGCGAAAGAATACCAGCGTTTCCCGATTTTTGTTCTGCTTGCGCAACTCAGCATCGACCCGGGACAGTGCGAGCAGATAACCAATTTTTGCGTCGGAACGACCTTCCGTCAGGGTGGCGGCACTCAGTCCTACTTGCGGATGAGACTGGCCATCGCGCGCGTTCAGCCAGAGGCCGCCATTGCGGTCCATAGTGATCCAGCTGGTGGAAACCATCTGTAGCGTGATGTTTCGTAGAGTAGCTAAATTGCTGGCATAACCAAGTTCGACGGCTTCGGCCTTGTACTGCTGGACAGCGGTCTCGTAGCTGGCCCACTCTTCAGAGGTACCCAACGAGCTGGTTCGTGCGTAGCGAATCTTCTGCTTCCACTGCGCCTGCTGCTCGCGATCTCCTTGTACCCGAGCTTCCTTCAGCTCTGCTTCAAGGCCGATGACCTCTCCGGTGGGACGACGGCGTAGTTCCAGCTCGGGATTGAACCTTCCGGAGATGATGTAACTGCTGGCGAACAGAACAAGTTCGTGGGGACGCAGAACGGCCAAGGGCAGTCGCCAGCGATTGGAACGAAAAAGTTGCTCAGTGCCTTTTCGATTGTCTCTGCTCGGGGCGTACTCGCCCGGAACCTGTGAGAAACGGACTACGTGAAAATCCAACTCAGGATGCTTCGCCGCGTAATGAGAAAAAGACCTTGCAATCGCCTTTGGGCTGGTCATCCAGAAATCGTTGATGCGGTCCGCCTTGGCGGCGTGCGGGAAGTACATGTTCACGACGTCGCGAACAAAGTCGGCGCAATTATAGGTTAATCCGTTGTAGTGGCCTAAATTGCCGTCGCGATTGAACTTTTCGATCACGGCACGATCTTGCTCCGGGGTCGTTTTGACAGTGAACATGTAGATATCGCGCAGGAACGTTGCAGCCACAGTCTCACGCCAGAGAGCATGGGGATTGGTCGCGCAGCTCCCCGCACAAAAGGCGCTCAGGTAGTTTTCGCGATAACGCTCTTGGAGCATCCAGCGCACGGTGGGATTGGCATACACTGGCCGCTCAGATTCGTTCTCCACACCGTAGAGATAGACATTGAAGGGAATCGCGTTCCACTCATAGGAGCGATCCTCCCCAAAGGCGCGATAGTTCGTGAGAACAGCACCGTTCTCGCCAGGCCCGCAGGGCCTTAGTTCCACCGGTGAGGCCGCGCAAACTCCTGAAAGATATACGGCCGAGTGTCCCGCGCCCGTCCATTGCGAGGCGCCAACCTTCAAAGCTTCATTCAGCATAAGGCCTACATCAGCATGCATTGCCCCGCTGATGGCCGCGAGCAACACTGCAATTTCGACAAAAAGGCCTAGCGATTGTGTCAGCTTCTTCATTCCTTAATTTCATCTCTCAACTTTGAACTTTGGGACAGCTACGCTTAACGCAAATAGCAGAACTGAGACTGAATTTCTGGGAGATTCGACGTGCAGCATTCTATTCTGATGCGCCGGAGCATCCAGCTTCTGTCTTGCACTCTCCATTTGGCATAGACCCTTGGCCAAGATCAGGCATGTGATGCTGCTCACACGCGCGATTTCGACGTTTTTGCTATGTTGAAGAGTCGCAAAATTCTATTTGCGGAGCTGCTCCTATTCTAATCCGCTCCGCCCCGAGTTGGTTCAGTGTCCAGAAAACTTGATTTGTCGCATTCTCTACAGCAGCGTGCCGAGCAGTTCTTTCCTGGGGGCGTAAACTCCCCTGTTCGCGCATTCCGCGCCGTGGGCGGCGAGCCTCCCATCATTGTTTCCGGCAATGGCGCCCGCCTGACCGACGCCGATGGAAACCAATACATCGATTACGTTCTCTCGTGGGGCCCGCTGATGTTGGGCCATTGCGCTCCCGAAGTCGTTGAGGCCGTGATCGAAGCAACCCGCAAAGGGACTAGTTTCGGAGCCTCCACGCCTTCCGAGGCCGATCTGGCGGAGGAAGTCAAAAAGGCTTTCCCCTCAATGGAGAAAATGCGCTTTGTCTCGAGCGGCACCGAGGCAACGATGTCGGCCATTCGACTGGCCCGCGCGGCAACGAACCGCAAGTACATCGTTAAATTCGAAGGCTGCTATCACGGCCACAGCGACGCTTTGCTGGTGAAAGCCGGTTCCGGCGTCGCCACCTTCGGAATCCCGGGCTCGGCCGGAGTTCCCGAAGAATTTGTGAAATTCACCTTGGCCCTGCCATACAATAACGTGGCCGCATTCGAGGAGACCTTCGACAAATTCAAGAACCAGATTGCCTGCGTCATCATTGAGCCCGTGGTCGGGAACATGGGCTGCGTTCCACCCACTCCCGGCTTCCTTGAGGCCGTCCGCTCGCTGACCCAGCGCGAGGGAAGCCTGCTGATCCTGGATGAAGTGATGACCGGCTTCCGCGTCAGCTACGGCGGTGCCCAGGAACTCTACAAAATTAAGCCAGACCTGACTACGCTGGGCAAAGTGATCGGTGGAGGACTGCCCGTGGGAGCCTACGGTGGGTCAGCCGCGCTTATGGACCAGATTTCGCCGCTCGGCCCTGTGTATCAGGCCGGAACCCTGAGCGGGAATCCCCTGGCCATGGCTGCCGGACTGGCTATGCTCAAGACCTTGAGCACCGGCCGAGACACGATCTATCCGCGCCTCGGCCGCTTTGCTTCCAAGCTGGTCGTTGGCGTCAGCAAAGCCGCCGCAGACGCGGGAATCGCAATCACCTCAAACCAGGTGGGGAGCATGTTTACATGGTTCTTCGTTGGGCATCCGGTCCACGACTGGGATACCGCCGCTCCGTGCAACACCGAGTTGTTCGGGCGCTTCCATCGCGGCATGTTGGATGGCGGCGTGTGGCTCCCACCGTCGCAGTTCGAAGCAGCCTTCCTGAGCGCGGCCCACACCGAACAGGACATCGATACAACGATCGCCGCTGCACGCGAGGTTTTTGCCGGAATAAAAGCGTAACGATCGAGTGGTTCTGATTTCCTGTTGAAGCGCTCCAGGGCCGCCGAAAAAGGCGGCCCTGGAGCTTGGATTCGGCAAGTAACCCCTGCCGCCAGCGTTAACATCAGAAGTGAAAGCTTCAGAGTCAATCCTCTGAGTGAATCTATAAGAGCGACCACAGGAGGGCACCGCATTGGGCTACGTTCAGCAGAACCTGAACCCCGGCGAGCGCATTCTATACACCACGCACTTGCATTGGCTTGTACTTTTTCGTTCCATCTTCGTGGATATAATCTTTTCCGTCGCAGGCCTCGCGCTGATCGTCTGGGGCTTTGCAGGCACGCATTCCGGGCGGGGCGAGGCTACGGCGGCGGAGATTGCCGGATTCGTGCTTGTCCTCCTCGGAAGCATCACCCTGGGTATTGCAATTGTCAGGCGAAATGCAACGGAAGTGGCCGTCACGAACAAACGTATCATCATAAAGATCGGGTTTCTCACGAAACGCACCATCGAACTCTTCCTCTCAAAGGTCGAAAGCGTAGAGGTTGAGCAGACTCTGACAGGAAGGATGATGGGGTTTGGGAGTATTACAGTGCGAGGTACTGGAGGAACCAACGAACCTTTCAGCCATATCGCTAATCCGTTGGAATTCCGCCGCCAAGTGCAGCACCAGATCGAAGAGCATGCAAATTCTTCATCCCAGTCACAATAGGTCAGCGGCGAGTATTTTGGACGATGAGAGAGGGGAGCACGCGTCCCCTCTCTCATTTATGTACCTTCCGAACTGATCTTCGCTCTCAGAATCGGTACACCAAGCCAACGGAAGGCTCTGCCATATGCATTGCGGAGCTAGTGTGGAGTGCTACCGCGTTCCCAAAGAAATTAGGAGCTTTGTAGATTAAGCCACGGTATTGCGCGCGGACCGCAAGCCCCCTGTTGAGGCGAACGTCCAGGCCAGCTCCGTAGAGGAAGGCCGGTCTTTTCTGACTGGTGATCGAAGGATCCGCCGTGTCGAGAGCGTGAGAGGTGGGACTGAAAATCAATAATCCTGCACCTGCCAGCGCGAACGGCTGGACCGCCCCGCGAGTCACGTGAAAGACATAGGCACCAGTCACTTCGTGAATACTTGATTGCACATCAGCCAGCTGGCTCCCTGACAGGTCGGAGTAGCGCTGCGTGTTCTTGGTGTAGGAGTAATTAACCTCAACTCCGTTATGGTGGTACGGAAAATGGCGGAAGGAGACCAGAACACCACCTGACTTGGTAGCCGTCTCTTGAACGCCTTTCCCGGTGACAGTATCGGTGTAAACGCCGATGCCGCTGACCGAAACATCTGTCTGTTGCGCGGAAGCAATGCCACCGGCAAGAATCAGGAAGATTACGGTGAGCAGGACTGCACTGCGTCTCATGCCATCTCCTAGAATGTAGTAAGTCCCTGGGTGAAACACAAAGGCCGAGTGTGATGCGGACAATGCGACTCCATCCGCTCATTCCACTCAATACCTTAACACTTCAATTGCTCCGAAGGCCGTGTTGATGCGCCAGTTTGGCGTACTTGCGCAAATTCAGCATAAACGGAAAAGGCCCCACGCTTTGAGGCGTGAGGCCTTTATTTAATCCGGCAACGACCTACTCTCCCACACACTTTCGCGTGCAGTACAATCGGCCCAACAAGGCTTAACTTCCGTGTTCGGGATGGGAACGGGTGTTTCCCTTGCGGTATGATCACCGGAAACTTTAAAAGAGCGTGAGATCGATGTCTCACAACCAAATAGCATTAGGTAATTCAAGGTAGGAGCAGGTTCGCTCCATGCGCAGAGTAAATTTTATGGTCAAGCCGAACGAGCGATTAGTACTGGTAAGCTCACGCATCACTGCGTTTACACATCCAGCCTATCAAACAGGTGGTCTTCCTGTGCTCTTCATTATCCTTTTGGATTGGGAGATCTAATCTTGAGGAGTGCTTCCCGCTTATATGCATTCAGCGGTTATCACAACCGAACTTCGCTACCCAGCCATGCCGTTGGCACGACAGCTGGAACACAAGAGGTTCGTCCATCCCGGTCCTCTCGTACTAAGGACAGGCCCTCTCAAATCTCCTACGCCCACACCAGATAGGGACCGAACTGTCTCGCGACGTTCTGAACCCAGTTCACGTACCGCTTTAATAGGCGAACAGCCTAACCCTTGGAACCTTCTACAGCTCCAGGATGCGATGAACCGACATCGAGGTGCCAAACCGGAGCGTCGATATGAACTCTTGGCTCCGATCAGCCTGTTATCCCCGGCGTACCTTTTATCCGTTGAGCGATGGCCCTTCCATACAGAACCACCGGATCACTATGACCTGCTTTCGCAACTGCTCGACTTGTAGGTCTCGCAGTAAACCACGCTTATGCCATTGCACTCGACGGCAGATTTCCAAACTGCCTGAGCGTAGCTTCGTGCGCCTCCGTTACAATTTAGGAGGCGACCGCCCCAGTCAAACTACCCGCCTCACTATGTCCCTCTCCCGGTTAACGGGAGTAGGTTAGAATCACAGAATTCACAGGGTGGTATCTCACCGTTGGCTCCCCCAAGCCCAAAAGCCTGAGTTCAAAGCCTCCCACCTATCCTGCGCAGCAAAGTCCATAATTCATAGTGAAGGTATAGTAAAGGTGCACGGGGTCTTTCCGTCTAGATGCGGGAAACCGGCATCTTCACCGGTACTACAAGTTCGCCAAGTCACTCGTTAAGACAGTCGCACGATCGTTACGCCATTCGTGCAGGTCGGAACTTACCCGACAAGGAATTTCGCTACCTTAGGACCGTTATAGTTACGGCCGCCGTTCACCGGGGCTTCAGTTCGAAGCTTCACCTTGCGGTTAACCTCTCCCTTTAACCTTCCGGCACCGGGCAGGCGTCAGCCCCTATACGTCGTTTTAGACTTTGCAGAGACCTGTGTTTTTGTTAAACAGTCGCCGTGCGCGATTCGCTGCGGCCTCTTCGGGCTATGAACCCTAGTGAGGCACCCCTTCTCCCGAAGTTACGGGGTTAATTTGCCGAGTTCCTGAACGAGTGTTCTCTTGAGCGCCTTTGGATATTCTCCTCGTCTACCTGTGTCGGTTTGTGGTACGGTTCCCCAGATTTCTCCTTAGAGGTTTTTCTTGGCAGCGTGAACTCATCCCCTTTGCCCCATACGGGACTGCTTTATATCTCACCCTTAAGACTTGGCGGATTTGCCTACCAAGTCAGGCTTACATATATTGAACCGCATAGCCATATACGGTCGGGATTATCCTTCTGCGTCACCCCATCGTGATAACGAAATCTTGGGAGTTCCGGAATATTAACCGGATGTCCATCAGCTACGCCTTTCGGCCTCGCCTTAGGGACCGACTAACCCTGAGCGGATTAACCTTCCTCAGGAAACCTTAGACTTTCGGCGCGGAGGGTTCTCACCTCCGTTATCGCTACTTATGCCGGCAGGGTCTCTTCCACAGCAGTCCACGAGTTCTTTCGATCTCGCTTCAAACCGCTGAGAATGCTCTCCTACCACGCGTCTTTCGACGCATCCGCTGCTTCGGTGTCTAGCTTGAGCCCCGTTGAATTGTCGGCACCGGACCGCTTGACCAGTGAGCTATTACGCTTTCTTTAAAGGATGGCTGCTTCTAAGCCAACCTCCTGGCTGTCTGGGCGTTCCGACATCCTTTCCCACTTAGCTAGAACTTTGGGACCTTAGCAGGCGATCTGGACTGTTTTCCTCTCGACGACGAAGCTTAGCCCCCGCCGTCTGACTCCCGTGCTGGTTGTCCATGGCATTCGAAGTTTGGTTGGATTCAGTAAGCTGGAAAGCCCCTTAGTCCATTCAGATCTCTACCGCCACTGCAAATCACACGAGGCTAGCCCTAAAGCTATTTCGGAGAGAACGAGCTATCACGGAATTTGATTAGCCTTTCACCCCTACCCTCAGCTCATCCGAGCTTTTTTCAACAAACACCGGTTCGGTCCTCCAGTGGGTGTTACCCCACTTTCAACCTGGCCAAGGGTAGATCATCCCGCTTCGCGTCTATTCCTGCCAACTTAACGCCCTATTAGGACTCGCTTTCGCTACGGCTCGCTTCCGCTTAACCTTGCTGACAAGAATAACTAGCCGGCTCATTATGCAATAGGCACGCGGTCAGGCATTCCCTTACGGGCATAGCCCTCCCACTGCTTGTAGGCACACGGTTTCAGGTACTATTTCACTCCCCTCGCAGGGGTTCTTTTCACCTTTCCCTCACGGTACTGGTTCACTATCGGTCAGTAGGTAGTATTTAGCCTTACGGGATGGTCCCCGTTGCTTCCCGCAGGGTTTCACGTGCCCCGCGGTACTCAGGTACCGACTTCGAGTTCAGTTGTTTTCGCCTACGTGGCTGTCACACTCTATGGCCCCTCTTTCCAGAGGGCTTCGACTAACAAATGAATTGGTAACTCTACTATTGTCGGCCCTACAACCCCAGCACTACCCGAAGGTAGAACTGGTTTAGGCTCATGCGATTTCGCTCGCCACTACTATCGCAATCGAGGTTTCTTTCTTTTCCTCCAGGTACTGAGATGGTTCACTTCCCTGGGTTCGCTCGTACCCGACTATGTATTCATCGGGCCGTTGTACGGGTTCACCGTACAGGGTTTCCCCATTCGGAAATCCCCGGATCAAAGCCTGCTTGCGGCTCCCCGAGGCTTATCGTAGCTTGCCACGTCCTTCATCGCCTCCTACTGCCAAGGCATCCACCGTGCGCCCTTAGTAGCTTGACCATAAAATTTACTCCGCACATCGACTCACGTCGCTTGTGCTCGCGTAAAAATTATTGGCCTCTCCAATCGATCACGGCGTCTCACGACGCAATGCGATCAATCTAAGGCACTCATAATATTTAAACTTAGCCTTGTAATTATCCCAATGCTATTCAGTTGTCAAACATCGCTTGCGCAAATTTCGCGCCCCGCTTCTTGCGGAGAACATTACTGTTCAAGGTTCGACATCAACTTAAATTGATACCCAACTTCAAACAGTCATTAGATTAAGAATGGTGGAGCTGACAGGTTTCGAACCTGCGACCTCATGCTTGCAAAGCACGCGCTCTCCCAGCTGAGCTACAGCCCCATGACCTGAAACAAGAGATGGTGGGCCTGGGTAGATTCGAACTACCGACCTCACCCTTATCAGGGGTGCGCTCTAACCAACTGAGCTACAGGCCCAGTTTCGGCTGGCGCCCTAACTTCAGATCCAAATAAATGGAAAAGAGATCGAGGACAAGGTTGAACGTGCGAACCGGCTAAGCCGATCCTGACCATCATGAAGATGTCTTGAGCAAGAGACTTCGAGCGAGAATCCCGATTCTCAGCACAGGTGAGGCTTTGAATCGAGGTACACGACAACATCCCACGCATGTTTAAACCCGAAGGTCGCGCGAGTGCCGTGACGTTCTCTCTTAGAAAGGAGGTGATCCAGCCGCAGGTTCTCCTACGGCTACCTTGTTACGACTTCACCCCAATCATGAGTTATACCTTGGGCGGCTACCCCCCTTGCGGGTTGGCTCACCGACTTCTAGTACAACCCACTTTCGTGATGTGACGGGCGGTGTGTACAAGGCCCGGGAACGTATTCACCGCAGCATGCTGATCTGCGATTACTAGCGATTCCAGCTTCATGTAGTCGAGTTGCAGACTACAATCCGAACTGAGGCCGACTTTCTCCGATTAGCTCCCCCTCGCGGGCTTGCAACGGTTTGTATCGGCCATTGTAGCACGTGTGTAGCCCTGGACATAAAGGCCATGAGGACTTGACGTCATCCCCACCTTCCTCCCCGTTATCCGGGGCAGTTTCGCCAGAGTGCCCAACTTAATGATGGCAACTGGCAATAAGGGTTGCGCTCGTTGCGGGACTTAACCCAACATCTCACGACACGAGCTGACGACAGCCATGCAGCACCTACGCAGCAGTCCCTTGCGGGAAGACGATATTTCTACCGTTGTCCACTGCGCTTCGAGCCCAGGTAAGGTTCTTCGCGTTGCGTCGAATTGAACCACATGCTCCACCGCTTGTGCGGGCCCCCGTCAATTCCTTTGAGTTTCAGCCTTGCGACCGTACTCCCCAGGCGGATTGCTTAACGCGTTAGCTGCGGCACAGCAGGATTGGGTACCTGCTACACCAAGCAATCATCGTTTAGGGCTAGGACTACCAGGGTATCTAATCCTGTTTGCTCCCCTAGCTTTCGTGCCTCAGCGTCAGTTATGGTCCAGTGAGCCGCTTTCGCCACAGGTGTTCCTCCTGATATCTACGCATTTCACCGCTACACCAGGAATTCCACTCACCTCTCCCATACTCAAGCACGGCAGTTTCTCCTGCAGACTCCGAGTTGAGCCCGGAGATTTCACAGAAGACTTACCGCACCGCCTACGCACCCTTTACGCCCAATAATTCCGAACAACGCTTGCCCCCTCTGTATTACCGCGGCTGCTGGCACAGAGTTAGCCGGGGCTTCTTCCACCGGTACCGTCATTATCGTCCCGGTCGAAAGGAGTTTACATCCCAAGGGACTTCATCCTCCACGCGGCGTTGCTGCATCAGGGTTTCCCCCATTGTGCAAAATTCCCCACTGCTGCCTCCCGTAGGAGTCTGGACCGTGTTTCAGTTCCAGTGTGTCCGTGCGCCCTCTCAGGCCGGATACTGATCATTGCCTTGGTAGGCCATTACCCTACCAACTAGCTAATCAGCCGCGACCCCCTCCTAAAGCGAATTGCTCCTTTGACCTCTCGGTATTATGCGGTATTAGCCTCGGTTTCCCGAAGTTATCCCCCACTCAAGGGTAGGTTAGTCACGTGTTACTCACCCGTACGCCACTTTACTCATGGATTGCTCCACTTTCTCGTTCGACTTGCATGTGTTAGGCACGCCGCCAGCGTTGATTCTGAGCCAGGATCAAACTCTCGTTTGTAACCTGTTGTTTTCCGACGGAGGTCGGAAAACCGTTTATCGACAGAATCTATCGACAAACCTTATCTTGTGAGATCACTCGAAATAAATCTCAAGCATCTTTCTCACGACTGGCACGTTCAACCTGTTGTCAAAGATCCGATTGCGTTATCCGCACTGAGCGGCGCTCTCGGTGAACGGCGGTCAAGCTCTAGGCTACGACCGTCTGTCCTCGAAACTTTTGTACAAGATCGCTTCAAGTTTCCCATATGCGCAATCGCATGATCCATGGCACTTTGTGGCGCCCAGGATAATCCAATTGGTTGAGGGTTACTTCGCTCTACGCTTCGAAAACCTTGCGGAGCGCGCGATATTGCTAACTCTTTGCAATTTGCTGCGATTCGTTCGCGCTTCGGCAAAGAGTTATTACTTCAACTTAAAGATCGTTTAAGGTATTCTGCGTTACCGCTGAATCCTGCCGGGAAGCTCTGTTCCCGTTTGGCCCGTGGCCGGGCTGCTTTGCAACTCACCCAGACTAGCAGAACCTTTTCGATTCTGTCAACCTTAGCGCCACTCCCTGTCAAGCGACTTACTCACCCTATCAGAGCAATTTGCTCTTGGCAAGTTCGCCACTTTTCATTAAATCTCGTTCTTGCGACTGTCAAACCTTATCAAACTCGCTGAAGCTTTGCAACTCGCACCGGACGGCCGCACACTCGATCATGTCGCAGCAGCTCGTCGACTTTCAATTTGTATCAAACTTTTGCGCCTAGCGCAACTTGTCGCCAGCAGTTATCGCAGCCTCGCTGCCGTCGCTGGTCAACATGTAAGTTCAGATCAAAATCGGTGAAGTGCTTCGCAATCCTTCACGCAGCAGATCCATATCTACAAGAAACTTAAAATCTCTGAAATATCGTAACGCGGCTTGCGCCGCGCCAGCGCCTCTAGCGCCGTACCGTGCTTAACTGTTGTAACAAACCAACCGCCCGGTTGCAAGCTCCCGCTCCGTGATGCTTCTTATCAATCCTCACAAACCAGCATGAACATTGGGGGGAACGCACATCACGTTTTTTTTGGGCTGGCGCTTTTCGAGAGAGACTTTCCTCAGCTTTCTCACAGGCGGGGGAAGCTTTTGTCATGAAAGGGGGTCTTCTGTCCGCGTTCGATCACGGAATTTTTGGAAGGTCGCGATTCAATTCGCGATCGATTTTCTTCTCGTGCCGCAGCCGGAACGGTCTCGAATATGTAATCAACCCGAAGGCTCCAATCGATAGCAGGAGGAGGAAGCTGCTCAATCCCAAGAGAACTTTCGACGCATCGGTGTGCGCGATACGCATCAAAATTGCTGCATTCCCCGGTGTAATGGAGAGTGCAATTGCCAGGGTAAGTATTCCCAGAGATGCCAGCAACGAAGTTACATTCTTCGCCCATCGCCCGCGGGCGTTATAGTCGGCGAAGAGCATAAAGCCGTAGATTACAAGGCCGGCGATCAGCAGAAGGTTGGCGGATTCAGTGACGGAAGCGATCAAGCGGCGACCTCGCTATTTGGTTAGACGGCATTGCTGATGAACAAGTTGCGCCCCGGAATCCTCGTTGATTGAACGCGCATCAATTCCTCACCCGGAGACTCCGCCATGAGCATGCAAATTGGTATACCTGGGCCACAACCGAACCCTTCGGAACGCCCTCTCGACCGCGATCTTGGCTTTGGAAGCCTGGCGTTTCGTTCCCATTACCGGCTGTTGAACCGCGATGGATCGTTCAATGTGCGGCGTCTGCACGAGGGATTGCTCGACAAACTTTTTGGCTACCATGCCCTCGTCAATCTGAGTTGGCTGCGATTTTTCACGCTGCTTGGCATTTGGTATATGGCTATCAACGCGCTCTTCGCTCTGGGATATCTCGCACTAGGACCGCGTGCATTGCAAGGATCCTTTGACGGCGCGCTCTTCTGGCGGGCGTTTTTCTTCAGCATTCATACATTTGCCACGGTGGGCTATGGAAACATTGTGCCCATCAGCTTCATGGCCAATGCGCTGGTCGCGCTTCAAACGCTGTTTGGACTTTTGTCCCTGGCGGTTGCTACCGGGTTGGTGTTTGCGCGTTTTTCCAGGCCCAATGCTCGCGTGTTGTACAGCTATTCGGCTCTAATTGCGCCTTATGGCAATCTCGCCAGCTTCCAGTTTCGTGTTGCCAATGGTAGGCGCAGCCAGTTGCTCAACGTGCAGGCGTTGGTGGTGCACAGCAGGTTTGAAATGGTTGGAGGCGCACGGGTGCGGCGTTTCTATACTTTGGAACTGGAGCGGAATTTCGTTGCGGTCTTCCCGGCGAATTGGACGATTGTCCACCCGATTGCGCAGCAGAGCCCGCTCCATGGCTGGACACGCGAACAACTGCTGGCTGCGGAGGCTGAATTTCTCGTACTCCTCAATGCCGTCGATGAAACCTACTCGCAAGTCGTTTACAGCCGCTCGTCCTACTCGGGGGACGAACTGGTATGGGGACGCAAATTTGCCATGATGTTCTTCGAGGAAGGCAATCAGGCCGTGCTCGATCTGAATCGGCTCAACCATACAGTCGAGGCTCCCTTGCCTGAGGCCATCCTGAGCGCATGAGCCGGAAGATCTAGAGATTGCCTAGTACGGGAAACACTCATCTTTCCAACGCTCGTACACCTTGCCACGCACGAATAGTGAGTAGACATGCTCGTCAATTTCTCCAGCCTCAACCATCTGCGCCAGAATCTCAAGGGCCTTTTCGACCGAGACGGAAGCCTTGTAGGGACGGTCTGCGGCGGCCAGTGCATCGAACACGTCGGCAATCGTCATCAACCGTGTCTGCAGCGGAATATCCGAGGCTTTCAACTTTGCTGGATAGCCCCGCCCATTCGGTTTTTCGTGGTGGTGGCGAGCAATCTCCGGAATGTTGCGAATTTCCCGGGTCCACGGAATCTGCTTGAGAAAATTGTAGGTGTACTGCACGTGCGCCTCGATCTCTTCGCGCTCTTTCTCGTCGAGTGAGCCTTTGCGAATGGACAGCAACCGAACTTCTTCCGGCGTGAGCAACGGACGTAGTGCGTCATCCCAACCGCGAAATTGCCGCTTCGGAATTTCCTTCAATATTCCAATCGAGCTTTCCGGCAACAGCGAAGGTTCATTGGCGCTCACGATGCACTGCATGAAATCGTCCAGCTCTCTTAATTGTTCATCCAGTTCAGCGTCAAACTGCGGAGCCCGTTTCAGATACTCATCTTTCCCATGCTCCTGAAGAGCTTTTAGCTTTCGCTCGTTCATTTCCGCCTGTGCCGTCCGGCGCGCAAAATCAAACCTGCCGCAGATCACGTCCATCTGCGCGGGATACAGTTTTCGGGCCTTGACCAGCACTTCTTCACGCACTCCGACCTTGCCGAAATCGTGCAGCAGAGATGCGTAGCGAATCTCCTTCATCTCTGACCGTGTGAACTTCACGTCGCGAAAATGGTTGGCGTCGCGATCCACGGCTTCTGCCATGGCAACCGTCAGGTTGGCCACCCGGAAAGAGTGTCCGGAGGTGGTTGGATCGCGCTGTTCAATCGCTTTAATAGAGGCTTTCACGAAACCTTCAAACAGGCGGTGAATGTTTTCGTAAAGATGGCTGTTCTCGTAGGCGACCGCAGCCTGGCTGGCGAGTGAGGAAACGATTTCCATCTGCCGCGTTGTAAACGGCACAACCTCGTCTTCAATGCGTTCCGCTGTGTTGAGGCGAGCCCGCCAGTTGCGCTTGGCATTTATGAGTTGCACAACTCCGACGATCTCGTTCTTCGGATTCATCATGGCCACGGCCAGAATCGATTTCGTGCGATATCCCGAATCAAGATCGAACTGTTTGTTGATCGAATACGGAACCCAGGTCTCCATCTCGTAAGCGTCTTCGATCATCACCACGGTTCCATGCATCGCTACGTAACCGGCAATCGACTCATCGCTTACGGGCATCACCACTTCGTTGAATGGCACCCCGACCGTGTCATTTTGCGCCATCTTGAAGCGCAGGAACTTCTTGGGCTTGCGATGGTCGCGAACCAACCGCTCATCTGCACCTGGCTCCTCTTCTTCCACGAGGTAAAGGGAGCCTGCATCGGCGCGGGTAATTTCGCGACACTTGGTCAGGATCAACTCAAGCAGTTCGCGCGTTTCGTGTTCGGCACTCAGCGCGGCTCCAATGTGGTTCAGTTCATAAATTTCGGAGTTGGCGAGCGCAAGCCGGTCATTGGCTTCCCGCCGGGTTTGCACCAGGTGCATATGATCGACTGCATTGTCGAACATGCGCTCCAGAAGAGAAGACGGAGTGTTGGCGGGAAGATATGCATACACCGAGCCGTCGAGGCGAACATCGCGAATACGTTGGTCAGCGAGGAAGACAACGCGAACGTTTGGAGCCCGCAACTTCTTCAGATGTTCCGAGAATACAGCCTGATCGGTGAGCACGAAGACGTTGTCTCCGACCAGGCGATCCGCACTGATGGACTCGAAACTTGCGTGAGGAATGCGCCCGCAATTTGCCACGGCAGCCCGCGCGCGAGCATCGGCTTCAAAGTAAATCGCGCTTGGCAACTTGCGGCTGCGAGTGGGCAGTAGGGCTTGTTTTGAACTGGACATTAACCAGATTCCTCACCACGCTTAAGAAATCGACGATTGTGCAGATCATAGCCGATCCAGAGACCCTGTACCAGAGTACAAAGGGGCAGGAAACTCATGTATTACCTGAATCAAGCTTGGCACCAGACCCAAACGGACGAAATGCCGCCCGACAGGGCTAAATGACCGACCAGAGGGCCGATACCGCCGCCACGGCGACCTATGGTCGACGCGAAAGCCAATTTGGACTTTCCGGAACTTCTTCGACCGCTCAAATAAACACGCAGAAACCAGGCACGGAGGAGAATTGTTCCTCTGAGCGCGTCTTGGGTTCAAAATGGACCAGGAGACACTCATCCTGGCTAGATAACTTACAGCGTGGATACCTGCGTCTTACATCGTAGTAAAATCTGCCACTACGTCTTCCTGAGGCTGATATGAAAAAGCTACTAATCGTGTTGGGCACTTTGCTGGTAGTGGCCGTCGCCGCTCTGGCCGCGTTGCCGCGCCTGCTGGATATAAACCGCTATCACGATCGCATACAAGCGGAGTTGCAGACGCGCCTTGGACGGCAAGTTCAACTCGGGCAGATGAGCCTGGTACTGACTCCGCCCACCTTCAAGGTGCAGAATGCAATCATCGGCGAGGATCCGAAGTTCAACTCCGGCAAAGCCTTTGCGCAGACAGCGGAGCTGGACATCGAACTGAAGCTGCAACCCTTGTTGCACAAAGACATCCAGGTTGCGAGCTTGCGAATGGTGCGGCCGCAGGTGGAGTTGGTTCGCGGGACCGATGGCGCGTGGAACTTCTCCAGCCTTGGCACCCACACCGAACAGCAACCAAAAGAAGAACAGAGCAAGCCACTGCAGTTGGACCATTTCCAGATCGATGACGGCGCCGTGGCGATAACTGACTTGCAAAAGAATCAGCCACGCACGGAATACAACCATATAGACGTACTCCTGAAGGATTATGCGCCGGGGAAGCCTTTTGAGATAGTAGCGAGCGCGCATCTTCCCGGGGCCGGCAAGCAGGTCGTAAAGCTGGACGGGCACGGCGGTCCCATTGAGGACGCCACGCTGGTCAGCACTCCTTTTGAAGGTTCCTTACAGTTGGATCAGGTCTCGCTGGATGCGGCGAAGCAGTACATGAATTCGCAGGCGCTGGCCGGAACCAATGCAAGCATCAGCGGGAACCTCAAGTTCAAGAACAACGCCGGAAAGATATCCACCAACGGAACTATCAGGATGGACAACGTCGTAGCGCAGGGCAAGCCGCTCGGATACCCCATTCAGCTCGACTACAACGGTAGCGACGACCTGAAGACCGACGTAATCGACATCATGAATACGCAGCTCAAAATAGGCTCCGCGCCGTTTACGATCAACGGCACTCTGAATGGAAAGAGCACTCCAGCCTTGGCAAACCTGAAGGTGAATACTCAGAATGCCTCGCTCGCCGAACTCGTCAAACTGGGTGAATCCTTCGGCCTTGCCCTGAGCCCAGGTATGGATCCGAGTGGACGACTGAGCGCCGACCTGACCGCCCGCGGCCCGTTGAGCGGACCAGCCGTTGCGGGAGTACTGAAAGTTGCGCAACTCAAGTTGAAAGGCGTTGAGGCAAACGCTTTGCAGATCACGCTGAACATGGCTCCTCCGGGTGCGAACTTCGTGCAGACCCTAACCGGCCGCATCGGCGTGAATCTCAGCGATGGCAAGCTGACCGGCGTGGACATGTCTCAACAGCTAGGCGCAATCGGGAAGTTCACCGGAGCCAGCAAAATCGGCGACGGAGCCACCCACATCTCTCAACTCACCGGGAACTTTGACCTGAGGAACGGATTGGCCTCTACCAACGATCTGAAAGCTCTCACCGATGCTGGAACGATTGCAGCGACCGGCACGGCTTCGTTGGTCAACCAGGGATTGGACATGAAGGCGACTGCAGTGCTTTCCAAGACCAGTTCGCAGCAGGTCGGCGGGACGGGGATTGGTGGCCTGATGACTACGGCCATGGCCAACAAGAATGGCGAGATCGTGATTCCCGTGTTGGTAACCGGAACCATACCCGATCCCAAGGTAGCGCCCGATGTCAGCCAAATGGCGAAGATGCGTATGAGCAATATGCTTCCTAGCTTCTCTGATCCAGGGCAGCTCACTCAGGGAGTTCTAGGAAAACTTGGCGGAGGAGGAGGCGCGGGCGGTATCGGCGGCGTGCTCGGCTCGCTCACCGGGCAGCAACCCAGCGCTGCTGCCAACGGTCAGCAGCAAAAACCCGCCAATTCGACGCAAGACACGGTAAACGGACTGGTAGGGCTGTTTGGCAAGAAGAATCAGAAAAAATAGCACGGTTGACTAATCCTGACCTGCGTTAGCCACGGATAGAGGTCAACCCTCTTTCCGTGGCCATTGGCTTCGGATTTTCGAGAAAACCATTCAGCCAAGTCTAGCGAGAGTTACTTGGCTGACCGGGGTTGCTCGCGATACCATGTGTCGATTGGACACGCAGTCCACACTAAAATTCCGTGTCTCACAAATAGGCTCGGCAGTGGCGCGCTGTTGGAGAATCAGTCGATGAAGAACTTGACCCCGAAGAAATCCGCGGGTTGGACCAATACACAGGTTTATACGGCAATCGTAGTAGTGCTGATCGTCGGTGGCCTGGGCGGCTATCTACTGCATAGTTCCGGAACATCCACCGAGACTCCCTCGTCAACCTCCAGCGCACCATCCGGCAGCAGTCTTCCGCCTTCCACGCTGACCAGCGCACCCGGGCAGGTTCTGGACGCGCAGGTGAAGCCACTTCTGCAGAGGATCAACACGAACCCGAAAGATGTCTCGGCCCTCACTGAATTGGGAAACATTTATTTCGACGCTTCGCAGTGGTCCACAGCCATCGGATATTACACACGTTCGCTAAATGAGAATTCGAAAAACCCCGACGTGCGCACGGACCTCGGAATTTCCTATTACTACTCAGGCGATGCGGACCGCGCACTGCGGGAGTTCGATCAGGCGCTGAAAGACGATCCGCGGCACACGCAGACGCTGTTCAATGTAGGCGTCGTGAAGATGAACGGAAAGAACGATTCCAAGGGGGCGATAGCGGCATGGGAATCCTTGTTGCAGATAGATCCCGGTTACCGCGACCGAACCAAGGTCGAGAGCCTGCTCTCCGAGGCTCGCGCAAAAGCAAAATAGGCCTGAATTTTTAATCAGCTTGAAAGAGACGCTCCCGATTGGGGGCGTTTTTCGTTTGATTTGAAGGCAAGATCCGAGTAGGTCTGTAAGTAGTGACAGAGTCAACGCTCTCAGGTACAGTGCAGCAATGCTGTCTGCAGCATTGCAAGGAGGTTTCATGGCCCACTTCAACGGCGGATTACTGCAGCGCCCACCAGTTCTGGGCGGTACAGCCATTTCCCGCGCTGCTGGAGCAGCGATATTGGCGGTCCTGCTCGTTATCGTCGTATTTTCTTCGGTCACCACTATTCCAGCCGGAAACGTAGGGGTCACCACGAAGTTTGGCCGTGTAACCGGAGACGTACTGTCCTCCGGAATGCACTTCATCGACCCGCTTAAATCTGTCGAAAAAATGTCCGTGCGCACGACGGAGCTGAAAGAGTCCGCAGCCGTTCCTTCCAGCGAAGGCTTGATTCTTAACCTGGAATGCTCGCTGATCTTCCATTTGGAAGAATCACAGGCGGCAAACGTCTTCAAGAACCTTGGGATGGGATACCAGGTCAGCATCGTCGAACCGACGATACGCTCCGCCATTCGCGAAGCCACCGCTTCGCATAGTGCCAACGCGCTCTACTCCAGCGAGCGGGAAGCCGTCGCAACCGAGATACAGAAATCGCTCGTCACTCAGTTGTCGCCGCGAGGAATCACCGTCGAAAAGCTGCTGATGCGCGACATCAAACTTCCGGAAACCCTGAAGGGTGCGATTGAAGCCAAACAACAGGCCGAACAGGAATCGCTTGCCATGAGCTTCCGTCTTCAAAAGGAGAGACAGGAGGCCGATCGCAAGCGAATCGAAGCACAGGGGATCAAGGACTTTCAATCCATCGTGAGCCAGGGAATCAGTGAACCCTTATTGAAATGGAAGGGCATCGAAGCCACCGAGAAACTCGCTGTCAGTCCGAACTCCAAAATCATCGTGATCGGAGGAGGAAAGTCAGGTCTGCCCATCATTCTCGGCCAGGAATAGCCCACCATCATGCGTAACGAATCCACTTCAAGATTTCTGGCAACGTTGGACGCTTGCCATACATGAGGATGCCCACTCGATAGATGCGTGAGGTAAGCCAAACCAATCCGTACAGCGAGGCCAGGCTGATGCCAATCGAGAGAGAGACCTGCCATGTCGGCGGCATGTCCACCGCAGTTCGCACAAACATGATAATGGGCGACGTCAGTGGAAACATGGAGAGCCAAAACGCAAGCGGAGTATTGGGATCGCGAATAATCGCGGTCGCAAGCACCATGCAGAGAATCAGCGGGAGGGTCACCGGAAATTGCATCTGCTGCGCCTCTTCGTCGCTGTTCACCATGGCTCCAATCGCCGCATAAAGGCAGGCGTAGGTCGCATATCCAAGAACGAAGAACACTGGAAACAGCCACAGCACCGAGGTGGAGACGTGCGCATCCTTCATGCTGTTTCCAATCACCTGGCGCGCAACGGCCATGCCGCCGGTTCCAAGAAGTGATCCCGATAGTGCCCAGATAGCAATCTGCGTCAGCCCCACGGCTCCCACACCGATGATCTTTCCAGCCATTAATTGCATCGGTGTCACGCTTGAGAGCAGGACTTCGATAATGCGCGAGGTCTTTTCCTCCATCACCGAGCGCATCACATATAGTCCGTAAATCAGCACCGTCATGTAGATTCCAAGCAGCAATAGGAACGGCAGGAAGAATGCTCCCATGCCGTTCGATTTGTTAGCCCCGCTCCGGTTGATGTGAATCGTATCCACATCAACCTGGCTCAACAGGACTTTCGACTGCGCACCGGAAAAACCGCGCTCCGACAATTGTCGCTGACTCAATGCGAAACGCAATGCGCGGCTGACCGTCGAGCTTTCTACAAAGTCCGTAACATTGCGCGAATAGTACGTGCATTTGCGAGTCGTCACCGCGTCGTCATCGATCCACGCAACCCCATCAAGATTGCCATCCTGAATCTTCCGAATAAGCTGATGACGCAACTCTTCGGTAGGAGCGGTTGCAACACTCACCTCGAAGTCGGGCTTGTTGTTTTTCTTAATCACCGATGCCTCGTCCTCGTCACCGCCATTGCGCGAGGCTGCCAGTTCAGTCTGAACCAGGCCGGCGAGAACAGGGTCGGACGAGACAACGACAATGTGTCGAGTCTCCGAACCCGACGTCATGAACTGCTCAGGCAAGAAGATAAGTCCACCCATAAACAGCGGCATCAGCACCGTGAAGATGATGAAAGCCTTGGTGCGCACGCGGACAAGATACTCGCGCCGGATGATGAGCAGAACGTTACGCATGGCTGATCACACTCTTGGTGGAATGCACCGTGTCGATGAAGATTTCTTCCAGCGAAGGCTCCACCATCTCAAAACGTCGAATGGTTGCCGTGCGCATTGCCAGTTGGAGGAACCGTTGAGCATCGGCGCCCGGCGTCAACCGCAGCTCGACATAGTTGCCGAAATCATTGGAACTGGCGACCAGTTCGGGATCTTTCAGCAGCGGAAGCTCTCCCTCGTACTCAAGCTGAATGCTGCTGCGCCCATAGCTTGCCTTAATCTCGTTCAACACTCCGAGCAACACGCTGCGGCCCTGATTCACAAGGCAGATTGAATCGCAAAGCCGTTCAACTGTGTCCATTCGATGCGTTGAAAACAGAATCGTCTTCCCCTGCATTTTCAAATCGAGCAGTGCGTCTTTTAGAACCAGCGAGCTCGCCGGGTCCAATCCGCTGAAAGGCTCGTCGAGAATCAGGAAGTCGGGATCGTGAATGACCGCCGCAACGAACTGCACTTTCTGCTGCATTCCCTTCGAGAGTTCCTCAATCTTCGAACTTGCCCAACGCCCCAATTCCAGCCGCTCCAGCCATTGATGCGCCCGGCGAGTAGCTTCAGAAACGCTCAGTCCCTTCAGTTGTGCAAAGAAAACAAGATTCTCGATGACTTTCATTTTCTTGTAGAAGCCGCGCTCTTCCGGAAGGTATCCCACGCGGTCGAGAACCTTGCGAGAGAGTGGCTCTCCGAAAACGCGAACTGCACCGCTATCCGGAACGATGATGCCGATCATCATGCGAATGGAACTGGTTTTGCCCGCTCCGTTGGGGCCGAGCAATCCGAAGACTTCTCCCTCTGCAATGTTGAACGAAAGATTGTCCACTGCAACAAATTCATCGTAAGTCTTGGTGACGGAATCCAGTTCCAGGGTAAGCGGCATTAGGTCCTGAAGAATCAAGAATCGAGAAACTTAGCTATTGTGCTGAAACACTGAATATTTTTCAATGAGCGACAATTGGCGATTCTTCATAGGACGGCTTTTCGATCCCAAGGACGCCGCCACTGGCAGGCGTCCCTGGCTCCGATCGCAATAAAAATACGATCAATGGAATACTGCGGTCACGAGGTCTGGCACCAGATTGGACACATTCGGCGTGCCCCATCCGGTGGCCCAATCGTATCCCGGTGCCGCACTGTAGCCAATTGGCGTTCCAAGCAGTTGGTTATTTCCGACCGTGATGTCATGCAGGTCGCGAGCGGCAGTAGAGCTTTGCGCCAGTGCATAGAGCGCGGGATTGATGTATCCCAGCGAGCTGTGCCCGTGCGCGTTGCTGTACTGGTTGGCAATTGCGATGATCGATGCCCATTGTGGCGAGCCCGCGCTTGTGCCGCCCACAATGTAGAAACCGGCATTCGCTCCGCCCAGTGCGCTCCAGTAAACCAGCACCCCGCCATTCACGGCCGCGTTGTAGGAAATATCCGGAATGGTTCTTGACGGTACATTCAGCCCTGCCTGAAATGCAGGCACCGGGAAGATCAGGCTGGGGGCGCCGCCCGTGGCCGCTACAATGCCATCCGTCGTGTCCTGCTCATTCCAAACCTGCTCTGCGCCATAGAAGTTGGGTGCGGTTGACAAGCTAAATAGTCCATTCGGATACGGCAGTCCTTCGGTACCGCCCACGGCTGTCACCAGCGGGTCAGAGGCGGGGAACGCTGCATTAGAGATCGCGCTGCCGTTAGTCGCGCCAAGATCGCCAGCCGAGGCCAAAACGGTGATGCCGTTTGCTCGTGCCTGTGCGAAGTTGGCATGGCCCTGCTTGATCTGCGAGTTGTTGTTATGGACCACAAATTCCGGCACCCCAAAGCTTTGGGAGATTACGCTTCCAGGGTAATGCTCTACCGCATACTTCGTAGCGTTGTTCAGAGCATTTCCCGAGTTGGTCGATGCCACCACGAGCACGATCTTCGCTCCCGGCGCCATGGCGTGCGCGTACTCCACGTCGAGCGACGTCTCAATGCTCCATCCCGCCTCATCGTGACTGGCATTCGGATTAGGATTGAAAGCTGGGCATCCCTGTGGACACACAACCGTGAACGAAGGAGGTGCGGGAATACCAAACTGTTTGTCAAAAACCGCCAGGTCGTTAGCGATCGTCGGGCTGCCAAAAGCATCCACGAGAACAATAGTCTGCCCGGTACCGATCAAACCTGAAGCGATGCTGGGGTAGTTGTACGCTGCGCGAATATAGCTTGGTGGATAACAAATCAGCGGTAGCCCCGACGGCAATGTTCCGCAACTCGGGGCACCGGCATCGGCTGGAACAGCATTAGAGGGAACAGCGCCAGCCACTTTGATGTGAAGCGGATTCTTGCGGTACAGAAAATCCTGCGCCGAGGCAGCTCCAGCTAGCGTAAGTACAACGACACCGCAAAGCAACGCGGCAAGCAGGCACCAAAAGCTTCTTCTCACGGGGGACTCCTCGAGGCTGAAAAGTAACGCCGGAGTCTCTCTAACGGACGCGTATCGACAAAAACCCGCTCCGGACGAGGGTGGCGTTTCAGATGTGAGCGCGCGGAACCTCCTGCGGGTTGTATCTGATTCAAAAGGAAATCCCGGCAACTTAGCAGAGCCGAAATCCGCGCCTCTTTTCAGCAGAGCTCGCACACAATGGGTCGTGACTGTTACATTGACCTTCCCGATAGGGGCTGATAACATCAGATTTTTCAGGCAGTTCTCCAGTTCAGCGAAGGAATCCCCGTGCGTTATACCCGTCATGATTTGAAGCAGGATAAATTTGCCGCGTCTGCCGCGGAAGCCGTTCAGGAAGTTGTCGAGCATCGCTCCGGAATCATACAGATCGTTGCCTCAGTGGCCGTTCTAGCCGTCGTCGTCGCGGGCGTTTTCTGGTATATGAGTTCACGCGAAACCCAGGCTACGAACGCCTTGGGACAGGCCCTGGTGACCTATAACGCTCCTGTCATACCTCCCGGCACTCCGAAGGAAGGGTCTATGACCACCTTCAACAGTGAGCAGGAGCGCCTGATCGCCTCCAAAACCGCCTTTTATCAGATCAGCGACAAGTATGGCTGGACGAGTTCGGGTCAATACGCCCGTTACCTGGCTGGGTTGACCGAAAAGGAATTGGGCAATTACAAGATTGCCGAAGATCAGCTGCGCGCCATCAGCAATATTCGCCGCAAAGAGCTGGCAGGGCTGGCAAAGTACGCATTAGCCTCCGTTTACCGCGACGAAAAACGCGACCAGGACGCTATCAACCTGCTGCAAACTTTGAGCGAAAAGCCGACTTCCAGCGTGCCCAAGGCCAATGCTCAGTTCGCTCTTGCCGATATTTACGTTTCCCAGCATCAGCCGGATAGAGCCAAGGTCATCTACGACCAGATCGCCAAGGACAATCCCAAGAATGCAGTGGGACAGATCGCAAAGTCGCATCAGGAAGAGCTTAAGTAACCCGCAACATCGCCAGAAACAACAAGCGAACCCTGGACGCGTCCGGGGTTTTTGCTTTCTCCTCAGCGAGTTGCTCATCCCACAGTTCTGATTCAACCCTTACGGCTTACCCCTGTGCCTCATCAGGCGACGGCAAACTTTCGCCAGATGGGTGCATCTTTTGAGGGGACGTAGCAGTTTCCTACGTTACATCGATCTTGAACCCAGGGAGTGGGCGCGAGTCCGGAAAACGCGTCTCACATTTCCCGTTGGGAGGAGCAAAAATGAAGAGTTTTCTGTTTGGCCTTGGGCTTGGAATTGGATTAGGGGTTCTGTTTGCCCCCATGAGCGGGGAAGATACCCGCGAGAACCTCAGCGGGCGCGCAAACGACCTTGCAAATTCCGCTCGCGAGAGCTATGAACAGGGGCGTGACCGCGTTCAGCGCAGAGTGGAACAGGTGAAGTCAACCGCCAGGAGCGCCATTAGTCAGGTGCGCACCGGGACCGAAGGCATGAATCGGACTGGCACCGAGGGCATGAACCTGTAGCACGATACCGATTTCAGATTGGAAGAGGTCCGCTACAGTGGGCCTTTTTCAGTTCCGATTGTCAGCGGCTCTGTCCTATCTGGCCTCCACTTCGCCGACCGCACCGCACTTCCGATTCTCTTGTTCGAAGTGAGTTGACATTTGTCTTCCAGGTTCTTAGCTTGTAGCTCAGTCATGTCCACCTCACTTTTCGACGCACAACCTTACGACGAAGCAAAAGCCAGACGTCGCCGCATGTACATCGGAGGCGCCATTGTCGCGGTAATCGCGATTGCAGCCCTGCTGTGGTTTAACCGCTACTGGCCTGAAGAGCGGCGGGTGAAGCAGTTCTTCGCCCAGTTACAGACGCAGAATTATGAGGGGGCTTACGGCACCTGGATGAACGATTCGAACTGGAAGCAGCACCCGGAGCAATACAAGCGCTACACCTTCCATTCATTTTATTTGGATTGGGGTCCGGGAGGAGAGTGGGGTCCCATCAAAAGCTACAAGATTGTCGCGGCACAGAAACCCCGTCCCGACGCCAGCGGAGTTGTCGTAGGAATTCGCGTGAATGAGCGCAAGAAACTCTGCTCCGTTCGCGTTGAGCTCAAAGATAAGACACTGGGATTCTCACCGGATGAGATGGTGGATTAATCTTCCGCAGAATTTGATCAGGTAGGAGGCGAGGTACACCACCCGACGTGCGGTTCCGCAGCCGGCGGTTCTTACACTCAAACTACATGCTCAACCGGGGCTATGCCTACACCACGATCGTTAGCAGCAAATACCATGGACAAACCCTGCTCTCCCACTTGGCAAGCCTTTACCCTCACTCGACCCCACAAGCATGGCAACAAAACCTGAACAACGGCGAAGTCACCCTCAACGGCGTTACCGCCACCGGAAGCGAATCGGTCACTTCAGGCCAGACTCTTGTCTGGAACCGCCCACCCTGGATCGAACCAGACGCACCTCAGCATTTCGAAGTCCTGTTTCATGACCCTTATCTGTTGGCCGTCAACAAACCCAGCGGGCTACCCACCCTCCCCGGCGGCGGATTCATGGAGAACACCCTCCTGCGCCTGGTGCAAAAGCAAACCCCCAACGCAAACCCTGTCCACCGGTTGGGCCGAGCCACCACTGGCATCGTCCTCTTCGCCAAAACACCGCAGGCGGCCTCGAATCTATTCGCAAACTGGAACACACCCAAAATTCAAAAAATCTACCGGGCGCTGGCTCAAAATATTGCACAGCACGATGCCTACGAAATCCTCACACCCATCGGCCTCGTACCGCACCCGCGCATCGGTTCCGTGTGGGCCGCCAACCCAAGTGGCAAATCGTCAAAGTCATTGGCAAAGGTGATCTCACGCACCACATGCACCACAACATTTGAGGTAAGCCTATATTCGGGGCGCCCTCATCAAATCAGAATCCATCTGGCATCCATCGGCCATCCCCTGGTAGGCGATCCTCTGTACGGCTTAACCG
This sequence comes from Saccharimonadales bacterium (SeqCode), assembly GCA_035539055.1. Classification (GTDB taxonomy): domain Bacteria; phylum Acidobacteriota; class Terriglobia; order Terriglobales; family Acidobacteriaceae; genus TOLSYN. Next base: position 37,042 of record DATLJC010000023.1, on the reverse strand, counting down.
GCCAGCCTCTTGAAAATCTCCCCGGCCTCCCCGGCGATGGAGGATATTTGCTGCACGCCCAATTTCTGAAATTCCACCACCCCATCACCGGCGAACAAATCAATCTTGAGGCAGCTTTGCCGTCCGGATTCTCATTGCATCAGTAGGTTCACGGCGGGAATCAGGGTGGCCGTCGAAAGCTGCGCAATCCCGCCACTCCGAATCCAGATCCTGCCCCGGTCGATTTCAGCAGCACGAAGCCAATCATTCAATTCCGCATGAAAGATCGAGAATGTTGACGTTTGTTGCGGGCGTGAATGCAACCCATTCTGTCCAGTGTCCATCCCAATACCGATTTAAGTACGTTGAACAATGCTGTCCACGTAGTTCCCGAAAAACCTCGCCTAAGGTTTTGTGGCTTTTTGTTAGTACGCACGCTCGTACTCTGGCGCGTTACCGGCGGCTTTTGATTCGTTTAGGAAAGGTTGGTTCTATGCATTTGAAGACCGTGGCAGGTGTAAACCGGTGGCGCTCGCTCTTTGCAGGGGCGGCGGCATTCACGCTTCTTGCTTCCATGTCCATTCCTGTCGTAGCGGAAATGAGACCGCTGCACATACGTTCGGAAAAGGCGGAACCGCTTGTGGCGGCCGGAGGGACGGTCGCGACGCACTTCGGCTGCGAGACTCGCCCCTTCAATCTCTCCAAAGGCCTGTTCTGCTATGGGCCGGCGGCCATCCGCAAAGCTTACGGTGTATTTGACCTGATCAACGGCGGAATCACTGGCAAGGGACAAACGATAGTGATTATCGACGCCTATGGCAGTCCGACGCTGGCAGCCGATCTCGCGGCTTTCGATAGCGTATTCGGACTGCCGGACCCTCCGTCGATCACAGAGTTCCACATGCCGGGTAGCACCCCCTTTGACAATACAGACCCGAACCAATTGGGATGGGCGGAAGAGTCGAGCCTCGATGTACAGTGGGCGCACGCGATTGCTCCCGGAGCTGACATCATTCTCGTTGCCGCAGTGACCAACGGCGATCAGGACATCCTGGACGCCCAGAACTACGCAATCGATCACAAGCTGGGCAAGATCATGTCGGAAAGCTTCGGCGAACTGGAATTCCTGGAGACTCCTGCCCTACTGGCCGCTAACGAGCAGAGCTACCAGCGTGCAAGGGATGCAAATATCTCGGTGTTCGCATCGGCGGGGGACGACGGAGCTACAGGGGCGGATCAAAATGGAGATCTGGTGCCATTTGCCACGCCTCAGTATCCGGCGTCTTCGCCGCACGTTACCGCAGTTGGTGGCACCAACCTCTTCTTCGGAACCACAACGAACGCCGATCCCAATGGCACCTACCAGGGCGAGGTTGTTTGGAACGATGGCTTCGGAGCGGGCGGCGGAGGTGTCAGCAAGATCTTCAGCACTCCGAATTACCAGACAAACCATCTTTCCCGAGCTGCGTTGGCTGAACTGGGTGGATTCCGTGGCTATCCTGACATTTCCTACAATGCGGGGGTAGTCGGCGGGGTCATTGTTCACCTTGGATTCTTCGCGAACACTGCCCAGAACGGCTATTACATCTTCGGCGGGACCAGCGCCGGTGCTCCGCAATTGTCGGGTGTGACATCGCTGGCGAATCAACTGAATCATGGTTCAGCAGGCTTTATCAACAACGGCCTCTACGCGCATGGAGCCAACGGACTACTCAACCGTGTTATGCACGACATCACGGTGGGTAACAATGATTTCCTGGGCGTGACCGGATTTGCAGCGACCCCCAGCTGGGATCTCGCGTCGGGCTGGGGCACTCCGGCACGTGGATACGCGGCAACGGAGTGAAATCGGGGACGTTGTCAGCAGTCTGGGGCCGTCTCTCGACGGCCCCACAGTTTTGTACCAGTGTTAGCTCTCTTCCGGCGGCAGCACCGGCATGTGTCGCACTCCGAGACCGAACAGGAAGATGGTCGCGGCGATGAGACCCACGGAAATTCCCCACTCGAAAATGCTGGGGAAGTAATGAACCGGTGTGGTCTGGGGCATGGCACCGCGCAGCGTCATGCCAAGCGATACAACGTTCATGCGATTGAGAACCACGCCTGCCACCGCCAACCCAGCTCCCATTCCAAGCGTGCCGGAACGATTACGCAGTTTATCGGTAGAAAGCAGGATCAAGGGCAACAGTCCGCCAAGCAGAACTTCTGCGAGGAAGAGCGTCGACTTGGGTCCTCCGACAAGATTCAGATTGCCGCGGTACGTGAGATCGGCGAGACGCACCACCTGGTAGATGAGCATGGACCAGAATGCAACCTTGCCCATTGCCGCCAGTTGCTTGATTCGTAACTGACGATTCCAGGCTTTCGCAATCCACATCTCAACCAGCACCATGAGAGCGGTTCCGGCGGCGACAGAGGAGAGGAAGAACGAGATCGGCATCATCGGTGACCACCAGAGATGATTTAGCTTATCCGGCATGAGCAGGAAGAGCGAACCCAGCGAACTCTGGTGCATCGTGGAGAGCGTAACGGCCGCAATTGCCAGCATGATCGGCACCGGCTTTTCGCCCTCTTTGGTGCGGAACGCATAGGCGAGTGAGCCAAACACGACCGCCGTTGCGGCAACCCAGAGCAGGTTATGCGAGAGCAGGAACACGAAGAGACTCATTGCCGCGACTACATATACAGGAGAGTATTTCTTCCACATCTCGGCGTAGTGAGTGAGTCCCCAGCGCTCGAACGGTACAGGCAGGAACTCGAGCAGAAGGATCGTCACATATAGACCGACGCACCATGAAACTTCAAACATTGCAGAGTGCTTCGGTGAATTCAACGCTAGTGCGTAGAAGTGCCATGGCAAGCCGAGATCGGCAAGCAGCGTGACGGTGACGAAGGAATAGCTGAGCAACCCCATAAGCACGGCGGATCGCCCAATGCTGTAGAGATCCTTGCGTTGGAAGACGTAGATGAGCCCGGCTGTGGCGAAAGCTCCAGCGGCTACAGCGATCCAGACAAGATCGAAGATGATCCAAAGACCCCATGCGTAGGTGTCGGAGAGATTCGTCGTAGTTCCGATTCCCATCACGAATCGCAACAGGAATGAGAGTCCGCCGAAACCCATCAGCGCAGCGAGCAGCTTGTTAGCCGTCGTCCAGAGCGGCGCAGAGACCGCAGCAAACTTTGGATGATGTTCCTTCTGCTGCGTAGGAGCTTCGTATTTTTCAACCGACCGAGACGCCTTCACTTTTGGAGAGGGCGGGACGGGGGCGTCAAGAACTGCAACCGACCCTTCTTCCGCAGCCGCTACCGCAGCGCGGCGCTGAGACAACTTGTACGCTCCGCCGAGCAATGCGCCGACACCAACCACCGCCGGCGGTACCGAGCCAAGCGCAATCGCACTGTAGTGCGGGAATGGCTCAGTCTGAATCTTGGGAAAGCCGAGTTTTTCAAATGGAACGGCGGAAAGATAGAGAGTGTTCGTTCCACCAGCCTCGTGCTCACCATAGATATGGTCCACGTACTTGCCGGGATGCTCGTGCATGCGCCGTTTCGCTTCCTGCAACAGTTCTTCCCGGCTTCCACTTTTCAGCGCACCGGAAGGACACTGCTTCACGCAAACCGGTTCCGACATTATCTTCTGGTAAGACTTATGATCTGCCATCACCAGTCGTTCGCCATTGCGCGCGGCAGGAAGTTGCTGCGTACTCCGGCTTGAACACCGGTCGCACTTGCTGATCTTGGGTGCCAGTGAATCCCATTGCGCGGTGGGTACGCCCCACGGGCAGGCCCACATGCAATAACGACAACCAATGCACTTCGCTGCGTCATACGCCACCGCACCGGTCTCGGTCTTATGCATGGCGGTCACGGGACAGGCCGCTACGCAAGCTGGATCTTCGCAGTGCATGCATTGACGCTTGACGAAGACGTTGCGAACTCCACCGGGTGCAGCGGCATCCTCAATTTCGTTGTGCTGAATGACGACGAACGATTTTGCGGACAGCAGCTTGGGATTCTGAAATCCTAGTTTGTTATCCGGCAATGTCGTGTGTTCCGCGGGCAGTCCGTTCCACTGCTTACAGGAAACCTGGCACGAGCGACATCCGATACATACGGTTGTGTCGATCAGGGTCGCATTAGACATGGGAGCCTCCGTTTTCATCCGAGGCCCGCACAATGTTCACCAGGCAAGCCTTCGTCTCCTGTGTTCCAGCAACGGGATCTACCGCGTCAATTGTCAGCAGATTGGTGCTGGGACCGGTGCTGAGGCCCTTGAAACCCCAGTTGTAGGGCATCCACACCGACATCACTTCCTCGCCGTTGATGTTTAGACTCTGCATGCGTTTAGTGACCACGGTTTTTACGATCACCTCTCCTCGTGCCGAGGTAACACGCGCATGTTCACCATGTTTTAGTCCGAGCTTCGTCGCGAGTTTTTCCGGCATCTCAACGACTGGTTCCGGGACGAGTTCGTTCAACCATGGTGAGTTACGCGTTACGGACCCACAACACCAGTGTTCGGCCATGCTCGATGTCATAAGCACATACGGGAACTTCTCGCGCGTCCCGATCGGATGTTGGCCGGTTTTCAGGCGCGGATATTTCACGCATGGATTGGTCGCCACCGCTGGATGCATCGCATTGGCCGTAGGGCTCTCAATCGGCTCGTAGAACTCCGGGAAAGGACCGTCCTTCGGAACATAAGAAACATCGCGCGGAAGGTCCTTCTCCTTCGGATCGGGATCCATGTAGGAGGCCGCGAGGAGCCGTCCAACGCCTTCTCCATTCATGCGGAACGGGCGTTGTCCATTCGGAGTGTCAGGCCCATCCGTTGCCACCGGGACGTCAGGAGTGTCCCAGCCAGCCCACTTCTTCTGCGTTTCATCCCACCACACAATCGCACGATCCTTATCGCGCGGCTGACCCTTCGCATCGCAGGATGCGCGGTTGTAAAGAACGTGCATGTTGCCGGGCCATGTCCACGCGAAACCAGGATAGATACCTAGTCCGCCCGGATCGGTTTTGTTGTCGCGGCGCTTCGTTAGGTTCTTGCCGCCCTTGAACACGCCCGCGTAAATCCAAACCCCGCAAGCCGTCGTGCCGTCTGCCTGAAGGTCGGCGATGCCATTCACCGGCAATCCGGTCTTCAGGTCGGTTCCACCAATCTCGCGCAGTACCGCCTCGGAAAGACCCTTTGCGGGATAATCCCACTTCGCCTTCAACAGAGGCAAATCCTTGGGATCCGTGGAATCCTTGTACATTGCGCGCAATTTATTGAAGAGCACGTCGAGGATTTCGATGTCGGTCTTAGCTTCACCTGGAGGGTTAACGGCTGCGTAGCGCCACTGCACCAAGCGTCCGGCACCGGTCAGCGTTCCATCTTTCTCCATGAAATACGCCGCGGGAAGCAGGAGAACCTCGGTCTTGATGTCCTTGGGGTTCACGCCCGGGCGACGCCAGAAATCGGCCGTCTCCGTTTCCCAAAGATCCTGTACCACCAGCATCTCCAGAGCTGCCATGCCCTCATAGGTCACCTTGAGATTTGCGTTGGTGACCATCGGGTTTTGCCCGATAACGTAGAGCATCTTCAATCTTCCCGCGAGCGCCGATTCCATCATCCCGTAGATCGTGTAGTCCTTCCCGGGATTGCGCTTGGGGAGCATTCCATATCCGAAATCGTTCTCCGCCGTCGCGTTGTCGCCGAACCACGATTTCATGCAGTTGACGAAGAACTTGGCGCGGAATGTGCCATTACTCTTCGTCCAATCCTTCATCGTAGGCTGGTCGGCATTGGGGTAGCTCAGGTATCCAGGCAAGTAGTGATTCAGCACCGCCATATCGCAGGCGCCCTGCACATTCGGCTCACCGCGCAGCGCGTTCACGCCGCCGCCGGGTACTCCGATATTGCCAAGCAACAATTGCAGAATGCCGTAACAGCGAATCTGTTGCACGCCGTAGGTGTGCTGCGTGGCACCCAGTGCATACACAACGCAGCCGGGCTTATGCTTCGCCATCGTCTCGGCAATGAGTTTGATCTGCTCGACCGGAATCCCCGAGATCTGCGATCCGAGTTCAAGCGTGTACCGGCTGTAAAACTTCTTCAGATTCGCAAATACCGTGCGTGGGTCATCGAGCGACTTTGCTTTCGAAGGCTTCTTTGTGCCGTCCAGCTCATAGCCCCACGATGCCATGTCGTAGTGATGCGTTTCGTCTTCGAATCCCGAGAAGATTCCGTCGTTGAATTCGAAGTCGGCCTTTGCATGGAGCAAGGCATTGGTATTCAGCTTGACGTATTCCTCGTCATACAGCTTGTGCTGCAGGATGTAATTGATCACCGCGTTGAGGAAAGCGATGTCGGAGCCAGCGCGGATACGCGCATAGATGTCTGCAGAGGAAGAGGTCCTGGTAAAGCGCGGGTCCACGTGGATGACGATAGCGCCCTTCTCCTGCGCCTTCTTGATCCACTTCATTCCCATAATGTGGTTTTCCGCTACGTTGCTGCCCTCGATCAGAAACACCTTCGAATGCTGCATATCGAGCCAGTGATTCGTCATGGCTCCGCGCCCAAACGATGCGCTCAAACTTGGCACGCTGGGACCATGGCAGAGACGCGCCTGGTGTTCGACGCTCACCGTTCCGAGCAGGCGGGACGCCTTCGTGATCAGGTAGCAATCTTCGTTTGTATTCTGCGCGCCCCCCAGGAAACCAATCGCATCCGTGCGATTGACCTGATAGTCCACGCCCTTGATGTTTTCGTTGGCAATCCAGTTTGCGTCGCGCGTTGTCTTAATCTTGCGTGCGACTTTCTCAAAAGCTTCTTCCCAGCTGATCTCGGTCCACTCTGTGGCGCCCGGTGCGCGATAACGCGGCTTCTTCAGGCGCTGGTCTGACGTGTGTGTGGCAGACATTGCCGCACCCTTGGCGCACAACGCACCTTCGTTGATAACGTGATCAGGATCGCCTTCAAGGTTGATCAGTTCCCCATCTTTCACGTGGCAGATCATGCCACACCCACACGCACAGAAGTTGCAGGCGGAAGTGAATTCCTGGACTCCCTCTAGCTTCTCCTTTTTTGTGGAAGCGTGAAGCTTCGGCTCCTCAAACCCCAAGGCTCCCGCCGCGAGACCCACTCCGGCTCCAGTCGCTCTCTTAAGCCACTGTCTTCGATTAATTGTCATTGGTAATCCTTCTTTAGGCGGACACACCCCTGCGCCAATCCCCACACAGAACCGTGTGATTCACCCCTGCCCTGCATGTTCCCAAAGCAGAGCGGGTTGTGATGTGCCGAACATCACAGTTTCTGGTGACCTTCTACCAAACGGGAGAAATCGGACCGGTCGCCTGGGGTATACTTCATGGTTCCTGGGAGGCGAAAGGGATGGCACAACCGTCGGATCACAACGAGCAATTCCGGCAGCAACATCCGAAAGTCTGGGGTGCGTTCGCAAAGTTGGCTGATGAATGCCACGACGAGGGACCGCTGGACGAAAAAAGCCGGAAACTGGTGAAGGTGGCGCTGGCGATTGGAGCGGGCCTGGAGGGTGCAACGCATTCAGCGGTACGTCACGCCCTTGACGCTGGCGTAACCCCGGCAGAACTGGAGCATTTGACCGTGCTGGCGATTACTACCCTGGGCTACCCTTCCGCTATGCGCGCGCTGTCGTGGGTTCACGATCAGGCGACACAACCCAAGTGACCAGGTCATCCCCCGACCTGATTCATCGATAATTCAGAGTCCATGGCACGCGGAGGACGTTTTTCCGCCATGTAGGATTCGAAAGCCTCCGCGGCAGCGAGATTCCCCTGGATTGGCCTGAACTGTGTCAGGTCAAACGTCACGGGATCCATCAGGCAGCGGCGCAGTCGGCCACGCGAATCCATCCGCAGACGCTCACATGAATCGCAGAAGGGATTGGATCGAGGCGCGATCCATCCCACCTTGAGCGCCGTGCCTTTCCACGGAATAGTGGTTTGATAGGCAGGAGCGGCCAATGGGGAACCTGACGCAACGATCGATGTTTGCGTCGCAATCCAGGCCTTCACTTCCTCCACCGGCACAATCTCAGATTCACACCACGCGCGCTCAGTCCCCGTGCGCATCAGTTCTATGAAGCGAATCTCTACACCGCGTTCGGCGGCAAGATCCAGTAGCAGCGGCACTTCGTGGATCCACGTAGAGCGCTGCAAAACCGCATTTAGTTTGAGAGGCGTAAGACCGGCCGTGATCGCCGCGTTTATTCCGGAGATGGTGTGCTCCAGACGCGCGCCTCGCGAGAGGTCGGAAAAGCGCTGCGGATCAACCGAATCGAGGGATACGTTTACCCGAGCCAGTCCCGCCGCCTTCAGCGCGTGGGCGTGCTGCGGGAGCAGTGAGCCGTTTGTTGTCATGGATATCTCGCGAATGCTCTTGATTTGTGCGATGCGCGAGATGAGTTCTTCCAGCCCCGGCCTCACCAGCGGTTCGCCACCCGTGATCTTGACACGCTCGATGGGCGAGTGCCGCACCAGCCACTCCACATTTTCAGCCAGTTCCTGAAGGGTAAGCGGTCCGTGGTCGGAGGTACGATGCAACCCTTTCGGAGGCATGCAGTATCGACATCGGAAGTTGCACTTTTCCGTCACGGAGAGCCGCAACATGCGCATTGCAGACACCACGTGAGGATTGGACGACTGGATAGAAAGACTGCTTCTTATCGGCCCCAACTCTTCAGACATTCTGTCTCCTTCAAAGCCGGAAGGCAGCGTGGTCCCCGACCTTCTGCCGGTCTCGGCTTTGAAGGCAGCCCAACACCGGATCGCTCAACAGGCGCAATCGCGCCTTGAGAGCACACCCGGTTACAGACTAATCTCACGCATACACCCCACTTCATTGCTACTACAATCGAGCTCCGATCGCCAGTCTTTCCGACCGGCATACATCGGAGCGCAGCGATTAACGCTCTTACGGCACTGATTTAACTACCTGACTGATTTAATTACCTGAATGGAGTGAACCTCCTGCCCGCAAGCAGCTCTCCGCGAATGTGAGCAAAGGGGCTTCCTGAAAAGGTGCTACACTTTTGCCTCCGCGGGTTGCAAATCAAGCCGTGTGTGAGGCTTCTCGCGACGATTCCGCTGGGGAGCGGCATGCCAAAAATAGGCCTTTTTATTCCGTGCTACATCGATCAGTTCTACCCCCAGGTAGGACTGGCGACACTTAGAGTGCTGAGGCAACTTGGCATCGATATCGATTTTCCCGAAGAGCAAACCTGCTGCGGCCAGCCCATGGCCAACTCTGGGTGTGCGGACGAAACCCAACCGCTTGCCGAGAAGTTCCTCAGGGTTTTCGGCAAATACGATCACGTAGTCGCCCCCTCAGGGAGTTGCGTTTCAATGGTGCGCAATCATTACGCGCAATGGCTGGATGGAAAACCCGGGTTTGATCACTTGCGCTCTAACACCTTTGAACTTTGCGAATATCTGGTCGATGTCGCCGGGGTCACGAAGGTTGACGGAGACTTTCCCTTCAAGGTTGGACTGCACATGAGCTGTCATGGTCTTCGTGAACTGCGATTGGGACGCTCTTCCGAGAAGATGGTGCCTGCCTTCAACAAGGTCGGCCAGCTATTGGCTCAACTGAAGGGGATAGAACTGGTCGAGCTCAACCGCCCGGACGAGTGTTGCGGCTTTGGCGGCACCTTTGCCGTAAACGAGGAAGCAGTCTCATGCCTTATGGGTAGAGACCGTATTGCCGACCACTTAATGGGAGGGGCGGAAGTGATTACAGGCTTCGACGTCTCCTGCCTCATGCATCTCGAAGGCATTATTCGCCGCGAAAAAACACAATTGCGTGTCATGCACGTGGCGGAGATTCTTGAAACCGCGGGGCTGTCATGACAGGACACTCAGAGAAAGCGGCGCTCTTTGTCGTTGATGACGAGCGGGTACACTGGCACGACCAATCACTGTGGTTCGTGCGACTCAAGCGCGACAAGCAGGCGGCGAGCATTCCCGAGTGGGAGATGCTTCGCGATACCGCCGCCGCGATCAAGACGCACACACTCTCACGTCTCGCCGATTACCTTGAAGAGTTCGAGCGCAATGCAGTTGCAAACGGTATCCAGGTGTACTGGGCACGAGATGGAGCCGAGCACAATGCCATTGTTCACAAAATACTTTTGGATCGAGGCGTGACGCGGCTGGTGAAATCGAAGTCGATGTTGACCGAGGAGTGCCACCTTAATCCGTATCTTGAGGCGCGCGGAATCGAGGTAACGGACACGGACCTTGGCGAACGCATTGTGCAACTGCGACACGAGCCGCCAAGCCACATCGTGCTACCCGCCATTCACCTGAAGAAGGAGGACATCGGCGAGCTCTTCCACGAGAAGCTCGGTACGAAGCAGGGTGCCTCCGATGCGAAGTATCTGACGGAGGCGGCGCGTGGACACCTTCGCGAGAAGTTCATGGCAACGCAGGCAGGCCTTACCGGCGTCAATTTTGCGATAGCGGAGACGGGCGGAATCGTTGTTTGTACGAATGAAGGAAACGCCGATATGGGAACGAGCCTGCCTCCAATCCATATCGCGTGTATGGGCGTTGAAAAAATCCTGCCCCGCGCTGAGGATCTCGGCATATTCCAACGACTGCTTGCTCGAAGTGCTACCGGACAACCGGTGACCACTTATAGCTCGCACTTCCACGGCCCCATCCCCGGCGGCGAACTCCATGTGGTGATTGTCGACAATGGACGCAGTGCCATTCTTGCGCAGGAGACATTCCGCCGCTCCCTGAGCTGCATTCGTTGCGGCGCATGCATGAACACCTGCCCGGTATTTCGGCGCTCGGGAGGCTATAGCTATGGATACACAGTGCCGGGACCGATTGGTTCACTGCTCGGACCGCAGCGCGATATGCGGAAGTATGGCAGCCTACCGTTTGCGTCAAGCCTTTGCGGTTCATGCACTGACGTATGCCCGGTGAAGATCGATCTTCATCACGAGTTGTATGCCTTTCGCCAGGTCCTTGTGCGCAAGAAAGTAGTTCCACTTTATAAGCGTTTTGGTATGGCAATAATCTCGTTTGTGCTGGCAAGACCCTGGCTGTACCGGCTCGCGGGAAAGTTAATGCGATGGATTGTTCCGCGACTACCCCGGACTGTCGTTTACGGGCCTTGGAACGCATGGGGAATCCACCGCGAGTTGCCACCTATGCCTCGCGAGAGCTTTCGCGAACTCTTGAAACGTGAGCCGCCACCCTCAGTTCCAGGAAGCGTTCGCAACCTCGAACTCGCAGGTGTCAAGAAGGAGCCTCTGTGAACAGCCGGGACACCATTCTCGCCAGCCTGCGCCGTGCCTCACCTCCAAGCTCCCCGCGGCCGGAGTATCCCGCGGCCATCGCGTATGCAAATCCAGAGGCGCAATTTGCCGAAACCTTCACCTTCGTGGGTGGGACTTTCGTCCGCGTTACAAGCCTTATTGCACTGGACGCGGAACTGAGGAAGTTAGAACTTTATGCCAAGGCGCGCAAAATCGTTTCGCTCGTGCCCGGAGCAGGGGAGTCAACGGTTGATCTCTCCGCGATGAAGCAACCGCACGAACTTGAGGGAGTTGATCTAGCGATCCTGCCCGGTGAGTTTGGAGTCGCGGAGAATGGTGCAGTGTGGGTGCCAGGGAGCAGCCTGGGACCGAGGCGTGCGATCTTTGTCATCGCGGAACATCTGGTATTGGTTGTGCCTGCAAGTCAGATTGTCCACACCATGCAGCACGCATATGACCGAATTCGGTTTGAGCGCCCAGGCTTTGGCCTGTTCATCTCTGGACCGTCAAAGACCGCAGATATCGAGCAATCATTGGTGATCGGAGCGCATGGTGCGCGTAGCTGTACGTTATTCCTAGTCGGCTGAATGAAAACCGCACAGTGAAGGCGCTCCACCATAAACAAAGGGCTGGCCGAAGCCAGCCCTGAAATATTTCAGGTGGACCGTGAATCAGAATGTAAAGCGCGCGCCAAACTCGCCAACAAAAGCAAAAGCAGACGAGGAACTGGTTGGATTGGTGAAGCCAGAAGGTGTTCCAATCTTCCCAGAGGTGACCGCGTAGAAGTAGTTGTTTCCATAGTTGGCCCGGTTGGTCAGGTTGAAGCCCTGGAAGCTAAGCTGCAGCCTGCGCTGCTCACCGAGCTTGATGTTCTTGCTGACACGGGCATCAAGTTCGAAGATCGGAGCGCCACGCAGCGAGTCATAGTGCAGGATATGCGCAGTGCCTGCCGCCAGGGCAGCACGCGCCGCCGCGCCATCGTGTCCTACGCCTGAGTTGTCGTACATGTAATAGTTTTTGGGCGCGCTATTATCGACCACCACCGGACGCGAGTAACCCGTGCCGAGACCGAGGATGTCGTAACCGGCGTTCAGATCGTAAGGTCTTGCCGAACCAAACTGAAGGATCGGAGCAGCTTCTAATCCGAAAGGCAAGTTCGCAATTCCACTGATGGTGATGTGGTGACGTTCGTCAAATGGTGTCGGGCCGAAATCCCAGCTTGCAAGCGGACGGAGCGGATCATGCGGGTAGCTGTGATAGCTTGACTGCGAACTCGACAGGGTTGGCGGACCACCAGAAGCGGTTGAATAACCTACCGCTCGGCTGAGGGTATAGTTTGCCACCAGGTTGAAGTTCTTTACCATATGCTGGCGGTAGCTGAGGTTCAGGCCATCATAACGTGAGCGGCCAATTGACTGGTTGTCCATGATGCGGCCGAGAGCCGGAACCCCTGCGGCATTGAAAGCCGCCGCCAGCGGACGTACGCCAGTATCCGGATCCGTTGGGTTGATGTTCACATCCACATTGGAGTGGAGTCCGAGGGTATGAACGTACTCGGCTTCGAAGACCGCTTTCTGATTGATTGCCCACTGGTAGCCGAAGTTGAACTCTTCGGTGTAGGGGTTACGGTATTTCGGGTCCATGGTACGGCCCGTACTTTGCGGGGAAAGCTGCGAGGAAGCTCCCGGGACATTTGCCAACACCGTGGCGACATTTGCCGGGGAGTAGGTCCACTGCGAAAGCGGGATGCCGAATCCGGGAACTGTGTCGCCAATTCCGAGGGAAAGCGCCTGCTGATAGACCGTGGGGTTGGCCATCTGCTCCATCCACAACGGAATGTTCTGGTAAACGTTGCCGTAATAGAGTCCAAAGCCGCCACGCAGGACATGTTTGCCTGCACCAGTCAGGTCATAGGCGAAGCCCACACGCGGACTGAAATCCTTGTTGTCGTCGTGCGGTTTCACGGCATAGGGGCTGCCGATTGCCTTCAGTTCGAGGAAGGTCTTGCTGATTCCGATGGCGCTGCCGCCGATCAGGTTGATGTCCTTATCCCAGCGCAGGCCGAGGTTCAGAGTCAGGCGCTTGGTAGTCTTCCAGTCATCCTGGAAGTAAATACCAAACTGCTTGGTGCCTCCCGGCACATTCGTCGAGGAGTCGCCGTTGGAGATTGACATGCCTCCGACCAGACCCGGATTGGCAAAACCGCCGGCCAGATTAGCGATATCGGAAGGATCTTTAAGGAAATCAATCTCGAGAGTTGAGTTGGAGGAGAAATATCCACCGAGGGAGGGGTTCCAGATATAGTCAAAACCCGCCTTTAAAGTGTGATTGCCGATCGTCTTGGTGATGTCGTCTCGCCACTGCCATTTGCGCTGGAACGACTGCTGTGGAACGTTGACGTTCGTTCCAAACCATTCGCCGCTGGCAAAGGTAATGTATGGTGCGTTCTTAGTGGTGACGTCGATGATGTTGTTCCAGTACTGGTTGCCGAAGGTGAAGCTGTTTACCAGGGAGTTGGACAGCACCGAGTTCAACGTGAAGTTCGCGATCTGCATGTGGTTGGTGGTGAGGTTGCCACCGGTGAGATCGCCATTTCCATCCGATTGATCGTTGAGGCTGTTGTTGGCCTGCGATGTGTAGCTGATGTAAGCGGTTTCCTTGTCGCTGAACTTGTAGTCGAGGCGTCCGTTCAGGCGGTTCTCAAAGAAAGGAGTAGGGATGTTCGAAGCAGGTTGAGCGGCCATGCCCAACTGGGTTGTAGCAATCTTCAGTTCCGTGAACGCGTTCCCGCTTTCCGGAATACTGGTATGCTCGCGCTGCCGCTCCAGGGCGAAGAAAGCGAATGCCTTGTTCTTGACGATCGGTCCGCCAATCGATCCACCGAACTGCTGACGGCTGTACGGCCCGTTGGAGGTTGTTCCATCGGCTAGTTTTCTATCCGCATTGAATTTCTCATCACGAAAATACCCGAATGCCGAACCATGGAAACTGTTGGATCCGGACTTGGTGATCATGTTAATTGCGGCCCCTTCGGACCGGCCATTCGCGGCCGAGAAGCGCTGAGTTGAGATCACAAACTCTTCCACGGCTTCCAACGGAAGCTGCATTACCGTGCCGCCGACTGTGCTGTCCTTGTTATCAACGCCATTGACCGTAACGTTGACTTCGCGTCCCACATTGCCGTTGACGGAGAGAACCGCCGAGCGGTTCTTGGTGGGATCGAAGGAGTCAGCAGACTTCACGCCAGGGGCGAGGTAGGCGAGGTTGGCCACGTCGCGACCGAGAAGAGGGAGCTCTTCCACTTCGCTCGGAGTAATTTGCTGACTGACGGAGGTCTTGGCCTGGTCTATGAGCTGGATGTCCCCGGTGACCTCGATTACTTCGTTCGCCTGACCTGGCTTGAGGTTCGCCGCAACCGTGGCGGTCTGGCCGATTAGAAGTTCCAAGGATTGTGCGTAAGTAGCGAATCCCGCCTTGGAAATCTTCACCACGTAAGACCCTGCCGATAGTTGGTCGAAGCGGAAGTCGCCGGATGAGTTGGTCGTGGTGGTGCGGGTGGATCCTGTTCCTCGATTGGTGGCGACAACGGCGGCTCCAACTATGACGGCGCCTGCCTTGTCTGAGGCGGTACCAGCAATTGTTCCAGTTGCGGTAGCCTGAGCGAATCCGATCGGTGCACTAATCGCAACCATGGTCACGACCAAGAGCAGATTCAACAACTTCTTCATATCTATTCCTTGCCTCCCTGCCCTCAAGATAACGGGCAGCATTTCGAGCAATATTTTGACGTCTGGTTCAGACGGAACATATAGGTCAGAGCTTGTGTTCACCCACACTTGCTGAGTGCGAACACTTCTCCTACGAGCTGTCCGATGAGGGAGCAGCAGGAGCTGATTCCGAGTGGTCTATTCACAAGGGCCGAATGAACAGCCCGCTGTATGAGTAGTCATCGAGACAAGATCAGGTTTGACCAGTCCGAAGTTGGAGGTTGCGATCTAGATGTGGGTCACCGGTTAGTGACCACGGAAGCAACAGCTTCCACCGCAGGGTGAAATGGTAGTATGCACGTCTGTAACCAAATCGTAATGCGCGTAGGTTTCTGAATTTATTGCTGAGGAATCCTAAGGTTCGACTGATGCTATGACTTATTGGATAAAATGAACGACTTACTATGAAACTTGATAGATTTTGACGGGCAGCCCTCACCGCCTCGGTCGCCGAAACAAGTACAGCGCCTACCGCGCGATCTCGCCCTGGGGTTGGCACAGGAACCACTCTTCTCGCGCGAGCAGATTCTACTCGTACCCGATGTTGTCAATTTCTCTCTGGATCGCCAGTTTGTTGAGGGTTGTCATCGGCAAGGCGAGAAACAAGGATATCCGGCGCGAGAGGATCGTAAATGCTTCTTTGAAGCCCCGCTCGATTTGCTCCGGAGTTCCTTGGATCGCCGCCGGATCGGGAATGCCCCAATGCGCCGTCATGGGCTGGCCTGGCCATAATGGACAGACCTCATTGGCTGCGTTGTCGCACACGGTGAAGACGAAGTCCATGCGAGGCGCACCTGGTGCGGCAAACTCATCCCAGGACTTGCTGCGCAGTCCCTCGGTTGGCAGGTTGGCGAGTGCCAGTTGTTTCAATGCTTCTGGGCGCACCGTCCCGGAAGGGTGGCTCCCTGCGCTGTAGGCGGCGAAATTCGCCGACCCTTGGTGGTTGAGGATGGCTTCGGCCAGAATTGAGCGCGCTGAATTCCCCGTGCAGAGAAACAGAACGTTGTAGCGCTTCCCCATGACGTTCACCTCTTTGGTGCAGTTGCCGACGTTAGATTGGCGGCGGCAACATCGATACGAGGCTTCCACTCGCTAAGAGTGCAAGCTCCGGCAGAGACTGCTTCCTTCAAACGCGCGGTGTCATCCTTCAACTGCGCTTGCTGAAGGAATGACCTGCGGAGAAAATCGTATAAGAGCTTCTTCGTCTCGCGATCAGGAACAGCGAGACGATAGAAGATGCGATAGCCATCACGGCGGTCCAGCACCAGGCCGGAATTCTTCAAATAAGCAAGGTGGCGGGACACATTTGGCTGCGAGATGTCGAGAACGTACTGGACATCGCAGACACAGAGCTCACCCAGCAGAAGTAGATTGAGAATGCGCAGTCGCGTACTGTCCGCCAGGGCCTTGAAATACTGTTCGAGTTCTCTCATCGCGGTAGTCTCCCTCGTATCCATACAGGTCATTTCGCCATGGAAGGTACGAGCATATCCTGCAATAGCTCTGCTCCCACCGGAGGCTTCACCTGCCAAGGGATGAGGAAAAGTCTCTTGGCAAGTTTCTGCCGTACTTCCTCAGTGTAACGAACTTCAAGAGCGCCGCGTTCCGCAAGCACAGGGTCAATTGTGCCTGAAGCACAGAAGCTCTGGTTGATGACCCACGCATACGGTGCGATGCTCGCTCGCTGCAGATCTTCTTGCAGGCGCGCCGCTTCATGCACCGGCGTTGCTTCCGGGAGAGTCACGATCAGAATCCTGGTGAAATCAGGACTGCGAAGCTGTGGCAACAGTTGACGAACACTTTCGGGGATCGACGCCAGGCTCCGTTCGACCTCGCGGTGGTAAGCATTGGCGGCGTCCAGAAGCAGAAGCGTGTGGCCTGTGGGAGCCGTGTCTATCACGACAAACCCGTCGTTGCCCTTGTTTACCATCTGGGCGAAGGCGCGAAAAATTGCGATCTCTTCCGTACACGGGGAGCGCAAGTCTTCTTCCAAAAGCGCGCGGCCCTTTTCGTCCAGGCCTTCACCGCTGTCGCGCAGGACTTCCTCGGTATAGGCGCGCGTCTCGGCCGCGGGGTCGATGCGGCTAACTGTCAGACCGGGAGTGTTGGCCCCGATGGTCATGGCAAGATGAGCAGCGGGATCTGTGGTTGTGAGCTGCACTGGAAAGCCCAATCGCGCCAGTTCGACCGCGACCGCAGCGGCAACCGTGGTCTTACCAACGCCACCCTTGCCCATGGTCATGATCACGCCCTTTCCTTGAGCCGCAAGCAGGGGAATCAACTCCGCAAGAGGTGGTGGAAGCTTCCGCGCGTTTTGCGCTGAAACCGCGACCCGGAATGCGCTTGCGTTCGGCTCTCCCAAGTACCTGAGCGCGTCAATGCCAATCAGTGATCGCGGAACAAGTTGGATTTCTGTGCGCGGCAGTTGGCGAATTCCTTGGGGCATTCCGGCGAGTGCTGCGGCGCCACGGTGTTCCAGCGCTTGCGCGACCACATCACTGGGTTCGCTACTCATGAACATTCCGTTCACAATCAGGCGTTGGTTGCACAGACCGATAGCGTCCAACTCATGATGGGTCCGTTCGGCTTCAGCCAACGCGGTACCTTCAGGACGGCTCACGAGATAGATAGTCGTTCTCGCGGCATCGGAGAGCGCGCTGACTGTGTTGTCGTATAACTCGTGCTGCGCTTGCAATCCGGCCAGGGGACCGAGGCAGGAGGTGCCGCCGACATTGCTCTCGATAAACCCGGACCATGCGGAGGGAAGCTGGAGGAGTCGAAGGGTGTGTCCGGTGGGCGCGGTATCAAAGATAACGTGGTCGAAGTTGATAGTCGCCTGAACGTCACCTAGAAGTTTTGCGAACTCTTCAAAGGCTGCAATTTCAAGGGTGCACGCACCTGACAACTGCTCTTCGATGCTCTCCACCGCTGCTGCTGGCAGGAGTTCACGATAGGGGGCAACGACGCGTTCGCGGTACTGCTTCGCGGCCTCTTCGGGATCCACATTCATGGCAAATAAACCAGGCGCATTTTCGACCGGCACAGCATTGATCCCGAGCTTGGTGGCCAGCACCTCGTCGAGATTTGAAGCAGGGTCGGTGCTTACCAGCAGCACGCGCTTACCAGCATCCGCCAATGAAATAGCGGTGGCACACGCGATCGAGGTTTTACCAACGCCGCCTTTACCGGTGAACAACAGATTCCTGGTCAATTCGCCAAGCTGCTTCATTATTTTGTCCCCGATTTTCCGAGGCCAATGCCAACCAGATCAGACACGTGCTGTTTGAAGACCGGGCCGGGTTCATAGGCAACTCCCGTGAAGCCAGCCACTTGTTCGCGAGTAGGATAGGCGCCTTCAGAAACAACGCTTCCATCGACGAGCACCATAGGCAGGCACTCGGTGCCTTTCGAGTTGATGGCCGCCTTGACGATGGCATTCGCAGTAAATGCCGCAATATCCTGTGCAAGGTTATAGCGCTCAACCTGAACACCTTTGCTCTTAAGCCATTCCAGATCGGCTGAAAAGCGGGGCAACACGGGATCCACGCTCGGACCACAGACGCCGGTGGAGCAGCACATTGCAGGATCGAACACCTGAAGTATCGACATATATAAATCTCCTCAAAGCCGGAACCGAGTTCGTGGCTGAATAGAACAATACAACTATATACGCATAGGCGAATATAAACAATCGGGCGAAAGTGAATGCAT
Source organism: Saccharimonadales bacterium (SeqCode) (assembly GCA_035539055.1). Lineage (GTDB taxonomy): Bacteria > Acidobacteriota > Terriglobia > Terriglobales > Acidobacteriaceae > TOLSYN. The sequence continues at coordinate 18,288 of DATLJC010000023.1, read as the reverse complement.
GCGGAGCTCTGGAGTGAGGAAAACGGTGTAACGTGACGAGACTGCCCTGCGCAGTTTACGGCAGAGAAGAATAACTGGCCTTGGGAGTTGATGAGGCGATTTAAAACGCGAACCCGGAATCGATTCCGACTCCGGGCTCGCTCCAGCGTTGGGCGGTTTACGTTGTTTACGTGTTTTCCTTCTTGTGACATTGGGCGCACTTCGTAGGCGCAGCGCCTCCGGACTTCTTATGGCAGTCGATGCAAGTGCCAGCGGTTGCGCTCGCGTTGTGGAATGCAGCTTGTTTTCCGGTCTTCATCCCGGATTGAGGCGGCTTGCTGTGGCAGCTCGTACAGGCCTGTTGTGGGGCGGTGCCCGGCTTGGGTTGGCGCGACGGGTGATGGCAAGTGTCACAGGCGACCGGGTGTTTTGAGTGTTCGAACCGAACACCTCCCATGGGATTGCCGGTCAGCAAAATGGGTTTGGCCGGAGCAGTCGCCTTCGCTTTGGTGCTCGCGGCAGGAACTGCCGAGGACTGAGGCGCCGGTGATTTTGTCGGAGGCGCTGCGGCAGGTTGTGTCGGCGAAGACGTTGCGGACTGTTGTTTGGCAATCACCAGCAAAGCAATTTTCTTATAGGTGGCTTCCGGTAAGACCTTTTTTCGGACGAGGTCTGTCTTAGCCTTGTAGGGACGGTTGTCGATTATCTTCTGGGAGTAAACGTCGCCGATGCCTGGAAGGGCAGCCAGTTGACTCTTGGTGGCGGAGTTGAGGTCAACAGTTTCCTTGTTCGATTCGGCCGTAGTAGTTTGTAAACTCGCCTTGCCAGCCACAGGCTTCGATTTCGACTGAGCATTAGCGCCTGGCACCATCAGTAAAGAAACGAGAATCAGTACGCACAACATTGTTGTTCGTTTAATCATTGTTCCTCCGGCTTAGATTTCCTGCAGGTTACAACGCAGACCGAACGCGAACGCCAGATTCGCTCGCGGGTGCCATTCATCCTGCAGGAAGCTGGCAACACCTGTGCGTTCGGTGCGCGGTTAGACGAGCGCAGTTCCAGTGAAAGATGCGCGCCCTGATACTTCGGCTATTGGGACAAATTGAAGAGCGTCATCACAGCTTCGGTTGGATGGCGTTCCGGCGCGCTTCGTTCGGAAGACATTGTGGTGACACACAATAGCAGCATCAGCAGCAGCACGCAATTCTTTCTTCAGGAAGTGGCTTTCAACTGATCATGCGGCGGTGCGCCTTTTGTACAAGTGGTAAATGCCGAGAAGCACGAGCGCGCCAATCAGTGACATGATAAAACCGGCCGCCTGACCTTCTTGGTAAAGGCCCGTGGCTCGTCCGAGAAAAGTGGCGAGAAAGGACCCGGCGATGCCCAGGATCATCGTAATAATGATTCCTCCTGGGTCTTTTCCGGGCATGATCAACTTCGCGAGTGCGCCAACTACGAGACCGATAATCGCTACCCATAGATAATGCATGTTGTCCTCGCAATCTTATTTCAGTGGCACATCAACGACAGCGGGTGGCGCAGACAGATGACCGACCTGAGTATTAGTCTTTAACCTCGAACGTGAGCTTGGCGTTGAGCCGATAATTCACGATCTTGTTCCCCTCAACATCAGCTTGAAGATGCTTGACATAAACCGGCTTAATACCTTTCAACGTGGTGGCGGCATCTTGCACCGCCCGCTGCGCCGCATCTTCCCAGCTCTTGTCAGACTGCGATAAAACTTCGATAACTTTGTGAATCGCCATACGCTTTTCCTCCGCAACTAGTGAACAAATGAGACGTTTAGTCCGGTTGTGAACAGGATGTCATTTTGCTTCTTCCCCGCGGATGGATTGGTGGAGCTAGGAGAACAACTTTCCTTTCAGCAACTCCATTCCTTGCGACATCAGGTCGCCTTGTGGCACTTCGCCGTTCGGGGTAAGGTGATCAACCATCTGCGGGAGAATCTGGGCTAATCCGCTGCTAGCGGCCTCAGGCGAGATTCCCGCCTTGGCGGCAATTGCCTGCACTTGCTCAGAGCCGAGAACGCTGTGTAACAGTTCCGGAGATATCGGCAGATTCTGCCCCGTTCCCACCCACGAAGAAACAACATTGCCGAGCCCTTTGGAGGCGAACTGCTGAACGAGACCAGAGATCCCTCCGCTCTGGCCTGAAAGCATCGATATCGCAGCAGACGCGAGGGACGACTGTGAACCTTCTACGGCGGGCGGAGCGCCCGTCGCCGCCTTCAATACGTCGTCAAGTAAACCCATGATCAGCTCCTCTGCATCGGATAGCTTCCTCGGATAATTGGCAGGACAGTACCACAGCATACGAACCCGAGCGGACTGTTATAGCACGTTTTGAGTGCCGGTGCTGAACGTTCGACGTTCATAGTTTTTCGTGCCTTACAGATGTCCGATCGGGAGTACGATAGTGCCGCATTGAGGACTGGGCACTATTTTGCGAGCTAGGTCTCCGAGGCGTGCATGTCTAAGACTTTGGAAGAAAGGACACACAATGGCAGCTAAGTTCGAACTGAAGAACGGTGGCAGTGGTCAATTCATGTTCAACCTGAAAGCTGGGAATGGCGAAGTGATCCTGACCAGTGAGCTTTACAAGGAAAAGCAAAACGCCATTGCTGGCATTGAGTCGGTCAAAGCTAACTCCGGCGAGGATCTGCGCTACGAGCGCAAAACAGCAAAGAACGGGCAAGCCTTCTTTGTCTTGAAGGCGACCAACGGACAAACGATTGGGAAAAGCGAGATGTACTCCTCGGTCGCTGCGATGGAGAACGGGATTGAATCGGTCAAGAAGAACGGACCGGTGGCACGAATCGAAGACACCACTGGCGCCTAAACAATTCACCGAGTTCAAGTCACAACGACAAAGTCTCGAACGATGGCGCTCTGGCATCTTTGCAGGAAGCGTGTGCCCGAGATTCATATACAAAAACTATCGCAGGAGAGGTTTTCAGGATTGTACGGAAGCACTGCCAAGAGAGCATTGCATGATTTGGCACACGCGCTTCATCGGGCTGGACTGAAGATAACCTGCCGCGACCAACGCTTTATTCGGCGCAGAACCCGTTGGTCGTCTTGAACAGCGTCAGTTCGTCGCCCCCCATCGAATTGCCTGATAGAACAAACCGCTAGGCTCTCGCTGGCTGCGTCGCTTCCTGAAAGGTCCAGACCATCCCGAGCGCTTACCGTTAGGAACAACTGCCAATCTTCGTCAAACGTTCCGGAGTTTCTGCGTTTCGCCGGTTCAGATGCCAAGTCACCGTTGATGACGGAAAGCATCAGCCTGAACGCTACCGCCCGATCCGAGGGCTCCGCGGATTGAGACATCGATTCGATCATAGACCGGCTCGGGACGACGGCATCCTGACCTGTGTCGATTGGTTCCGGCATGAAGCCGAGGTTTTGTCCACTGCCACATTCGTGAGCCAGGCAACTTCGCACTCCCGCCATGAACGCCCCCTCCCCAGGATGTGCCGCTCCCAGCTTTTCATACAACCTGGGTAACAGGAATGGTCTTCCTTGAGACAGCGCCAATGAGCGTTCCGTTTTCGTCAACGCTCCGGAATGCTCTGCCTGAGAGATGAGAGCTGCATACTCCGCCTGTTTTTCCTTCCAACAAGACGTCGTTCCAAAATGGACTACTCGTTCGCGCTGGGGGTTTAGCGGCCCATCCATCTTTCCCGGCAAGGCACTCAAGTGTTCATCTCTGCTGGACGGCTCGTGGGCAGCACTCCGCTCACGAACCAGCTTGTCTATATCCGTAAACCGAGACAAGGCGGTGACCGCATACGCAGTGGCTCCTAGCACTGGATTGAGTACATTGATGTAGATCCTGAGCCCGAACGCGATCTTTCCCTGGTTGGGAGACGGTACGAGTGCCCCTCTGGAAATCGAAGTAATGCCGGTAGCAGGCCACCTGGTTCCTGCCATGATTGGGGTCGACTTAACGCTGATCGGAAGGTTTGCGGATTTGGAGTAGTTTACAAAATTCGTCGCAACTAGAAGCGGGCTGGTTATCCATGCATTTGCCTCGTCCAACCATCTGGAACGAGGGTGCATTTGATCGCCGAAGACGGCGACCAGCCCCTTGTTGACGAAGTCAGAACAATTGTTTGATACGACGTTGAAGTGCTCCAATTGCGATTTTGCAATGAATGGGACGAGCCGCATCTCGCTGCGACGGTCAGCCGGCACAGTGATAATCACATAGTCTCTGGTTTGCCCAGCACCTATCGCTTCTCGCCAGCGGCCATTAGGAATCAACTCCTGAGTCAGCGGGTCAAGCAATGCGATTGGTTCTGTCGAACCATGTGGCTTACCGACAGCAAGTAGGTTCCCAAGAAATTCGAGCGTTAGGAGTTGCCGAACTGTGCGTCCTGCACGGAACTTCTTCTGCTCATTGCGCAGAGCCTCGTATCTTGCGGGTGAGAACGGGGGGAAATAGGCTTTCAAGTGCTCACGCCAGTACTCGATCTGCATGCCTTTCAGCGTTGCGCCGCTGCTTAGAACGGGCAGTGACTCTGGATTGCTCGTAGCGGCGAAGTGGTCCAGCAGCGGCACGACAAAAACGGTCTTCTCATACCCTGACGCAAGATTAGCGTAACGAGTAATGACTACCCCAGGCGCCTCACCAGGAACGCATTCCCGCACCTGGTCAATGTCCTGTGCACAGAGGTCGGTAACAACCAACGCTACATGCCCCGAGCTAGTTCGACGGGAATCGAAGCCTTTGCTCCCATAAAAAACAATGCCAGTGTCCGAATGCAGGAATGTAGAGAAGCAACAAAGGATTGCGGAGATGATGAAATACTTGTAAGCACGTTGGAAAGCTAGAGCAAGCACCTGACCTATTGTATGGACGGAATCGGAACTCACATGGCCGAGGGAAGTTGTGTGACTCAGAACCATGCGCCGGTTCTAGCCTTTCCGAGAAAACGTTGCGAATGAGATTGCCTCTCCTCTTCAGGGGGTTGCTGTCTCTTTTGCCCCTCGCCAGGAGCACTCCTTTCCGTAGAGCGGTCTGAATTTCCGTGCCAAAAGCAACTCGTCAGGTAGTGCGCATTGTGAGCTATACTCTGCCTCACCATGTGTTGACGCCAGAACCTTTTTCTCGAAGTGAGAACGGGAATACCGGCTCGACGAGCTTCTGGCGCGAGTGGAGGCTGATCCAGTACCTTCCGTGAACTAATATTAAGACGCCAGCGGTTCCGCTGTGTTCCGCCTGCCCGTGGTCAAGTTTTCGACTTCCCGCCGAGTACCAAAAGTACCAATTTCCTTCGGCTCAGGCGCTGGCGAGGACTGGATTGCGCTGGATAGGACTGGAAACGCACGCGTAGGCAAACTGCTCGCCTGCTTTGTCTTAGCTACGAAAATGCTAAAATTTTGGGGCTTTTTGAATCAGGAAGAAAGTCACTGGCGGAGAGAGGGGGATTCGAACCCCCGGTACAGCTTTTGACCGTACAACGGTTTAGCAAACCGCCGCCTTCAGCCACTCGGCCATCTCTCCGCAATTCCGGCTCAATCGATTATAACGGAACCGTTTCTGTTTCGCATATCTGCAGGCGTGTAATTCGAACATTATTTTAATACAGCCGCAGCAGCCTCTTCCCCGGATCCATTATTAAGCGTTGGGTTCCACGGGGTACGTTTAATTGCAAATGGGTTTCATGACCATCTGCGAAGACTCTCTGCAAAAACACTTGGCCCCCTCCGGCTAACTCGGCAAATATCGGTACGGAGGTCACCAGAGATTCCGGTGCGCGTTCCTGATTTATGGAAAAGCTCGCCACCTTCACACCACGACGTTGCAGGAACATTACGTGTTTCAATTCGATTTCCGGCACTGAGCTACCGCGTACCCATTCATCGAAAAACCACTTCAGACTTTGCCTTCCTTCATACCGCGCTTTGGGAGGAAGAAATTCTTCGAGCACTTTCCGGAAATCGTCGGTTGTTGCCGTGCTATGGTCATACCTTCTTACAAACTCTCGCAGGGCCATAATGAATCGACCCTCAGAGGAGATATGTTGCGCTGAGTCGGCCTCCGTTTCCAGCTTCTCGTAATCCGCAAAGTAGTCACGCAGCATGATCAGCAGCCACAGTCCTCGTCCATAGGTCACTGGAATGTAGGCGTTCGGAAACACCGACGATGACAGCCGATATCCAAGCGTGACAGGCCCAGCGTCGGCAAAGCTTTTCCCCTTCGCGTTGTTGGCCAGCAGTTCTTGTCGATAGCAGGCCAGTAACGCTCGTGCGTCCGCCGGGCGCTTCTCTTCCATGATCATCAATGCGCTCAGGCTCGCAAGTGCTTCCATCAGCCATTGGTCACGGTAGCTCTTCCATCCCACCCGATCACCCCACCACTGGTGGGCTGTCTCGTGGTCCTGCATAAATCCGCCGTACACCAACCGCTGAAACTCGTTCAGTTTCAGCGTCCGTCGCTCCTGGTCACTGAGGTATGCAAAGCTGCTCAGGTATACCAAGGTCGGCCATCCCTGAGAAACAGGACTTGGAAACTGAGTGAGAGCCAGATTTCTAAATGGAAAAGATCCGAACCAATGTGTGTATTTTTGGATCGCCTCCGCCGATCTTTGTGCGATTGCCGCATTCCTCGCCGGAGATTCCGACGCCAATACCGGTGCTGCTTTTGCGAGAGACTCCTCCACGACTCCAGCCGTATAGCTTGAGACTGTTATTCCATCGGTCTGTGCCGTGGCACGCACAAACTTCCCCAAGTTAAATCCTGCGATCGGAATTTTCCCCTCCGAACTCCACGCTCCAACATTTGTTTCTCCGTCTTCGCGTATGGAACTGGGGTGTCCTGTCGCTACCAGCGTCCAGTCCCGCGGCCACCGGAACTTCAGGTCGAAGAGGCTCATCTGCAGGCCCCGGTTTGGATACCATGTACCTCGTGCGCCCACATACAGAAGTCCCGGTGCGGCCTGTTGCATCACTGCTCCTGCATAGTGAAAGCGCAACCGATGATGCTCACCTTTGCGCAGGATCGCCGGTATGACCACGGTTACAAGATCGTTTCCGATTCTTGCCAGTTCACTGCCGGTCAGCGCGTCGTTCTGAAGAAACTCCGCCTCAGCGCCGTCCACCGTCACACTACTGACCTGCAGCCAGCGCGAAAGTTCAAAGGTCAATAGTTTCTGGCCGCCGGTTTTCACCTCCAGATCCAGCTCCGCCGATGCTTCCAGCATCTCCGGTGGCTTCAATACGGTGTCGATACGGAACGCGTTCACTGGAACGGCAGAGGTCGAACCAGCCGGATCGATTACACGCTGCTCTCCAAGCGCAAGCGCCTGCCGCCCAGGAAAAGCCATCCATACATCGAAGTAGAGGCTTTCTCCAGAGTGACTGAGGCAGGCCACCGTAAACTGGTCCTCTTGCTGGGAGTCATCGTAAACGTCGAGGCTGCCCAGTCGTGTTGCCAGCCTCGCGTGGAGAAAGTGGTCATTAGCCGAGAGCGCCTCATCTTCCATAAAGCTTTCGAGCAGCCGCAACGCGTCCAATTCCGATAGCTCCCGAGCCCGTTGACCGTGAGCCTCCACGAATTCCCGCTGGTTCTCTGTTTCGCGCAGATACGGCTTCAACTGGCCGAGCATATCCTCATTAAAGCGAAAGTAGGCGGCGGAGAATCGCTCGTCCAGAATTCCCATCCCGGAGAACAGGCCCAGCGAGGCGTGCTCGGTCAGGTTCGGCGGACGCATCAGAACTTCTCCATCTCCTTCGAAGTATGCCCCGGTCACGCGACCCTGCACGTCCTGTGTAAAAGCAATCGTGCCATCCGTCAGGTAGAGGTGCAATTCGCCGCGATCCAGCGCCGCTTCGCGTACATGGAACACCTTTGTTTCGTCCAATTCCACGGACCGCAACGCGCGATATAGCAATGCAGTCGGCCCATTGCGTGGAGTTGCCTCCACTAGCCGTGGTGGCGGCGGCGCGGATGCCCTTCCAGGAAGCTGCAGCAAAGGGTCCTGCCATAGGTGCAGTGCCTCCACCTGTTGCGCGTGGAGCGTCGAAGCGCACAGAAGAAGTGTTGATAGCATGAAAGCGACGCGATTCATTGCCACTCCCAATCCGAGTTGAAACGATGGCAAACACGATACAGCAAAATGAATCCTGACACATTGAGAGGTGGCCGCTGCCCGTTGGAACGTGCTAATTTCTATTCATTGTAGCCATGAAGCTCCTCAACTTCTTAACCCCGTCCATCAGCGTGCCGCGCACTCCAGCGCCGCTGGCTGTGCCTGTAATGGACTCAGTTCGTGTGGATCTGCAATATCATCGAGCTCGCAGCGGTGGAGATTTCTTTGACGCGCTAGCAATCGGGAGCTCGCGCCTCGCGTTTCTGATGATTGACATCGCAGGCCGTCGAGCCAGCGCCATGGACCTTGCGGCTTTTGTGCAAGATGAGTTTCGCCGGCGTGCCCCGGAGTTGTTCACCGGAGTCATCAACGAGTCCGAGTCCATTTCCGAACTGTGCCTGCAGTTGAACCGAACCATCCTGAATACCTGCGCACACGCGCATTTGACTGCCGCATTCCTCGGGGTACTCAATTCTGAAATAGGCACTTTGACCTACATCAATGCCGGACACGTACCCGGCCTGCTGCTTGCTGGCGACTCCAGCGAGTTTCTTGAGTCCACCGGATTGCCTCTCGGACTCTTTTCCCACGCTACTCATGAAGCTTGTTTTCGGGTCATTCCTCCCAGTGGAGCCCTGGTGATGGCCTCACGCGGAATCGTTGAAGCTCGCGGCGAGACGAGAGTCCTCGATTGCATGAGCCGCGGTCCCGAGTTCGGAGCGCGGGGATTGCTGGAGGCGACCGCAGGTGTTGAGCGCGTGGCGCAAACACTTTGCCGACACGTGCTTGACTCGGCAATCGCCCACGCCGGCACGCAGGTTGACAATGACATGTCTGTAGCCTCGATTTCGCATGACGCCTAGCCCAACCCAAGGTCAAAACCGCAGGAGAAATGCTTTCTCGCGCCGCTCCACCCCTCCGCGTCCCCCGTTTCTATCCCGGATTGGCAAACCGGATAGCCGCTGGCTGATGTGGTTGCCGGGAGTTACAATAGAGTGCTTGTAGCTTCAAACTTTTAGCGGCGTTCCGCCTGCCTTGTGCCGGGCCGGATTCGCAACGCGCCCCGGATCTCAATGAAAAAGCTTTTGTTGTCGCTGATCGCCCTCTGTTCCTTAGCCTCGCCCGCCCTCGCGCAGCAAGACACCGTCGTTGAGGAGATCGTCGCCCGTGTGAATAACTCCATCATCACGCGTGCCGACCTGCGCAAGAACCATGAGCAAGCCGCGCAGGATTCCAAGGAACAGAACCTGCCCCGGAATGTGGTGGAAGAGCGCGAAGCGAATTCCCTGCGCGACCTTATCGACCAGCAGCTACTAATTCAGAAGGCTGGCGACCTGGGAATATCCGCCGACGCCGACCTTGTGAAGCGCCTCGATGATCTCCGTAAGGAGATGAAGGCTGGCTCGATGGAAGATCTCCAGAAGCTTGCCGAGGCCCAGGGCGTCAGTTGGGAAGACTTCAAGCAGAACACCAAGAACGGAATCCTCACCCAGAAAGTGATTGGCTCCGAAGTGGGCAGCCACATCCAGGTAACCCGCGAAGAATCTCAGAAGTTTTACGAGGAGCACAAGGCTGAAATCGCGCAACCCGAACGCGTACGCCTGAGCGAAATCCTCATTGCCACCAATCCCAACGCTCTCAAGCCGGAACCCGGCAAGGAAAACAAGATCGAGGAGGCGACGGCCGAGCAGGTAGCTGCCGCCGAGATAAAAGCCAACGAGATTTATCAGCAGCTCAAGGCCGGCGCCAAGTTCGATGAGACCGCCCGCAAGGTATCCAACGGATCAACTGCCGAGCAGGGAGGCGATCTCGGGTACTTCAAACGCAAGGACCTCGCAAAGGAACTGGAAGATAAATCATTCGTTCTGAAACCTGGCCAGTTTACCGAGCCGATTCGCACCCGTCAGGGCTATATCATCCTGCGCGTCAACGACCACATTGAAGCTGGACTGCCTCCCTTCGAACGCGTTCGCGAGCAGGTTCAGGAACAGCTATACAGCCAGAAGGTGCAACCAGCTCTGCGCGAGTACCTCACGAAATTGCGCGAAGAAGCTTACATCGACATCAAGCCTGGCTTTACGGACGCTGGCGCCAGCCCCAACCAGACCAAGCTCGTCTACACCTCAGACTCCGGTCCCAAGACTAAGCAGGTTCGTGGCAAGCTCGGAGTGGGCAAGAAAAAGACCGTCGTTGTCGTAGGCAAGAGCAAGTCCGATCATTCGCAGCCCACAAGCAGCACCTCAGCGCTGGGCCGTGCAAAATCCGACGTCGATGCCAAGGAGAAGGCAGAAAACGATCGCAAGGCGGCTGCCGCTGCGGTTGCCGCGAAAGCCGCCGCCGATGCCGCGGAAAAAGAAAAGTTGAGCCACATGTCCGCCAAAGAGAAAAGCAGGTATCTGGCTCAGAAAAAGCATGAGATGAAGAAAGAGGCCAAGCTGCAGAGCAAAGAAGCCAAGCAGCAAAAGAAGCAGGCCAAGAAAGACGAGAAGCGCAAGGCTACAGAAGCTAAGAACGCCAAGAAGGGTAAGACGCCCGCGAAGAAGACGCCCGATCAAGCAAAGCCAGCAGCCGAGTCCGACCAGCAGGCGGATGCCAGCGCGCCTCCGAAGAAGAAGAAATCCATTTCCTGGTTCTAAGGCTACTGATTCATCATCCATCTCAGCGCGGGCACTCAGCCCGCGCCTTATTTTATGCACAAGTGCTCATGCAAAAAGCGGCCCTGCCAAGGGCCGCCTCCGCTGCACAAAACTATCTTTACTTCCCGAAGCCTTTACGCCTCTGCTGGCTATAGGCCGCCAGTGCCGACTCGATCACCGGATAAGCGTCTCCTGGAGGTTGCACCGCATCGACCTCCACCGCCTTGCCTTCCAGCAGTTTGTAATCCTGGAAAAAGCGGCGCAGCATCATCAACCGGTGCGGCGGCATTTCCTGCGCATCGGCGTAGCTGTTGAACTCGGGATCTTTGCTGGCTACCGCGATGATCTTATGATCTTTCTTCCCGCCATCGATCATCGTCATTAAGCCCACCGTCCGAGCCTGGATAATTGTCAATGGAACTACCGGTTCCTGGCAGAAAACCAGAACGTCGAGCGGGTCATCGTCCTCCGCCAAGGTCTGTGGAATGAATCCATAGTTCGCCGGATAGTACACGGCCGAATACAAGATTCGGTCCAGTTTTATCAATCCGCTTTGTTTGTCCAGCTCATATTTCACGCTGGAGCCAAATGGAATCTCGATTACAGCATTAAACTCACTCGGGATATTTTCGCCGGGTGTTATGTCGTGCCATGCATGAATCATGAAGAAATACCCCTGACAGAAAACCGTCTTGGGACATTGTACTGAATCCTGCTCTCTCCGCCCATTCCTGAGCCCGTTATTCCCTTTCTCCCCAATTTCAGCCAGCGTGTAAAATCAATCCCAGTCTCACCGTCAAAAGCGATGATTGAAACGACTTCCGACGCAGTTCCGAAGCCCCGCGGGGGCAAAGCTGCAGCCACCATGGTCGCGGCCGGAATTCTGCTCAGCCGGTTCAGCGGCCTCATACAGTTTCGCCTCTTCGCCCATTACCTCGGCACCTCGGTCGCCGCCGACGCGTATCGCGCTGCCTTTCGCGTACCGAACATGCTGCAGAACCTGCTCGGCGAAGGGGTTCTCTCCGCGTCATTCATTCCGGTCTATGCACGCCTTCGTGCCGAAGGCCGCCAGCGCGAAGCCAGCGAACTCGCCGAAGCAGTCTTCGCCCTGCTCGCCCTTTTAGCCAGCATCATCGTCGCTTTAGGAATCGTCTGTGCGCCACTGCTGGTCACAGTTCTTGCACCCGGCTTCCACGGCGAAAAACGGGATCTCACTATCGCCTTCATCCGCATCGTCTTTCCTGGCACGGGCCTGCTTGTGTTTGCCGCCTGGTGCCTCGGTGTGCTCAACAGCCACGGACGATTTTTCCTCTCCTACGCCTCCGCCGTGATGATGAACCTTGCAATTATCGCGACCCTGCTGTGGCAGGGAGGACTGCGCGGACACGGCCCCATTTCACTCGCTTACGCCATTTCATGGGCTGCCGTCGCCGGTGCCGTCCTGCAGTTCGCGGTTCAGGCGCCCACGGTCTACTCCCTCCTTCGCCCTCTCAGCGGACACCTGCAATTACGCTCCGTCCATGTCGCCGCCGTGATCGCAGCCTTCATTCCGGTTTTCATCAGTCGCGGCGTCTTTCAGATTTCCGGTTTTATCGACCTGCAGCTTGCCAGCTTCCTGCCCAGCGGCAACGTCCTGCTCAACTATGCGCAGACGCTCTATATGCTACCGGTGTCACTGTTCGGCATGTCCGTATCGGCTGCCGAACTGCCCGCCATGTCGAGCGCTATTGGCACCGATTCGGAGATTGCGTCCACCCTCCGCAGCCGTCTCAGCTCTGGGCTTGAGAAGATTTCCTTCTTCGTCGTCCCCTCTGCGGTGGCCTTTCTTGCCTTGGGAAACGTGGTGGCCTCTACCCTGTATCGCACCGGAAAATTCACCGACCAGGATGTCATGTTTGTTTGGGCAGCACTTGCAGGATCGGGTGTGGGCCTGCTGGCGCAGACCATGGGACGCCTCTACTCGTCCACTTTCTATGCCCTGCGCGACACACGCACTCCCCTGCGTTACGCGCTCATGCGCGTCGCGCTTACGTTGTGCCTTGGCTATCTTTTCGCCTTGCCTTTGCCGCGCGCACTGGGAATCGATCGGAATTGGGGAGTGGCCGGTCTTACTTCGTCCGCCGGAATCGCCGGTTGGGTGGAGTTTGCGCTTCTGCGCCGCGGCATTCAGGCGCGTATCGGCCATGTCGAATTCTCCACCTCGCGTGTTTTAAAGCTCTGGACGGCAGCTCTTATTGCCGCCGCATTCGCACTGCTGGTGGAGTGGAGTTTGCACATGGGCTCGCCTGTGCTGCGCGGCCTCATCATTCTCATCCCTTATGGCATCATCTACCTCGCGATCACCCAAATGATGGGATTAAACGCTACCCTGTCCTCCGCTCTCACCCGCTTCCGCGGAAAACGAAGCTAACTTGGAGCCAGTGCTGCCTCGCGGAGTCAAAACAGACGAAGGCAACGTGCGCCTACCTTGCGCCATCCATTGTGAAGCCTCTCCGCGCTCGCTGCGAACTTCCTGAGGCGAATCCCAGAAGAAAGAAGGAGACAAGCCCATGTCGAAATTCGTTAGTTGCAGGGATATAGGCGTTGACTGTGATTTCGTTGCCCGAGGTGATTCGGAGCAGGAAGTCCTGCAACAGTGCATGGAGCACGCGCGCTCTGCCCACGGCATGAATGAACTCACACCCGAACTCGCCGAGAAGGTCCGATCCGGAATCCGCGAAGAACAGGAGAATGCGGCGTAGACGCTATCGCCCGAGGCAGTCAGCCTGAGAAGTTTGAATCTTCAGGAGCAGAAATGAAACTCGGAAGGGCTTCAGCGCGTCGATTCGACCTAGTAACGAGAGGTGATCAATGTGGACGAATGTGGAATCAACTACCCTGCTGCCTTCAACCTGGTCTTGATCACCTTCATCGCGCTCCAGTCATATCCGAAGCGCCGTCCGCAATCCAGACACACAACATAATGGGAGCACCCGGCTGGCAGTTCTTCCGTCCAGTCCAAGTGCGCCTGGTGCTGTCGCGCCATATCCATCGAAAACGGCACGGACAAGTGAGCGTGCCGGCAACCAAACGAAAATAAGCTCAGCACTTTTTCCAACATACTCAGAACACACCTCGCGGAACTCGCGCTCGCAGACTTGAATGACAGCCTCGTTGAGCTGACATCTACTTCGGTTAGTTCATCTCGCCCGGACGGTCAATGTCCGAACCAGTTGAAACTGGGATCCTGATGACGCTGGCCCGGTAGCCAAGCTGCCGGGCCAGCGGATTCCGTCACCGCCGCGCACGCACTGCGGCAACCTAGGCGCGAACAGCCGCCTTGTCCGGGGTTGCGGCTGGTGTCTCCACCGGTTGCGGTTTTTCGTTCGCATTGGGCTTGCGAATATCGATACCGCCCTTGAAGAATGCGCCATCTTCAATGCTGATGCGCTGTGCGATTACGTCGCCAGTGAGCGAGCCTTCGTTGCGAATATCAACGCGATCCGTGGCTGAAACGTTACCGCGTACTTTACCTAGAATCACAGCCTCGCGAGCTGTAATGTTGGCGGCGATCACGCCATTGCGACCCACCGTTACACGGTTTCCAGGAAGATGAATCGAGCCTTCAACTCTTCCGTCGATATAGAGTGATTCCGATCCAGTCACTTCACCTTTAATGACGAGTGACTTTCCAATCGTTGCCTGATCAGAAACTGCCGTCGCAGAGCTCAACGGCTTCGGCGGGTTATTGTTGTACTCCGATGCCGGAGACGGTGTAGAGGGCTGGCGCTGCGGATCTGCAGGCGCGGGGCTATTGCCGGGCTGTGTCGAGGGCTTCCACATTTTCTTAGTGAGTCCTTTCATTTAGCAGGTCTGCACCTGCATCGCCATTCTCTGTGCAAATTCGTAAGTCTGAACTGCGCAAAGGGTTCTGTCGTTGGCTGGTCTGATGTAGAGGCGTGCTGTTCGTTCCCTGTATGCACTATATTCCACTTTGTCGGAACTTTCTGCACTGGCCAAAATACCTCATCCTCCATAGGAATACTCCCTAGTTATCTCAGATGTTGCGTAACCCTCCTTTCACCTTCCGTGCGATTGTCCGATTTCCCGCATCGTCCCCGGACGCGTTACCATCTCTCCATCAACAGAATGATCTCTGAAAGCGATCTACTCCAACACATCGAAGAACATCCCCAGCGCGCCGCCGGATACAAGCAGCTTATCCGGGAACTCTCCTTGCGCGGCCGAGAGCGCCAGGAACTGGAATCGCTGCTGGCCGACCTCGTGGTTCGCGGCAAACTGGTTCTCGTCGCGCGCGACCGCTACGCCATCGCCTCAGCGGCCATCAATCGCAATCTCGTCACCGGCACGCTAACTATGCATCGCGACGGCTTTGGCTTCGTCCGCCCTCTCGACCGCGAGACCCGCGAACGTCTTCAGGGCGACGTTTTCATTCCACCCTTTGATACCGCCGACGCCATGCATGGCGACCAGGTTCTGGTGGAACTTTCTCCCCACTCGCGCGAGGGCCGCCACGAAGGCAGGATCATCCGCGTTATGGAGCGCGCTCATCCCACCGTCGTCGGCACCTTCCACTATGGCGACCGGCACAACTACGTCCGCCCCATCGATGACCGCATCAAGATGGACATCATCATTCCAGAAGGCGATGAAATTGTCCCCAGGAAATCAGAAGCCGAAAGCCGCCCCGAACTGGATCGTGTCATCGGCTCCGAAGCCAGCCGCCGCCCTTGGGAGGATCTCGAAGGGCTCGTCGTCGATTGCGAAATCATAAGCTGGCCTACCGCCAACAAGAATCCACGTGGCCGTGTCGTTGAGGTGATTGGCTACGAAGATGATTTCGGCGTCGATGTCGAAATCATTATTCGCAAACACCACCTGCCCCACCACTTCCCGGCATCGGTCATCGCCGAAGCTCGCGCTATCTCTCCGGAAATTCCTGCACTGGAGCTAAAGCGCCGCCGCGATTTCCGCGATCTGCCCATCGTCACCATCGATGGCGAGACAGCACGCGACTTCGACGACGCGGTCTTCGTTCGCAAACTCCCCGACGGACACTACGAGCTTCAGGTCCACATTGCCGATGTCGCTCACTACGTGAGCCCTGGAATGGATATCGATCGCGAAGCCGAAATCCGCGGCACCAGCGTTTACTTCCCTGACCGCGCGATCCCCATGTTGCCCCTTGAGCTCTCCACCGACATCTGCTCGCTGCTTCCGCAGGTGGATCGCCTCGTCATGTCCTGCATCATGCAAATGGACGCGCGCGGCGAAGTCACGTCATTTGAAATCATGCCCGGCATTATCCGCAGTGCCGAGCGCATGACCTATGAATCCGTTCAGCTCATTCTCGACGGAGACGCCACTACCCGCGAGCGTTACGCTCCCCAGGTTGAGAATTTCGTCCTCATGCAACAACTGGCCGAAATCCTTAACGACAAGCGCCAACGTCGCGGCTCCATCGACTTCGATCTCCCCGAGCCGCTCATCGAATTCGACGAGAACGGCCTGATGAAAGCCGTTACCCGCTCCGAGCGCCTCTTCTCCCATCGACTCATCGAGGAGTTCATGCTCGCCGCCAATGAAACCGTTGCAACCTATCTCGAACAAAAAGGCGTGGCGTCCATCTACCGCGTCCACGAGCCGCCTGACCCCAAGCGCGTATACGATTTCGAGAACCTCGCCGCCGCCTTCGGATATTCACTCGGAGTCGGAGCGCTGCCCGTGGCGCGCTTCCAGATGAAGCCAGATCATCGTCCCGCGCACGGTTCTCGCTCCACCTCCCACCGCGCCAAGCCACGCGAAGTAGAAATCCCGCGGGAAGTCGCCATTACGCCGATGATGTACCAGAAGCTCGCTGCCAAAATTGCCGGAAAGCCGGAGGAACGCATCGTCAGCTACCTCATGCTGCGTTCGCTCAAGCAGGCCCGCTATTCTGAAATCAATGACGGACACTTCGCGCTGGCGGCCACCAGTTACACCCACTTCACCTCGCCCATCCGTCGCTATCCCGACCTCTTGATCCACCGCATTCTAAAAGGCGTTCTATCTTCGAAACCCGAGCGTCAGGATGGAGCCATTGCCATCGGCGCCGGAGGCCACGTTCAGCAAAACGCCGACTCGCTCTGGTCCACCACCAGGAATCCCGCTGCCAAGAAATCCGGGCGCAAACCGGCCAAAGACGATGCCCCTCGCAAGATGCTCCCTGGCCCCATCCCAGAAGACGAGCTACGTCACCAGGCCGAAGATGCCAGCATGGCCGAGCGCCGTTCCGACGCTGCTGAACGCGAACTCGTCGAGTGGAAGAAGATGAAGTTTATGTCGGATCGCGTAGGAGAAGATTTCGACGGACTCATCGTCAGCATCACCAAGTACGGAATGTTTGTCGAACTCACCGACCTCTTCGTCGAGGGCCTCATCCCCCTGAATACCATGTACGACGATCGTTACACCTTCCACGACACTACGCGCCAGATCATTGGCCAACGCACACGCAAAACATTCTCGCTCGGAGACCGCGTCCGCGTAGTCCTCGACCGTATTGATCGCGTCGAACGCAAACTGCAATTCGCTCTGGTCGAAGAGCGCCCTACTCCCGCCAAACGTGGACGCAAGCGCCTTCGCTACTAGCTGGAAACAGTTTGGCCCACATCTGCTTCTTTGACGAATGTGGGGAGCAGCCTAGTACAATTCATTTCGAGACATCAGTACGAGGACTTTTCTAATGGCACACTTGGTGCAATGCGCAAAGCTGGGACGCGAGGCAGAAGGCCTGGAAGAAGCGCCCTTTGATAGCCCACTCGGGCAGCGAATCTACGACAACATCAGCAAGCAGGCGTGGGAAGACTGGCAGAACCACATGAAGATGCTGCTTAATGAATATCGCCTGCAACCGTGGAAGAAAGAGCATCAGGACTTCATCGTGCAGCAGATGGAGCAGTACTTTTTCGGCGGCGGCGGACAGGCCCCCGAAGGCTACAAGCCGCCCGAAACGTAAATCGCAGCGCGAAAATGTGGAAAACGTGGGCATCACCGCCCGCGTTTTCCACTCCGCTGTAACCTTTGCAGTGCTAAAATTAACTTACCCCATCGGCGCGCTTGCGCCGTAACCGTCGGGATGTGGCTCAGCCTGGTAGAGCACTCGCTTGGGGTGCGAGGGGTCGGCAGTTCAAATCTGCCCATCCCGACCATTCTTGTTTTCTGGTCCTTTGAAAGATCATGTCGAAGGGCTTTCTGTAAGTGGGGTAAACACTTGCAGCATCGATCCCGCAGTTCAAAAGCACCATTCTAAGCAGTTTGGCTTGTTCCACCGGATTCTGTCTAACATACAGAAAATAAGCCTTGTTGGCGAGTTCTAAACACCGTTGCGCATTCAGGAGCCGGTCGCCGTTGGTATCCTCGATTCCGGCGATGGCTGCTCGGATATCGCGTTCTTCGGAGCGCCAGTCAAGCATCTTGCGTTCCCAGAAGTCCGCCGGAATCCTGCCGTCCAGCTTGTCCGAGTATGCCTGATCCATGCGGCGGCGAACCGAGGCCAGCCGCTGTACGAGCCGTTCC
>DATLJC010000022.1:0-77088 GCA_035539055.1 Saccharimonadales bacterium (SeqCode) | reverse complement strand
GAACTTGATGTTCGGATTGTGCTTTGCCAGCACCTTCGTGATTGCTGCCGTCAACGTCGTCTTGCCATGATCGATGTGACCAATCGTGCCAACGTTCACGTGCGGCTTGCTGCGGTCAAATTTCTCTTTCGCCATTGCTTTTCGCCCTAATAATTTCGGTAGATTTTTGCGTACTTCTCGCGCAGACCCGGATCGACCGCTTCAATCGCGGTCAGGTAATACTCGCGCAACTGCCCCTGGTCCGGGACTGGCAATTCCGCATACCATTGGCTGGCCGTTTTTCCCGAACCCGCCAACCGCTCATCCAACTGCTCCAACACCTTCGCCGCCAGCGCCTGCTCGAAGCTTCGCGCCTTCAACCCGCGATTCTCCAACTTGCGCAGCAATTTCTCCGCCCGCGAAGAAGCCAACACGCGCTCCATCGCTGAATGAAGAACCTCGTACGCGTGCTTCGCCTGGATCGGCAACTGCGGTTGCTGGTACTCGGTTCGCGGCATAATCCGTCTTGCACTACGTCTTGCACGACAAGGCGACCTGCGACCGCCGATCATTCACGGCATCTCGCAATCGCCTTCATTGAACCCCGAACTCACAACAGCCCTCCGCCAGGGAGGGCCGCAATTGAATTCGGCCTTACTAAAAATGGAGCTGATGATCGGGATTGAACCGATGACCTCTCCCTTACCAAGGGAGTGCTCTACCGACTGAGCTACATCAGCGTTTACAACTTGCAGTATATACGACCTGCAGAACTTCTGGAGCGGGAGACGGGAATCGAACCCGCGACCAACAGCTTGGAAGGCTGAGACTCTACCACTGAGTTACTCCCGCCCGCTAAAACTCGACTATTGCCCGGAACGGCTACGCTCTTCCAACACCTCGCGTCGATAATGAATCCAGCTTCGAAACGCGAACAACGCCAGAACCGCCAGCGCTACTCCACGAATACTGATATCGAGCAACGGCGCGCCATTCGGACCATTGACCACGCGAATCGTTTCCGGACTCAACGTAGACCATTCCAGCGCGCCCAGCAACGCGAACACTACTATTGCAATCTTGAACCGTTTCGCTGTTGCCATCACGCCTCAATCATACGCCGCGCCTGGCGAGCTACGCTCAAACCAGTGCAAAAAAATGGTGCACAGGGAAGGATTCGAACCTTCGTAGACCTAAGGCCGACAGATTTACAGTCTGTTGGTTTTAACCGCTCACCCACCTGTGCGTGAACTTCAAGATGCCACCGCAGTGCGCATCGTCCCACGCTAACTTGTGAAAGACCTGGCAGGCGAATCGACCCGCCTTCATTCGCGAAACTTTCGGCCTGACCGAACGCTTCTGAACCGAACCTCGCCCCGCACGGCACCGCCGCACTTTCAGCTTGTCCGGTAGATCCTTTTGGAGGGCGTTTCTCTCGAAAAGACAACCGCACTTCGGATCTTGCCTCATCGCGCATCCGCCATGCACGATCAGACGGAACTTGGAGCTGGCGAAGGGATTTGAACCCCCGACCCTCTGATTACAAATCAGATGCTCTACCAGCTGAGCTACGCCAGCCCACCAAAGCCGCTTCCAATCATGTCGCCTTGTACCGCGCTTCGGAAACTGAACCGGCGTCCGGGACTCCAAAGCGAAGATAGCACGTGACCTTGCATCGCGCAACTCGCATTCCCGTACCGGCGCTTGGTGTCAACTCATCGAACCGCAAACAAGACTCCATGCCCTGCCAGCGTGCTATCATTCGGCACCGAGCATGATTTTACCTGAAAAGTTTTGGAGTGGCTACCAAACCGCCACGGCGGTCATCGCCGCCCCTCTCTCTCCATCATCTCGACACGCGGTTGAGCCATCGCGACACGCGGGTGGCCCATTCAAGCCCTCTTTTGGCTTGAGTGGGATCGCAAGCGCGATAGAACTCACGAGTGCTCACCGGCAAGCCACACATTTCCGCGAAACGAACGTCCAGTCATGAGAGCCCGTCGCCGCGTTTTCATCATCTCGATTTGTGTGCTGTTGTTTGTAGCTGCCGTCGGCTCCGTCGTGCTCCTGCGCAAGCAAGCCGCCCCAGAAGCCGCGCGCCTGCTTCCGGAAGCCGATGCCGTTCTCTACGTCGATTTCGGCACCGTGCGCAACCTCACCGCCTTCGACCAGCAGCAGGTGCCCAAACTCGCCCCCGGCTACGATCAGTTCGTCAAAGACACCGGCTTCGCCTTCGAACGCGATCTCGACGAAGCCGCCATGGCCGTCCATCGCAGCCCCAACCGCGGCGCCACCCGATATTCGGAAATCCTCGTCGGCCACTACGATCAGATCAAACTTGCGCAATACCTGCGCCAGCACTCGCGCTCGGTCGAAAGCTATCGCGATGTCGATGTTTACTCCATCCCCATCGAAAACCGCACTCTCCGGGTCGCCCTGCTCGCCATCGACACCGTCGCCGTCTCCAACGTCGATGATCCCAGCGTCGTGCATGGCATGATCGACCGCTTCAAGAAGGTCGCGCTCCCCTTCGGCGGCCCTATTCTGGTTCACACCTACTTCAGCAAAGTCCCGCTCGGGAGCCTGCTGTGGGCCATCGCCCGTGTACCCGGTACCCCGCCCCCAACAGCCTCCAAGCCTCACGCCGCGCCGTCTTTCACCCTCCCCGGCGGCATCGACATCGGACTCCCCGGCGACAGTGATGTCGTCGTATCCCTGCGCATGTTGACCACCATCCATGCCCGCGCCGAGTTCTACACGCAGAGCGAAGACGCTGCCCGCAACTTCACCGACCAAACCACAACTTTCCTCGCGCTGTTCCGCAGCATGCAGGCCAACACCGCCCCCGGCCCCGCCGATGCCGACGTCAAGGCCGTTTTCGATTCGATCAAAGTAACGCAAAAAGGCGAGCGCGCCGAAGTCCAGGCCACCATCCCTCCAAGCTTCCTGCGCAAACTTATCAACGACCCCGCCCGCAACGCCGTCACCGGCGAGACTCCTGCAAACTCCGACAAACACTGATCGCGCACCCACACTCAACGCTCTGGGTAGTTGACCTTGCCTCTGCTTCTCGTGTCCCACGAACACGGGTGTCTGATGGGTGTCTGAGCCCCCTGTTTCCCGTTTCCCCACTTCGGAATACACTATTTGTTCGACTCGCCCAGTGATTTGCGGAGGGGTGTCTTCGCAAAGCAGGGCTGGTTTCGACGGCTAATGCGGCGGGGTGGCCGCATCAGCCATAAAAATTCCACACTCAAGGCGATCTATGAATACGTTCGGCAGCTGTTCTTCGCTTCGCGTTGGGAGCAAGCAGTACGACTTCTTCCGCATCTCTTCCCTTGATCAACATGGGTTCCACACCGCGCAACTCCCCTTCTCGCTGCGCATTCTGCTCGAGAACCTCCTGCGCCGCGAAGACGGCGTCACCGTCACCGCCGAGATGATTCGCGCTCTCGCCTCATGGACCGCAAAGACCACATCTGCCGAAGAGATTTCCTTCATGCCGAGCCGCGTCCTGCTGCAGGATTTCACCGGCGTTCCCGCCGTCGTGGACCTTGCAGCGATGCGCGATGCCATGGCGCGCCTCGGTGGCGACGCCACCAAAATCAACCCCCTCCAACCCGCCGAGTTGGTCATCGATCACTCCGTTCAGGTCGATGAGTTCGGCACCGCGCAGGCGTTCGATCTCAACGCAGCCATGGAATTCCAGCGCAACCAGGAGCGCTACGCGTTTCTACGCTGGGGCCAGGGAGCGCTCAAGAACTTCGCCATCGTCCCGCCCGACACCGGAATCGTCCATCAGATCAATCTCGAATACCTCGCCCGCGTCGTCTTCGTTCTCGAGCAGACCGGCAAGACCCCCGTCGCCTATCCCGACACTCTCGTCGGCACTGACTCCCACACCACCATGGTCAACGGACTCGGAGTGCTCGGCTGGGGCGTTGGTGGAATCGAAGCCGAAGCCGCCATGCTCGGACAGGCCGCTTCCATGCTCATCCCCCAAGTCGTAGGCGTACGCTTTACCGGCGAGCTTCGCGAAGGCTCCACCGCCACCGATCTCGTGCTCACCGTCACCGAAGCTCTGCGCAAAAAAGGCGTCGTCGGCAAGTTCGTCGAATACTTCGGCCCAAGCCTCGGCACCCTGACTCTCGCCGATCGCGCCACCATCGCCAACATGGCTCCCGAGTACGGTGCCACCTGCGGCATCTTCCCCGTGGACGAGGAGACGCTGCGTTATCTGCGGCTCACCGGACGCAGCGAGGAGCAGATTGCGCTCGTCGAGGCCTACTACAAAGAGCAGGGCCTCTTCCACTCCGCCAACTCTCCCGAGGCCGAATACACGGACGTCCTGCACATCGACCTGGCAAAAATCGAGCCCTCCATCGCCGGCCCCAAACGCCCGCAGGATCGCGTCGAACTCTCGCAAGCCGCCGCATCCTTCGGAACCGCCCTGCCGTCGCTCCTCAAGCCCGACGCCAAGGTAGCGACGCTCTCCAAGGTCCGCGCCGACCGCAATTCCACCGACTTCGCGACCAGTCTGCGCCACGGCAGCGTAGTGATTGCCGCCATCACCAGTTGCACCAACACCTCAAACCCCTACGTCCTTGTCGCCGCCGGATTAGTCGCAAAAAAAGCCGTTGAACTCGGCCTCCAGCGTCCCGCATGGGTCAAGTCCTCTCTAGCACCGGGCTCCAAAGTTGTCACCGAGTACCTGAACGCCGCGGGCCTGCAAACCTATCTCGACCGGATCGGCTTCAACCTCGTCGGCTACGGCTGCACCACCTGCATCGGCAACTCCGGCCCCCTTCCACAAGCCGTTTCCGACGTCGTCGTGGATAACGATCTCGTCGTTGCCAGCGTGCTCTCCGGTAACAGAAATTTCGAGGGCCGCATCAACTCCGAAGTCCGCGCCAACTACCTCATGTCTCCGCCGCTCGTCGTGGCCTTCGCCCTCGCTGGCGAGATGATCGACATGTACCACGACCCCATCGGCACCGGCACCAAGGGCCCGGTTTACCTCAAGGATGTCTGGCCCACCCAGAAGGAAGTCGATGACGTCGTGCGCAAGGTCATCACCTCCGCCATGTTCCGCGACAGCTACGCCACCGTCCTCGAAGGCGATGCCCGCTGGCAGAGCCTCCCGGTTCCCGCCGGAGACACCTACGCCTGGGACGCCCGGTCCACCTACATCCAGAACCCTCCCTACTTCGAGGGCATGACCGCCGACCCCAAGCCCGTCACCTCCATCCGCGAAGCCCGCGTGCTTGCCCGCTTCGGACACTCCGTCACCACCGATCACATCTCTCCCGCCGGATCGATCAAGAAAGACAGTCCCGCCGGTAAATACCTGATCGAGCACGGCGTGCAACCCGTGGACTTCAACTCCTACGGCTCGCGCCGAGGCAACCACGAGGTCATGATGCGCGGAACCTTTGCCAACACGCGCATCCGCAATCGTCTTGTCCCTCACATCGAAGGCGGCTTCACCAAACACATCCCCAGCGGTCAGGAACTGACAATCTACGACGCGGCCATGAAGTATCGCGCCGAAGCCGTCCCCGTCATCGTCATTGCCGGCAAAGAATACGGCTCCGGCTCCTCTCGTGATTGGGCTGCCAAAGGCCCTCTGCTCCTTGGCGTCCGCGCCGTCATCGCCGAAAGCTTCGAGCGCATCCATCGCTCGAACCTCGTCGGCATGGGAATCCTTCCCCTGCAGTTCCTCCCCGATCAGAATCCCGAAACCTCCGGCATCACCGGCGAAGAAAGCTATGAGATCGTCGGCCTCGACGCCGCTCTCGCCAACTTCGCTCCCGGCAAAACCGTGACAGTCAAAGCCACCGCCGCCAACGGCTCATCGAAAACCTTCCAAACCACTCTGCGAATCGACACTCCGCAGGAAGTCCTCTACTACCAGCACGGCGGAATTCTCCAGTACGTCATCCGCCAGTTGCTGAAATAGAAAACCAGAAGTCCCAAACGAAAAGGCGCGTATCAATTCCGCGCCTTTTACTTGATTACACCTCAGTCAGAGCGGTTCCATAGTAGATGTGTCCATCATTTGCCGATGTGCTGAGAGGGTCATCGCTGAAGGCTTAAGCGAAGACACCGTTCTTCAACCCAAAAAGGGAACTCCCAGACGAAGCGGGGCGCCTGCCTTTCAACCTTGCGAAACCTCGCTCCTAAGAGGCTAGGCTCTATATCCCCACTGCGCTGTAGTCGTCCTCATCCGCTCTACGCTTTTCAAATTTCCGATACGCATCATACGGACGCCTTGCGAAGCGCCTTTTCCGCAGTTCGTATCCTGCCCAAATGCCCAAGCCCACGGCTGCGGCCACTCCCACCACCGTCGTAATCGTGATCGCCGGATGTTCTCTCATCGGACGCGCCATCCGTCCCCCGCGCAGCACCACCCGCCCCGGAAATCCCAACTCCCCACGGAAGTTCTGCACCGCGTCGTACCCTCCGCGCTCGATTGCGCGATAAGCGTTGAGAAAAGTTTGCAGCGACGGAGAGACCGTGTCCTCCCCGCCATGCACAATCGCGTGTTGAACGTCGCGTTCCTTCTGCCGTTCCAGCAACTCTTCCAGCGCCGCCCCCAGCGACCCGCCATGGCTGGCCAGCGAGCGATAAGCAATCCGCCCGCTCTTATCCACAATGAACGAAGCATTGGGCAGCGCTCCGTACTTACGATGCGTTTCGCCACCAAGTTCGTCGATCAGGATGGGGAACTCGATCTCTTCCTGCTCGCGCAGCAGCATGGCCGCCCGTGCCTTATCGGCAATCGAATGATGCGGTGGAAGTTCAGCCCCCGGATGAGCCTCCCGCACGTAGATGAACAGGAACTCGACCTCCGAAAGCGGGAACTCGCGAGAAAGCGAACGCAGTCCACCGATCGAAGCCGCCGTTTGCGGACAGGTTGCCGAACCAAACGTCACGACCACATTGCGGGAATCCTTGAAGTCGGAGAGCTTGACCAAGTCACCGCTCAGGGACCGCAACTGGAAATCGGGAGCTTCATCCCCAGGCTCTGGAGCGCGGCTCCAGCGGTCAGTCGTATGGCCTTGCAGCATCTCCCGGCGAAAACGGTCGTAGTTATAGCGGGTAAATCCAAACATGGGTGCCTCCATATGGGGCGGCAAAACCCCGACCAAAGATGATAACGGTTTGCAAGGCCGCATGCTAATTTGCCCTTGCTCTCGAATGGGATGCAGTGTGAGGGTCAGGGCGTTGAATATCTTGCAAATAGTGGCACATACAGTTCTGGCTAACGTGGGTTTTGACTTGCTCTTGGTGGAGCGTAGTTGAGGCTAGCATGAGCTCGGGCGAAGTTGTAGTATGCGGTCCCGGGCTGGAGGGTGCCTCATGAGGGTTGCTCCACGTCCCGCCCGGTTTCATCGGGCTGACGTGGGGTTTTTGACTCTGCCCTCGCTCTTGCCCTTGCCCTGTCCTACCGCGCCGTCCGGATACACCGCGCCCAGTGCCCCGCCCCAACCTCAATCAATTCCGGCATGGCAGCGTCGCACTGCGCGATATGCAGCGGACATCGCGGCGCAAACGAGCATCCCGGCGGCAGCGCCCCCGGCGACGGAACAGCGCCTTCGATCGCATGCAGCGGTTCCTCGCGATTGGTCTTCAGCGTAGGAATCGATCCCAGCAGCCCGCGCGTGTAGGGATGGCTGGGCATTTCGAAAAGCTGCCGTGCCGCAGCCATTTCCACGATTCTTCCCGCATACATCACCGCGATCCGGTCGCTCACGCGGCTCACCACCGCAAGATCATGCGACACAAACAGCATTGCGAGCCCCAGCCGCTTCCGCAGATCGGCCAGCAGTTCCAGAATCTGTGCCTGCACCGTAACATCGAGCGCCGTCGTAGGTTCATCGGCAATCAGCAACGCCGGACGGTTCACAATCGCCATCGCTATCATCACCCGTTGCCGCTGCCCGCCCGAAAGCTGATGCGGATAATCCCTCCAGCGCCGTTCCGGTTCCGGTATCGCGACTTCGCGAAGCGCCTCAACGGCGCGCTCCCGCGCCTGTGTGCGACTCACTTGCGAATCATGTGCCAGCACTGCTTCCGCAATCTGGTCTCCCACGCGCATCACCGGATTCAGCGCCGTCATCGGCTCCTGAAAGATCATCGCCATCCGCGCTCCCCGCAACCTTTGCAGTCCGGCGGAGTCCATGGCTCCCAACTCGCGTCCCTCCAGCAGTGCATCGCCTGCGATCCGTGCCTGCGGAGGCAGCAGCCCCATGATCGCCAGCGAGGTCACACTCTTCCCCGACCCCGATTCCCCAACCAGCGCCAGCGTCTCTCCTGTTCCCAGTGAGAAAGAAATATCGCGCACGGCAGCCACCTGCCCTTGCGCCAAGGGAAACTCCACCGTCAAATTACGAAGTTCCAGCAACACGAATGTCATTGAAACACAGATAAGCCGAATCGCCGCGACAATCGAGCCTCTCTTCGGGATAGTTGATGAACCATCCACGGGTGGCCCCGACGGACGGGTGGCCCCGACGGACGGGTGGCCCACTCAACGCTCTTTTCGTTGAGTGGGGCTTTTGCTGTTGTTCCTGCTTTTGCTGTTGTTCCTGCTTTTGCCATCATGCCTTAGCATTCCGGCGCATTCAGCGATAAGGCCCCCCTACCTCTTCCTGACTCCCCCGCTCAACACCGTCCTCATCCCTCGCGGAGTCTCCACCCGCAAGAACCCGCGATCATCCAACCCTCGTGTCACGCCTTCATATCCGCCGTCTTCCTCGACCGTTACCTCGCAATCGCAGCAGTACGTCGAGTGCGCCTCGAACCGCCGCAGAATCCGCTGCCGCGCCGTGTCCACTCCATCCTGCAGCAGGGCCTGCTCGCGATCCAGCGACCGCAGCATCGCCGCCACCAGTTCCACCCGCGAGAACCTCTGCCCCCCTTCCAGTCGAAGCGAAGTCGCAATCGCCTCCAGCTCCGCCGGAAACTTCGCATTGTTCACATTCAACCCCATCCCCACCACCACGAACCGAACCTTCGAGAACTCCGCGTTCAGCTCCGTCAGAATCCCGCAAAATTTCTTTCCGCCCATCAACACGTCATTCGGCCATCGCAAATCGCCCCACAGCCCCGTGACTTCATGCACGGCCTCCACCACCGCCAGCCCCGCCACCAGCGACAAAATAATCGCATCCGTCGGAGACAGCCTAGGGCGCAGCAGCGCCGAGCAGTAAATCCCATCGCCCGGATCGGACTTCCACACATGCCCTGCCCGCCCCTTGCCCGCCGTCTGTTCCTCAGCCAACCACACCGCTCCGCGTGGTCTAAAAAACTCTGAGGCATCGGAATTCGCCGCCAGCTCCGCCATTCCTGCCCGCATCGCCTCCGCGTTGGTCGAGCCAATCGTGACGAAGTGCCTTACCTCGCCCGCGAAGATCGTCCCCGCAATCTTTGGCTCCAGCACCTCCGCCAGCGGCAGATCCGCCTCGCCCACCAGCCGCCAGCCTTCCGCAGCCGAACCCGCCACCTCCAGTCCCAGCGCGCGCAGCTCTTTCGCCAGCCTCCACGCATCGCCCTCCGCCACGCCCGCCGACGCCGCCCAATCCTTCGAACTCACCACTCCGCGATCCTGCAGCGCCACCAGTGCTCGCCCCAACCGCGCATCCGTCTGCACGTTCTGTTCACTCATGGGAAAAGTATAGAGGCCCCATCCAACTTATGCCGACGCAGAAACTCCAGCGCGCAGCGGATGTAAGCGGTTCTTCATCGGGTTCGAATCCGTCTCGGTGTGCGATGAAACAATCCGTCAATTCCCCTTACGGTCCCATGCTCGCCGGAGTGCAGGTACTCCCCGTGGCATCCGTCACTGGAGCCGGAGGGGTCGGTGGGACGCTCCACGGAATTGCCGTAAAGTCGAAGAACTCCATCAGATCCGGTTGTGCCGCATCGCGCGGCGTCAGGCTCGCCCCCGGCCCGATAAAGCGGTTCTCCACAAACCTGATCACCGCCGTATGATCCATCGGCGTGTGTGAAACATAGTGCTTTCGCGTGAATGGAGAAACGATCATATTCGGCAGACGGAAGCCCAACTGAGCCTTAAATCCGTTCACTGCTGCTGTGTCTGTCGGCTTCGCTCCCGGATCGACCGGCACTAGGTCGCAGTGCTGCGTCGGCGTTCCCGCCACCGGAGGCAGGCAGGGCCCGTAGCTGTCCGGATTCACCGCAATGCTGGAAATATCGGTTGTGATGCCTAGGCTCGCGGCCGTAAAGTCGTTGGTGTGCCCCGGAACAGGAGGCACATGATCATACGATCCGCCGCCCTCGTCGTAGCTCAGGAAAAACACGGAGTTCTTCCATGACGGGCTGTTCATGAAGCTGTTTACAACCTTCGCCGCTTCGGCCTGCCCTTGCAAGATCGATTGCCCCGACCCCGGATGCTCGTCGTTCCGTCCGAAGCCTGCCTCGATAAAGGCAAAGCTCGGCAGCGTTCCGTTCGCAGCATCCGTAAAGAACTGGCTCAACGATGCAATGTGATTAGGGTCAATGCAGAATGCATTCGACGCATCTCCCACCGCCTGCTTTGAGCCCACCGTCGGTGCCACGCAGGGTGCTTGCGAGGCATTCGAATAAAGATACTTGCCCGAGTAGCCAAAGTCGGAGAACGTCGTCTCGGGGAACAGGCTATTGCTTGCCAGGGAGTAATAAATCTTCCACGACACCGCCGGACTGGCCGAGTCCAGCTCCTGGAAGATGGTCTTGACGGCGAGCGTCGGCAACCTGTCGTTCGTGAAAGGATCAAACACTAGGCCCTGCGTTGTTCCGCCCGTGAAGGTCGCAATCCGGTTCGGAGTGCTCTTGCTGCTGACCGGTGAGAACCAGCGGTCTGACAACGCAAACTGCGAAGCCATGTAGTAGTAGTAGTTCAGGAACCCTTCGTCGTAGTAGGCCATCGCGCGCTGCCCTGCCAGGTCAGTAAAGCTCCCGCTACCCGCGCCGAACTTCGCGAAGTTCTCCGCGACATGCACATAGCCGTCCATCTGGATCTTGCGTGTCGTCGAAAAGTCGTATCGGTTCACGTCGCCATAGCTCTCCAGCCACGACGAGGTCATGTCATCCAGGCAAGTCGAGGTCGTCTTGAATAGCGGAAACACCGTGCCCTCGTCGTTCACGTTCGTAATTGTAGAGAGCTTGTCGTCGATGCCGTCCACGTTGTACTGTTTGCCATCGTCACCCACGTTCCAGCCGTTGTTCATCCGATACGGATTCAGCATCCCGAAGTAGGTATCGAACGTGCGGTTCTCCTGCAGCATGAAGATCACGTGCTGAATCGCCTGTGCGTTGCCTGACGAAACCGTCACCGTCGTCGATGCCGTGCTCGTTCCGCCCGCTCCCGTAGCCGTAGCCGTATAGGTTGCCGTCTGCGTCGGCGTCACCGATTGCGTCCCGCCTGTCTGGGACAGGTTGTAAGTGGTCGCGTCGATGTTGTTGGTAACCACCACGCTCGTCGCGTTCATCGCCGTCACG
This sequence comes from Saccharimonadales bacterium (SeqCode), assembly GCA_035539055.1. Taxonomy (GTDB): domain Bacteria; phylum Acidobacteriota; class Terriglobia; order Terriglobales; family Acidobacteriaceae; genus TOLSYN. Next base: position 65,604 of record DATLJC010000022.1, on the reverse strand, counting down.
GTCAGCGTGCTCGATGCGCCGCTGGAGATGGACGCTGGACTCGCGCTGATCGAAACCGTGGGGGAGGCTGGTCCGCCCGATACTATGAACTTCTCACTCTGCTTGATCCACGCACCGGTATAGAACTGCACCGTGAGGTTGTGCGTACCAGCGGCCAAGGCAAGCGAAGTATTGACGCTGCTCGATGTTGTGGTCTGGAACTGCTGCACATTGTCGATATAGACCAGCATCTTGGTGATTGGCGTCGAGGAATTTCCCACGGCTGAAATCTGCACCGGACTCGTTACGGTAGCGCCGGAGGCCGGGCTGCAAATGGTGACCGAGGGCGGGCCGGATGTGGGCGAACACGGGCCTCCGCCACCGCCGCCACTGCTCGTAACGGTGACAATCGCGGTGTCGCTCTTGCTGGGGTCGGCCACGCTCGTCGCGACGATGCTGTGGGTGCCATTAGTGGCCGGAGCCGTATACAGGCCCGAGGTTGTGATGGTGCCCACGGTGATATTGCCGTTGAAGAGTCCATCGACCGACCAGGTTACGGCCTTATTCGTCGCATTGAGGACAGTTGCCGAAAATTGCTGTGTCAGTCCAGGTGCGAGCGTTGCGGAACTTGGCGTTACCGCAACCGATACCGGCGGTGTTCCCGTGCCGGAGACGGTAATGATGACAGTGCTTTTGAAGACCGCGCCGGAACTGTCCCACGCATTGACCGTGAGATTGTGTTTGCCGGCCACGGGCGATATGGATGTGCTCAGTTGGTTTGCATTCACCTTGAAGGCGATTACGTTGTCCACGTAAAGAATCATCGCCGTGACCGGATGCGCGGTGTCGGTGGTGCCCGCCACAATGGATACTGGCGAGGTAACAGTCGTGCCATTCGTAGGAGTGCAGATGGTGACCGAGGGCGAGACCGGATTTAGCGCGCACGGGGCCGCCGCCGCAAGCGCCGTGGCTGCCAGGAAAAAAATCAAAAGATGCAAGGTAAATATGATCGATGGGCGCGTGCGTGACGAGGCACTCTCCCGGGGCAAACTGCGATTCATTTGGCCCTCTCCTCAAAACTTCCAGTTCGTGGCAGCAATCTAAGATGCTTGCTGTGCTGGAGAGGTGGCCGGCGTCAAGTTCCCGTATCGGACGATAGGTTCGCGGTCCGCTACTTGGGCGCAGTCGTCAGACTGTCGGGACATTTCCATCTCACTCCACGAAAGAAACGAGATGGAGGAATGTCATTGCTGATTCAGTATCGCAACGAGTGCGACATAAACCTGCCAGTTGGCAGGTTTATGTTTGCATCAAATTTCGCTATTCGCCTTCGTCGTCGAACCCTGTTACTTACCAGCCTCAACGCTGAGATCGATCTTCACGTCCTTGCTCACTACCATGCCCTTCTCGTCGTAGCTCACGTGATAATCCGTGCGATCAATCGTCAGCGAACCTTCCGCTCCCAACCGCGGCTCGCCCTTCATTCCCTTACCGAGCGCCAGCGTAAATGGAATCTCCACCTTCTTCGTCACATCTCGAATCGTCAGATTGCCGACCGCCACATACTTGTCCCCGCCCGCCTTGCGAACGCTCGTGCTCTGGAACTTGATCTCCGGGTACTTCGCCGTATCGAAAAAGTCCGGGCTGTTGAGGTGCTTATCGCGAGTTGCGTTGTCGGTGGTCAGCGAAGCCGACTTGATCACCGCCGTCACGGAACTCTTCTCCGGCGCCTGTGGATCAAGCAAAATCGTGCCGCTCACATCGGCGAAGCGCCCACGCACCGTGGAAATCGCCAGGTGCTTCACCGCAAACTGTGCTGACGAGTGCGCGCCATCAATCGTGTAGGTATCCGCCGCCAGTGCCAGCGAACTCGTCGCCATCATCGCGACCATCAATAGGAACAATCTTTTCATTTCTTCTCTCCATCCAAACTATTTGTTTAAACAACTATACACCAGGTGAGATTCCGGAACTCACTCCCGCGATGCAGTAAATTTTCTTCCATCGTTCTATCGTGACGCTGTCTCAACCAACGTCTGCAACTCATACCCGGTCGGACGACCCAGCAGCCAGCTCACGCCATCGCGTTTTTTCTCCCGAAACAGCAGCGCCGAACGCCCATATCCATCCGGGTCCAGCGCATCCACCAACAGCACTTCAGGATACAAATCCAGCTCCCTCGGATCGCTCACCGAGCTATACAGCTTCACCAGCTTGTCTTCTTCCTGCTTCGCCACCACGGTAACCACCCAACTCCTGCCCTGGTTTCCACCTGACGCCCCGCTCGACGCTTCGCCTGTTCCCGTCGCCGCCTCCGGCACATATCGACCCGAGAAAACCACCGTCGCGCGATTGCTGTAGTCCAGGTCATACGGAACGAATTGTTCTTCCTTGAACGTCACCGCCTGAGTCCCGACCTTCGCCCGGATCTGGTGCCCTACGTCCCGCCCGGCTTTTTCGGGCTGACGTGAGGCCTTTTCCCTTGCTCCCGCTGTCATGTTCCCCGCTCCCGGCATCGTCAATCCGCGCTGCGCGGCCATCCGCCGCAACTCTGCACGCGCCAGCTCCCGCGCCAGCTCTTCCAGCTTTGTCCGCTCCGTCTCGTTCGAAACGTAAATCAGCGGCTGCACCTCCGAAGGCGACGCATCGCTGATCGCAACCTGTCGCGTCACCGGCTCTTCTTTCTTGAAGTCCGGAAGGTCCCGTCCACCCTGCTCCTGCACCGGCTTGCCGCGCCGCAACACCGGATGATCCGGATCATCGTTCGGCGTCAGCTCTGCCTTTGCCGCCACCACCTTGCTCCCCGACGCCTTTGCTGCCGTCTTCGTATCCTGCTCCTCGTCCTTGCGGTGCAGCTTTGGACGATTCGGGTCCTGCCCCGAGGTATCTGGCGAGTCTCCGCCCGCCTGCTTCTTATCCGCCGGCTGGTCCGCCCCCGAAGCTGTCGCCGTCTCCGTCGATCCGCTTCCTGCCCGCTTATGCAGCTTCGGACGATCCGGGTCTTCCTCTGCCTCTACCTTCGCGACCGAGGGATGAGCCCCCGGATTGTCGCCCTCGCTGCCCTCGCGCCTGTGCAGTACCGGCCTCGAAGGATCTTCCACCACCACCGGAGACACTGCAGCCTTTTTCGCCAGCGTCGCCGCGTCCGGAGCCGCCTTGAAACGACCATTGCCGAACCACGCAGTCGAAGCCTCATCCCCGCTGCGCGATGCGCTTTGCAGCGTAAACGTCCCTAGCGGCTTGCCAAACTGCTGCACCTCATACACCGTCTCCGAATACAGCGTGAACGGCACCGGAGTTGCGTGATACAGCGCCGCGTCGTAAAACTTCTTTTCGTAGTAGAACGTAACCGGCACCAGCCGCCGCGATCCATTCTTGAACGTCTCCACCACTCCCACCGCCCGCGGAGTCTTTCTCTCCGGCTGCGGCGCCCGATACTGTGCCTGAATGGAAAAGGAAAACGCCCCAACCGCTGTTGCCAGCGTGACGGCCTGCATCAGTTTGCGGTATAGATATTTGGTCATGGACGTCAACGAGAAAGCTCCAGATTTCACATTGCCCGACGAAAACGGAGAGCCAGTAAAACTCTCCTCCTTCAAGGGTAAACCCGTCGTCTTATTCTTCTACCCCCGGGCCAACACTCCCGGCTGCACCATCGAAGCCTGCGGATTCCGCGATCAATACGGCAAGCTCATCCGCGCCGGACTCACCGTACTCGGCATCTCCCCCGACACTCCCAAGGCGCAAAAGAAGTTTCAGGAGAAATACCAACTCCCCTACACCCTGCTTGCCGACGCCGACAAAGAAGTAGCCAAACTCTTCGATGTGCTTAAGGAAAAGAACATGTACGGCAAAAAAGTCATGGGCATCGAGCGCACCACATTCCTCATCGCCCCCGACGGAACCATTTCACAGGTCTGGCGCAAGGTTAAACCGGAAGGCCACGCCGAACAGGTCCTAGCCGAAGCCAACGCCCGCAAATAGCCAGCGCCGATACTCCCTATTTCCGGTGCCCCAAAGCTTCCGGTGCCCGGTGCCCGGTGCCCCCATGTCCCGCCCGGCCTCATCGGGCTGACATGGGGTTGTTGCCCTTGCCTTTGTTTGTTATCCCCCAAGAAAACCGGGTGGCCCACATCCGCCCTCTTTTGGCGAAATGTGGGATGCAGGCATAAGTTGACGTTGCCGTAGTCTTGCTCTTTCCCCCGCTTCTCTGAATGAGATGCACAATCCTTCCCCGCCCACCAACTACGCTTCTTCGTTTATAAAAATAGAGGATGCCCTCCCCCACCAAGCTCACTCCGCTCCCCCGCGCCTTTTACGCCCGCGATCCTCGCCTGGTCGCCCGCGAACTCCTCGGCAAGCTCCTCATCCGCCGCGAGCGCGATCTCATCCTCGCCGGACGCATCGTCGAAGCCGAAGCCTACCTCGGTGCCATCGATCCCGGAGCCCACGCCTACAACGGACAGACACCTCGCAACGCCGTCCTCTTCGGCCCTCCCGGCCATGCCTACGTCTATTTCATCTACGGAAATCACTACTGCACCAACATCAGTTGCCAGCCTCCCGGCGACGCCGGATGCGTTCTCCTCCGCGCCCTCGAACCAGTCAGCGGTATCGCAGCCATGGCCGCCCTGCGCGGCCTCCACCTCTCCGGCGCTCCCAAGCCTTCGCAACTGCGTCTGCTAACCTCCGGCCCCGGACGCCTCTCTCAAGCCCTCGCCATCGTCCGCGAACGCGATAACGACAAAGACCTCTGCGCGCGCTCCAGCGATCTCTTCATCGCCGACGACGGCTTCCCCTGCCCTCTCATCACAGCCACCACTCGCATCAACGTAACCAGCGCTCCGCTCGATGAGTGGCGCTTTGTCATCACCGGCAACCCTTTCGTCTCCGGCAAAAAGCTGCCGTAAACACAAAAGGCCGCGCCTGAAGCGCAGCCCATCTACTCACAATTCCATTCGTGTCCATCTTCCAGGTACCGCGGTGCAATCAACTCATCCCGCAGCTAACAATCACCGGTCGAGAGTCTCGGTAGCGCTGCTGAATGTCTTCCAGTCCACGTGATACGCCTTCCGTTCCCAAAAGAATTGCAGTGACTCTCGTCCATTCCACTTCCACTTCACCCATTTTTCGGGCTCTGCAAACACAACCGCTCCCTCGTCCACATAGACGGGAACGCATCCCTCGGAATGAAAAGCAATGAACTCTCGAGTGGTTCTATATAACCGCCGCGTGTCTCGCGGGGTTTCGAGACTCAGCATAAGAATTTTCCTCGCAGTCGTGGATAAATGCATTCTGCTACTCTGCTCTTTTCGCTGTCAACACTTGATTTCACAGTCTCCGCAGGACTTCAGTGATCGGAAATTCCCCTCACTTACTGCTACAATCCCTGCCATGCGCCCCCGCTTCCAGTGGAATCTAGGCCGTCGCACGCTTCCTCTTGGCGAGCGCACTCTCGTCATGGGAGTTCTCAACGTCACGCCGGATTCCTTCTCCGACGGTGGGCGCTACCTCGATCCCGCCGCCGCCGTCGCGCACGGCCTTGCCCTCCTCGACGAAGGCGCGGACATCCTCGACATCGGAGGCGAATCCACTCGCCCCGGCACGCCCATCGTTCAAAGTGGCGCCGAACCCGCCCCCGCCGCCGTCACCGCCCGGCAAGAGCTCGACCGCGTTCTCCCCATCATCCAGGCCATCAAGCGGCAGCGCCCCCAGGCGATCCTGTCCATCGACACATATAAATCTACGGTAGCGCGCGCCGCCATCGATGCCGGAGTAGAAATCGTCAACGATGTAAGTGGATTCCTATGGGATTCCGCCATGGCCGATACCATCGCCCAGCGTCCCTGCGGAGCCATCCTCATGCATGTCCGTGGTCTGCCCCATCAGTGGATTGACCTGCCGCCCGAACCCGACATCGTCACCCTCGTCCGCGAAGGTCTTCGCGAGCGTACCGCCGAGGCTCTCGATGCCGGCATCGCTCGCTCTGCCATCGTCCTCGACCCCGGCTTCGGCTTCGGCAAAAACCTCGACGAGAACTACCCCCTCCTCGCCCACTTCGCCGAATTCCAATCTCTCGGACTCCCTCTTCTCGCCGCCGTATCCCGCAAAGGATTTCTCGGCCAAACCGTCACCGCGCGATTCGCCAAAATGGCCCGCGAGTCCTCGAACAATTCCGCGGCCAACGTTCTCGTCGCAAGAAATACTAAGATAGAGAACGCCCGCATTCCTCCCGACGCCCGTGACAACGCCACCCTTGCCGCCAGCGTTGCCGCCGCCCTCGCCGGAGCCCACATCATCCGCGTCCACGCCGTCCGTCCCGCCGTCGAAGCTCTCGCCATCGCCGACGCCATCCTCCGCTCCGTCTAACCATCCCCTCGACAGGTGCCCCACGTCCCGCCCGGCCTCATCGGGCTGACGTGGGGTAGTTGCTCTTGCTCCTGCTCCTGCTCCTGCTCTTGCTCTTGCTCTTGCTCTTGCTCTTGCTCCTGCTCCTGCTCCTGCTCTTGCTCCTGCTCTTGCTCTTGCTCCTGCTTTCCTCGCCTCCCGCTTTTGCTTGAGCACACCCACTTGCCGGAATTATCCTCGTCATCATGCCTTGGGGACTCCGGCGCATCCAACAATCTGGACAGAGCCACTTTGTCACTTTCTGCTGTCATCAGCGGCTTGAAAATTTCGCCTTGCCCGAAGCCCGCTACGTTTTCGAGGCTGCGCTTGAGCGCGTGCGCCGATGCTACGCTCTGCGCGTCTATGGCTACGTTGTCATGCCCGAGCATGTGCATCTCCTGTTGAGCGAACCGGGCCGAAAGACGCTCGCTGTTGCCATCAAGTCGCTAAAACAGGGAGTTTCGCGACGCCTGATCGGCGACGCCGAACACTTCTGGCAGCACCGCTACTATGACTTCAACATCCGCGACTACCCGCAGTTCCTTGAGAAATTGCGCTACATCCATCGCAATCCGGTCATGCGTGGATTATGCGACCACCCGGGAAAATGGCCTTCGAGCAGCTACAACCATTACGCCACCGCACTCTCCGGTAACGTAGAGATTGAATCCGAATGGACTGCAAACAAACGCGAACGCCAGATATGAGTAACGGGAGCTAATGTCATTCCTATCGGGGCCTTCGACTCTCATTGATCTTGTCGGCGCGGCCACTTCCATGAGTACCAGGCAATCAGTAAAGTCAGCGCCAACGGCGGGTGGCCCACTCAACGCTCTTTTCGTTGAGTGGGGCTGTTGCTGTTGCTCCTGCTGTTGCTCCTGCTGTTGCTCCTGCTGTTGCTCCTGCTGTTGCTCCTGCTCCTGCTGTTGCTCCTGCTGTTGCTCCTGCTCCTGCTCCTGCTCCTGCTGTTGCTCTTCGCCTCCCGCTTTTGCTCGAATGCGCCGAAAGCCTTCGGAGCAGCCTCATTTCACGCCAGTGATAAATACTCACCTTCTCGCTTTCGCTTGTGGCAGAGCGTAGCATCGCCCGCGCAATGTCGTCCCCAGTCATCCCCCTGTACTTGTCGAGGCCACCCGCGAGCACAGATCGGTGGCTCATTCATAGCGCTTCTTCGGAAGTTCACGGGTGGCCCACTCAACGCTCTTTTCGTTGAGTGGGGCTGTTGCTGTTGCTCCTGCTGTTGCTCCTGCTGTTGCTCCTGCTGTTGCTGTTGCTCTTCGCCTCCCGCTTTTGCTTGAATGCGCCGAAAGCCTTCAGAGCAGCCTCATTTCACGCCAGTGATAAATATTCACCTTCCCTGTTTCGATTGTGGCGGAGCGTAGCATCGCCCGCGCAATGTCGTCCCCAGTCATCCCCCTGTACTTGTCGAGGCCATCTACGAGTAGCGGATTGATGGCGCGGAAGGCAGCGATGAACATCTTTTCCAACGGGCGATATTCCTCTCGGTTTCCCATAATCATGGACGGACGAAACAGATGCGTGTGCTCGAAACCGAGCGCGACAATATCGCGTTCGGTTTCGCCCTTGGTTCTTACGTAGAAGACCTTTGAATGGGGATTTGCGCCGACGGCGGAAACGAGGAAGACCGCCCTGGCCCCCTGTTCTTTGGCAATGCGGGCGGCGAGAACCGGATAGTCGTGATCCACCCTGTAGTAGTCCGCCTTGTCGGGAGTGGCTTTCCTGGTCGTGCCAAGCGCAATGAAAATCTCATCTCCAACGAGATCAGCCTTTAACGCGGGCAGGGAATTGTAATCGCCGACCAGCGCCCTTAACTTCGTATGAACGATGCCCAGCTTCCTTCGCGCAACAGCGGTCACCTCTCCGTAGTCGGAGCTGCTTAATAGTTCGTTCAGAAGCCGCGAACCTACAAATCCAGTCGCTCCGAAGATGAGAGCTTTCTTCATTTGCACCACGCAAAAGGCTGCCCTCACGAGCACCTGATTCAATTAACGACTTAATCTACGCTGATGCTGGGCCGTTTGCCAGATACATATTCCTGTTTGCGTACAGGACTGCTGCAACCGCCCCCTCACCCTAAGCTCCGCACCCGCCGCTCCGCCTTCCTGTACTCTAGTGACTCGATGCCCGACCTCGCCTCCGTCCTCGCCGCCTACAAAGACCGAGTCGCCATCCGCCGCCCCGGCGACGTAGAAGGCAAGTGCGTCGTTTACTGGATGCAGCGCGCCCAGCGCGCTCACGATAATCCCGCGCTCGACCTCGCCGTCGATCTCGCCAACGCACTCCAATTACCTGTCGTCGTTTTCTTCGGAGTCGTCCACTACCCCAAGGCCAACCTGCGCCACTACGCCTTCATGCAGCAGGGATTCCCTGATACCGCCCGACGGCTCGCCTCGCGCAACATCGCTTTCGTTCTCCGCCGCCATCCCCACAGCGACCTCGCCGTCTTCTGTGATGAAGTCCACGCCGCCCTGCTCGTCGGTGACGAGAATCCCCTCCGGGAAGCCCTGCACTGGCGCGAGATGCTGGCCCGAAAACTCCGCATCCCCTACTACACCGTCGATGCCGACGTCCTCGTTCCCAGCAAGCTTCTGCTCAAAGCGCAGTACGCCGCCCGCACCATCCGCCCTCGCCTTGAGGCGCTCGCCGAAAACTACCTCGTCCCCTGCCGCAACCCACATGCCGAGAAGGCCTTCACCCAGCCTGTCGAATCCTGCGACCTCAGCCACGACATCACCGCCGGATGGGATACCCTCGACCGCACCGTCGCTCCAGTCTCCAGTTTCACCGGAGGCACCAACGAAGCCCTGCGGCGTCTCGACGACTTTGTCACTCACCATCTCGCGCAGTATCCCGGGCTCCAGGGTGCCCCCGAGCGGGACGGCACCAGCCACATCTCCCCTTATCTTCATTTCGGACAAATCAGCCCTGTCACCATCGCTCTCGCCGTCCGCGCCTCCAAGGCTCCCGAAGAGGCGAAGGAGAAGTACCTCGACGAACTCATCACCTGGCGCGAGCTCGCCATCAACTTCGTTACCTTCAATCCGCTCTACGATTCCATCGAGTGTGCCGAGCCCTGGGCGCACAAGTCGCTCGCCGCCCACGCCTCCGACCCGCGACCCATTCTCTACACTCGCCCACAACTGGAGCAATCCCAAACCCACGATCAACTCTGGAACGCCGCCCAGTTCCAGATGCTCCACCTCGGCTGGATGCACAACTACATGCGCATGTACTGGGCCAAGAAGATTCTCGAGTGGTCGCCCTCGCCTCAGTCCGCCTACCAGACCGCCGTCTATCTCAACGACAAGTACTTTCTCGATGGCCGCGATCCCAGCGGCTATGCCGGTGTCGCCTGGTCCATCGCGGGCAAATTCGACCGTCCCTGGTTCGACCGTCCCATCTTCGGAGTCATCCGCTACATGTCAGCCAATGCGGCCGCGAAGAAATTCGACTCCGCAAAATACATTCGCGACATGTACGTCCTTGCCAACCGCCCCCTCTGACACTCCCTGACAGGGTAAACAGCAGTTAGCGGGAAGTTCACAACCCGTATTACGGGCTTGGACGCCCCGAGTCCCTCCGCCTCTCTCTTCCAGTACCGGATGCCAGGGATTTCGGGATGAGTAGCGTTCGCCGTAGCTATTTTTCGGGAGTGATCGGTCAATATTTAGAAATATTTCAAGGCCCGCCGAGCCTTCCTCCAGCTTCGAGAAGCGTTTTGCGGACTGCGCGCGGGTAACCATTAACCAACTGAACACATTGACGCCGTTCTGCATTAACAACTACGCCAATCTTTTCAGCTCCTGCACAACGATTAACGATGTAGTAAAAACACCAAAAACAAAGATTATCTAAACAGTAGATGGTTAGAAGATTTTCTTCGAATCCAGCAGAATCGTGACTGGGCCGTCGTTGACCAATTCCACCTTCATGTCCACCTGAAATTGTCCAGTCTCGCAACGCAACCCCAAGGCGCGGACGCGCTCCACGAAATACTCGTAAAGCCCCCGGGCCCGCTCTGGCCGCGCCGCAGCGTCAAACGATGGCCGCTTGCCACGCCGCGCATCGCCGAAAAGCGTGAACTGGCTGACCGCCAGCACCGCCCCTCCAGCCTCGCTCACGTCGCGGTTCATCTTCCCCTCGGAATCCTCAAAAACCCGCAACGCCGCAATTTTTTGCGCCAGGTATTCCGCGTCTTCCTCGCCATCTTCCGCGCCCACTCCCAGCAGCACCAGCAACCCGCGTTCTATCTGTCCAATCGACCGCGCATCCACCGTAACCCGGGCACGTGAAACTCGTTGCACAACTGCTCTCATTCCCTGAGTAAAACCTATTCAGGTGCGCATTGAATAGTGGCATTCTGGCTTCTGTCTGCCATGCAATCACCGTCGTTATTGCCAATTGCGCATTGACCTTCACAAAAACGAACGGTTAGGATGCTAATCGGAATCGTCTGGCTCATAGGCATTTTTTTAAGGTACACACTACTTGGCCGGATGGCTCAACTTTTTGCAGGAGGCGCCAACAAAATGGCTGCTGTGGAAGAGAAACTAAAACAGATTATCGTGGAGCAGTTGGGAGTGGATGAAGCTGAAGTCACCTCCTCTGCATCGTTTGTAGATGACTTGGGCGCCGACTCGCTGGACATCGTCGAACTCGTGATGGCCTTCGAAGAGGCCTTTGACATTGAGATTCCGGACGAAGACGCTGAGAAGATCAAGACCGTGAAGGACGCGGTGGACTACATCAGCGCACATTCCAAGGCCTCAAAGTAAACACGCTGCCCTGCATCTCTGTACAATAAAGAAACGGCCACAGTAGCCCACCGGGCAGTGATGCCCGGCGTGTGCCGTTTTCAATAAACATCAAGGAGAATTGAATGGCTTCCTCGGACGAAAAAGTCAAACAGATCATCGTGGAGCAGCTCGGGGTGGAGGAAAGCGAAGTCACCGCCAACGCTTCTTTCCAGGACGACTTGGGTGCGGATTCGCTGGACATCGTCGAACTGGTGATGGCCTTTGAAGAAGCCTTTGAAATCGAAATCCCTGACGAGGATGCCGAGAAGATCAAGACCGTGAAGGACGCGATCGACTATGTCACCGCACACTCGAAAGGCGGGAAGTAAGCTTGAACCGCCGAGTAGTTGTCACTGGTCTCGGGCTGATTTGTGGTGTTGGTAATACCACGGAGGAGGTTTGGGCAAACCTCCTGGCCGGCAAGAGTGGCGTCGCCCCTATCACCGCTTTCGACACAACCCAGTTTGCCTGCACGATCGCGGCCGAAGTTAAAAACTTCGATCCGCTGAATTTCGTTGAGAAGAAAGAGCTGAAGAAGATGGGCCGCTTCATTCACTTCGCGCTGGCAGCCGCCACCGAAGCGGTCGAGATGTCAGGGCTGAAGATTACGCCGGAAAATGAAGAAAATGTTGGCGTCTACATCGGCTCCGGCATTGGCGGATTTGACATCATCGAGCGTGAACACACCGCTCTGATGGAAGGCGGGCCACGTAAGATTTCACCTTTCTTCATTCCCGCAACCATCGTTAATCTCGCAGCTGGACACGTCAGCATTCGCTTCGGCGCGAAAGGCCCCAACCTGGCCAGCGCCACTGCCTGCACGACCAGCGCACACGCCATTGGAGACAGCTACAAGATCATTCAGCGCGGCGATGCCGACGTAATGATTGCTGGCGGAGCTGAGGCTTCGATTACACCGATGGGCGTAGGTGGATTTGCCGCCATGCGCGCATTGTCCACCCGCAACGACGATCCGGAACATGCAAGCCGTCCCTGGGATAGGGACCGCGATGGTTTCGTTGTAGGCGAAGGCTCAGGCATCCTAATCCTTGAAGAGCTTGAGCACGCAAAAGCACGCGGCGCTAATATCCTCGCCGAAGTTGTCGGCTACGGAATGGGCGGAGACGCATACCACATCACCTCGCCAGCTCCTGAGGGAGCAGGTGGATTCCGCGTGATGCGGAACGCTATTCGCGATGCCGGACTCACACCCAGCGACATTGGCTATGTAAACGCACATGGCACTTCCACTCCGGTTGGTGACGGTCTCGAAGCCTGTGCGGTCCGTAATCTTTTTGGCGAGCACAGGGTTTCCGTCAGCTCGACAAAATCCATGACCGGCCATCTTCTTGGCGGCGCAGGCGGACTCGAAGCGGGCATCACGCTACTTGCACTGCGCGACCAGATACTTCCCCCAACGATCAACATGGAAAATCAGGATGAGCAAACTATCGGTATGGACTTCGTTCCTAACCATGCCCGAAAGACATCTATGAACTACGCGCTGTCGAATTCGTTTGGCTTCGGGGGAACGAACGGATCTCTGGTCTTCAAGCGCTGGACTGAGTAGCTCTCCGAAAGACAATTTTTCGCAAATGAAACCCCGCCTCACACGGCGGGGTTTCGTTGGTTGATTACAAACTCAATCCGCGCCGTGCGCTCCGGACGCATTGGCAAGGCTGCGGCTTGGAACTGGAAGCTCGCGAGCCTCGGCTCCAGCAAACACCAGATCGCAAAGATCGTCTACAAAGGCCGGAGTCAGCGTGCTATGCCCAATCAGAAATCGCATGTATATGGGCCCATAAAGAGCGTCGAGCAGCAAGTCCGGATTGAGGTCCGCGGCCAGTTCACCTCGCGCCACTCCGCGGCGCAGAGTAGCGTAGGCTTCCGCCCGGCGTGGCTTTAGGAATCGTTCCCTAAATGCGCGGATGAGAGTTTTATCGCTTTGCCCCGCGCCGAGAATAGCAGAGACAAGGTGTCCGCGCCGACTCCGCAGAATCTTTATAAGCTGCCGCATTTGCAAGGAGATGTCCTTGCGAACCGAGCCGGTATCTTGAAAATGCAGCTTTTGGGTCACGCTGCTGGCGAAGGCATCGGCAACCAGAGCAGCCTTCGTAGGCCACCACCGATACACCGTGGCCTTGCCAACACCTGCCTCGGCCGCTATGTTTTCGATGGTGAGATTGGCAAATCCATTATCTTTTGACTCAAGGAACTTTAGCGTGCAGCTCAGAATTGCCTGATGTGCCCGCTCGCTTCGAGGGCGCCCCGGAGAGCGTTTGCCGCGGATTTCGTAACCAATATTTACCGTCGTGCGCATGGTCGCGATGCTAGCATGCGTTGGGGTACTGTTGATAGAATTAAAATCATTTTCAATCTAAGACGCTCTGTATCGAATCTAAGACTCAGTAAAGCGGGTGCTCCTTCCGACCGGAGCACCCGGTTCAACCGTACTTTGGAGTGATTCCCTTTCATGTGGATTGTTGCGTTAGCCCTAAGGCGTCCCTACACATTTGTGGTGATGGCGCTCCTCATCGTCATTCTGACGCCGATCACAATCTTGATGATGCCGACCGATATCTTTCCCGAAATCGATATCCCGGTTGTTTCGGTGATCTGGTTCTACACGGGCATGTCGCCGCAAGACATGTCGGATCGCATCGTGCTGAACTCCGAGCGTGGCATCACGACGACGGTCAACAATATCGAACACATGGAGTCGCAATCCGTAAGCGGATTGGGAATCATCAAGATCTACTTCCGTCACGGCACCAGCATTCAAACGGCAATTGCCCAGGTTACGGCGATCACGCAGACGACCGTGCGCTCGCTTCCTCCGGGAACATCGCCGCCGTTGGTTATCTCCTACAGCGCTTCCACTACGCCGATCATTCAGCTTGGATTAAGCAGTAAGACTCTGCCCGAGCAGCAGCTTTTCGACTTAGGGCAGAACTTTCTTCGCACGTCGCTGAGTACCGTGGAAGGAGCGGCCACGCCGTATCCATACGGAGGCAAGATACGCCAGATTCAGGTCGATCTCGATCTTCCGAAACTGCAGTCCTACAGACTGGCTCCGATCGACATTGTCAATGCGGTGAATGCGCAGAACCTGGTTCTCCCTACCGGAACCACGAAGATTGCCGACCTTGAATACAACGTGGAGATGAACGGAACGCCTCGGACCATTCCGGAGCTGAACGATTTGCCGGTTAAGACCAGCAATGGCATAACACTTTATCTCCGTGATGTTGCACACGTCCGCGATGGCTTCGCCCCGCAAACAAACATCGTGCGCCAGGACGGCAATCGTGGCGCATTGATGTCGATCTACAAGAACGGTAAAGCCTCCACTCTGCAGATTGTGAAGGGGATCAAGGGCATTGTGCCGCTGGCGCAGCAGTCGCTTCCTCCCGAGTTGAAGGTCAGCGCGCTGTTCGATCAATCCCTGTTCGTGAGAGCTTCCATCAACGGCGTGCTGCATGAGGCACTGACAGCCGCGTTGCTGACGGCGGTAATGATCCTTCTTTTTCTGGGCGACTGGCGTCCAACCATCGTCATCCTGATTTCGATTCCGCTCTCCATTTTCTGCTCGATCCTCGCGCTGGCCGCGATTGGTGAGACGCTGAACATCATGACCCTGGGAGGATTGGCTCTGGCCGTCGGTATCCTTGTGGACGATGCGACGGTGGAGATCGAAAACATTGAGCGAAACCTTGCAATGGGTAAAGAGATGCGTCAGGCGATTCTCGACGGCGCGCAGCAAATTGCTGTTCCCGCGTTTGTTTCTACCCTGTGCATCTGCATCGTGTTCGTACCCATGTTCTTTCTGACGGGAGTGGCGCGCTTCCTGTTTGTGCCGTTGGCCGAAGCGGTGAGCTTCGCCATGTTGGCCAGCTACCTGCTCTCACGAACCCTGATTCCTACGCTCGTCATGTACATCATGCGCGGGCATGAGCATCGCGCGTCAGGACCCAAGACCTTTATGGGCCGCTTTCAGCGCGGCTTTGAGCGTAAGTTTGAAGATTTGCGGCATGGCTATCAGTCGCTGCTTGAGACCACTATCGAACATCGCGGCGTATTCGTTGGCTTCTTCTTAGCCTTCTGCCTGCTCTCGCTTGGGCTCATCACTTTTCTTGGACAGGATTTCTTCCCGCAGGTGGATGCGGGCTTGATGCGCCTGCATGTGCGCGCGCGTCCCGGTCTGCGCGTGGAAGAGACGGCGAAGCTGTGCGATGAAGTCGAAGGCGAGTTGCACCGCCAGATACCGGGCCATGAAATTCAGACGATTCTCGACAACATAGGACTGCCTAACTCCGGCCTCAACCAGTCGTATAGCTCGTCGGGAACCGTCGGCAGCAGCGATGCAGAGATACTGATTTCACTGGATCCGGAAAATCATCACCCGACCTCGGACCACATTCGACGGTTACGCCAGGTGCTGCCGGAGCGATTCCCCGGCGTGGAGTTCTTCTTTCAGCCTGCCGACATCGTTAGTCAGATTCTGAACTTCGGACTACCCGCGCCTCTTGACGTACAGGTGAGCGGCCCTGACGTGCAGAGCAACTATGTCATCGCGCAACAGATTGCAAACCGGATGCGGCATATTCCGGGGACTGCCGATGTGCATGTTCAGCAATTGCTCTCGTCTCCCACGCTGCACATGGATCTGGACCGCACCCGCATTACGCAGGTGGGCTTGAACGCGCGCGACGTGGCGCAGAGTGTTCTGATTTCGTTGAGCGGCAGCTTCCAGACCGCCCCAAACTTTTGGTTGAACCCGAAGAACGGCGTGACGTACCAGATGGCCGTGCAGTCACCGCAATATCGTATGACGAGTCTTGATGATTTGATGGCGGTCCCGGTAAATTCGCCTCAAGGTGCCCAAGTGATGGGAAACCTGGTTCAGGTGCAACCGACGGCGCGGGCAGCCGTGGTAAATCACTATGGCATTCAGCCGGTGATAGACGTTTACGCCAACACTCAGGATCGCGATCTTGGCGCAGTCGCTACGGCGACGGACAAGGTGATTCAGGGGTTCGACGGCCACCTGCCTCGCGGCACTCGCATTGTGCTTCGCGGACAAGTAAGCACGATGCGTTCTTCGTTCATCGGACTCGGCATTGGGTTGTTGGGCGCGATCGTGCTGGTCTATTTGCTGATCGTTATTAATTTCCAGTCGTGGCTCGATCCATTCATCATTATCTCGGCGCTGCCGGGCGCGTTGGCGGGAATCTGCTGGTTCCTGCTGTTGACGCGGACGACGTTGAGCGTGCCATCGCTGACCGGTTCGGTCATGTGCATGGGCGTTGCGACCGCAAACTCGATTCTGATGATCAGCTTCGCTCGCGAGCAGATGGACGAAGGAATGTCCGCGGTTCCAGCGGCCATTGCGGCGGGTTACACCCGAATGCGGCCGGTGCTGATGACGGCGCTGGCGATGATCATCGGCATGGTGCCGATGGCGCTGGGTTTTGGCGAAGGTGGAGAGCAGAACGCTCCGCTGGGCCGCGCGGTAATTGGCGGGTTGTTATTTGCGACGGTTGCGACACTGTTTTTCGTGCCAAGCGTTTTCGCGATTTTCCATGGCAGGCGTGAAGCGCGCCTGGCTCGACTTGAGCAGGCATAGATAAGTTTGTGAATCGGAGTCAAGCAATGAGTGCAGAGAACGACTTGAAACAGCCATCTTCCGAGCAGCAGCGGGGACAGAACGAAGAACATCATCAGCCCGCGACACAGGCCGAAATCGATCAGGAGATCGAGGAGATACAGCAACACTCGAAGCATCAGCATCCGGGGATCGAGCGCCCGCCCGAGCTTCCACCGGCACCTCCGCGCACGGCGTTGATGTTTGTCGGCATTGCCGTGCTGGTGTTGCTGCTTGCAGGAGGATTAACGTTAGTTTCGCGGTCGAGCCATAGCCGCGCACTGGCGAAGGAGACGGAGAAGAGCGCCGTTCCATTTGTTGCGGTTGTTCATCCGCAGGCTGAAAGACCCGACGAGGAACTGGTATTGCCCGGCTCGCTGCAGGCTTTCAAGGAATCTCCGATTTTTGCACGGACGAACGGCTACCTTCTGCGCTGGTATAAAGACATTGGCAGCCGCGTGAAGAAAGGCGAGTTGCTCGCGCAAATCGAAACTCCAGAAGTGGACCAGGAGTTGAATCAGGGCAGAGCGGCACGTCAGCAGATTCTGTCGCAAATGGAACTGGCAAAGATCAGCGCCCAACGTTGGGAGAACCTGCGCAAGACCGACTCCGTCTCGGCGCAGGAAGCCGACCAGCAGACCAGCGGATATCAGCAGAGCAAGGCGAACCTGGCCGCCGCCGATGCCAACGTGCGCCGGCTTGAACAGCTGGAATCATTCAAGAACGTGTACTCGCCATTCTCGGGCGTGCTAACGCGACGCAATGTGGACCCCGGCGCGCTTATCAATGCGGGAGCGGGTGGAAAAGAACTCTTCGACATCGCTCAGGTCGATACGCTGCGCGTTTACACCAGCGTTCCGCAGGCTTATTCGCCTTATATTAAACTCGGCGGCAAGGTCGTCATTACTTTGCAGGAGTTCCCCGGCGAGAAGTTTATCGGCGTAGTGGCGCGAACCGCCGAGGCGATCGATCCGGCAACCCGCACGCTGCTGACCGAGGTGGATGTAAACAACAAGGACGGACGGCTGCTACCTGGATCGTTCGGGCAAGTACATTTCGCGGTTGGGTCCAATGTGCAGAAGCTCACGGTTCCGGTGAACTCCATGCTCTTTCGAGCCGAAGGCCCGCGTGTCGCCGTTGTAGGGCCGGACAACAAAGTACACTTGCGCCCTCTGAATATAGGCCGCGATTACGGCGCTTCGCTTGAAGTGCTGGGCGGTCTGGAGGTGAGCGATCAGATCATCATCAACCCATCCGATTCGCTGGAAGATGGTCAACCCGTAAACGTGGCGCAGCCCGCACCGCGGCAGCAAAATCAGTCCTCAAACCAGAAAGGTAGCGCGTCGTGATGGGCGGTACGGCACGAAATGCAAAGCAGGCCATCTGCTCCGCCGCACTCGCGATGCTGGGACTGACGGCAGGATGCGCCGTGGGACCGCATTATCAGCGGCCTGCCGCGACCGCGCCCACCACCGCAGTACCGGGGGCGTGGAAGACGCAGTCGCCGTGGCAACAAGCCGCGCCCAAGGATTCAATTCCCAAAGGTTTGTGGTGGAAGGTATTCCATGACGCTCAGCTCGATGCCTACGAAGAGCAACTTCTGAAGGCTAATCAATCACTGCTGGTATCGCGAGACCGGCTGGAGCAGGCACGGTCGCTGGCCCGGGTTGCCACCTCTGGAGTTTTTCCCCAGCTCTCAACCGATCCTGGCGGCGTGCGTCAGCGCGGTTCCGGCAATCGACCGTTGAATGGAGCAAATGGATCGCTGGCGCCGTCTGTACCGTACACGCAAAGTGTTTTCAACGTTCCGTTCTCGGTGAATTATGAGGTGGACCTCTTTGGACGGGTGCGGCGCAACGTGGAGGCGGCCAATGCAGCGCTGCAGTCCACCGCCGCTGATTTGCAAAACGCTCAACTTGTGTTGACTGCGGAACTGGCGGCGGACTACTTCACATTGCGCGAGCTCGACGCCGAGTTGCAAGTAGTAGAGGAGTCGGTCGGCTACGAACGCAAGGGACTGGAACTGGTGAACAATCGGCATAACGGCGGCGTCGCCAGCGGACTCGAAGTAGCCCAGCAAGCAGCTCTGCTGGATTCGACGCTGACCCAAGTCGCGCTCGTCAGGCAGTCACGCGCGCAATATGAGCACGCAATTGCCGTGCTGGTGGGTCAACCCGCATCCGGGTTTGCCATAGCCGCCTCGCCACTCAATACCGTACCTCCCCCACTTCCGCTCGGAGTTCCATCGGATGTGCTGGAGCGCCGTCCTGATATTGCTTCGGCGGAACGCCAGATTGCATATCAAAACGCGCAAGTCGGCATTGCCACGGCAGCGTTCTATCCTCGCATAACGCTTGGGGGCTCGGGGGGATTGCAGAGCCGCGACATCACGACGCTGGCCAACGCGCCTAGCCTGTTCTGGTCCCTGGGAGCCGATGCGCTCCAACCTATTTTCCAAGGCGGACGCAATCGTGCGAATCTGGCCGCAACGCGCGCCGCTTACGATGCCGCAGTGGCGAGCTATCGCGATTCGGTACTTGGAGCTTTTCAGCAGGTCGAGGATAGTATCAGCAATTTGGAAACGTTATCACAGGCTGCGACTACACAGACCGCAGCCGTTGAAGACGCACGGCGCGAACTTGCCATAGCCAATAACCGCTATGTCGGGGGAGTTACTACCTATCTCGACGTGATTACCGCGCAAAGCACTCTGCTGACCAGCGAGCGACTTGCCACGCAGTTACTCGGACAGCGGATGGTCAATTCGGTGTATCTAGTCAAAGCGCTTGGGGGCGGATGGGACTCCAGCGACCTTAATCAGCAGCAGGTTCATCCACAGGCAGGACAGATCGTACAGCCATAAGTAGAATCGAAGTTGCAGGGCCACGCTCGGATTGCTCAGACGCAGAGGTGACAGGTGACTTGGCTGGTTTGGGCAATCTGGACTGTAAACGGCCTTATGCAATGGGGATTGCTGGCGCTGATCCTTCGGCACGGCGATTGGCGACGCCATCCTGCATTCACCAGTTACATTGCCTTCTGTTCCTGCAAAACGACCTTGATGATGTGGGTGGCCTGGTACAGAGCGCATTTGTACTTAACGGCCAACACGGTATTCAGAGTTGTCGGATTTCTCCTGATGATCGCTGTTTTTCTGGAGGTCTTTGCGGCAGTTTTTCGTCCCTATTCCACGCTGCCAAAGGGCACGCTGCACTGGTTTAGGATTGGTTTTGGGCTCCTTTTATCTCTGAGCGCCGCAGCAGCGCTTTGCTTTCCCGGGCACGGCTTCACCGGATTTGCGAACAGGGTAATGGTGCTAAACCGCTCCGCCTCAATTGTCTTCTGCGGAGCATTTGCATTCACCGCTCTTATCTCTTTTTACTTCGGAATCCCATGGCAGCAGCGCACTTACGGAATTGGGGTGGGATTCCTTCTATTCATGTCCGTCGATCTCTTCTCAGCCAGCCTCTCTGCCCAATACGGATCAAGTGTAATCTACGCGCTCAACATGGTTACCATGCTCGGCTACTCGCTGGCACTGGTCGCCTGGCTGGTCTATTTCACAAAGCCCGATGTTCCCCCTCGCGCCCTCTCGATGGAGCAACTGCAGCGCTTCCAAGAAGCACTTGACTATCCCACGAGGAAGGTGGAATCCTTCCGTAAGACACTCTGAAATCCCACGTGAGGCCAGCACATGATTGACGCGCGGAAAATCGAAGTGCGGTCAATCGAGGAACTAATCGCCGCTCTACGACCGATCCGAAGCGAGGCGCTCGATGATGAATCGACGCTCCCCCGCTTGCGCCTGATGCGGAGCAATATCTCTGCCGTGCTTTCGTTCACCATCTTCTCGAGCGGAGAAGCGGTGGCGAACAATCCTGAGTATCGCCAGGACATCGAAGACGTCCGCCGCCAATGCCTGATGATCAACGGAATAGTTTCACGCATTATGTTCCGCCAGCGCTGGCTTTTTGCTAAGAGTACGATCGAAGATGTGTCGGAAGTATTGGACAGATACGAGCAAATTGCCGCGGCTGCGTGCCGAATCTGTTCGATCACTACTCCAAAGTTGCGGGATGTACTACTTTGTTCCTTCTAGTTCTTGACGCGTAATTTGTACGTTGCTCTCCCGAGTGTTTTTTCGCTTACAGCAGATATCAAGCAACCCGCAAACCTTCGGGTAAATCCCATACTCGTCAACGATTCCACGGGCTGGAATAAGCGTGCGTCTCCAGCTACACTGTTACGTGGTATGTTCTCCTCTTCTGGTTTGTAAAGCGAATCGATTTCAGCCTTTCTTGAAGGAGTGCAATGACAGAACCTCCGAAAACTCAACTCCGTTTACTTTGTCTTTTTGCGTTTTTGATGGTGACGGCGGCGTTCACTGTCGCTCAACAGGCAGGCACTCCCCTGAATGCAGTTGCAGGAAGCCCTTCCAGCAACATATCCGATTCAAAATTCGTGGGTTCAGAAACATGCAAGGGATGTCACGAAGATCAGTTCAAGAACATAGAAGCGAGCCCGCATTACAGAGTCAATCTGCCGAAGGTCCGAGGCGAGGAAGTGCATGGATGCGAATCATGCCATGGAGCCGGCTCGGCGCACGTCGATGGAGGCGGCGACAAAAGCAAAATATTCCGATTCAAAGAGGCGCGAGCGGAGGACGTCAGCCGGCGATGCCTGACCTGCCACGAGTCTAATCCTGAACAACGAGAATTCCTGCGATCGACTCACAACGAAAACGGTGTTACCTGCACATCCTGCCACTCCGTACACCACTCGAAACTGGAATACCAACTGGAACAGAATCAGACTCCTTTGTGCTTCTCGTGCCACGTCGAGCAGAGAGCCGATTTCCAGAAGCCTTTCCATCATCGCGTCGAGGAAGGTCTGATCAAGTGCTCGGATTGCCACAATGCACACGGGACACCGAGGGATCGCCAGCTTCGCGCGACCCCCGACCAGGATATGGTCTGCTTCAAGTGCCACAGCGATAAGCGCGGGCCGTTCGTCTTTGAGCATGAACCGGTAAAGTCCGAGGGGTGCATGTCTTGTCATTTCCCGCACGGCTCCACCAACGCGCGAATGCTGACAAGCGCACGCACTAACTCGCTTTGCTTGCAGTGCCACGCGGCTACATCTGCCATTGGTCACAGTCAGAACACGAGAATTCAGCAGTGCATCGACTGTCACGCATCCATCCACGGCTCGAATCTTAGCGATGTCTTCTTTAAGTAAAGGAAAAGGAGAAAAGCGATGACAACTACGAATCACATTTCGCCGCAACTTCTCCTCTCTCGAAGAGGACCGCTCCAAGGAAGGTGCCGTATGAAGGACAGATACTTGGTAGCTGTTTCCGCTCTGATGCTGCTCGTTCCGTCGCTGGTTATGGGGCAGGAGCTAAAAGACGGGGCAGACGATAACGCTTCGATCGGACGTGTTTGGGGCAATTACACCGTACAGCAGTCGGTCGAGTTCGGCGGACGCATCACGGATACCAGCGGTAATGTACAAATGTATGACACGCTAGTCGACTTGCACGGCGGTCCACGACTTTTGGGGCAGGAACTAACAATTCGCCCGATCACTCGCGGCGGCGGGTTCTTTGATAGCTTGTACATGAACAGTTTCGGATTTGGCGGAGACCCGGACAACGTGGCCCGTCTACGAATTGAGAAGAGCAAGTGGTATAACTTCGTTGCTCTTTATCGGCGCAACAAGAATATCTTCAACGACAACCTGTTCGCGAACCCGCTTACGTTGAATCCTGGCATCACAAACTGCAGTACCGTAACCGGCGGAGCCGTGAACCCATGCACGGCTGCGTTTAGTCCGCAGGCAAATTATTTTTACACGAACAGCCCGCACCAGCAGGCGACCACGCGCAATATGGGCGATTTCAACCTGACGCTCTTTCCCCAATCGGTCGTCCGCGTACGCCTGGGCTTCGCGCGCAACGACAACAAGGGGCGGGTGGATTCCAGTCTGGAAGATGTCAATATCGACTTAACGCAACAATCGAAGTGGCGTTCCGATCGCTTGACGTTCGGAGTTGACGTGCGCCTCCTGCCGCGAACGACCCTGAGCTTTGATCAGTTCTTCGAGCGCGACAAGGTCGATACCGCTTATGTAAACAATCCTGTGAACCCATACACGCTCGGCGTGGGCGGACCAGGTGTCTCGATCCCGCTTTACTTTCCACCCTGCTCTGTTGTTGTCGGCGGAATTCCGCAGCCCTATATTACCGCCCCGGGCGTTTTGAATCCGCTGTGCAACACTGGCGTATTCGGATACTCTAGACGCACCAATGTTCGTTCCTTTTTCCCGACTTCACAGGTGTCGTTCCAGTCAAACTATTTTCGCAAACTGGACGTCACCGGCAGCGGGACATACAGTTCAGGAAATTCGAAACTCCTGAACTATAACGAGCTGTTCTTCGGATTGGTCGCCCGAACTAACAACACCGCATTTCAGGTTTCCGGCCCCGGGAATACAAATCGAGTCTCAGGCAGTGCCGATCTTGGTATTACTTATCATTTCACCCGGAGCTTGAGCATTTCCGACAAGTTCCACTGGCTTGACTGGCGCGATCCAGGAGCTACCGCCCAACTCACGACCAACTGTTTCTCGAACAAAGCTACTGGCGAAACCCTCTCGACTCCGACGGGCGCGCCCTGTGGTGTGCCGGGAATCTCGACACTGGGATTCGCACCAGCGGGCCTGACTGCAAGCTCGTTGAACAACTACAACACGCTGGAGGGTGAGCGTAGGTACTTCAACACGACCACCTTGCATTGGACTCCGAGCAGGCTTTTCGGGGCTTATGCCGGTTACCGGTATGGACGTCGCGAGTTGAAAACTAACTTCCTGGAAGTGGACTCCACTACCTCCACGCTGGCAGGCGGGCTCATCGGTCCGGCCACGGTGGGGAATCCTTCAGGCGGTGATTTGTCTACCGATCGGATTAACTTGCATGCCGGACTTTTTGGCATTGTTGTTCGTCCCACCAATGCATGGCGGATCAACATCGATACAGAACTACAGAGTGGAGACAACGCATTCACCGAAATAGCTCCGCGCCACGAGCAGCGGGTGCGAGCCAACACGGTTCTCAAACTGAACCGATGGTCTAGCATCAACGGGGGCGTGCATTTCATCGAGTCACGAAATGACTGGGCTGAGAACTTTGGCGGATTTGGAGTCAATCTGTTTCCAGTAGCGTACCCCCGTGCGTATGGAACACAGAGCCATAATCGCTACTACACGGTTGGAGCAAGCCTGAAACCTACTCAACGGGTAGGCGTGGATTTTGGTTGGACCTACATGGACCAGAAGTTCAGCATCCCTGCTTGCATGGTTCTGTCATCTGCAACCATCGTTGCCGGCGGCGCTCCGGCCCGCTGCCCCGTCACGACAAATCAACCATCAGATCCTGTTCAATTCAACATCACGGCGAATCAGTTCACGGTACCGTTGACGCAGGCTTACGAGGAGAACACGCATACCGGTTACGCAATCCTCACCGTTCGACCGGTCCATCGCGTTACCCTGCACGTGGGTTACGACCTTACGAGCACTAACGGTAACGACAAATGGCTTCGCGCCGACAACCAGTCGCCTTTGCAAGTGCTGGGCGATGCGTTCGGCAATTCTCCTGGCATTCCCGGCAATCCAGGGACGGTTGTCACCGGAGCCACTACCAGTGCTGGTTCCAACGCCTTCCTCGGCCCGTTCCCGAATCAGCCTCTCGGCTCACAGGTTTTCAACTGGCACGTGTTGAACGCCGGTATTGGAATCGAGGTTGCAAAAGGAATCATGTTCAAGGGCAACTATGGTTACTACGATTACAACGAGAAGGAGGGGAATATATCGCCGAACCAACTTGTGACACTCCCACGCAACTTCCGTGCCAACATGGGAACGTTGGCTCTGCGATACTCGTTCTAGTTCCCGGTTTCAAACTGTACGGAAAAACGCCTCGATCCAGATCGGGGCGTTTCCTTTTCAATACTTCAACAGAGTTCTGGATTTGTGTTACTGGCGCTTGTAAACACGCACATAATCCACGAGCATCTGCTGCGGAAATGAAGTCGTAGAGTCCGGGCTTCCCGGCCAGGAGCCACCTACGGCAACGTTCATGATCAGGAACATGGGCTGCTGATCGAATACCCACGAAGAACTGGAGGCGAAGTCGGCGATTTTGTGGGTTTCATAGAGCGCGTTATCCACATAAAAGCGCATAACGCCAGGCTCCCATTCGACGGCGTAAACGTGGAAGTCATCGCTTAATTTTCCTGCGGCATCATATTCGCCGCCCAGAGATGCCTCACCTGACGCACCGGCAGCATGGATGCTTCCGTAGATTGTGGCGGGCAGTTTGCCGATGTTCTCCATGATGTCAACTTCGCCACACGCGGGCCAGCCTGCCGTTGCGATGTTGTTGCCCAGCATCCAAAATGCGGGCCATAATCCCTGACCAGCCGGGATTTTGATACGCGCTTCGAAACGTCCGTACTGTTGCGAAAACAACCCTTGTGTCTTGAGGCGAGCAGAGGTGTAGCTCGTGGCCGTTTCAGAGGTTTTCTGTACTGCAGTGATAACGAGATTGCCGCCGCTGATCTGGGCATTCTCGGGAAGGTTTGTGTAAGTCTCTAATTCCTGATTCCCCCATCCACCGCCGCCAAGATCATAGGTCCATTTGGAAGAATCGGGCGCGGAGCCATCCGCGGCGTTGAATTCGTCGCTCCATGCTATCGTCCAGGTTCCATTCCAATTGTAAGTACTGGCTCCAGTATTTCCGCTATTCTGGCTTGTGGAGGAAGTGGTCCCGCCTCCTCCACAAGAGCTACAAGCCAGTAACGAGCACAACACGGCGATGACAGTGCATGCCCGAATGGCGACGCTCCGATTCGAGTGCTTCTTGCTCGCAAAGAAAGCTGAAAAGCCATTCATGCCCACGACAAACTCCTTGAGTACCGATGAGAACCAATAGCTAATACTTGCTACTGCACTAATTTGTTATGAGGACAGGCAAAGAAGACTTCCAGGCGTTGAATGACTCCCGTCCTTTGGAAAATACTCTGACTCATCGAAGTGTCTAATTTGCACCCGCTGATCGTTTGCTCAGATCCATCCGAGAAAGTAACTACAATCTGCTGCGGGCCTTCGCGATGAGCGATGATGGGGACCTGGCAGAAGGTGAAAGCCAATGTTCCGGGATGAAGCGCACTACGCTGGCGGTTGCCGTTTACGTCCCAATACTCGAAAGCGCCTGGCTCGTCCAGAAACTCATCGCTCGTGATGAGTTGGTTGGAAAATCTAATCTCGCCCGAGCGAACCTCGACTCCCATCTCTCCTACTCGTGAGATGAAATCTTCCTTCACCTGCCCGGTCATTCCCGGTTGTTGCGCACCGGCGAATCCAGGAGTGTGCGAGTACGGATCAGTAGGAACTGCGCCATAGATTGAAGGAGGCTTATGAGTTCCAAGACCGGCTCGAATATTGTTGTAATGGGAGCGTAGCTGACTGAGCAAGGACTCGTCTACGCCATCATGCACCGCATCGCTCAGCACTTCGCGCACGGCAAGCAGGAGCTTCGATACCATGTGCCAATAAATGCAGCCGATACCTTCGTATTTATAAAACGATCCAGAGCGCCCGGTGAAGAAACGATGTTGAAAGACATCTTCATAGACATCGCATATCTGATTGGCTTCCTGCTGAACACGGCCCGCGAGGTCTGGCTCTTTGATGTCCGCCAGCATCGCACGCAGTGCTGAGACATTATTGATGGCGGAATTGAAGTGGAAGCCACCATCCAGGTCGCGCACGACGACTCGCTGGTCACCCCGCGCAATCATCGTAGAGAGCAAGTTGGATTGAGCTATGGCCTCGGCGGGAATATTGTTCTTGTCAAGAAACGAGGGCAACGTTTTGTACGGGTAGAGAATGTAACTGTTCTGATCTTCACGATACAACGGACTCTCGCGCAAGGCATTCAGAAGTTGAATGGCCTCATGGGCAGACAACGCGCCGGAACTGAGAACCGCGACCTGCCCTTCCAGCATAAGCGGAAGATTGTGAATGTGCAGTTCGTCGTTATCCAACTCGATTAGGTTATAGGCATGGTAGAGACCATCCGAACGGCGGTTCGCGCGAATCGAAGAGTCGATATGCCGGAGCGCAACGTCGAAGAAACCTGCGAGTGTCGAAACGGAAATACTTCGCTGGCCTTTCGAGAAGCCCTTTGCATATATCTGCTGACGATATTGCGAGGATGCCTCGCCCAATGCGTCCAGAATCGACTTACGTTCGACATCCGACATTAACAATTCGCCAGAGGACGGGTAGCGCTCCAACGCAATCCGCATTGACTCAAACAGGTCCGCTACTTCGGTCGCCACGGAAACTTGGTTCATGCCGCTTCCCAGGAACAAGTCGCGAACAAAGACCATGAATCGCCGAAGGTAGTAGAGGGTAACCATCGAAGTACCGGCACCCACCAGTGCGTTGTTCGCGTCATTCCACTCCGGCCTCTGGGTGTTCATCCAGATTCCGGCGTCTGGCACGAAGTTGGAGAGTTTCGCCAGCAACAGAATGAGCAGTTTTTCGGAGAGATTTGCCCGGATGATCTGCCCGCCAGCATCGGCCAGAGCCTTCCCATCCGCGCCGATCTTCTCAGCGTCCTCCATGGCTTTGCGATGCGCGTCGAAATCGAAAACGATGGTCTTCTGTGAGTCTCTTAAAAGATCAGAATAAGGCCGGATGCGATAGGGCACGTTTGCAAATGAGAACACCTCTCGCGTCAATAGTCGCGGCAGAGCCTCGGGGTCGTGACGTTGCGCTTGCTCCAGTAAACGAAGAAGATAGACGACCTGGTGATCTCCCCAATAGCCGATGCACGACCACGGATCGTGCGGATCGAGAACCTCCCAATCATATCCATCGCGAGTAATTCGATACGGGTTGTAACCGTCGGGCGTGGATGAGTCCAGGAACTTGAAAATCATGCTGACGGCGAAACCGGGATAGGAGTAAGTAAGCGCTTCCCAGTTCTGAAAGATGTCTCGCCAGTTTCCCTGATAATTGAGAATCTTGTTTCCCTGTTCGTCCTTCACGCGAATGTTAAAAATGTTCCACGGACGGCTGGGGTCACCATGGCGACGGCTGAAAGTCAGCGGCAGATACTCGTGGGTGATACGTTCCAGGTCCGGGTCATTTTCTGCATGAGCAAGACTTAGGAGCTCATGGTGCAATAGCTTGTCTGGAAGCGACGCGAGAAATGACTGATGGGAGCGAGCGACGGGGCGATTGATTTCTTCTGCAAACGTTGCGAAATCCTCGCGCGTAATCCAGTAACCGTCGTCCGGAATTCCGCCGCGCATCACGTTGAACAAGGTACTGGCAAAGTGATGCCAGGTGCTCGCCTCATCGCCTGTCTGTTGCAATCCGTCAGAGGAAGCGACGAGTCGCACCAGACTATCGGTGCCGAGCGCGACATCTTCGCTCACCTTTGCGGCCAAATTTTTCTCACACCTGAGGACGCGCAGGAGGCTGCGAACGCCTGCCGCGTCCTGATTCACGTCGCTGACAATCTTCCACTCACGCACGGCGACAGGAGCAAGTTCCATGGAGGCGCTAACAAAATAGGCACCAGGCTGTCCGTGAACATCGACTTCTTCCGTCAGTTCGTGTCCGTAACGGAAGCTATCCAGTTGGGCGCGGCTGAGCAGGCGTACCGGAAAGTCGAGGCCCACGGACCATGCAACATTTGTTCGCAGTGATTCACTGGGTTCCGGACGATCCACTGGCAGCGACGTTAACTGGAACATTGCCAATCCGGTCTCCGGCTCCAGTTCCGTGCGCTTGTATCCATCGACGAGGGTGCTGTATTCCAACTGAAACCGCCGGGTTACACCACTTGGCATCAGATTCTGCAATCCATCGACGACTTCCACAGATTGGGAAACCGATTTCCTGTTGGTCAGGCGAGACGTTCTTACAAATCCGAAGCGATCGCTGATTGCCCACTCGTAAGAGAAAGACAGTCCGAGAGCGTGATTGATCTCCTCGAAGATGATCTTGTTTCCGTAGACACTCTTGTAAAGATTGCGGGTCGTAGCCGAGCCGGGATCGCCTGTGTGATCCTGGCTGCGTACACTGAATGGCTCCCACACGGCGGTCGCGGCATGAGTTTGAACGCGGAATATTGTCTTGCTTCCCGTCGATTCATGACTGGCATGAATGCGGTCATCGTTGTAGTAAGGAAACAACGTGTGGTCAGGATCTTTGCGTCCGGCAGTAAGACCGCCGTTGCTGGATATGAACAGATAGTGGTCAGAGTGGCTGACGATGCTCATGAAGAACGGCGGCATGGCATCGTAGTCGGTGATGCAGTAGAAGCGCTCGCCGTGGACATCGACGAAGGCTCCCTCGGCTTGCTTGCATGCCGGGCTTACGGTTGCCGCGCTTGTGACGGTACGGGAGGCACTCATTTGGTCAAATCCTGTAAGGATTGCGCGAAGCTCCATTGGGCCGTCACCACAAAACATAACGGCACGATCAATGCTGAAAAGATATTTTTCATCCTGCAAGCTCCGACATCCCGAACCTTAACGGTATTTATGATTGCAACACCTTACGTTTCTTAAGGTCGCTTTCGATCCGCACCATCGTGGTGTCATCGAGGCTGTAAAAGAGCACCGCGGCTGCCGAAAGGAAGCCCACGACGGCCGGGAAGAAGCTCATCATGTAGCGAATGCCTATCTGCACGTGCAATGACTGCTCCACGTTGGCATGGAATCCGATGAGGCCAATCAACCAGAGGAACAGCGAACTTCCCAAGGCCCATCCGAGTTTTTGCGAGAACGATGCCGCGGAGAACACCAACCCCGTCGCACGGCGGCCATTCTTCCATTCCGAATAGTCGGCTGTATCCGCATAGAAGGCCCAGAGTAACGGCGAAGTAGGAGCGAACAATGTCGAGATCGCAATGTGGGTCACGAAGATGAGAGGCACGTTGCCGAGCGGCACAAAGTAGAAGAGAACTGTCAGCGTGCTGGCCAGCGACATCAGGATCATGTAGGCGCGACGCTTCCCACCCAGTAACTCAGAAAGCGGACGAGCCATCGATGCTCCAAAGATGACGCCCGCAGTTCCGAATGCCATGAACCACGAGGCCAGGGCCCCTGCGCTGAGGTAGGCCTTGAGCCTGTAGCCCAGCAGATTGTAGTCAACATGATAGAGTTCGCCGGGTCGAACGACACAGTACTTGAAGTAATAGAGAATCGCACCCATGCGAATGGAAATGTAGAAGACGGCGAAGACTCCGATAAAGCAGACCATTACCCAGGGAACATTGTGAAAGAGGTCGCGCAGGTCATCGCGCAAAACCGTGGATTTTTGTTCAGGCTGGACGCGTTCACGGGTGGAGAAGAAGGTATAAAGAAACAGAATGATTGCCAGAATGCCGTACACAACCATCGCCCACTGGAACCCCTTCTGGTCATTTCCTCTTCCGAAAAATTTGACCATCGGAATCGTGAGGCCCTGAACCATGAAGAGACCGATATAGGCGAGTACGAAGCGATAACTGGAGACGCTTGTGCGCTCCAGGGAGTTCGGCGAAATCACTCCCATCAACGCTCCGTATGGGATGTTGATGAATGTGTAGGCCAACATGATGAGGCCATAGGTGACATATGCGTAAATCAGTTTTCCGGTCTGACCGAGGTTTGGAGTGGTGAACATAACCACGCCCATCACGGCCATCGGCACGCATCCCCACAACAGGTACGGACGATAATGTCCCCAGCGAGTCTGCGTGCGGTCGGCGATGACTCCCATCACGGGATCGATCAAGGTATCAGGAATGCGCACGACGAGGAACATGGTGGCCGCCGCGGCGGCAGTGATCCCGAAGACGTCTGTATAAAAGAAGGCGAGGAAGTTGAGGAACATCTGCCAGTAAAAGTTCGACGCAGTATCGCCTAAACCGTAACCAACTTTTTCGCCGAATGAGAGCTTTTCGTTCTGAATCGTTGTACTCATACCTTTATCCGCTCCCAGGGTCTGACTACTGCGGCAATCATGCACGCGAGGTTCGCTTGCGCGAGGTTGTGCGATAAAAATTCTGGGCAGCCATGATGACTGCCCAGAGGGGTTAGAGGATATTGGTTAGAAGGTAATACGCGCGCCGAGTTGGCCGATGCGAGGCCCAAGGTCTTTGCTGTAGTTTACGATCTTTCCGAAGTTCCCATCGGACATGTTCGAGACTGGATCGTCATATCGGCTGCGATTGAATACGTTGAAGAATTCGGCTTTGAAGGTGAACCTGTAACGTCCTTCGTTTCCGAATGCCAGCGATTTGTCGATCCCAATGTCTTCCGTTGCAGTGCCGGCTTTCCGGACCTGCGAGAGGAAGTTCTTGCCATTGCCCAATTCGCCGTTGGCCGGGTTAGAGAAGCAAGCCGTGTTCAGATACTGCTTCCCGATTCCCCGATCGCCGGAGGTAAAGCTGCAGCCTGGCGCGATGTTGGCGTAGACCGAGTTAAAGCCCGGGTAGGAATTACTCGAGCGCACAGCCATCGGCGTGCCGGTGTTGTAGTGGAAGTTACCATTCAACTTCCAGCCGTTGACGATGCCATTAAGGATTGGACCGGCATTTCCAAGAAGCATCTTGCCGCGCCCGAAAGGCAGTTCATAGCTGACGAAACCCTTCACGATGTGGGTCATGTCAAACGATGAAATGGTATCGCGCTCATGCTTCAGGTCGTAAATGTTCTGAATGGTGCCGGTGCCCCAGAGTTCCTGGAAGCTGGTGTCCACATCTCCATGGGTGGCTGAGTACACGTAGCTGCCCTGGAAGGTGAGCCCGTGCGAGGCGCGTTTGGTTAAGCTAATCTGCAGCGCTTTGTAATCAGAGTTGCCTTGCGGATTGCCAACGTAGAACAGTGGCCCCCATGAAGCCGCTACTGCTGGGAACTTTGCCAGAGCCATCCATGCACTTCCGGCAAATCCAGCGTAGGGGTAAGGAACACCGGCTGCTGCGGCGTCGCCGGCGCTAGCTACCCAATTCCACTGTGTTCCACGGTTGAGAAGCGCCTTGTAAGCAGCAAGATCTGTCGGTTGATTGCCGTTCAGCACCCCGCTCTGTAGATGGTAGCTGTGGCTTTGGATATAGCTGACATCGGCTTTGAAATCTTTGCTGATTTCGCGCTGTATGCCAACCGTGAACTGCTGAGTGTTGCCGGGGGTGAGTGCCTTCGGATCGATGGTCACCATGCCCCATTTGGTAAAGCTCGGGTCCTTGCCAATTGCAACCGCAGTTCCAGGATACCCGCCATCCCAGTTGAAGGCGGCGGCGCGCTGGCCTGTCGTTCTGACTTGGTCGTCAAAACCATAGCCTGGATTGAAGCTGTATGGGACTGCGCCCCAGGTGTTCATGTTAAGAGGAACATAGAAGACGGAGAATGACCCACGAATCACCGTCTTGTCATCCAGCTTGTAGGCCGCACCGACATGAGGAGCGAAGTTCAACCACGCCTGTTTCGTTTCGAACGATTGGCTGCCATTGTTCAGGAAGCTGAGCGCACCCTTGACGCCGGTGACCGGGTTCGTGAGTTTCGGATCGAACATCGACCAGTGGCCGTTCAACTCTTTATAAGGCTTGTTGTAATCCCAGCGAAGGTCCAGATTGAGAGTAAGGCGAGAGGTAACCTTAAGGTCGTCGGAGGCATAGACGGACAGAGCCTTACGACGTCCGTAGATGTTGATCGGACGGTTGACGGATCCACTGTTTGCCTCTCCAAGCAGGAAGCTTGCAAAGGAGTGGCCGACGCTGGTCGCGTATGACTCATTCGGTGCTCCGGTCTGGGCGGAGTCGAAGTTGACCTGAAGCGTGTTTGCGTCCGGATGGCTGTTGAACTGCATGGCGCGGAACTCGCCGCCGAACTTCATCGTGTGACGTCCCAGTACCCAGGAAACATCATCGTTAATGATGAATGTGTTTGCCGCATAGAAATCGTTGAAGGTGCTGCCAACGGAAGTAGGATTCCAAGGGGTGTAGTTTGCGGTGCTAAAGTTCAGTTTCGGCATGTTGCCGGAACCATCTTTTAGCAGGCCAAGAGCGCTATCCCATTTGCCGCCCTGTGCTGCGTCAATGCTGGGATTGTAGAAGCGATTCATGGTGAAGCGAAGTGAGTTCAATATACTTGGGGTGATTGCGTAAGAGTCGTTCAAGCGAACGGCAGGGGACTTGGTGTCGTGCTCGTAAGCGTTCGCCAGGGGGCCGCCCTTCGCGGCCGTAAGTGACCAGATACCGCCCTGATCGGCAAGCAACCGCGGATAGTAGTTATAGATGAACGAGCCATTCAAGTGGTGCTTGGACGAGATGTTGTAGTCCACCTTGGTGCTGAACTGATTCTGGTGATTCCAGGGAATGTTCGCCGCTGGCATCGCATTGTTTTGTGGAAGGTCGTTTTGTGGAGCGTAGTACTGCTTGTAGATGCCGACGATCTTTTGCGAAACGGCGCTGATGGGAGACGTAATCAGATTGTTCGCAAAAACGCACCCAGATGCAGGATTGAAGATCGCACCCTTGTAGATCGTTGCTCCGCAAGGATCGGGTCCGAATGAGGTGCTCTTGTCCAGAATCTTGCCGAAATCTCCGGCAAGGAAATCAGCCGTGGGAACGGACGAGGTGGTTGGTCCAGGTCCAAAGCTGTGGAACATATACCGCTCATAGGCGGTAAAGAAGAACAACTTATCTTTGACAATTGGACCACCCACGCTGCCGCCCCAGTCATTCAGAGCGTTAGCGGAGCGCTTATAAAACTGCGCATTGTCTGGATTCGGATCGGTCTTGAGCGCCAATTTATTGCTTGCGGAGTTTGCGTTCAAGGAATTGGTCTGCAAATAGCCAACCAAGCTGCCATGAAACGCATTCGTGCCAGACTTCATTTCGTAGCGGAACACGCCGCCGCCGCTGCGACCTTCGTCAGCGCGGATGCCTGCGGTCTCGACCTGAAACTCCTGCACGCTTTCCATGGAAGGCTGCGATTCACTGATGTACCCGCCAAGCTGCGCGACGGCCGATGTGCCGTCGATCATAACTTCTTTGCTCTTGGCCATACTGCCATTGATGTGCGAGTCGTAGTCGGTGCCTTCTACACCAGGGACGTAGGCGAACATGAAGGTGGAGAGTGCGCGTCCTCCGGCGACCGATAAAGGAAGGTCGTTTACAGACTGATTGTTGAGGTTGGTCGTGAGAGCTGCGGTTTCGGTCTGAACCATTGAGACTTCGCTGGTCACCTCTACCGTCTCAGTCTGTGTGCCTACCTGCAGCGCAATGTCGATATTCGCGATCTGCGAAATTCCAAGAGTCAGACCCTTGCGCTCATAGGCCTTGAATCCCGATTTATTGAACGTGACGGAATAGTTTCCGATGGGCAAGTTACGGACCGAATAGAATCCGCTCTCATTGCTGATCACGGTTTGGACGTCATTGGTTCCGGCGTTCTTTACCGTGACGCTCACACCGGGTACTACCGCACCGGATGGATCTTTAATGAGGCCGGTGATTGTGGCTCGATCGGACTGCGCATATAGCGCCAATCCGAACAGCGTGACCATCAGCAAACATGCGATGTTTGTGAGCCTTCGCCTGATCATTGGTGTTACCTCCTCTAACGATTACAAGAACAACATGCTGCAGGCTCGGCCGGAATCCACCTCCATAACCGCATGGAGGCCGGAGCTGGAGAACGCCGTCGCGCGCTCCGGGAACTCAACCTTCTGGGACCACGTCCTGAACCGGTTTAGTGA
Organism: Saccharimonadales bacterium (SeqCode); assembly: GCA_035539055.1. GTDB lineage: Bacteria > Acidobacteriota > Terriglobia > Terriglobales > Acidobacteriaceae > TOLSYN. The sequence continues at coordinate 30,954 of DATLJC010000022.1, read as the reverse complement.
GCCGGGTGAGATTTGAACCCAGAGTAGATCGGTTTGTCAATAAGTTTCTGAACCGATTTAGTGCTTACGTGCTACGCTATCGGGGTGTCTACTCGTAACCCAAATGGAGAGCCTAGGGTCACGCTGAAGTTCCTTGCTGAACGGCTGGGGCTCTCACGAACCACGATCTCCTTTGTATTGAGCAACTCGCCAATGGCTCGCACCATTGCCCCGCAGACCCGCGAGCGCATTCTCAAGGCAGCCAAGGAGTACGAGTACAGACCCAACTTCCTCGCCCGTTCCCTGAGCCAGGGTCGCAGTTACTTGATTGGAGTGCTCTCGCCGGACCTGGCCGAGGGCTACGATGCCAGTCTGCTGGCTGGGATCGAGCAGTATCTATTCCAGAGCGATTACCATTTTTTTGTTGCCAGCCATCAGTGGTCCGAAGCGCGCATACGCAGGACGGCAGAGCTTTTCCAGGAGCGCGGAGTTGAAGGGGTGATTCTGGTCAACAGCGACTCGTTTCCAAAATCCCATTTGCCGGTTGTGCGCATTGCCAGACACGATCCTCCGCTTAAAGGCACATCGCTGATTGTGGACAACCACGAGGGCATTCGCCGCGCGCTGGAACATCTGGTTTTGTTGGGACATCGGAATATTGCATTCATCAAGGGGCATTCCGGCAGTGCCGATACGGAGGATCGCTGGGAGGCTGTCCTAGCGGCCGCAAGCGAGCTGTCAATACGCATCAATCCTTCGCTGGTTGCACAGTTGAAACGGGTTGGAACACAGCCGATGGCACCGGTTGAAGAAGGAATGCGCTGCGCCGAACAGCTATTGCCACATCGCGGAGAGTTTACCGCTTTATTGGCATTCAACGACATTTCCGCAATTGGGGCCATTAACCGCTTTCGCGATGCGGGATGGAGCATCCCGGAGGACCTCTCGGTCGTCGGGTTCGACGACGTGATCGAAGCCTCCATCACCTACCCCGCGCTGACGACCGTACAACAACCCCTGCGGCTGATGGGATCAACCGCGGCCCGGGAGATTATCTCAGCCATTACGGACGGCCCCCAGGACCGGCAAATCGTCTTCTCTCCTCAATTAATCGTTCGAAATTCGACCGCTGCGGTCAAAACTACGAAGCGAGCAGCACGTAAGATGTCGAATTGAATGGTCGAAAAATAGGCGTTCCCGGACCATATTGTCGGCGCTTCGGTGAAAGAAGATGGCACAACGCTATTGACCAGCGCCGCTTGTACCTATAGGCTAGGCGCTACCGTTATTCGTTCGTCAGTCAGTCCTGCTCACCCAAAGAAATCATAAAGTGGCATCTATCCTCGGCGTTCGAGGTCGATGTCACACAATTAAAACTGAGGCATTCGCCTACACACAAGAGCAGTTTTTAGTAGGCACAGGATGGGCGACCGCTATCATTTAGCACTCGCTATAGCAATCGGACCAAAGGGAGGAACCAGCAATGAGCGAACAACCTGCATCCACTACCAGTCAACCCACGCGCCTTACTGGCGCTGAGATCGTCTGGGCCACCCTCGAGGGAGAGGGCGTTCGCGAAGTATTTGGCTATCCCGGCGGCGCCATCCTTCCCATCTACGATGCGTTGCGTAAGTACCCGATCCGTCATATCCTCGTTCGCCACGAACAAGGTGCGGCCCATATGGCCGACGGCTACGCGCGCGCCTCGGGAAAGGTGGGCGTCGCCGTTGCCACCTCCGGCCCCGGAGCTACGAACCTTGTGACAGGTATTGCTACGGCCATGATGGACTCCGTGCCTCTGGTCTGCATCACCGGGCAGATATCCTCGAAACTTCTCGGCACGGATGCGTTCCAGGAAGTCGACATCACCGGCATCACGCTGCCGATCACCAAGCACAATTACGTTATTACGCGGACGCAGGATATTGCACGGGTTCTCCGCGAAGCGTTCCTTATCGCCAGTTCCGGACGCCCCGGCCCCGTGCTTGTGGACATTACCAAGGACGCACAACAGGGCCTTGCCGATTTCGATTTTGCGGCCGCCGCGCCGACGCCCCATCGGCCGCATCCCATGCTCTCCGCCGAGCATGACGCGATCAGTGAAGCGATCAAGCTTATTCTCTCGGCCAAAAGGCCAATCATCCTTGCGGGCCATGGCGTACTCGATTCCAATGCGATGAATCAGCTTCGTACCCTGGCTGAACGCCTGCAGATTCCCGTGGCATCGACGCTGCTCGGAATCGGCGCATTTCCGGCCTCGCACGAACTCTCGCTGGGCATGATGGGCATGCATGGTGAAGCATGGGTCAATCAGGCGATTCAGCAATCCGACCTGCTGATCGCGTGCGGCATGCGATTCGACGATCGAGTTACGGGAGTCCTGACGAGCTACGCGCCGAACGCGAAGAAAATCCATATCGAAATCGATCCGGCTGAGATCAACAAGAACGTCAAGGCCGATATTGCGCTGATCGGCGACCTGCGCGAGATTCTGGAGACGCTACTGCCCCAGATCGCTCCGCGCAAAGATTCCACATGGATTCGCGCCGTCAATACATTGAAGGGAGATGCTGCGGTTCGCGACATCAAGAACCTGCCGGATCTTGGCCATCTCTATGCGGCGCATGTGATTCACGATCTGTGGCGCGCCACTGACGGCAAAGCAATTGTCGTGACGGACGTGGGCCAGCATCAGATGTGGGAAGCTCAATATTACAAACATGACGCGCCACGGACTCTTATCACCTCCGGCGGGCTTGGCACGATGGGATTCGCACTTCCAGCGGCAATTGGTGCGAAGATCGCCTGTCCGAACAAAGAGGTGTGGGTGATTGCCGGTGATGGCGGATTCCAGATGACCGCTGCCGAGCTTTCCACCCTTGTGCAAGAGCACCTCGACATCAACATCGCAGTCATCAACAATGGCTTCCTGGGAATGGTTCGTCAGTGGCAGGAGTTCATGTACGAGCGCAACTATGCCTGCTCGCCGATTCTTTCGCCTGATTTCGTTAAACTGGCCGGTGCCCATGGCATTCCGGGCGCCACGGTTCGAAGCCGCGCCGACGTACTGCCGGCTGTCGAGACGGCCCGCAAGTCCGGCGGCCCATTTCTGATCAACTTCATGGTTGAAAAAGAGGATGCCGTGTACCCGATGATCGCTCCCGGCTCCGCTCTCGACGAGATGATCCGTCGTCCATCGAACGGGCATGACCCGCTGATAGAAACTTCGGAAGAGCCATAGCCTGCGAAATCGCTGACTGTGCTGAATTGCTAAACCGCTGACTTGCAGAAAGGTCCTGTTATGCTGCACACATTTGTTGCTCTGGTGGAAGATAAACCCGGCGTGCTCACCCGTGTTGCCTCGCTCTTCCGTCGCTTGAACATCAACATCATCTCGCTCACCGTGGGCCACTCGGAACGCTCCGACGTCTCGCGCATGACGATCGTGGCCGAGGCTGCGGCCGGTGCGGGACATCGGATCAAGGCTTCGCTATTCAAGCTTGAAAATGTGATCGACGTGGACGACGTGGGGCAGTTCTCCTGTGTCACGCGGGAACTTGCTCTCATTAAGGTCGCAGCGACCCCGCACACACGCGCGCCGATTTTCCAGCTTGCCGAGATCTTCCGCGCCCGAGTGGTCGATCTGGCGCCTGAGTCGCTGATGCTGGAAATTACCGGCGTCTCCTCGAAGATCGAAGGCTTGATCCAGGTGCTCATGGAAGGCGATAACGAGATTCTTGAGATTTCACGCACCGGACGCATGGTGATGCGCCGCGGCCAGCATACCTCCCGTGTGCTCGATGCGATGCGAGTGCCCAGCCCGGAAGAAGAGCCCATCATTCCTGTCACTGCAACCGGGAACAGCAGCCTCGAACTGCTTTCAGGAGATCCGAATCACCCTCTATGAGGGCTTTTCGTGGCTCTTGATTGCCGACATGCGGCATATCGGGCTCGACAAGACTTTCTTCAACCCTCACCGAATTGGCGCGGCTCTGGCATCTGGCCTCGACGTGTGCCGCCTGGATCTGCGGTGCATACTTCTTGGCTGGACGTGTGCCGCGCGGTTGCTGGTTGCGCTCATGGAAGCCTTTCCACCGTATCTCAATTCCTGAAAAGAACTGGTGTTCAGAGTTAATAGCAAAATGTCACTCCAAGTTCACGCCCGAATCGCATCTGCTAGATAATGTAGCCTCACCTCGAAGTTCACGAGGGAGAATCGATGGGGTTTGCAAGGGTTGAAAGCGCGTTACCACTGCACGAGTTGACGTCCCAACTGCCTGATAAAACCGATGTCTTCGTGATTGGCGGTGGTCCGGCTGGACTCGCCGTTGCCATCGCCGCGGCCAGCAAGGGATTGTCGGTTTGTGTTGCTGAGGGCGCGCGCCCGCCGATCGACAAAGCTTGCGGTGAGGGCATCATGCCCGATGGGTTGGCCGCGCTTACATCGCTCGGAATTTCACTCGACGATGTTCCCATGGCACCGTTTTACGGCATCCGCTTTGTTGATACCGCAGGAGAAGTCAGTGCGAATTTTCGGGACGGGGTGGGGTTCGGAGTTCGCCGAACTGAACTGCATTCGCTGCTGGTGAAGAAGGCTGAGGAAGCCGGAGTAACACTGCTCTGGGGTACGCGCGTCGACGCGACCGGCAAACATTCGGTACATATTGGTGAATGCGCGACCCGTGCGCGATACGTCATCTACGCGAACGGGCAAATCTCGAACCTCCACGCTTTGCCGGAATTTCAGATCAGCAAGGTCGTGCGACGGCGATACGGTTTCCGCGATCATTATGCGATGCGCCCATGGTCACCTTATGTCGAAGTTCACTGGGCTGATTGTGGACAAGTTTACGTCACACCCGTCTCCGAAAACCAGGTGTGCGTGGCATATATCACCAGCAACAGCCATGAGCGGCTGAGCGATGTCCTTTGCAACTTTCCGGAGATCGAGCGGCGGCTTTCAGGACTTGCTCCCATCAGTCGCACCGCCGGATCGGTGACAACCACCCGCAGACTTCGCGCGGTGTGCAACGAATCGATGGCGCTCGCAGGGGATGCGTCGGGCTCTGCCGATGCCATCACCGGAGATGGTCTGAGCATGTCATTCCGGCAGGCGAAAGTTCTTGCGGAATGCATAGCTGCGGGAGACCTGCAGCCGTATCAAAACGAACATCGCAGGATCAGCCGTCTCCCGTGCGCGATGGGAGAGCTGATGCTGATAATGCACGATCGTCCGTGGCTGCGGCACAAGGTATTTCGCGCTTTTTCCAAAAACAGCAAGATTTTCGAAATGATGCTCGCAATGCATACGGGCACGATTTCTCCAGTTCAGTTTGGACTGAGAAACTCCCTTGAGTTTGGATGGAGCATACTGACTGCGTAGAAAGGTCCCTTAGTGAATCGATCAAGTTGGCGAACTCTCTCCCTGATCTTTGTCGTGCTGATAACTCCAGTCGCTCTTATTGCGCAACAAATGCGCGTGGCCCTCGAACCCTCACAAACTCAGATTGAGTTCACGCTCGGCGCCGTGATGCACACTGTACATGGCACGTTTCGCCTAAAGAGCAATTCTCTGCAGATCAATCCCGAGACGCACGAAGCCTCGGGGGAACTCGTGGTGGATGCGGCGACCGGTGACAGCGGAAGCCAGGCACGTGATCGCAAGATGACCAAGGACATTCTGGAGGCGCAGCGCTTCCCGGAGATCGCATTCATAGCGCGGAAAGTGGAAGGCAAACTGGCTGCGACCGGTGCCTCAAATCTCCAACTGATCGGCGTATTCCGCATTCACGGACAGGATCACCCGCTAACATTGCCGACGAATGTGGACGCTCACGGTAGCGCATTCACGGCCTCTACTCAGTTTGAAGTGCCGTACCAGGAATGGGGCATGAAGAATCCAAGCACCCTGTTCTTACGAGTCAGCGACAAGGTAAACATCGAGATCAGGACACAGGGACAGCTATCGACCGCAACGGCGGCCACCCCCGGCAAATAGAATCGAGCTGCGGTTCTGTACGCTGGGGCGTGGAGTCTTTGCCATCATTTAGTCAGGAATTGCAGCTAGGTCAGAGCGGGATTACGAAAGCAGAGTTGCTACTCGTGCGAGCAGCTCGCGAGGATGCAGGGGCTTTGCCAATACGTTGAACGAATAACCTTCAGCGCGGGCGCTTTCCAGCAGATCCTGAGTAGCCGCGTTTCCCGAGAAGATAAGAATGCGGCACTGCGGATATTTCTCATGAATGGTTTTCGCCAATTCGATGCCGTTTACCTCCGGCATCATTACGTCCGTAATGATGAGGCGAGGTGTAAATTCATTGAGGATCGCCAGAGCCTCAGCCGCGCCGTAAGCGGACCTACACTCATATCCCGCCCAGCGAAGAATTTGGCAGAGCGTGTCCGTGATCGGCCTCTCGTCATCGACGACCAAGATACTGACGCCCGCATTCTTGTGAATTGCTGTCGTATCCTGAGGCAACGGCATACTACCGAGCACTCCTGGCCCATGATGATTGACGCATGTTATTGTATAGAACCCAATAGCGATGACGTCCTGCCAAGGGTTTGTATAAGTGTACACTGGCCCTCCTCAAATTGAGAGTTGCTCCTCCAAGGCGGACTTATTCGACTGAAAGCAGGCGACACTTCCGCGGCCCCAGACTACTGCTGCACATGGTCTTTTTTTGAATGCATGCAAAGCATCTCCAGCTTTATACTCGATAATCCTGAGTGCGAGGTTCCAAACGCTCAGGATTTGCCGAATTCCGCGGAGAACACCGACAGTGGTTATGCAACCAACTCAGTCCGGCGAAGTTCTTCTTGTCCGTGTACCCTTCGCAGTGTGTGCGCTTCCGGTGTCTGAAGTGATCGAGACAATGCGCCCACTGCCCATTTCGCCGCTTTCGAATGTGCCGGATTTCATCTATGGCATCGCCGTCATTCGGGGAATTCCAACGCCTGTGATTGATCTCGGGGCCTTATTCCAAGCTGAAGAACGCACTCTGTCCAGACGTTTTGTTACGGTCCGATGCGGCGGGCGCGCGGTCGCCTTGGCTGTTCAGAGCGTGATTGGAGTAGCCGGGCTGGATAGCCTGAACTTCACAAATATGCCGTCACTGCTGAAGACCGCGCGAACAGACGTGATCGAAGCGATTGGCAGCCTGGACGCGGAACTGCTCGTGATGCTCCAGACGACAACGCTGGTTCCGGAATCCGTCTGGCGATCGATTGGCCTTCGTGAGGCCGCAAGGTGAAGATCAATTTGCAGGCACCAGAACTCAGCGCCTTCCGCGAAGCCATTACTCAGCACCTCGGGTTACGCTTTGAGGATACGAAACTTAGCGAGTTGGCTGAAGCGCTGAGCACGCGGATGAAGGCCTCATCCTGCAGCAAAGTAGACGCCTACCTAAGCTATCTGGCGGCTTCTCGCGAGGAACAGCGTGCCTTAGCCAGCCACCTAACGGTTCCGGAAACATTCTTTTTTCGGATGCCTGATCATTTTCGGGCGCTGGAAGAAGCTGTCGTTCCCAAATTTTTGAACACAAATTCCCATCGGATTCGTATCCTCTCAGCGGGGTGCGCTTCAGGCGAGGAAGCTTACTCCGTCGCTATGCTTATGCACGACTGCGCTGACCTGCGCATGAACGCCGTGACGATTCGCGGGGTAGATATCAATCCGGCGGTGATTGCAAAGGCCAGGCAGGGACGTTACACCGAGTGGTCCTTGCGTGAGACTCCGCCGGAAATGCGGAATAGGCATTTTCATAAGCATGGACGCCAGATTCAGGTGAATGACGACATTCGCGAGATGGTGTCGTTTGAAGAAGGAAACCTGATGGATCCTGGGGCCAGGTTTTGGGAAAAGGAATCCTGCGACGTCATCTTCTTACGCAACGTGCTGATGTATTTCTCGCCCGAAGCCATCCGGGAAGTGGTAGGCCGAGTGGCGGAATGCCTGGTGCCAGGCGGCTATTTCTTTATGGGATCAGCAGAGACTCTACGTGGGCTCTCTCATGAGTTTCATCTTTGCCAGACTCACGGGGCCTTCTATTACCGCCGCCGGATTCCAGGTGACGAGGCTCAGGTAAAAGTTGGTTCACAGTCGTCAGTTGCGACGCCACCTGCCAAGATCGTTCGGCCCCTGATCCCCGAGATCGTCCCGGAAATTCAGAGCGATTGGCTGAACACGATTCGACTTGCTTCGAAGAGAGTTGAAGACCTCACGGGAACACGAAAAATGTCACAACAAGGCGGCAAATCGACACCGCAGGTTCCCAGGGTTCTCTTGAAGAGACCGGACGTAAGTGCCGCGATGGACTTACTGCGGCAGGAGCGCTTTGCCGAGGCTTTGAATGAGTTGCCGCCTGAAACGAGCGCAAGCGGCGACGCTCAACTATTGCGAGCCGTGGTGTTGGCGAATGCCGGCAGACTGGCCGAAGCAGAACTTGCCTGTGAGGTACTGCTGAAATCTGACGAATTGAACGCGGGTGCTCATTACGTGATGGCCTTGTGCCGTGAACATTCGGCTGACTGGCGGGGAGCCGAAGTACACGATCAGGCAGCGATCTACCTCGACCCCTCATTTGCAATGCCGCATTTGCACGTGGGCCTTCTGGCCAGGCGCGCCGAGCAGTTCGGGGCTGCGCGCAGGGAACTGCATCAGGCGGCGTTATTACTGGAACGCGAAGATGCATCGCGTGTTCTTTTGTTCGGCGGAGGATTCAGCCGCGAATCTCTTATCGAACTATGCAAGAGAGAGTTGAAAGCGTGTGGAGGCACCCAGTGAGCCCGGCGGAAAACAGGCTACAGACCAAGGTTGCCGAATATAAAAAAGTGTTCGACGACAGCTTCGCAGCTCCCGAGCAGAGCGAGAGAATGGTCGTCGAACAGATGCTGGCCATCACGGTCGGCAGCGATCGCCTTGCGGTCGCCCTCCGCGACATATCAGGGCTGACACTGGCCAAGGGCACGATTCTTCCGGTACCCAGTAGAGTGCCCGAGCTTTTGGGAATCACCGGCATTCGCGGTGTGGTGGTTCCGGTCTTCAACCTCGCGGCGTTGCTCAATATTGAACCAGGCGCGTCACAATGCCGGTGGTTGATACTTTGTCGCGAACGGAAGGCAACGATTGCACTAGCCGTGGATCTCGTGGAGGGCCACCTTGAGATTCCCGCCGATGAGCTGATTGCGAATGGACCAGCCGCAACTGCAAACTACATCAAGCAAACAGTAAGAGATGGTGAGATCCTTCGCGGAGTCATCGATCTCGGATCACTGGTAGAAAAGATTCGGGCAAAAGGGCGCACCTAGCCCGATTCCACTGAAAGAAGGAGTCAACTTATGGGTCGCTCCTGGACCTTTGGCAGGAAACTCGCGCTGGCATTTGCCCTGACTGCCGCTTTTTCAATCGTGATGGCGGCTATCGCGCTCTATGCGCTCAATCGCGCGGTCGCGAGCAAGGATCACGTAATTTCCGTAAATTCTCAAAACCTGACGGACGCCGCCAAACTTCAGGCGGCGGCAGCTCGCAAGGCATCAGCGGTTCGGGGATACCTGCTTTCAGGCGATGAGCAATTTCTCGCCATGGAAACAACCGAGCATCAGGAATTTCTTCGAACCCTGGCCACACTCAAAGAACACGTGTTCACCGACAAAGGCAAGACACTGCTGGCACAGATAGAGCGGCTCGACAACGAACATCAGAAGCTTATCGAAAGGGCAAACAAGCTTCGTCAGGAGCCATCGCCGTCCGTCGAAAAGATGACTCAGTTCATGACGCACCAGGCTATGCCCATGCGTCACGAATTGGACGGCAGCATCGATGATTTTGCATCTTGGGAGCAGAAGCTACTCGACGACGGTCGCAATGAGGCTTCCGCTGCGGCATCCCGTGCATCGACATCGATAATCGTCATGACTGTACTGGTGATAGCTTTTGCCTCTTTGATAGCTGCGTCTCTTTCCAAGACCCTGTCGCGGCAAATTGGCTCGGCGGTGCATGAGGTTCAGAGTTCATCAGCCGAGTTGCAGACCACCGCAACACAGCAGGCGACCGGCGCAAAAGAGCAGGCGACAGCTCTCAGTGAAATTACCACCACTATCAGCGAACTGCTGGCTACTTCACGCCAGATTGCCGAAAGCGCGAAACGGGTATCGCAGATATCCGCTGAAACAGGAAACGCGGCGGCGGCGGGAGACAAGGTCATGCGGAGTGCTCACGAGTCCGTGTTTGGAATCAAAAAGCAGGTGGACTTAATCGTGAACCATATGCTCGACCTGGGGCGAAAATCGCAGCAGATCGGCGGCATCGTCGACATCATTAACGAATTAACAGAGCAAACAAATATTCTCGCTATCAACGCGACAATCGAGGCCGCCGGCGCCGGTGAAAATGGAAGACGTTTCGCGGTTGTAGCAGATGAGATCCGCAAACTGGCCGACCGGGTCGGGGGATCCACAAAAGACATACGAACGCTGATCGACGAAATTCGCGCGGCAGTCAATTCCACGGTTATGGCCACTGAAGGAGGCACGAAGGCGGTCGACGCCGGCACACGCGAGTTCAGCGAAGTCACGAGCGCCCTCGAACAAATCAACGTCCTGCTTTCAACGACGACTGATGCGGCACGTGAAATTGAGCTCAGCACGAAGCAGCAAACCACGGCGGTCGAACAAGTGAAGGTAGCAGTGTCCAATGTTGCCCAAGTCAGTAAGGAAGCCGAGGTAAGTACGGTACAGGCCCTCAAAACTGCGTCGCAATTGGCCGATCTATCGCGCAACCTCAGCTTGCTGATTCAACCTCAACTCAACGGCACACATTGATGGCAAGAGACCTGTACAAGTACTTTCGCATCGAAGCAAGGGAGATAGTCGAACAATTGAGCCGTGGTGTGCTTGCCTTCGAACAGGGTGCTTCCGCGCAGGGAGACGTGGCAATGTTGTTGCGATTGGCCCATACGCTGAAAGGTGCCGCTCATGTTGTGAAGCAGGCGCGAATAGCTCAACTCGCGCATGAGTTTGAGGACGCGCTGGCGCCGTTCTCGAACGGGCAGATGATGCGGGGCGAGCACGCGCGCGCCATGCTTCGGCAAATTGACGAAATCAACGGGTGCCTTGCTGGCCTCGAAAGGGAGCGCTCCTCCAGAGACAAGCCAGAGATTGCAAGCGATTCTGTTTCAGCGCCTACTTCAGTCGACGAAGTATTTGATACCGTGCGCGTCGACATTGGCGACATGGATATTCTTCTGAACGGCATTTCGGAAGCGAGTTTGCAAGTTGCGGGGTTAAAAGCAAAGCTGGCGGCGATGGAACAGGCCGCCGACCTCGGGTCGGTGCTATTGAACCAACTTGCTCCACGACGCGTTAACGACTCGCCAGAACGATCTAACGATTCGTGGAACAAGGCGCGTGTTCTTGCGGAGGATTTGACCGGCTTGCTGAAACCATTGCGCCGAACACTCGTTGCGGGCATAGAGCAGGTGGAGAGCGAGTTGGCGCAGGTTCGCGATACGGCCAGCCAGGTCCGCCTGATTCCCGTCAGTGCGGTCTTTGGCACGATGCGGCGGGCGATTCGAAACAGTGCGGAAGCCCTGGGCAAAGAAGTGGAGTTTGAAACTTCGGGAGGAGAACACCGCCTTGATGCTCACGTACTGGCAGCCGTTCGCGATGCTTTATTGCATGTGGTACGGAATGCCGTAGCTCACGGAATTGAAAGCCGCGCGGAAAGAATTGCAACAAACAAAAGCCCCACGGGGAAGATCACGCTGCAAGTGCAGAGGCACGGGAGTCGAGTGGCTTTTTCGTGTCACGATGATGGCAACGGGTTTGATGTTGTGGCCCTCCGGCGCGCGATCGTCTCCAGCGGCATACGTTCGGAGAGCGACGCCGAACCGATGGATGTCGAAGATTTACTGCTTGCGATAGTGGGCGGAGGAATTAGCACCAGTCGCACCGTTACGGAAATTTCCGGTCGCGGCATTGGCCTGGACGTGGTACGCCAAGCGGCCGCAAAACTAAAAGCCGAAGTTGCGATTGAGACCACTCCGGGCCAAGGCTCGACTGTACGGATTTCGGTCCCAGTGTCGTTGTTGTCTCTTGCAGCAGTGATCGTGGACAGCAATGGCGTGAGTGCGTCTCTGCCGCTGGACGCCGTCAGGCAGACACTGCGAATCCCTGACAGCGAGATTGTACACAACCCGGACGGTGACGCAATTGTCTTTGATGGAAGGACGATTCCATTTCTGCCGCTGCCGAAAGCTCTTGGGCAGGAGGTTCGTCGCAAGCGAGACAGGAGCACTTTCTCTTCGGCGGTTGTGGTCCGTTCAGGGACCGACATCGCTGCTATCGGTGTGGACCGATTGCTGGGAACCGCGACAGTTTTGCTGCGAGCTATTCCTTCGTTTGCAGTTGTCGATCCGATTATTGCGGGAGCTGCGCTCGATGCTGAAGGCAATCCACAGTTGGTCCTTGATCCGGCTGCGCTAGTGCTTGCGGCGCGAGCCAACCGGAGCGATGCGCATAGGCAAGCGCCAAGGCGGGCGCGGGTCGTGCTTGTGGTAGACGATTCATTGACCACACGTATGCTGGAGAAGAGCATCCTGGAATCCGCAGGCTATGAAGTGGACCTGGCAACATCGGCTGAGGAGGCTTTGGAGAAAGGTCTCGCACGAAAATATGACCTGTTTGTGGTTGACGTTGAAATGCCCGGCATGAGCGGATTTGAATTTGTAGCTAAAACACGGGAGTACGCGGCGCTCTCATCTGTTCCCTCGATCCTGGTCACATCGCGGAGTTCCAAGGAAGACAAGAAACGAGGGGAAGAAGCTGGAGCACGTGCTTACATTGTGAAGAGCGAATTTGATCAGGGTCAGCTTCTGCAACTGATCCGGCAACTGGTAAGTTGACTATGGAAAAGATACGTGTCCTCGTGGTGGACGATTCCCTCACGGTGCGAAAGCGCATCGTGGAAGTGTTAGGCGCAGATCCGGCGCTGGAAGTAATTGCAGAGGCGGACAACGGAAAACGGGCGATTGACCTGTGCCAGGCTTTACGCCCAGATGTAATCACACTGGACATGATGATGCCGGTGATGACCGGGGTCGCGGTAACCGAGTACGTGATGGCATACTTCCCGACGCCGATCCTGATTGTGTCAGCCTCCACGAACCGCGGGGAGTTGTTTAAAACCTATGAAGCACTGGCAGCCGGCGCTCTGGATGTGCTGGAGAAGCCAAGCTCGCAGGATGTCGGCGGCGAGTGGGAGAGGAAGCTGACATCGACCGTTAAGCTCATCTCTCGCATCAAGGTCATCACTCATCCGCGGGCCAGGTTGATGCAACCGAGAATCGACCGGGACGAATCGCCTGATAACGCGAGCGTCGCCCGGTCTGAGTACGAAATTGTTGCGATCGGCGCATCCACAGGCGGCCCCGGCGCGGTTCTGGATGTGCTCCGCAGATTGCCGCCTGATTTCCCGTTGCCGATACTGCTGCTGATCCACCTTGCAGAACCCTTCGCAATGGCATTGGCGGAATGGCTGGACGGCCAATCGCCTCTGCGGGTGCGGTACGCGCGTGACCGCGAACCCATCCCTACGGCAGGTGTGGTCATGGCCCCGGCCGGGAAGCACTTGGTTGTAAGCCAGAGACAGTTGCGTCTGACAACTGACCCTGAACGGCATTCGTGCAGACCTTCCGTGGATGTACTTTTCGAATCAATTACGCGGGAATTCGGCAGCCACAGCATCAACTGTTTATTGACCGGGATGGGAAAGGATGGCGCTGCCGGATTGCTTGGCGCGCGAAAAGCTGGCGCAATGACGATTGCGCAGAACGAATCAAGTTCCGTCGTCTTTGGAATGCCCGGAGAGGCGGTCAGAATTGGGGCCGCGACGCGCGTGTTATCAATCGAAAACATCTCTCGCGAATTGGTCCAACTGACCGGAACGATGGAAGTCCGGAGGCGCATTTGAGGGTCCTTATCGTTGATGACAGCCTCACCGTTCGCATGGACCTGAGTGAAGCGTTTGAGAACACCGGCCTGGACACGACTCCGTGCGCTTGCCTGCAGGATGCGCGCGCGGCGCTGTCCAATGACTCATTCCACCTTATCGTTCTCGATGTGCTGCTACCGGACGGAGATGGGATTACATTTCTGAGCCAGTTGAAGGCCGACCCAAATACAGCCAAAGTGCCCGTGATGCTGCTATCCACCGAAGCCCAGGTTGGTGATCGCGTGCGCGGTCTCAAGACAGGGGCCGATGAATACGTTGGTAAACCGTACGACGCTGGTTATGTGGTTGGGCGCGGCAAGGAGTTGATGAACTCCAGGCGCGATGCCGCGGTTGCTTACTCCGAACGGGTGGTTCTTGTCATCGACGACAGCGCGACATTTCGTGGAGAGATGCAAGCGACCCTGGAGTCGGCTGGATATCGTGTGGTAACCGCTGCCACGGGTGAAGAAGGCCTGCAAGTCGCCGTCAACAGCCGCCCGTCCGCCGTCATCGTGGACAACGGCTTGCCCGGAATAGACGGCACTACCGTGATACGCCGCGTCCGCGAAGACGCTGCCTTGCGCCGAACGCCTTGTTTGTTACTGACGGCCTCCGAAGATCCGGCAGAAGAGCTGCGCGCGCTGGAGGGGGGAGCTGACGGTTTTATTCGCAAAGATCAGGATTTCAGCATCATTCTTGCCCGGCTCTCCGCCATTTTGCGCTCGTCCAGCACTCCATCGGCATTCGACCCGAGGTCGGGATTCCTCGGTCCAAAGAAGATTCTGGCAGTCGATGACAATGCAACATTCCGCGAGGAGTTCGCGGCCCAGTTGCGGCAGGAAGGCTACGATGTGGCGTTGGCTTGTTCAGGAGAAGAGGCGCTGGAACTGCTCGCCGTGCAGCCGGTTGACTGCGTGCTCCTCGACGTCATGATGCCCGGCTTGTCAGGCTACGAAACCTGTCAACGCATCAAGGAGTCGCCGGTCCTTCGAAACATTCCATTGCTGATGCTCACCTCGCTGGATGCGCCGCATGCGATGACAGAAGGTATAAACGCCGGGGCCGATGATTACATCTCGAAATCTATCGACTTCGACGTGGTCAGGGCGCGCATTCGGGCCGCATTGCGCCGTAAGCAGTTTGAAGACGAGAACCGCAGCGTACGTGAGCGATTTCTACGGAAGGAAATGGAGGCTTCCGAAGCTCGCGCAGAGCGCGAACTCGCTGAAACCAGAGCCGCATTTTTGTCCAAGCTGCGTGAGAACGAAGATCGTCTCAGGCTTGCGGCCGAAGCGGCTGACCTTGGCGTGTGGAGTTGGAATCCGAATAGCGGTGAGCATGAATGGAACGATCAATTCAGGGCACTTCTCGGTGTACCACCCATGGTAAAGCCGACGCACGACGTATTCCTCTCTCGATTGCATCCTGAGGACCGCCTGCGAACGAAACAACAATTAGCTGAGGCGTTGGCGAATCGCACGGACTATGAGATCGAATGCAGGGTAGTGTGCCCGGACGAAACTATCCGCTGGATTGTTGTAAAAGGTCGCGCTCTTTACGAAGGCGCTGATAAATCGGTTCGCATCACCGGAGTCATTATGGATGTTTCCGACCGTAAGCGCACGGAGGCCGCGCTGGTGCGCAGCGAGAAACTGGCGTCCGTGGGACGCATGGCTGCGACAATGGCTCACGAAATCAACAATCCTCTCGAAGCAGCAACAAACGCATTGTTCCTGATCTCCTGCGATGAGTCCCTTCCACCCGAAACCCGCGCGAATGTTGACCTCGCCGAACGGGAATTGACCAGAGTCGCACACATGACAAGGCAAACACTAGGCTTCTATCGCGAAGGAAGCCGCGCAGGAGCAGTGAATTTTGCCGACTTGATGGACGAAGTGGTCGGCCTCTATTCTCGCAAACTGACTGCCAAGTACATCGCATTGCAAAAGACCTACCGCGGAAGCTGCGGCGTGAATGGCATTGCAGGAGAGCTGCGGCAAGTGATTTCGAACCTGATGGCCAACAGCATTGATGCAGCAGCGGCGTATGACACTATTCACATTCGAGTTTCTGATTGTCACGTGAAACATTACTCTGTTCGGTTAACCGTTGCGGACACTGGCGGCGGCATCAGGCGCGAGGATATGAACTCCATATTCGATGCGTTCTTCACCACGAAGAAAGACATGGGCACTGGGCTTGGACTTTGGGTCACTCGGCAAATTGTTGAAAAGCATGGAGGCAGTATCAAGGTGCGCAGCAGGGTGGAAAAGGGCACGGTCTTCTGTGTGTTTCTACCTTCCGAGAACGAGCCATCCGCTCTCAAATCTGGATCACCTGCCACTGAACAAACGACTGAAGCGTGATCGCTACCGCGACGCAGTGGCCGCGCCCGGATGCGCAGACCCCATAATCTGAAAAATTTCCACCCGGAGATTTCCAGTGTCGTTGACGTATATTCGGTCCATGGAATCGATGTAGATTGCCTGGGAGTCCTTGAGTTCACCGGGTTCCACTCCGTAGTTGGAAAACCTAAATAGCGGCTCGCCGTGCGGGGCGAATGCTTGTACATAGCCGACATCAAACAGCAGGTAAATCAGTCCCTGTGTGTCCACTGCCAAGCCCTTGGCCGAGCCAGCGTCAAACCCGTCGGGCTGGAATTCGCGCTTATATCGGCCTTCAAGACTGAATACCTCTATTCGCTTGTTTTGTTTATCGAGGACAAAGAGCTCCTGTCCATGCAGCGCGAGATCGGCAGGAAAACGAAACTCCGAGGGACCACTGCCTCCTCCACGCTTTCCAATGCGGAACAATTCTTTCCCATTGCGATCGAGAATAAAAACAAGGTGACGTAGCGTGTCCGAGAGATAAATGCGGCCGGAGGCGCGGTCAATGGCAATGGAACTTGGTAGCTGGAAGACTCCTTCACCCTTGTAGTTGCCGATATATTTCTTGAATTTTCCTCGAGCACTGAACACATCGATCATTCCGCGTTTTACGTCGGTCACGTACAGATTATCGTCGGCGTCAACGGCGACGCCGAAAGGAGAAAGCATCCTATCGTCCTTCACTCCATCGATGCGCGTGTACTTTCGATTCACGAAATCCAGAATGTGAACGCTTCGAGTGTCGGGCTCCGTCACAACAATGCGCCGCAGTGAATCAGTTGCGATTCTTGCTACGTGGATCGGCCGCTTCGCATTCTGAGGTAAGAGATCTGCCTTTCCGGCGATCACATCGACAACATCGACAACCAGGTCGCAGACAGCCGGACGCTCTCCAGCCACATCGCGCGCCTTGCCGGTGTGGTCAAAGAAGTCCCGGAGATGCTGGCAAGGCGTTCGCGAGGCATCCAAATCCGCATCCGAGCGAAATTCGCCGACGAAGTCCACCGTCTTGCCTTCGGCTGTCGTGACCATGCGACGGGCCTGCGCCAGGGCACCCGCGGAGAGGAGTAAGGGAAGCATCAGCGGTATTAGGACGAGCCGAGAGATACGCGCGATTGGAGCAGCCCAGAATTCTTCCACCGTTTTCTCCCTCGTAGCAAGTTGCATTCTTCTGGCCAATTGATTCCTCACGCCGCTGGCAGGGCCATTTTGAAAGCAGCTTCCGTGGATTTCCACCCAAGACTGCGCTAATGCCCACAGGGTTGTGGCGATGGTCAGCAAACAATTAACTTATGTATTGAATGCCTCCACGAGGATGCCCTATGTCCGAAGCCCCAATCTTCAACCCCGATCTGTTTGATTTTCTGCGCCAACTTAAACGGCACAATAACCGAGAGTGGTTCGCCAAGAACAAAACTCGTTATCAGAGGACGGTGGTCGAGCCCGCGATGACATTTATTTCCGGCTTTGCCCCTCATCTTGCAAAATTCAGCCCTCACTTCGTCGCAGACGCCAGACCCACTCGAGGGTCACTGTTTCGTATCTATCGCGATACCAGGTTTTCGCAAGACGGCCTACCATTCAAGACTCATGTGGGAATTCGCTTTTCGCACGAGAATGGCAAAGACGTACACGCGCCCATCTTCTACCTTCATCTTGAGCCGGAGGGCTGCTTCGTGGCAGCTGGGGTTTGGCATCCGGATAATCAGGCGCTCACTAAAATCAGGACAGCAATTGTCAGCCAGCCGGAGCAGTGGAGTAAGATCGCCAGCAAGTATGAACTTGAGGGAAGCCGTTTGACGCGTCCACCAAAGGGATTTGACGCCAGACACCCTT
The DNA here is from genome assembly GCA_035539055.1 of Saccharimonadales bacterium (SeqCode). Classification (GTDB taxonomy): domain Bacteria; phylum Acidobacteriota; class Terriglobia; order Terriglobales; family Acidobacteriaceae; genus TOLSYN. The sequence goes on along the minus strand of DATLJC010000022.1, from coordinate 12,762 downwards.
GCATTGATGATTTGAAGCGGAAGGATTTCGTGGCTTCAGTGGAGTTGAACGACGAACAGGTGTGCAGCCCGAAGCTCATAAGGGATTTCACTTCCGCATGCCGAACGATGAAGCCGCTGGTGGAGTTCACGGCGAAGGCGTTAGGGTTGAAGTTCTGAGGATGGCGCAGGAAAGAGAGAAACTATGTCCGCGTTAATGCCAGCTATTTTCTTCGGTCACGGCAATCCGATGAATGCGTTGCTTCGGAATCAATACACCGAGCGCTGGGCAGCGATTGGAGAGCAGATTCCGCGCCCCAAGGCCATTCTCTGCGTTTCGGCGCATTGGTATGTGCGAGATGCCGCGGTGACCGTTAGCACCGCGCCGAAGACAATTCACGATTTCGGCGGATTTCCACGAGAGCTTTATCAGGTTCAATATCCGGCTCCCGGAGATCCTGGCCTCGCCGAGCGAATTCAGGAATTGCTAGCGCCTGTTCCAGTCCGCCTAGATGAGCAATGGGGTCTCGACCATGGAACCTGGGCGGTGCTCTGCCACGTCTACCCGAAGGCAGATATTCCCATCGTTCAACTGAGCATCGATGAGACTCAACCCTCATCCTTCCACCTCGAAATCGGTAAACGTCTTGCCCAACTGCGTGAAGAAGGCGTCCTCATTGTCGGAAGCGGAAACCTCGTTCACAATCTTCATGCCTACGCCTGGGGAGGGCATGTGGTGGAACCCTTCGACTGGGCAGTAACATTTGAGGCGAGGGTTCGGGAGCTCCTGCTCGCAGGGGAAACGAAACCTCTGCTTGATTATGAGAACAGACTTGGCGGGGAGGCCCTACTGGCCGTGCCAACGCCAGAGCATTACCTGCCTTTGTTGTACGTCGTCGGAGCACGGCAAGCGTCAGAGCCCATCAACTTTCCGGTCGAAGGCGTGGATGGAGGCTCAATTTCGATGCTGACGGTACGCGTGGGTTGACGCGAGTGTTCCGGCACCGCTACCAGAAACACTGCCACATCGTCTGACGGAACATCGTCTGACGAACAAGGCAGCCTTTAGCAGGCCGCCTTTCCTTTTCTGTTCGCCTTAACTGCGAGCTACCAATCTACGTCGCACGCGAATCCAAGCCGGAAGCGCAGGTTTCCTACTGGTTTCCGATCCCTCCTGGAAATATGTCAAACACGTAGTCGCGGGCAGCCAGCGCAGTTTTGCTGATGCTGCCTGCTGCACTGCGCTTCGCCAGTTCGTCTGGCGACAGATCAAACACCGCTTCCAGAATCTGCGCTCGCTCCTGCGCATTCGCCGCCCCTACCGCGAAGAGGACACGCGCGCTGTGCTGAATGTATCGCTGCGAGAACAACTGACGTTTGAGCAATTCCATGATCACTCCGGCCTTTGAGCGGTCGAAGCGCCCTGGATTGCCGCAACGATCCAGTTCGGCAAAAAACTCCGCGGTCCATTCATCATGATATGCAAAAACTCTGTCAAATAATTCGGGTGTGAGCCGCGACCCGGCTTTTACGTGTTCGGCATTCGTCGCTGGCACTACGCCATCTTCAGTAAGCGCTGGCCGCTTCAGGTAACCTTCTTTTGTGATCGTTGCCTGATGCTGCACCAGCGTCCACAGCCACGACATATCAATGCGGTAGGTTGCAAGGTCATTCATAAATCGCAAGGACAGCTCGTAATCGTCGATGGCTGCAGCAAAGTTGCCGTTCAGGATTTGGAAGCCGTAGTTCGCGGCCATATAGAACGCATGCTGGACGTGTTCAATCGTGATATCGCCCTTTGGAACACCGTAGATGGACTCCCAAAGCTCCGGCGACAGGAGCTTCTCCGGAGCGTCCAACGACTCGCGCGCAACCACATACGGAGTGATCCTGCCTTTTGAGTCGATGAGCCCTCGCGAGTGGAACAACTGCTGTTCCGCATCGACCAGGCCGCTGCCGACCGTTGGCACGGGTTTGCCTTTCACATCCACAGTCTCCCGCTTCGCATCAAGCATTCCTTGCAGCTCTTTCAGAGATGCTCTCAGCGGCGCGTTCCCTGCTGCCACGTATGCCTGCTCCGGACTGGCCACCCAACTTTGCCGGTAGGTATCATAGAGTTTCCCCTTAACTTCGCCCGCGAGAATCGCATCGAGCGTAGGTTGCACTCCCGAAGGCAGAGCTGCGTCAGGCACAAAGATCAATCCGAGCAGGCGCTCTCGCAGTTTATCGACGGCCATAGCCCGTAACGCCAGTTGGTTATAACGCGCGCGGCCATAGGAATCAGTCGACTGGTAGATCATCACGGCTGCCATTCCGCCGATCGGAGCGCCCTGGCTAAGTTCAGAATGCTTCATGCCAGCCATAAGCATCATCAGCGCGTTGTAGCGCTGATAGGCAATCATGTTCGATGCGGCCATGCCAATCGTTTGCGGATCGGGGAACACTCCTTTCGGATCGTCCTTCCACATTTCAATCAAGCTGCCGAGGTAATCCCACCGGCCCACGTTCGTTCCCAACAGACGCCGGCGAAGAGTCCAGGCAATGGCTGGCAGGAAACGGCCGCCATTTCCCTCTTCATAGAGCATCTTGATCTTGATAGTGCCGGCTGGAACCCCGATCAACTCCTCCAAATGCGCGAACAGCCTTTCGACAATGAGCGCTTCACGCGGCGTCTGTAATTTGGGAATGTAGAAGTAGACACCCGTGCCAGCAGCCTTCAAGGACTCATAATTGTTCAACGTCCAGAGAACGGCGATCACCACAAGGCCTGGAGCAGGCCGGTCATCCACAAGCACGTGGTCGTAGCGGACGTGAATGCTCGGAGGGCGGACAAATCGTGTGGGCCACTGACCTGGAGCCTTTCCGATCTCATATTTGCGAGTTTTGGATTTCTTCACGACCTCGTAGGGCCGATTATTCCAGCGGCCCTCGAAGATTTCCTTCGCATTCTGCAAAGCTCCGAATACTCCAATTGGCTCATGAACCGGTGTACCGTCAGGTCTGAAGTGAGTTGGCGAGGCATCCTCGAAATCGGGCATATTCATTGGAGCCTGACTGTTCAGAGCGTTAAACGCCATGTCCAGCGGGTACCAGGGCCCCGTCAATTCCAGACCGGGATTTGTCAGTGGATGCGCGTCCGCCGGAATCGGCGCTTCGTCGTTTAGACGCCAGCTATGCGGGCTGTTGCGATCAAGAAAGTTGTCAATCAATCCCTGAACAATCTCACGGAAGGTCCATGGCTTCCCGGTGATCGGGTCCTCAAACCGCTCGTCCCACTTAGGCCACGCATACTTTTCACGGACAGGAACAGCCGATTGCAGTATGGCTCGGCGGCCCGAGAGCGCCCGGGCAATCGCCGGGTTGAGCTCACGTGTCAGCGCCGCAATCGTCTGCTCCACATTGACTTCGCGCCCACCCACCTTCTTGGTGCCGAAAAGCTCAGGATAACTTTGCAGAATGTCTTCACGAATCATCGCGGCCGCTCCTCCATGCTGATAGCGGTGCATTTGCCAGCACACCGCAACTGGAAATGGAAACACTAATACTCTCTACTCGTCAAACTACGAACGCCGTTCGCGGCAACAAATACCACCTCAGAAACACTCAATTTCGGTGAGCCAAACAGAAACTCGGAAGTTGGACATTCTTACTCGAATTCAAATCGACAAGTAAGTTCCCGCCCGGTGTAGCTGCCCTGCGGGAGGAGATTTAGCCGCAGGCAGAAATATCGCAGCAGCCTGCCTTTGACTGCGAAGTTGAGAACTACACCTTGGCGAAGTCGATGTAGCCGCGCCGGACATCGGCGCTTATCAGCTCGACGCGCAGTTTATCTCCCACATCCACACCATCCTGGCCATGAGCCAGAAGCCCTTCGACAACGGGCTTCAGCACAAGCACGAATGTTCCATGCACATTCACTCCCGTAACGATTGCATCAAAGGTCTGGCCGATTCTGCTGCTCATGGCGACTGCGGCAATACGCTTTGACATTTCTCGCTCTACCTTGCGAGCCGCATTTTCTTTCATCGTGCAGTTCACAGCAATAGCCGCCAGCTCATCATCGGAATAGGGAGCTGCCTGACTGGAAAGCTTTGCTTTGATCAGCCTCTGCGTCACAAGATCGGCAAAGCGGCGATTGGGAGCGGTCGAATGGGTATAGTCCTGAACAGCGAGACCAAAGTGCCCTGGTTCGGGATCTCCGGGGCGCTCCAAAACGTATTCGCCCGGTCCCATCAGCTTTATAACACTCAATGACAGATCGGCGAAGTGATCGGGATCGGCGGCTTTGCGTTTGATAAGAAATTCATTCAGGGCTTTAGAGTCGGGCTCAGCAGGAATCCTCTCTCCGAGTTCAGCTGCGAGGTCCACGATGCGGCTCCAACGCTCGGGTGTCTTCACGACGCGACGGATCGAGGACACATCCGCGAGCATGCGCGCTACGACCCCATTGGCGGCGATCATGAAGTCCTCGATGAGTTCCGTGGCCTCATTCTTCTGCTGCTTCACCACGTCAGCGACCTGTTTGTTGAGCATGATAGGCCGCGTCTCGGTGGTCTCAATGTTCAGCGCGCCGTGGCGAAACCTTTCTGCGCGGAGCGCGGTGGCAGTCTCATTCTGGAGTCGCAACTGCGCTTGCAATTCGGCCGAAGATGCAACTTTTTTCGGAGCCGCGGCCTTTCCCTCCAGCCATGATCCTACTGAGTCATAGGTAAGCTGCGCCTTGTTTCGAGTAATGGCCCGATACACATCTCCCGACTGTACTTGTCCCTCGGCGGAAACCACCGCTTCGATGACGATGCTCAGTTTATCTGCTCCCTCAAGCAACGAACTGATCCCGGTTGAAAGCTGCTCGGGCAACATCGAAAAATTGCGCACGCCCGTATAAACCGTCGTCGTCTCTTTTGCCGCATGTTGATCAATGGGCGAGTCCTTGCTCACGAACGCATCAACATCGGCGATTCCGACCATCACTTTGATTGCGCCGTTTGGCATGCGCTGCGCCACTTCGACCTGATCGAGATCACGCGAGGTGTCGTTATCGATGGAGGACCACAGCAGATCGCGCAGATCTCGAATATCTCCGGACGGACCAATTGCGGGCATCTGCGAGGTGATGTTTGCAAGCTGCTGTTGAACTGCGGGAGGAAATTCCGGCTCAAATCCGTTTTCCAGCATCGTTTCTCTTGCAGCGGATTGAAGGTCAATCTGAGGGCTGTCCGAGGTCTTCATCACAGGCGAGTAATCCTATCACGCGTAACTGCGAAGAATGAATGCATCGAAAATCAACCAGATCCAAGTAAGTGCGCCCTGCCGGGCGCACCAAAGGCGAACGGCCTGCCATGTTGGCGGGCCGTTTCGCTTAAGTCAATTTCAAGCTCCTAGCGCTGCTTAACCTCGAAAACCGCTTTCGCCTTCTGCAAGCTCGCCTCATTTTCTACATTCACGCAGCCCTGCGCTTTATCAATCTGACGCAGCAGTCCGGTCAACACGGCTCCGGGTCCGGCTTCCAGAAATTGCGTCGCACCCTTCGCGATCAGTGCTCGCATTGACGATTCCCACTGCACTGCGCCAGTAACCTGACAAATCAAAGTGTCGCGCGATTTCGCCGCATCGCATACCGGTGCCGCCTCGATATTGCACATCACTGGAATCTGCGGAGCCTCAAAGGTGAGAGCATGCAGGTCGACTGCCAGCCGATCCTGTGCCGGCTGCATCAGCGGGCAATGGAACGGTGCGCTGACCGGAAGCATCACGGCGCGCTTGGCCCCCTTCTGTTTGCAGAGTTCGGCAGCGCGCTCGACAGCCGCCTTGGAGCCGCTGATTACCACCTGCCCCGGAGAATTGATATTGGCCGGCACGCAAACCTGCCCGGGAAATTGCGCGATAGCTTCGCTGCAGGCGCTGCGAATGAGATCAATGCTGAGCGCGAGAATCGCGGCCATCGCTCCAACGCCAACCGGAACCGCCTCCTGCATGTACTTGCCGCGATTACGCACGGTTCGTACCGCATCGGCGAAACTCAGCGTACCGGCCACAACGTGTGCGGAATACTCACCTAGCGAATGCCCGGCAACGAAGCTGGGCGCGATGCCGTCATCGGCGAGCACGCGAGCCGCTGCTACGGACACCGTAAGAATCGCCGGCTGAGTGATCTCGGTCATACGAAGCTTCTCGTCCGGTCCCTCAAAACAAAGTTTGCTCAGGGAATAACCAAGAGCATCGTCGGCCTCTTGAAATGTACGGCGCGCGACGAGGTGATTGAACGCAAGGTCCTTACCCATTCCGGTGGCTTGTGAGCCCTGGCCAGGGAAAAGAAATACGAGTCCGGGAATACGAGGTGCCACAGGGTTCGCCATTGATGGCTCCGTGCAAAAGTTCGGATACCGGACGGGCGAAGGCGATGCAGTTCGCACTCTGCTGAACGCGAGGACCATGCGGTGCTCATCCGGAGAAAAACCACGACCGTGGCCGTGCTCTGCTGCTCAAAATCACACAAGCGCCCACAGCCTGAGCTGGCGGTCGCTCACAAATACTAAACCTTTTCGGCGGCGGCGATGCGCTCCCGGGAGGCGCGAATCTGTTCCTCAATTTTCTCGTTAAGGCCGGAGCGTGCAAATTCAGCAGCGACGCGAATCGCGTTCTTAATGGCAACGCCGTTCGAAGACCCATGGCTCACGATCGCGACGCCCTTCAAGCCCAGCAGCGGCGCTCCGCCGTACTCGGAATAATCCAGGCGCTTCTTGAAATCCTTAAACGCATCCCGCGCAAGCAGGTAGCCCATCTGGCGCGTGATTGTGGACTGCAGAGTCTCTTTTAAAATGGCGCGAACGGCCTCGACCAGCCCTTCGCTGACCTTCAATGCCACGTTACCCACGAAACCATCGCACACAACGACGTCGGCGCGTCCGTTGTACAGGTCCCGACCTTCTACGTTGCCGAGGAAGTTGATGGGCAGGCCCTTGATCAACTGAAATGCGTCGCGAGTAAGGTCGTTGCCCTTGGTCTCTTCTTCGCCCACCGACAGCAATCCCACGCGCGGATGACTCGCGGTAGGGAAACGCCCACTGAAGATTGTGCGGAAATAAATGTCGCCCATAATGGCGAACTGTTGCAGGTTTTGCGGTTTGCAGTCGACATTTGCGCCCACGTCCAACATGATCGTCGCCGTGTTGGCGGCAGTCGGAAACACGGATGCAAGCGCAGGGCGATCAACGCCGGGAATCACGCCCAATACCAGCTTGGCCGTGACCATGGCGGCTCCCGTGTTGCCGGCGGAGACAAAGCCGCTGGCCGTGCCGTCTTTTACCAGGCGAAGGCCCACGCGCATCGACGAGTCGCGCTTCTGTTTGACCGCCTGTGCGGCTTTTTCGTCCATGCCGATGAACTCGGAAGCATGAACGACTTCAATGGGTAAAGACCGGGCTTCAGGATAGTGAGCAAGTTCAGCGCTCACCACATCCTGCTGCCCAACCAGTAGAACCCGAACGTCACAGTGCTTGGCTGCAAGAATCGCGCCCTCTATTTCCGGCTTAGGGGCGCGGTCTGCACCCATGGCATCGACCGCGATGGTGATTGACATCGTCCGCGAAGGGAGGCCTACTTGGCCTGTTCAACCTCAACGATTTCACGGCCCTTGTAATGGCCGCACTTGGCACACGCACGATGCGGAAGTTTGGCTTCGTGACAGTTAGGGCACTCGCTGATGGAGCGCGCGGTCAGGTGATCGTGGGCGCGACGGAGAGCCGTCCGCTGCTTGGAATGTCGCCGTTTAGGATTTGCCATGATCGACTACCTTTCAATTACCATGCGGCCGCAAAATGGACCGCGAACTCAAAGTCGCCCGCAGGCGCTAGTGCAATTTATTTTTCAAGTCGCCGAGTGCGGCCCAGCGGGCATCCGGCTTGCTTTGGTCGCAATCGCAAAGTTGCTCGTTTCGATTCACTCCGCAACTGGGGCACAAGCCTTTGCAATCGTAACGGCAAAGCGTCTTGATCGGAACTCCCAGCAGAATCTGCTCGCGAAGCGAGTCTTCCAGATCCATACCCTCGCCCTTGTAGTAGCCAATCTCTGTTTCAGCCTCGTTGATCGCCACTTCATCGGAGCCTTTTTCAGACGCCAGCGGACGATACAAAAGGTCAAACGAACGCGAGATCGGAATCTCAACCGGCTCAAGACAACGGGCACAGCTTACTTCAATTCGCCCGTCGAGCTTACCCACCAGGCGGATATCTTCGATCGATTCGGTACCGCCGTGGTGTTCGCGAATCAGTTCCGCGCGTCCGTCGGTCTGAAGCGTGCCAACTTGCCGCACTTCCGAGCCGAAATCGATCTCCCCGGGCTGGAACTGAAGTTCAAATTCCAGATTCCGAACTTCCAGGTCTTGAATACGAATCTTCATGATGCCACATGCTCCCGAAGGCCAGCCCAGCCGGTAGCCAACAACCGCTTCGCTTGTAAGCGAGTGAGACACAAGGAATCTGGCAGCTCGAACCGTGAGCTGACAAATCCCCTTACTCCTGGCGGGAAACACTCCTCAGGACAGATTTCAAGGATAAAGGCGCAGCCCTTGCAGTGTCAAACGCTGTAGCCGACCATTGCCCGACCATCCCCTGCAACCATTCATCGAAAGCCCATAGCTGGTCGCCGCCGAAACCAACCTGCGAACAGGCTTGGTTTCTCGTTACAAGACAACCGCATCTTAATAAACACAATGTCGAATCTGCCACCACCGATTGTTAAATCGATCCTGCAACCGTTATCGTGGGAGGTGCAAACGGGAATGAAGCAAAATCGACAAATCGTCCTGCTGCTTGGCGTGCTGCTGCTGATCGCGTTTCTCGACGCAGTCCCTGACCCTCCCGCGATCAATTCTCACTCGGGAGATGTTGTCGTCTCCCGAATCGGCAACGCGGCTTGCCACGAGTTTGAACGCAGGCTGACCTGCGATTCTGCCTTCCCTTCGTCTCGCAGCTTCCAGGTACGCTGGATCAAGTTCGGCTCCGTCATAGTGTCCACCCTCCCCGGCGACACAATGGCCATCACCGGACACGCGGCTGATCCCTCCCCGCCATCTTCCACTCTGAATTTCCGATCGTAAGAGCACGTTCCTGGCACTTTCTTTTTGAAAGTGTCTCGACAGCGAGTTCTATCCCGAAATCCCATCGGTACGGTCACGTTCCCCCTAAAGCGGAACATGCCGTGGTTTTCGCGAACCTGTTTTTGTGACCAAAAGGACAGTGGTGAAGACTTCAGAAATCCTCCAAGCCTGGCGCAAAATCCTCAACGGAGAGCCGCCTTCGCTCTCTATCGAAATCACGCGCGAGTGCCCGCTACGTTGTCCGGGATGTTACGCCTTTGACGACGCTCACCTGGGCGGAAACATCACCCTTCGCGAGCTTCACGATCGCAAGGGACAAGAGCTAATCGACGGCGTTCTCGAAGTGGTTGACCGCATCAGGCCACTCCATCTGTCCATCGTCGGAGGCGACCCCCTCGTCCGCTATCGTGAACTGGAGGCGATGGTTCCTCTCCTGCTGCAGCGAGGAATTCACGTGCAGATTGTGACCAGCGCATTCCGTCCGCTCGCGCCGGCCTGGGCCAAACTCGAACACTTCAACGTCGTCGTGTCCATCGACGGATTGCAACCGGAACACGACCTCCGCCGGTCGCCTGCCACCTATGACCGCATTCAGAAGAACATCGCAGGCCAGCGGATCACCATCCATTGCACCATCACCGCGCAAATGATGAAGCGCCCAGGCTATCTACGCGAGTTTCTCTCCTACTGGACGCCCCGGCCCGAGATCCACAAAGTCTGGTTCAGCCTGTTCACTCCCCAGATCGGCGACCGGTTGCCGGAAATCCTGCAACCCTCCGAGCGTCGCAAGGCCATTGCCGACCTGCTCCAGCTCCGCAAGGAATTCCCCAAACTGGATATGCCCGAAGGCATGATCCATCAATTTGCCGCTCCCCCGCACAGCCCCAGTGATTGCGTTTTCTCCCTCACCACTCAAACCCTTTCGGCGGACTTGAAAACCAAAATCGTTCCCTGCCAATTCGGCGGAAACCCGGATTGTGAGTCGTGCGGTTGCATCGCGTCCATGGGCCTGGCCGCCGTCGCCGCCCACAAACTCGCGGGCTTCATTCCCGTAGGAGCCATCTTCCGAACCTCGGTCAAGATCGGGCAGGCACGCTCGAAGCAAACCGCACAACTAGCCCCGGTTGAGGATCAACTCCGGGTGCTGCCGTAAGCAGTCGGTACAGGAGACCTGTATGAGCAAAAAACTTTCACCGTTCCACCAGGATGAACTACGGCAACTGCGGGAATTCTCGGCCCGGGTCGGCAGCGATCCTCTACTGACCCAAGCAAGTACCGGGAACAGTTCTATTAAGCTCGATGGCGTTCTGTGGATCAAAGCATCCGGCAAGTGGATGGCAAATGCGTTGGACGAAGGCGTTCTCGTGCCGCTCGAACTGGCCGATATCCACGATGCCCTGAAGCGCAACCTCGATCCCACCCAACAGTTTGCGCAAGCCTCCATCGAAACCGCCATGCACGCCGTATTGCCTCACCCGGTCGTCATTCACCTGCACTCGGTCAACGCCCTTGCCTGGGCGGTCAGAAGAGATGCGCCTGCCCAACTCGCTCGCCTGCTCGACGGCCTGCGATGGCATTGGATTCCCCACGTGCCTTCCGGCCTGCCTCTCGCCCGCGAGATTGAGAAAGTTCTATGTGCGCCCGCCGATTGCGACGTCCTCGTATTGGGAAATCACGGCTTGGTTCTCGCCGGAGGCAGTTGCCGTGTCGTCGAAGGACTTCTCTCTGAGGTCGAAGCACGCCTCGCCGTCTCGCCCCGGGTCGCCGCGCAAGCCGACCTCGCCACCCTCACCACCATCGCCGAGAGCGCATCCTGGCGCATGCCCGATGACGAACACGTGCATACTCTGGCTACCGATTCGATCTCGCAATTCATCGTGTCCTCGGGCCTGCTCTTTCCAACGCAATCGACCTTTTCTTCCTCAACCACACTGGATTTATTCCAGCCCATGCGCTGCCCCGATCCCGAAGACCACCTCTGGGACCGTCACTATCGCTCTCGCGCCTTCCTCATCATCGAGAACCGCGGAGTGATCCTGAGCCCCTCTATCACCGAAGTTCAGCGGGCATTGTTGAGCGGCCTGGCCCACATTGTTCAGCGAATCCCGCCTCGCGCGCCCATTCGCTATCTCACCGAGGAGGAGGTCGCCGGGAGCTATGCCGCTGTCGCCACTCGCCATTGCGAGAGCCTGAGTGCCAGCCGGAACGTTTAGTACGCCTGGAAAACTCAACCCGATCCTTGACCTAGACGGTCTCCGCCACATGGTGGTTGCAAGCCGAACTTGCACAACAACCGGAGAAGGCTGAAACTGTTGCCATGCTGAAGGTTGGATTGACGGGCGGCATCGCCTGCGGAAAGACGACTGTCCTCGCCATGTTCGCCAAACTCGGCGCCCACACCCTCCGCGCCGATGCCGTAGCGCACCGTCTGATGGTCCCAGGCGAACCGATGTTCGACGAAATCGTTGCCGCCTTCGGCGAAGAGGTTCTCGCCCTCGACGGCACCATCGCCCGCCCAAAACTAGCCGCCACCGCCTTCCCCAACCGCATCGGAGAATTGAATGCCATTGTTCATCCGCGTGTGCTTGCCTTCGAAGACGACTGGATGCAACAGATCGGCGAAACCGATCCTCACGGAGTCGCCATCTGCGAAGCCGCCCTGCTCATCGAAGCCGGCGGCCTCGCCCGTTACGACAAACTCATCGTAGTGACATGCACCCTCGAACAGAAGATCCAGCGCTTTGCCGAGCGCACCGGAACCACTCCCGACGAAGCCCGCGCCGAGGTACTAAAGCGAATGGCTGCTCAAATGCCCGAAACCGAAAAAGCCAAGCTCGCTGATTTCGTCATCGACAACAGCGCCGCTAAGGAAACCGCCGAGCAGCAAGTCCGCGAAGTGTGGCAACAACTCATCGCCGCCGCACACAGCCACTAATCTCTTGCCGCATGTCGCCGACTAACATGCGATGTGTTCTGGTGCCCCCACGTCCCGCCCGGCTTCATCGGGCTGACGTGGGGTAGTTGATTTTGCCCTTGCTCTCGCTCTTGCCCTTGCTCTTTGAGTTATCCTGAGCGTCGCGAAGGCCCCCGCGCCGCCCCAAGCTTCCCACAACGCGCTTTACTTCACTTTCTCCCAAATCATCGTCCAGTGACTTTCCCCAATCGGCTCCAGCTTTTCCGTCCCGCTGTAAATCAACTTGTCGCTATCGAAGCGGTAATTGCGCTGCTTCGCCTGCGCCACCAGATTAGGATCAAGCGAAACTTCCGGAATGTGCGCCGCCGTATGCGCCTTTTCGTCCACGGTATACGTCCCGCAATATCCGCCGAAGCCGTCGTATGCGATCTTGACCTCCTGAGCCGTCGGATGATCCGGGTCGGCCCACTTAGGCCGATCCGGATCTGCCACCTGTGCGCATACGTGTCCCTTCGCGTCATACATCAGATATCCCTGCGCATGAGGCCCAAATCCGTAAGGTCTTGACGTCCCGTCCGGCAGCACTTCTGTAGAAGAAACCAGCCGCCACGTCCCCACAAACGAGCGAAGTGCGGAATTAGGCTTGGGCTGCTGAGCGATGCCCGCCCCCATAAGCAGCAATGTCGCAAGTATCAGGTTTCTCATAGTCTGCCCCCGAGAGTTGCCGTGCTTGGGACAATAATGGCTGAGGGGCTCAATTGGCAATGTTGGGC
>DATLJC010000021.1:0-68469 GCA_035539055.1 Saccharimonadales bacterium (SeqCode) | reverse complement strand
CTCTTGGTACTCTCGGCCTGCTCGTGGGCGTGGTAGCTGGAGCGGACGAGGGGACCGGATTCAACGTGGCGGAAGCCCATCTTTTGAGCCTCGTGCTTGAGCAGGGCGAAGTCCTCGGGCGGATACATGCGCTTGACCGGGAGATGGTCGCGCGATGGAGCGAGATATTGGCCGATGGTGAGGATATCGACTTTGCGCTCGCCGAGATCGCGGCAGACCTGTAGCAGCTCTTCCATGTCTTCGCCGAGTCCGACCATGATGCCGGTTTTGGTGATTGTGGCGGGAGAGAGCTCCTTGGCACGGGAGAGAAGGTTGAGCGTGCGTTCGTAACGGGCACCGCTGCGAGCGATGCGATAGAGGCGGGGGACGGTTTCGGTGTTGTGATTGAGAATGTTGGGCTCGGCATCGAGGACGATTTGCAGGCAGTCTTCGTGGCCCTGGAAGTCGGGGATTAGAACCTCAACCGAGCAATCGGGCTGCAGGCGTCGGATTTCGCGGATGGTTTCGGCGAAGACCTTTGCGCCACCGATGTTGTCGTCGTCACGGTTGACGCTGGTGACGACGGCAAACTTCAATCCCAGGCTCGCGACGGCTTCGGCAACGCGGCGAGGCTCGTCAAAGTCGATAGCCTCGGGACGGCCCTTGGGGACGGCGCAGAATCCACAGCGCCGGGTGCAGAGGTTTCCCAGAAGCATGAACGTCGCGGTCTTGTGGTTCCAGCACTCGCCGATGTTTGGGCAGTGGGCGGATTCGCAGACGGTGTTCAGGTTCAGTCCGCGAGCCAGTTTCTTGAGTTCATGGTATTGCTCGCCCATGGGAGCTTTGGCGCGCAGCCAGCGCGGCTTGGGAGCAGGAGCGGCAGGGACGGTCTGGATCTGGATCAGTTCGGAGGTCGCCATCGTTATCTCTAAGTGTACGATGCGCGGGCATCGACGTTGGGTCCATTCTAATCCCTCGGTCTAATCCTTTGGACCGGAGTAGATGGGGCTAGAGGGTCTTGAGGTAGGCGAGCAGAGCGTTGATCTGCGGGTCGGACAGAGTGCTGCCAAAGGAGGGCATCTTGGCGCGTCCGCGCACGATCACTTCCGTGATGCGGTCGTCGTTGGCGGGCATTCCGCTGGGAAGGTACTGCTTTTTGTAAACGTCGTGAAGGCTGGGGCCGTGGAGGCCGCGCTTGGAGTAGGGTTCGTGGCAGCGGGCACAGTTGGCATCAAAAACATGGCGCCCGATGGCCTGGGTGGGATTCAATCCGAGTTCGGCATCGGACTTTCGGGGTTCGTCCTGGCACCCGAAGATGGTGAGCAGCGCGAAGACGCCGATGGCACACAGAATAGTGCTGCGGATACGGTGATGGGGCGAACACATTTCGGACTGTCCCTGGCTGGAATCAGGTACCATCTTATCGCAATGGCTATACCGCTGAAAAAACGCGGGAGCATCAGAACGCGAGGAAATCATTGATCTTCAGAAGCAGATTGGCGGCACAGGAATCGGTGGGAGAGGCGCGTCCGGCGTTTGAGGCGATTGCCGAGACACAGCACAAGGCGGTGACAACGGACTGGTTTGTAACTCAGCCGGACCACGCACGAATCTCCGGAGAACTGGCGGCAGCGTTTGATTCCCGGAAGGTGCCGAACGTGCGCGAGCCGGTGGTGCGGGCGATTGGCATGCACGACATGGGGTGGATGCCGTTTGATGGCGACGTGAGCGCGCCACGCCAGCCAAAGCAGCTTGAGTCGGGGGTTGCGGTGTCGTTCACCAATACCGAACCGGAACAGTTTTTGCAGGCTTGGACGGGGTCGATCCAGGCGGCGCAGAGCACGGGGCCGGTGGGTGGACTGATGGTAAGCGCACATTTTGCGCGGCTTACACATCCTTATCTGGAGCGCGGCGCGGGGACGGCGGAACAGCGGGCGCAAGTAGAGCAGTTCCTGAATCGCGAGGCGGCGCGGGTGGATCGTTTGTTGCCACAGGCGGGGTTGAAGCTGGAGGAGATAGACGCTCTGATTGGAGTACTGCAGTTCTGCGATCTGGCGTCGTTGTATATCTGCGCGAATCCGAAAGCGCCGATCGAACTGCCGCAGGTGCTCAACGGAGGCAAGGTACGGCTTTCATTCGAGCAGGGATCGTTTCGCATGAGGCCGAATTTACTGGATCACGTGCTGGTGCTGGAGATTCCCTGCGTGCGGTTTGTGGATGGGAAGGCGCAGAGGGAGATGGTGCCGGTGAAGGTGCAGTGAACCTTCACCGGAATTAGACGCTTCAAGACCTATAGCTCAGATTCGGCTGAATCAGTATTTAATTCCGAATTTCTTACTCGCTTCGTAGTGATGAGGTTATGGCCAACCGTGTAACAGTACAGACTGGCGGGCTCGAATTCGATCACAACTCCGTGCTCTTGCAGGGTCGATGTCGTTGTCTTAGATGTAACCATAATTTTAGAAAGATTATTCTTCCGACAGAAACCTATGGCTCCTGCGAGTTCGTGAGGCCGTTCAGGGAAGCGGTCTGACCATTTCACCTCAACCGCCCATGCAACGTTCTGTCTAGCAGCCCCCAGATGCACCAGATCAACCTCTCCCTTTTCCGAACCTTTGTCCCATCTAGCATAATGAAGTGGGACGGCGCTGTGGAACCATTGGGAGAAAATGGCGGTCTCCGCCAATCTCCCCATTGCTTCGTCCTCGGGTTTGATCGGAAGGAATAGGGCCGCGCGCATCGTTGGATTCGTGAGATATACCTTGAAGAAGTTGGCGCGAGTAAACTTTTTTGCACTCTGGTCAACGCGATGAACTATTTTGATCAGAAAAGCGGCTTCAAGATAGTCGATGTATCTCTTGATCGTGTTCTTTGCTACTCCGGAATTCATTGCCAGTTCTTGGAGAGAAATCTCATTTGCGGTATTGAACGCCAATGTTGTGAACAAATGGTTGAGCTCTTGAATATCCGAGATCCCATACAGGCTGGGCAGATCTCTCAACAGCACTTTATCGATGATGTCGCTCTTGATAAATCTACCTGGATCTGCCTGGATTTCTGGAGCAAAGATTACTTCAGGGTAACCTCCGAAGTTCAGATAGTTGATAAATTCTTTATTGAGCAACTCAATGTTAGGAGTCGTGAAATATTTGCTCCCAGTCAAGTTATCGACATCCGGTGTATGAACTAAGTTCGTTTTGTTTAATAAATCGATGTATTCGTAAAAAGTCAGCGGGGGGAGAAGAAAATCCGTGAAACGCCCCGCCCCAGATTCTTGGCTTTTGAGTCTCAATGCTGCGGCTGCCGAACCGGAAACTACAAACTTGATATTAGGGTACGAATCAACCGCTGACTTCAGGTGCACTTCCCAGTTTTTCAAGTATTGAATTTCGTCGTAAAAAACGAACACCTCATCGATCCTGTAATTCACGCCGCTGGACTGGCCATAGTGCTCTAGAAACTTTTCCAGACTGAGCCCCGTATAGATGGGGTGATCGACTGAAAAATACACAATCGCCTCGGGCGGAATTCCGTCGTCGATAAGCGCCTGTATCGCATGGTGAATCATTACAGTTTTACCAACGCGACGAGGGCCCATCAACACCACGGCCCTCCGTACCGACCTATTCCTGATCAAGGGAAAAAAGAGATTGAAGTAAGCACGCTTCTTCATGCCTAAGTAAACATCACGAATCGAGCGGCTGTCGTCCCACCACGGATTTTCACTCCGAAGCCGTTGGAGTATTTCCACCGAAGAAATCTCTTGCATGTCGTCAACATACCGAGCTATTAAGCTAAAGTCAACGCTCTGATCTTACAGGAAACAGCATGATTAACTAATTAAATACAAAGTGTTTACCATGATCAATTAGTGCAACGTTGATTCCTAAGTTGATTTTGATTCGGCATTGTGAGCTGAACAGAACGGCGCAGTATTGGGGGACCAAACTTACCACCCCCGCTTTCGTTCGCCTCTCCCCACATGCGAGAATAATTGAGTCCGCCTATGACTACCCCTGAAAACGAGCCGAAGATTACGCCGGAAGTGATCCGCAGTCATGGATTGACTCCGGAGGAGTACGAACGCATTGTGAAGTGGCAGGGGCGCGTGCCCACCATGACCGAGCTTGGGATTTACTCGGTGATGTGGAGCGAGCACTGCTCCTATAAGTCGTCGCGCGTCCACCTGAAGAGGCTTCCGACCAAGAGCAAGCTGGTCATGCAGGGGCCGGGAGAAAACGCCGGGATTATCGACATCGGCGGCGAGTGGGCCTGCGCCTTCAAGATTGAATCGCATAATCATCCGTCGTTCGTTGAACCCTTTCAGGGAGCGACGACCGGCGTTGGCGGAATTCTGCGCGACATCTTTACGATGGGGGCGCGTCCGGTGGCGGTGATGGATTCGCTGCGCTTTGGGCCGATCTCGATGGAGCACGACGGCACGATGGATCGCCCGGCGCTGCACAAGAACCACGCGGTGCTGGATGGCGTGGTGGGCGGCGTGGCCAGTTATGGCAACTGCTTTGGCGTGCCAAATGTCGGCGGAGAAACGCGGTTTGAGAGCTGCTATGCGGGCAATCCGCTGGTCAATGCGTTTGCGCTGGGGCTGGTGAAGAAGGATGAAATTTTCTATGCATCGGCTTCGGGCGCGGGGAATCCGGTGATCTATGTCGGTTCGAAGACCGGCAAGGATGGGATTCACGGCGCTACGATGGCGAGCGAGGAATTCAGCGAAGGCAGCGAGGCGAAGCGTCCGAATGTGCAGGTGGGCGATCCCTTCATGGAAAAGCTGTTGCTGGAAGCCTGCCTGGAAGCGATGAAAACCGGCGCGATTGTCGGCATTCAGGACATGGGGGCGGCGGGACTGACATGCTCGACCTGCGAACTGGGTGGTCGCGGCGGCGTTGGGCTGGAGATTGAGCTCGACCTGGTGCCGCAGCGCGAAACCGGCATGAGCAGCTACGAAATCATGCTCAGCGAGTCGCAAGAGCGGATGCTGCTAGTAGCTGAGAAGGGCCGGGAAGAAGAGGTATTTGCGGTCTTCCGCAAGTGGGGACTGGACGCGGTGACCGTGGGGCGGGTGATCGGCGAGAACACGATGCGCGTGAAGCATCACGGCGTGACCGTGGCAGAGATTTCGAATGAAGCGCTGACCGACGATGCGCCGCTTTATCACCGCGAGGTTGGCGAGTGGACGGCTCCGGTGCCGAAGCAGAAACCGGGCGCGCTGCAGTTGGGCGCGAAAAACCACTTCAATGCCGAGTTCCATAAGCTGCTGGCAAGTCCAAACGTCTGCTCGAAGCACTGGGTTTATGAGCAGTACGACTCGATGGTGCAGACGAACACCATGCAGGGACCGGGCGAGCTGGCAGGTGTGATCCGCATCAAAGGCACTCCGCGCGGACTGGCCATGGCTCTCTATGGCAATGGACGCTGGTGTTATCTCGATCCGAAGCTTGGAGCCATGCACAACGTGGCGCGGGCGGCGCGGATGGTGGCCTGCACGGGCGCGCAGCCGGTGGCGGCGACGAATTGCCTGAACTTCGGCAATCCTGAGAAGCCGCCGATCATGGCTCAGTTCTCGCAGGTGATCGACGGACTGTCGGAAGCCTGCATCGCTCTGGAGACTCCGATCACGGGCGGCAACGTGAGCTTCTACAACGAGACGCTGGGCGAGGGGATTTATCCCACGCCGACGCTGGGCATTGTGGGCATTTTGCAGGACGTGCAGAAGGCGGTTCCGGCGAACGCCTCCGGAGCGGGGCGCTCGATTGTGCTGCTGACGCCGGGGCAGAAGTCGCATAGCGGCGAGGAGCAGGATGAATTTGGCTCCTCTGAATATGCTGTACACGTGCTTGGCGAGCTGTGGGGCAAACCGCCGGTTCTGGACCTGAAGGACGAAAAGGCACTGCAGGATGTGTTGCAGATGCTGGCCCTGGAAGGTCTGGTGGAGTCTGCGCGCGACGTTGCCGAGGGCGGGATCGCCGTGGCCGTGGCCAAGATCGGATTCGCCAAGGGGCTAGGGGCAGAAATTAACTTGATTTCTGCCGGACTCCCGGCCGAGTGCGTGCTGTTTGCCGAGGACGCAACGCGAGCTTTGGTGACCTGCGACGCGACAAAGGTACAAACAATCGAAAAGATTGCGGTAAAATATGGATTGAATGCACAGGCTATTGGCCTCACCACGAGTGAGAAGTTCGCCATTCAGATTGATGGAGTTCCAGTCATCGATGGCGATATTTCCGCCTTCAAGGTGAGCTGGCGCGAGGCACTGGAACAAGCTCTGCAGACCGAGCCAGCAGTGGCGGCAGGACTCGACTAGCTACGGTGAATCGTTGGGTGTTTTGAGTTATGCACAGTGATTTCGGCACGGCTCCGGCCGTGCCATTGCCGTCCATCGCGCAAACAGCGCATGGCTGGATAAGGCGGGAAGTAATGTTTGAAATCGAAATGGACAAACTTCACGAAGAGTGCGGCGTGGTGGCGGTGTACGGCCATGCCGAGTCGGCCAAGCTCTGCTACCTGGGACTCCACGCATTGCAGCATCGCGGGCAGGAGTCGGCGGGAATTGCAGCCAGCAATGGCAGCCGCATGACCGTGTACAAGTCCATGGGATTGGTAGCCGATATTTTCAGCGAGGCGGTGCTGCAAAAGCTGCCCGGATATCACGCGATTGGACATACCCGCTACTCGACCGCCGGCGACTCGGCCCTGCTGAATGCGCAGCCGATTCAAGTGGACTGCAACAAGGGTCAAATTGCGATTGCGCATAACGGCAACCTGGTAAACGCCGCCGAAATCCGCAAACGCTTTGAACTGAACGGATCCATTTTCCAGACCTCCAGCGACACCGAAATTGTGCTTCACCTGATTGCGCAGTCGCATGAAAAGACGCTGCCGGAAGCGATGTCCGATGCGCTGCGTCGCATCGAAGGTGCGTTCTCATTTGTGATGGCGACCTACGATCACATTTTTGCCGCTCGCGATCCTCGCGGTTTCCGCCCGCTGGCAATGGGACGAATTCCCGGCAAGGATGGCGCGCCGGATGCAGTCGTGTTTGCCTCCGAGACTTGTGCGTTCGATCTGCTGGGCGCCGAATATGAGCGCGATGTGAAGCCGGGCGAACTGGTCGTGGTGGGGCCGGAAGGCGTGCATTCGCATTTCTTCGCACCGGCGCTGGCACAGTCGCAATGCATCTTCGAGCAAGTGTACTTCGCGCGCCCGGACTCACTGGTATTCGGTAAGAGCGTGCAGGAATCCCGCGAGCAGATGGGACGGCAGCTTGCACGCGAGGCTCCGGTGGACGCCGACCTCGTGGTTGGAGTTCCGGACAGCGGACTGACAGCGGCGCTGGGGTATGCGCGTGAGAGCGGTATTCCGATGCAGTTTGGGTTGATTCGCAATCACTATGTTGGACGCACGTTCATCGAACCGGAGCAGCGGGTGCGCGACTTTGGGGTGAAACTGAAATTAAACCCCGTGCGACAGCTATTGGCTGGCAAGCGCGTCATTCTGATCGATGACTCGATTGTGCGTGGCACCACGAGTCAGAAAATTGTTCGTCTGGTGCGCGACGCGGGCGCGACCGAAGTTCACATGCGGATATCTTGTCCTCCGACGACCTCGCCATGTTATTACGGCGTGGACACCCCAGAGCGGCGGCATCTGATTGCGGCGCGAAAGTCGGTGGAGGAGGTGCGTGAGTTTATCGGCGCGGATTCGCTGGCATATCTTTCGCTGGCAGGGTTGCGAGCCTCGTGCGGAGAACCCGAGGGCGATCCACACTACTGCACTTCCTGCTACACGGGGAAGTATCCGACCGACTACGTGGATCTGCAGCAGATTCGTCCGGCGGTGGCGGTGGTAGAGACGGTTTAGA
Organism: Saccharimonadales bacterium (SeqCode); assembly: GCA_035539055.1. Lineage (GTDB taxonomy): Bacteria > Acidobacteriota > Terriglobia > Terriglobales > Acidobacteriaceae > TOLSYN. The sequence goes on along the minus strand of DATLJC010000021.1, from coordinate 60,611 downwards.
TCGACACAGTGCAGAAGTGAAGGCTGCGGATCATCGTGGCCTTTTCTTGTTGCGACACGCACCTGAAGTCAACAACCCCACGTCAGCCCGATGAAACCGGGCGGGACGTGGGGCACCTGCAAGTCTCGAGTTATGCGGCGGGAACCACTCCGGACAGACTTGCTTCTTCACCACTTCCGAGAATACGCCGGAAGTTTGTGAGGACGGCTTGCTTTGCCTCTGGGAGATCAAGTGGCGGAATAAGCGTCAAGGTTCCCAGACGCTGGGCGAGACGATAATACGACCGCCGTGACTGCAGCAGGAAAGCCACTGAGTACTCGGGTTTACGGGCTCGCGCCAGTTCGGGATCCGCATCCAGCAAAATGGCAAGATCGGGGCGCGGAGCGATCCAAGCGAGCAGAACGGCATAGGCCATCGAAAAACCATTATCGAGCGGCAGATTTGTGAGTTCGTCATATATGTAACGATCCATGACGATGACCCGGGCCGGAGCGCGGAGCGCACGCCACAAAACAATGCGCAGATGGATGGCATCGGCGAGATAGAGCAGATGGCGCATCAGAGTCAGATAGCCTACGCGCACGTTCTTGTCGCGACGCTCCACCGGTTTGCCCGGCTCCCCTACACCCTCTTCACTCTTAAAAACTTTGTGTACAAATCCTTGGCGATAGCGCGTGCCGACGACCACGTCGTCCCAAAACGTAATGAGATCGGAGTCGAGACCGAGTTCGGCTGCGGCTTGGCGCAAACTCGTGATCTGAGTTGTCTTCCCTGCTCCGTCCAATCCGGAGAAACTTACAATGATGGATTTCTTCAAGCTCTTCGACAATGACATAGGGCAATTATTTTGTGGCCGCAGTCGCGGAATGCGGCGGTGTGCTGGAGGTGGCATGGCTGAGCCCGTAAACCGCACCGGCGGCGATTCCCGCGGCGGCAACGGCTCCGAGCTTAATGAGAAGCGAGCGATACTGATGCTGCTTAGCGGGCGCGATGGCGTTTCCGGCCGGGCGCGAGGCTCCGCCTCCGGAGGTCTTCACCTGCTCGGCAGCGGCGGCTCCGAGTGGCTCCTGAGCGGATTGCGAGGACTGCGTCGCGGGACGCGAGGGCTGCGGTGAGGGAGCCGCCTGTGGCTGCGGCGCATTCGGCAATGGCGTTTCCGGATTTTCATTCTGCGGCGTCACGCCCGGCGACGGCTCCGTCGGGTTGAGCGGACCGGCCGACGGATCGACGGTGACACCGCTGGGCCGGGACGGTTGCTGTTGCGGGCTGCTCTGCGGAACTTCCTGGGCGGCGCAGATATTGGCGGAAAACAGCAGCGCACTAATCAGCACTGGAACGGCGAACCTCGCAGACTTTTTCGCGTACATTTTGAAACTCTCCTTATTTCGAGCCGCCAATGGATTTTCCGGCGCGGACCGGATCCATGTTGCTGTCGATCACTGGCGCCTGAGAGGCACGGTTCATCTCGTGAACCACACGGGCGACATCGGCATCGCGGTCATAGAACAGATGACGCAAACGGTTCTGTCCGTAGCGCCAGAGATTGGGCAAATTCGTCTCATACCAGCAGGAGCGCGACATGTGTGGCGAGAATCCACAAAATACGCGGAACTGATGGCTGAACATTGTTGGTCCGGCAAGCAAGGCCGCGGTCAAACGATGGTTTCCTTCGAGAATGGTGAGAGGTTTCTGTTCGTCGACTCCGATGAGGAGCACGGCACTACGGTCATGCTCGGTACGCAACCGATAGCACAGGGCTTGCACGCGCGCGATAAAGTCGCGCGTTGCGCCGGAGAACTTCACGGTGCGAATGCGGTTGACGATGTCGCGAAGCAAGAAACTTTCCCCTGCGATCTTGCGCCATTGCGCCCGCGGAAATACCCGAACGTACTCCAGATCGCCGGGCTCAAACTCCACCTCCCACCACTGCGTGTCCGATGGAACCTCACGCCACATGTGACCGCGCCGGCGGAACAGAAGGGCGCGGCGCAGCGCGCTCTCGTCCTCGTTGGTGAGATCGGCCTCAAGCACAACTCGCTCAAAACTCTCGCGGTCGGCGTGAAATTCTTCCTGGTAATACTCGTTCTTCAGAAATTCGGCAATAACTTCAGATTCGGTCGAGCGTCGAAGTTTTCTCATGCTGCCTCCTCACCCAGACCAGGGGCATGTCGAAAAAAGGGATACGAAACAGCCATCAACAACAGGCCCCGAAGCACCTGCTGGATCACAATTACCTGCATCAGAGAAGCATGAAAAATGGCGACCGAAAGAATGATCAGAAAGCTCACCACGAGTTGAAGCCAACCGGTGTTTGCAATCCTGCGCGACATTTCGTAAGTAATCAAAACGACGCAAACGGCGTAGACGGCGGTGGCAACAGCATTCATTGCAAGCAACTGTTCAACTCCGGCACCGAGACGATGGAAGTCACTGCCGAAGAGAGTTCGCATGACGAGCCCGGGGAAGGTGGCTAGAAAACCGACGAAGACCGAGGAGAGTCCGGCGACGAACAACAAAGGCACGACAAGAACACGGCGGCTATCGCTCTCAGCCGAACTTCCGGCGGAGATGGGGAACATCGCACTGGTGACCGACCAAGTGGCGAAATACAGGAGACGTCCAACAAGCGCAACGGCAGCATAGATACCCGCGTCATCAGGCGCGAAGTAATGCTTCACCATCAGAATGTCCACGTTGTTGATGATCACCTGACCGATAAAGAAAATGATGGCCTGAATGCTCTCCAGGAATGAGCCGGGCGTGTAATCCGCAGCGGTCTGACGAAGCTCATCGTCTCCAGTGGGAAGCAGAAAGGCAGCAAACACAGACACGGAGATTGCGCCCACCGCGCCCATGATCCCGGCGCCGCCGAGTACTAGAATCATCGCCGTGATCAGCTTCACGAACGCCTCGGCCGTAAGATTCAGACTGAGTCGAAGAAATTTGCAACTGCCCTGCATTCCGCCCCGCCGCACCCCGAGAGGGATGTAGAAAAGCATTCCGATGCCGAGCAGCACGATCAGGGTTGGCGACGGCATTCTCAGGTAGCTGGCGATCCAGCGGCTGGCACCAACGATTGCCGCCGAGAGCGCAAAGCCGACGAGCCAGGCGCGGCGCATCAGGAACTGATACACGGCGGCCCGTTCGGCAGGAATCACGGTTTTCGCAATCAGCTTAGCGGTAACAAGTTGGTAGGCGAGATTGATGCAGGAGGCGAGCATGAGCAGCGTGACGGCGGCGGCAGCATGGCTGAAGTCTCCCGGACCAAGCAGGTGAGCGACACCGATGTTGTAGCCAAAGTTGGCCAGAGACACCAGTACCGAGCCCGACAGCATGACCACGCTGCCGGTGAACACCTTGCCCTCCGAGCCATGCGACTTCAAAGTCTCGAATGCAGTGCGCATCCGAGACTGCGGCCAGGGCCTCAACGCTTGTTCACGAACGCTCACGCCACCTTCCTTTCGCTGGCAATGTCCTGCGATTGAGGATGAAACTGGCGAACCATGTTGGGCAGGTATCCACTGAAGCTGCGCGCCGCCTCGGCGGAGGTCGCGAAGGTTTCAAAGAGCCTGCTGGTTCTCGTCAGGTCGAGCACGACCTGCGCCTGAGGACTGAGCGAGGCGAGTTTTAGATCTCCATCTCGCCTCGAAGCCTCTTTCATGCAATGGAGCAGCATGTCAACTCCGGCGGAATCCAGCCTACGAACGAGCGACAGATCGAAAACGAGCTGAGGACGGTCGTGTTCCAGCAGTGGACGTACTTCTTCCAGAAAGGCACGAGCCTGGCGCAGATTCAGATTTTCCGGAACACGTTTCACGATCACAGGTCTACTCGTTTCCATATCTCCTCGTTACCACCATTTCCCGATAGGATTTTGGTTGTGACTCCGCCGCGGCCAATGGCGCGTCGTCGATAGCAGTGTGCTTATCGAGCAAACTGGATTCCGCCCGTTCCATCTGCTCCGTTCGCGGCTCGAAAAACAACTTCCAGAAAACATTCGGAACAAAGTTCAGGAACCAGCTTGCGGCGGTGAACAACTGCGCTGACGCGCGTCCGTTGGTAAGCGCAATCATGTGAGGATCTTCGATCTTCACAGTGGCATCGCGCTGAAGGCTATGTACCTGCTCGAAACCGACTACGGAGCGCTCCACTTCCAACCCGGCACCGATTCGTGTGTACGGCAGCACGCTGGAGTTGTCGACCATCGTGGCGCAATCGACTTCGGAATGCTGTTCAAGAGAGCTGCCGCGAGTCACCACCGAGGCGTCCCGCACCTTGCAACCGGCACCGATAAAAGCGGGGGCAACGATGCGCGCCCGGCGATGAATGCGAGCGCCTTTTCCGACCCACACACCAGGGCGAAGTTCGCGGCCACAAGGACGCAGTTCGGTGTTACGAGCGAAGGCGTCCAAGGTCAGAACGCGAAGATCTGACGCCTCGGCCAGCATATTCACATAACCGTGGGTCTTGTGCTCGGCAACGGCAATTCGATCGTCTCGCAGTTCGCCGCGCAACAAAGCCGCAGCTTCGGTCTGACTGCTGGAGGAGATAACGAACACATCGAGCGCTTCGCTGTTGTGGGAGCAGGCCCGCATGATGGCCGATCCCGATTGTCTGTGTTCCCGCACCATCTCTGCGTAATTAACTTCAGCCCAGGCACCGAGACGAACAACCAGGACGCTCTCGGAATGACGACTGAGCCTGCGAAACTGCTGCAGAGCCTCGCTCCAGAAACACTCCGGCGCGGCCACGTTGAACGCGCAGGAATCAATTGAGGGTTGCGGCTGAAGTGGAGCGGTGTCACTAAGCACCGCGATTTCGCTGATTCCGTGAGCGCGAATACGATCGAGCATGCGGAACATGACGCTGCGACCCAGTACGTCGAGCATCGCGATCGGGAACTCTGCAAAGCGTTCCGTGTCCTCTCTTCCACCCACCAAAAGCAACGCGCGCACTCCCCGCATGGCTGAGGCGGAAGGTGTGAAGTCAACGAGCCCTTTCGGTAAGGATTTCCCGAAACCTAAGTCCATGGAGACCACCTGGGCGCAGTGGCGCGAAAAATCGTCGATCTCAACGGAACCCACCCCGGGAGCCTCCTGAAGCGTGAGAAGGGACGCAGAGCGTTATGGTGGTGCTGCATATCGAAGGAGCGCAGGTACTGACGAATGATCATCGGCATTGTCTGACGCAGCGCGGCAGAGAAATTTGCCTCGCCCATCTCGCGCTGCATTGCCGGACTTTCCAGTAACTCCACAATGCAATCGGCCATGCTGTGGGCGTCGCCGATTTTGAAGAACTTGATTGCGAGCTGCTCATCGAGACTCATCTCGCGGAAGTCCTCGATGTCGGCACAAACGATCGGCAAGCCAAACTCGCAGGCCATATGCGCCACGCCGCTTGATCCCGTGGCGGAGGAGTAGGGCATCACCATCACGCTTGCGGAGGAGAAGAGCCCAGAGACACTTTCTTCTTCTACATAGCCCGTAAACCGGATGTTAGGGTTGCCGGCAACGCTTTTTGCCACGCCTTCAACATATCCCGCGGTGTTGGGATGATTGCCACCGGCGATCACCAGGCGCGCTCGAGGGAAGCGTCGCGAAATTTCCTCAAAAGCTTCAATCAGCAATTCGAGACGCTTGTAGGTTCCCCACTTGCCGAACGCCAGGATGCGATGCTCGGGATTGCCGCGCTTTTCAAACGCAGGCGGCTCAGGGCGCGCGGAAAGAATGCCGTGAGCGCGAAAGTGCACATTGTTCCCGCTGTACTTCTGCATCAGCGTGCGGCGATAGGCGGGTAGCAGCACCGAGATGGAATTTGCCATCAGCAACATGCGGGTCGCCAGATATCCGGCAGCGCGGTAGCTGCGTGGATACCGAATGCCAGCGTGCTTCAGGTCCACGTTATCCATCAGGTGGTGCAAGGTGATGTGGGTATAGGTTCCGGACAGACGAACCAGCAAGGGCAACGTAAGTCCGACGAAAGCCGCGACTGCCCGCGAGCCAAAAGTAGAGAAGAGCAGATTGAACCAGACGACATCGGGCTTCAGTTCACGAATGGCACGCAAGACGTGAATCGGATTACTTAAGCTGTTGAAGTCCCAGCACCGAACTACGTCGAAGTCATCCAGCTCTGGTTGAGTTGAGTCCAACCGATCAGCGAGAATCGTGAGACTCAGCAGCGGATCGCTCTGCAGTTCACGGGCGATGTGATATCCGTATTCATTCAGCCCCCGTCTTGAGGGCGGGAAAGCACTAACGAGACAAATCTTCATTGGGCCCCTCTGGCCTTAAAACAATGTCAAACGAATGACCGGTCGCAGGATCGTTTGATTGTGGCCAGTGAAATTGAAGTAGTTCGCGTTCTCAACTCCGAAGGAAAACCGGATTGGATATTCGACCGGCACCTGTCCGAAGCTGTCATTCACTTCTCGCCGCAGTGGCTTCATGTAAGAGATGAGAAAACTGCTCTGCACGTTGTCATAATCGTGAATTCCCTGGCCACGAGTGAACGCAAAATTTCCATTCACGGTCCATCGCCGCGTAGGTTTCCATTCAACTTCCGCCGCAGGGCGCATCGCCTGTGCAATCCAGAAGCTCAAATCCTGCACCCTCCACGAGCGGACATACTCTCCCACGACGGCGACGCGAAGCTTATCGCTGAACTCATGCTGTAGCCCGGCCGATGTTGTGGTGGAGTAAAACTCGCGAATTAAGGGGCGGAACAGCAGATCACGCGTTCCGTAGGCCGTGATGAACTGCGTGCGGCCCCACGGACGTCCCACGATGAATTGAATGCGAGCGCCCAGTTCCCGCGAGTGCAGGTTCCGGTCGGTCATTGGGCCGCTCTCGTGGAAAGCTTCACCTTGTATCGTGAGCCAGTTGCCAAGTGCGCTGGAAGACATGTATGCAAACTGCCGGAACAGGTTCTGATTGAGTTCTACCGGACTCTCCTTATCGCGTCGTATGGTGAATTGCAGGCCGGCGTTAAACGAGAACGTCGCGGGGCCAAGCTTCAGCACCGGATTCAACGCTGAATTCATCGTGTAATCCCAAGTGTCGCGATTCAAAATAAGAGTTTCGCTTGGTAGCGAAACTTGACCGCGAGCATTGCGCACCTGGAAGAAGCCGCTGAGCATCGGATACTTCCCGAGATCCGCACGATATCCGTTGGTCCATATAGTTTCGAGAGAGGAACGGGGCGGGGGGATGGCTCCGCCCTGGGCATTATGAAATATTTGCCGGTCCAGGCCCAGGATCGTGGAATCGTCGATGATGCCATGCACCAATACATCGGAGCTAAGACTGACGCGCCGATTCACTTGAACACCTTGTTCCCCGGCGGCCTGCTGCATGGCAAATTCGGCCGTGTCGTCGGTGCCGCCAAGCTGATTGGCGCGCGCGAAAGCCGTCATTGCATGAAATTGCCGATGCTGCTGGCGATAGATATTTCCCTGCGCCATGGTGTAGTCGAAATTGTTTGTATATTCCGCGGGATTGCCGAGTCTTGCCAGTTCGGCTTGTGCCTCGCCGGTATGGCCCTCGGCAATGGCGGAGTTAGCCATGCCGATGGTTACGACCTCATCGGCCGCTCCCGCTTGCCTTGCACGTTCGAAATACCGGCGCGCCAGATCGAAATCGTTCATTCCCAGGAAAAGATTTGCGGCCTCAATGAAGTCGTCGGCGGTGACCGGAGAAGCCTCGCCCACGCGCGACTCCGCGAAGGCCAGTGCAATCTGCTGCTGTGCTGCGTCGAATTTGTGCTGCCGGACGAAGACTCTCGCAAATAGCAATCGCGCTTCCACGCGGTTGGCATCCGGAGCCTCCAAGGCCCGCGAGAAGCGTTGCATGGCCGCATTCTGATCGCCTAAGGCCAACAGTGCGGTGCCGGTATTGAGCAGAATGGCCGAAGAGTCCGGGCTTTGTTTTTCCGCCGCGGCGATGTAGCGGAACGTAAGATCGCGATGATGAAGCTCGGCGTGGGCATTGGCCATTCGGGCATAAATCTCGGAATCGTCCGGCGAGATTGCCAATGTTGCATTCAGCGTTTGGATGGTCGCCGCATACTGTCTCGCGTGGAACTGGGTATCGGCCAACGCAAGGTGGAGCTTCAGATCGTCCGGTGCATACTTCAGCGCGACGGCGTACTCCTGCTCTGCCTTGTCCAGAAGTCGCAAGTCGCGGTAAGCGGTAGCGCGGGCAAGATGAATGGCGCCCGATTCTCCAATCAGCTTCTCTGCCTTGCCGGTTTCATCAAGCGCAGCGCGCCCGTGATGAAGCTGCAACTCGGAGAAGGCAAGGCCGAGGTGAGCAACGCCATTGGACGGCTGCAACGCAAGCACAGATTGGAAGTCCTGAATGGCGGCGTCCGGGTTCTGCAGATCGTTGAGCACGTAGCCACGGTTCACGTAACCCTCAACCAGCTTTGGATCACGCGTAATGGCTTCGGTGTAGTCCTCGGCAGATTGCTGAAGGAGCTGATTCTGCTTGTGTACGTGACCGGTGAGCAGCGGAAAATTCGGTTCTTTCGGCAACACTCTCGAATAACGCTCGGTCAGCGTGAGCGCCTCGTCGTAGCGTCCGAGATTGTAGAGATCGTAAGCGAGATAGACCGACGCATTGCGATCGGTTTCCAACTGCGCCAATACCTGATAACCCAATCTTGCCGACTCGGCATACTTGCCCTGATGGAAAAGCACACGCTCGCGTTCGCGCATGATTCGGGGGTCGTCAAGCATGCTGCCCTGGGCACGATCCACCCAATTGGAGGCAACGGGAAAGCGACCTGCCTGGATTGCGGCGTTCGCCGCATTGGCGACCACCACGGCGTTGCGTGGCGCGCGCTTGAACGCCTGTTCATACGACGCATTAGCGCGATCAAACTGAGCCGTTGCCGTGAAAAGATCGCCGAGCGCGAGATGCGGCACATAGTCATCGGGATATTCAGCGGCGAACTGATTGAAGTAACGCTCGGCGGTGGCATTGTCATTAGACTCACGCGCCATGTAGCCCATAGCCTCAAGCGCGTAGCGATTCCTGGGCTCGGCCTGCAATACCTGGAGATATAACTTGCGCGCCTCGTCCGGACGCTTCGAGTGCCAGAGCAGGTTGGCGTACTGCAGTTCAATAGCGCTGTTGTTCGGATCCAACCGCATGGCTTCCTTGAGGTCCTTCTCCGCACCGTCCGGATCATTGCTGCCAAGGCGGATAGAAGCACGCACACGCAAAAACTCAGCGCGCGCGGGGCCTTCGATTTGCAGTTGATTGACCAGGGTTTCGGCGGCGGCAATTTGCTCGTGCGCAGCCTGATCGTTCCCGGTCTCGCGATAAATTTCCGCAAGATTCAGGCGAAGCTGGATCGGATAGAGTTGGCCCTCTGGCACGGCGGCGTTGGGAAGACGGGAAATGGCCACCTGATATTCGCGAATGGCGTCGGCATTGCGATTTTCCGCCCGCGCAAGTTGCGCCTTCAATGCATGGAGGCGATAGTGATTGGCGTCGAGCAGTTCGGCACGCGCAAGGAAGGAACGCGTGCGCTCCATCTCCGCTAACCGCAACTCTGCTTGCGCGGCGCTTAACTGCAATCCGATCTGCCGAGGGGCAAGATCGGCAGCTTTGCCGTACGTTTCCGCCGAATGTTTTTTGTCGCCATCCAGTTCGTAGCTGTAGCCAAGGTCGGCCAGGACTTCGGGATTTTGTCCGGGCGCGCTCTTCAGGGCGGCGATGGCGGCTTTGTAGTCATGCTGTTCACGATAGAAGTTCGCCACGGCGCGGAAGACCGAGGGATTTTTCGGATCTCGGCGACGCGCTTCGTCCAACAACTGCTTGGCACGCTCGGGTTGCTTCATCTTTAGGTAAGCAATGGCCAACATGACTTCGGCGTGAGAAGAAGGATGTAGTGACTCGGCGCGCGAAAGCAACGCGATGCCCTGCCGGGTATCGCCGCTCTGCATGAAAAGTTCGCCAGCCATGAGCAGGTCGTTCTCACGTTTCGGCGCGGCATTGACGACCTGCATCAGCAACCGTTTCGCCTCTTCCAGACGCCCCATGCGCTGATAAGTCTGTGCCAGGCCGCTGAGGCCATCGAGGTTGTTGTGTTCGAGCTTCAACCCTTGCTGATAAGCCTCAACCGAACGAGGGTATTGGCCGGAGAGGCGGGAAGCGTAGCCCAGAAGAAACCAAAGCTTTGCATTTTGCGGTGCGGCCTTCACGGCGCGCTCCGCAGCGGCGGCAGCGGCGGCGGAGTTTCCCCGCTTCAGTTGGTCCTCGGCGGCGCGGGCGTTGCGGCCAACTTCGATACTGGCTCCCCAGCCTAGAGATTCGCCAGACTTCTTCTGGTTCCTGGAAGTACTTTGAGCATTGCTGCCCAGATCGATGTCCTGCGCGCGCAGAGAGAGCGACGACAAAAGAAGAAAGAATGAGCCGGCAATCAGTATTTTGTTTTTCACTTGAACACTCTGGAATGCGGAAATCGCAAATCTCAGAAAACTAGGTTGTACGTTTTGGGATGCAGAGAAGCAGCTAGATGTCTTCTCTGCTTACAAAGCAATTTTGAATGAACCGTGAACATTGCCAACATGGAGCAGGCGGGTGCTTATGTTGAGCGTTTCACTCCTCACAAAAGGCGAGAGTCCCTGAAATTCTCAAACCCGTCAGTAAACCCATGAGCAACTCTGGGAATCTGATTTAGTTCGTAAGACGGAGATGATCCATTGATTCCGAAGTCGGCGACCGCTCAAAACCGTGCTATCCCTCTCTTAGTCATTGTGCTGCTTGCTCTCGCGGTGCACGGCCCGTTGCTACTGATGCAGCTACCCGCCAACTCCTATGACGCAACAACTCACATTTTCTTTGCCAGCCATTATGCAAGTCACTGGTTCTCACCCTGGAACGAGAAATGGTTCGGGGGGATGTCACAGACCACCTATCCTCCGCTGACGCACCAGTGGATTGCGTTGTTTTCACACGTCTTTGGACTGACGGGCGCGTATATGGTTGTCCAGTTGATCGTGATTCTGCTGCTGCCGGTAGGCATGTACCGCTATGCAAAGCTCTGGGTTCCCGAGCGGGAGGCGAGCTACGCGGCGGTGGGTACGGTCTTTCTGGGATCGCTGTCGATGCTGATTTACCAGTCCGGCCAGTTGCCAACCCTGACGGCGGCGGCGCTGACGCTCAACGCGTTGCCTTACTTCTACTCGTGGTCGCGCGATGGAGTTTTCAGAAATCTGCTGAAGGGCGCTGCACTCTCAATGACTGGCGCGGCGGCCCACCACGTGACGTTTCTGTTCGGAGCCGTATTGTTTGCGCTTCCGGTGCTTTGGCTCACGCTGCTGGATCGCAATGAGAGTTCGCGCAAGTCTTCGGCCGCCGCAGTATTGGCACGCGCTGTTGCCTTCGGTGCAATCATTCTGGCAGCGGCAATCGTTGTGCTGCTGCCCTACTTCATTTCGCTGCGGCAGAACCCGATCAATCAGTTGCCAATTCCGCACGGCTCGCGTGACAACTACCTTCTCAACCTGCATAGCGGAATGAATTTCTGGATCATTCCCATGGGTGCGCTCATTCTTGCCATTCCTTACATCCTGTTGAAGGGATCGGCAGAACGACGATTGCGCCCGCTGCTTTTCGGCTGGTATTTGACGACTCTGCTGGGCCTTGGCGGAACCACACCGGTCGGGCGTCTGCTGCTGGGACGCGCCTACGAGGTGTTGACCTATGAACGCTTCACGTTCTGGGCAACGCTGATGGCGCTGCCCTTTGTAGGCTTGCTAGCGGCCTGGATGATCGACCGCTGGAATCGTCGCGCCGTAGTGGCGCTCGGCATTGCCGCCGTTTATAGCTGCGCGATGGCCGTGGCCTGGGTGGTGTTCAATCCCATCAATACCGGTGAGCTGCACGTGCAGCCCGTTATCGACTTCCTGAATCGCGAGGAGCACTCGAGGTATCGCTACATCACGCTTGGATTCAGCAATCAGTTTGCAAAGGTTTCCACCTATGCGAATGCCGGCAGTCTCGACGGGGATTACAACTCCGCCCGATTGCTGCCCGAATTAACCGCATACGGCGCGGGCCAGCTCTACAACTCCAAGTACTACGGTACGGCGGGGATGGAGTCGCTGCGGGCGATCTTGAAACACGCAGACCAGTACGGGTTGCGCTACGTCTTCGTGCGCGACCGGTATTACGAACCGCTATTGGCGTTTGCGGGATGGCGTCAGGCAGAAAGCTACGACAATGGCGCTATTACGTTGTGGACGAAGGACGACGTGCCTCCTGCAAAGCATATTGATTTCGGAAACGCAGTGCCTCCCGCGTGGCAAGGAGTGATGTGGGGAGTGGTTCCGGTGGGCGTCAGCCTGCTGGCCATCTTCCTCGTCCTGCTGCCGGATCGCCGCCGTTACACGGAGACGATTGAATTTCCTACCTCCAAGGCAAGTGAGATTTCAATGCGGGGGGCTCAGTAGCCATGAACAAGATTCTGCCGGTTGTGCTCATTGTTCTCGCCGCCGCGCTGGTTGCAGCCGCCACCATGCACTCTTCGACTTTAACCCCGGCCACCACGCCGGAGGGCGCGGTGCAGGCGCTGCTCAATCATGTGAAGTCTCACGATTCCGAAGGGGCTTATCGCTACGTGGCGAAGGCCAGCAACACCGCGATGCCAGATTTTGCGCGCGACATCTTCGGTGAGACGGGAAATCTACGAACCTACTCCGCGCTGCAACTCTTCGACACCAAGGTCCTTCGCGAAGGCGATCAGGAAGCCTCGGTGCGCGCCAATCTGCAGTGGGCGTCGGCCGTGGGCGCCGTCTATGACGTGCGCGACTTGAAAGTGGTGCGCGAGGACAACAGTTGGAAGGTGCTGTGGCCGGTTCAGACGCGTGCGAAGGTTCCGCCGCAGGTGATTCCGGTGAACTACCTTCGCTGGGACATTGTGACCCGTGGCAGCGATGACGACTGGGGAGCGCAGAACGTAGAAGCCCCGCGAGTACGCATCATCTCCATGAACCCGGTGGAAAAAGATGGTAGCTTCATTCTTCTGGGCGAAATCGAAAACGAAGATACGGTACCGGGTTTTGTCTCGGTTTCGGCTACTCTGATCGGCAAAGACGGACAGCAGATTGCGCAGGAAGAAAGCTTCGACAAGATTAGCCACGTCCTGCTGCCGAAAGAAATTTCTCCCTTCCGTATCGACTTTCCGAACATGAACCGCAGCAGCATTCAGAGCGTCCACATGCAGCCGAACGCGATGCTGGTGCCGGCCTCGGCCGACCCCGTGATGGGCGTAATGCACCAGGCGCTGCAAAAAGATCCCCGTGGCCATTCCGTGCTCACCGGCGAACTGATGAACCAGAGCGGACAGACCGTGAACATTCCTCACGTGCTCGCCACGTTTTATGACAATGCGGGCAAGGTGATCTGGGTTTCCGACGGTTATGTCGATCAGTCGTTAGTGCCGCAAACGCCTGTTCCGTTCAGCATCGGTGTGCGCGATGACCTTGCTGCGCAAATTCATACCTACCGGGTCACGGTGAATCAGTACAGCCGCGACCACGTGCAATAGGTGGCCATGAATTCACTTCATCGCTCTATCATTGTTGGACTTCTCTGCACTGCTTCGGCCTTGTGCCTGGGGCAGGTGCGCGTCTCGGGCTCCGGCCAGGCCGGGGCGGATGCCACGTTGCAGATTTCGGGCTCCGGCTCGACGACTCTCTACCTTTTCGGCCCCGGGGGGGCCAGCAAGCGCACGGTACAGCGCGGCACGGTCACCATTCCGGGCGACGAACTCAAGGTCGCGGGGCGATACGTGGCGGTTCTCGACGACAGCAGAACTTCGTTTTTCGTAAGTGCTGCTCCGCTGCAGAAAATCTCGTTCATTACTCATCCTTCGCGAGTACCCGCCGCAGCCAACGGCGCGGTGCTGGGCTCGGCATATCTTTTTGATCGCTATCAAAATCTTGTACTCGCTCCTACCCCAGTTAGTTTCCAGCTTGGGGTGGCGGGATCGGCAGTCGAGGAGCGCAAGGTTATCGGAAAGAATGGCGTCGCCTGGGTGCAGTTGAATTCAGGGCGCCGCAGCGGTCCGGCGCAGTTCATTGCTTCCTCGGGTGAGGTTAGCGTGCGCCGCGTTGTGCAGCACGTGGCGGCCGATCCGTGCAACATTCGAATGAACGCCTCACGCGCACCGGACGGCAACATCCTGGTCGAAACCGATGCCATTCGAGACTGCTCCGGAAATGCAGTGCCGGACGGGACGATTGTAACGTTTACCTCCGTCGATTCCGCGGGACGCAGCACCGTTGACGCCCGCATTAAGCGCGGCTTTGCACGCGCCGAACTCCCCGCCTCCTCTTCCGCCACGCTTTCGGTGGCTGCCGGGGTGGTTCTTGGGAATGAAATTCACTGGGGAGGCGGATTATGACGAATCTCATGTTCAACCTTCGAGCCGCCGTCCGTTTGCGCTCTGCCGCCTTGGGCTTGGCGATTATGCTGGGACCGATCTCGGTTCAGATGATTCTCGTTCCGATGACGACACATGCCGCCGCTCCGGCGCCGCTACAATCGTTTAACTCCGCCGGTGTTTCGCCACGTCCCGTGGAAGACACAACCTCAGCGTCCATCCAACGTGATTATGCCCATGCATGGAAGTCTCTGGTTGTGGCGCTGGAAGAAAATCGGACTGAGCTGCTCAACGAAAACTTCACGGGCACCGCGCGGCAACAGTGGCAGGAGGCGATCCATACCCAGAAGCAGAATGGACTGAGCCGCAGGATTGTGGATCACGGGCATTCCGTGCGAGTTACGTTCTACTCGCTGGATGGCTCCGCGCTTGAAGCAACGGACACGGCTGACCTGGAAATTCAGTATCGCGAAGGCGGCAAGGTGATTTCCACCGAGCGCGTGCAGGCTCACTATCTGGTTCTGCTTACCCCGGCGGAAAATAGCTGGAAGTTGCGAATGCTCCAGGAAGTTCCGGCCAATTGACCGGCGGCGAGTCCAGGATTCGCAACCCAGAAACAATCGAGACGATTCAGAAAAGCTCAATTCTTCGGCGAATGCCAGTCCGCCGTATCCCGTACTGTTTATTGGCCTAAAATAGAAAATGCTTCGGTGGTAAGCCTCAGCGCATCCAAGTACCATTGGCTTGGTGAACATGAAAATCTTTCGCAGCTCGCTCCTTCCCGCCCTCCTTGGGGCTTCGCTAGCAGCCTTCGCTCAACAGCCGGCGAGCGCTCCGCAGCAGATCCAACCGGCCGCGCCGGCAGTCAAGACCGCCCAGCCCGCGGCGAAATCTACGGCGGGGCCGGCGACACCTGGATCTCCTGCATCTGCAAGCACAAAGCAGCCCGACCGCTCCGACGCCTATTACCACTTCCAACTCGGGCACATGTACGAGGAGATGGTGGCAGTAACAGGCCGCGCCGAGTTCGCCTCCAAAGCCGTGGATGAGTACAAGGCCGCGCTGCAGGCTGATCCGTCTTCTCCCTACCTGGCGTCCGCTCTTGCAGAGCTGTACGCACGTACGGGAAACATCCGTGAGGCAGTCGTGGAGGCGCAGGAGGTCATCGATCGCGACCCCGACAATCTGGATGCCCGCCGGTTGCTGGGCCGCATCTATCTGCGATCCATCGGAGACCTGCAGGGAGGAACGCAGAGCGATACCGAGAACATTCTGCACCTGGCTATCGAGCAATATGAGCAGATCGTGCGGTTGGACCCTACCAGCATTGAGGATCATCTCTTGCTGGGCCGTCTCTACCGCCTGAACAATGAAACCGGCAAAGCCGAAGCCGAATTCCGCACGTCTGTGAAGCTGCAGCCATCGTCAGAAGATGCCGTGACCACGCTCGCGCTTCTCTACAACGAAGAGGGCGACACGAACCGCGCGTTGGAGATTCTGCAATCCGTGCCGGAGAGCGACCGTTCGCCGCGCATCGATTCCGTACTGGGCTATACCTACGAGCAAAAGAAGGACTACAAGCGCGCCATCGACGCGTATCGAAAGGCCGTCACCCTCGACAAGGACAATCTCGACGCAGTGCGTGGACTGGCGCAGAATCTGCTGAATGACAACCAGACCGAAGCCGCGCTTGAGCAATATAAATCGATAGCCGAGGCTGACCCGCAAGACGCGCAAACACTGCTGCACATCTCGGAAATCTATCGTCGCGACGGGCAGTTTGAAAAGGCTCTGGAGACGCTGAACAAAGCGCAGTCCATCGCTCCGGACTCGATGGAAGTCGAGTACAACCGCGCGGTCATCCAGGAATCGCTCGGCAAATACGACGAAGCCACAAAGCAACTCGAAGAGCTTCTGGCCCGCAGTGCGAAGCCCAGTGGCGCGTACTCGGCCTCCGAACGCAACAATCGTGCAATCTTCCTGGAGC
Organism: Saccharimonadales bacterium (SeqCode); assembly: GCA_035539055.1. Classification (GTDB taxonomy): domain Bacteria; phylum Acidobacteriota; class Terriglobia; order Terriglobales; family Acidobacteriaceae; genus TOLSYN. The sequence continues at coordinate 44,230 of DATLJC010000021.1, read as the reverse complement.
GGCTTGGAACAATCTATCGCGACCAGAACAATACGCAACAATCCGTGGATACATTCCGCAAGATGACGGAACTGGGCGATGATTCCGTAGCCCGCGGCTACCAGCAGATCATTGAAAGCTACCGCGACGCCAAGAACTGGCCTGCCGCCACGGCAGCGGCACGCGAAGCAGTTGCGAAACTTCCCAACGATCGCAGCTTGCAGATGGTGCTGGCCGGACAGGAAGCCGACAACGGCGAGAGCGACGCCGCCATTGCCCGCGTGAAAGCCATGCTGAAGGGCAACTCCTCGGATGACCGCGAGGTCTGGATTGCTCTGGCCCAGATGAACAGCCGTTTGCGCCGCTATCCTGAAGCGGAGAAATCGCTGGCCAAGGCTTCGGAGCTCTCGACCAAGCAGGAAGAAAAGGACTACGTAAACTTCATCGCCGGCTCGGTCTATGAACGCCAGAAGAAGTACGACGAGGCGGAAAGCTACTTCCGCAAAGTGCTCGCCAACGATCCCAAGAACGCGGCGGCCCTGAACTATCTCGGCTACATGTTGGCCGATCGCGGGACGCGTCTCGATGAAGCACTGTCGCTGATACGACGTGCCGTCGCGCTCGATCCGCAGAATGGCGCTTACCTCGATTCGCTGGGCTGGGTCCACTACAAGATGGGCAAGTACGATCAGGCGGAGTCCGCCCTGCGCAAAGCCATCGACCGCATCGATAACGATCCGACCGTGCATGAGCATCTCGGCGACGTCTATCAGAAGACAAATCGCTTGAAGCTCGCCGCCACCCAGTGGGAGCGCTCGCTGCAGGAATGGAAGCGGACGGTCTCGGCGGAAGTCGAACCGGCCGATGTAGCCAAGGTCCAGAAGAAGCTCGATGGCGCGAAGGTAAAGCTTGCTCGACAGGATGAAAGCGCAAGCAAATAGCAGTAGCCGCAAGTCTCCGGGCCGTCAGGCGGCGAACCATCGCTTCCTGGCGGCTTTGCCTTTGCTCTGAGTTATATGCCCGCGATTTGAAGCCCTGGAATGTCAGCGCAGCTTTGTCCCAGGTGCTACACTTCCTCCATGCTGGCTTCCTACGCAGTGCGTGTCGAGTCTTCTTTGGGTCGCCGCTATCCGGAAGCGCCGCATCCTTACCGCGACGACTTCCAGCGCGACCGCGACCGCATCATTCACGCCCGCGCCTTTCGCCGCCTGGAGAACAAGACGCAGGTCTTCACCCACCGCCTTTCCGATCACTTTCGCACCAGATTGACTCACACCATCGAAGTCGCGCAGATTTCACGCACCATCGCCTCGGCATTGCAGCTCAACGAGGGTCTGGTCGAGGCGCTCGCTCTCGTGCATGACATTGGACATCCCCCATTCGGACACTCCGGTGAGCGCGCACTGGACGCAGCAATGCTGGAGCACGGTGAGACCTTCGACCACAATCTTCACGCGCTGCGCATTGTCGAGCGATTCGAACAACGCTATGCTTCGCATCCCGGCCTGAACCTCACCTTCGAAGTTCGCGAAGGCATCATCAAGCACTCACACGACTATGCGCCTGAGTACTACCCGGAGCTTGCCGAGTACCTGCTCGATCAGCGTCCGCCGCTCGAAGCGCAACTCATCGACCATACCGACGAGATCGCCTATAACACCGCCGACCTCGACGACGGCTATGAGGCGCGTCTGCTCAAGCTCGACGACATTCGCCGCGAACTTACGCTTTTCGACCGCTACTTTCGCCAAGTCGAGCGCGAATTTTCGGGAGTCCGCGACAAACTCAGATTCAACGAGGCGTTGAAACGCATGTTGAACCACCTCGTCACCGACCTCATCGAAAACACCAGAAATCGCGTCCAAGCCGCGGGCGTACAGAGCGTCGAAGATATCCGCAAGTACCCTGAGCGCCTCGCCGCCTTCAGTCCCACCACGGACAACGAGCGCGCGCAGATCAAGCAATTCCTCCATCAAAATGTTTACCAGAGCGAATCGCTTCGTCCTCAGAAAGCTGACGGAGAGAGGGTCGTTAAAGACCTGTTTCGCTACTGGATGGAGCATCCCCTGGATCTCCCCGCCAGCTACCAACGCCAGATGAAGTCCGAATCGCGGGCTCGCGTCATCTGCGACTACATTGCCGGTATGACAGACAACTACATTCTCGACCTGCATAAAAAGCTGATGGCAAGAAGCATAAGCAAGTAGCCGGCCCGGTACTCGCCTGCAAGCGGCTCTCAGGCATCATTCCGGCAAGCATCGTTCCGACACTGTAATTTCTACTCACAGGAATCCGCTTCCTACCTCTCTCGCCTTCAACTCTGCATTCATTTCCACTGAAAACACGAGATTTACGACAGCTTTCAGTTTGGCATCTGAACTGTAATAGAAAGACTGTCGCGCTACCGCACAGGGTAGCTTGAAAGCGGACTATCCCGCCGGAGGAATGTAATGAAAAACCGTTTCCTGTTTGCCTTGCCCTTGGTTGCTACTCTTGCCCTGCCGGTCGTTGCGCAGCAAAGCAACCCCGCCCCGGACCAGCAGCCTACAGCCCAGTCGCAGACGGCGGATTCAAACTCGCCGATGGCCAACCCCGATAAGCAGCTTGAGCCGCTCCAACCCCAAACCCGTGAAGGTTTCTGGGGACATCTGAATCCGTTTGCGCGCAAGAAGTATGTACAGAAACAGCTCGCGCCGATCCGCGACCGCGCCAACGAACTTGACGAGCTCACGGCAAACAACTCCCGGATGCTGAAGGACGTTGATGCCCGCGCCACGGCCGGAATCCAGCGCGCCGATGCCCACGCAACCCTTGCCGATCAGCACGCCATTGAGGCAGGCAATCGCGCCCAGATGGCACACCAGACTGCGCAGCAGGCCGACACTCATCTTCAGTCGGTGTCGCAGGTCGTGCAGAACATCGATCAATACCAGAGCGCCAACCAGGTTGAGATCCGTTTCCGTCCCGGTGCCTCCACGCTGAGTAAGAGCGCCAAAGAAGCACTCGACCAGCTTGCTGAAACCATGAAGGACCAGAAGGGCTACGTTGTTGAAGTTCAGGGCTTCACGCCTGGCCGTGGCGCCGCCTCGATCCAGCAGTCGCAGCATCTGGCCGATTCGGTCGTCCGTTATCTGGTAATCAATCATCAGATTCCCGTCTATCGCATCTACGAACTTGGTCTCGGTAATGCCAAGGTGCAGACCGCATCCGATGACACCACCAAGCATGCGCGCGGCAGCCGCGTTGAAGTCACGCTGCTGAAGAACGGCGTAGGCGAGTTGACCCAGCAGCAGGCCAGCCAGCAGTCGCCTTCGATGTCTCAGCCTCAGTAAGATTCGGGGGACGTAAGCAGAAAGGCGCGAGTCATCACGACTCGCGCTTTTTCCTAGTCTCATGAGCCCCTGCATTCGACCGAACAACCCGCATGGCTTTCATGCTATCTTTGGCCAAGAAATGTTATTCGCCGAGCCATCAGAATTCTTCTTCACCGCCGGGTACGACTCGCCCGTAGGCCACCTCGATCTCGCCATGAGCGAGCGGGGTCTATCCGTGGTCGCCTTCCATGGACACTGGATCGCTCCGCATGGCGCCAAGAACGTACGCTGGATCGAGGAACCGGATCGCTTCCGCGAGGTGACTCGCCAGCTCGATGAGTACTTTGGCGGAGTTCGCCAGAAATTTGATTTGCCCCTCGATTTACGCGGCCCGGAATTCCATCAAAAGTGCTGGCAGGGACTTCTGCGCATTCCCTTCGGCCAGACATGGTCGTATGCAAAGCTCGCAGCCGAGGTCGGCTCGCCACTGGCGTCGCGCGCCGTGGGTCAGGCGAATCATCACAATCCCGTCGCAATCATTGTTCCCTGTCATCGGGTGATCGCCTCTGACGGCACGCTTGCCGGATTTGGCGGCGGCCTCCCGGCCAAGGAATTCCTCCTCAATCTTGAAGGCGCGCGTTTCCGGCCATCCATTCCTGAACAGCGCGGACTGTTCGGCGAACTGGCAGTCTAGCGCGCAGAAATAATCCCCCGGCCGAAGCTGGGGGAGATCAGGAAGTTTACTTCACTGCTTTTGTGCGGAGACACCGCGGACCACGTCAATCTTGTCCAACAATTTGCGATTCCACGCATAACTCTGCGCCAGCCTAACCGCCTGAAGCCGCTCCTCGGTACCTGTCGCCTGACCTTCCAGCGTCACCGCCCCCTCATCGACCTTTACCTGGAACGACGAACCCGTGAGCTTCGGGTCTCGCGCGAGTGCATTCGCGATCTCGACCTGCAGGGTATTAGCGTCTCGGTTATCGGTTAACGCCCACTGCGGGCGGGCTGGTATCTCCTTTACGGGCGCGACGGGAGCTTCAATCTTCGGCTGCCCGGGGACCGACGATTCCGGTCGCGCTTCCACGGGAGCCGTCTTCGGTTTGGCGGAGACCTGTTTCAGTGCCGCTTTCTTCCCGGACGCCTTCGCCGAATTCCTGGTTACCGCGCGTTCTGCTACGGGCGGCTTGGTCACTGATTTCGGCTGTGACGGAGTCGATTCCGAGGCTGCCGGACGCAAGACACGAACCTTTCCCTGGGCATTGCCGTTCGTTGGCTCAATCACAATCTCCTGCGAGATTGCTCTGGCCGTCAACGCCGCCACTGCCAGAACCAGAACCAGAGATCGTTTGCCCAATGAATGACTCCCACAGGATCAGTCTTGCTTTCTAACCCTTCAATATCTGAGATGCCGGACAAGCTCGGGTCGCTGCCCCGATGTTTTTTTGTACCACTTCATGTTCATCATGGAAATCGTTCTCGAACTTACCTGTCTCCCAATGACTAACCCCATTGCATTTAACGTCGGCAGTCTTGATGTGAAGGCGCGCGCGCCGTAAACTCCAACCATGCATTCACACGCCGGGCACGCACACGGTCACGCTCATCCCCCGCTCAGCGCCCGTATGCTCCAGCTTGCCTTGGGCTTTACCCTGGCTTACATCGTTCTGCTGGTGATTGCCGGATTCCGGGCGCATAGCCTGGCGCTGCTTTCCGAAGCGGGACACAATGTCTCGGACTTTTTCGCTCTCCTGCTCTCCTGGGTTGCCGCCTATTTCAGCGAACGTCCACCCACCAGCACCAAGACCTATGGATGGCGGCGCGCCGGAGTGCTAGCCGCCTTCGTCAACGCCATCACGCTGATTGTGATTGCCATCTTGATCTTCTATTCGGCTCTGCAGAGGCTCTCGCATCCCGAGCCGGTACACGCGGGATTGATGATGTGGGTTGCCGGAGCCGGAGTGATACTGAACGGGGCCATCACTCTGATGCTGATGCGCGGCGGACGCGACCTGAATCTGCGCTCAGTGCTCATTCATGAAATTGGCGACACACTCTCGACCGCGGCTGTAATTATCGGTGGCTGGGCGATTCTCGCAACCGGTCATAGCTGGATCGATCCGGCACTCTCCATAGGAATTTCCGCGATGGTGCTGTGGTCCTCCATCAGCATTGTTCGCGAGAGCCTGAACATTCTATTGGAAGGTGCGCCGAGCAGCGTGGAGTTGGACGTCATCGAATCGGAGTTGCGATCCTTGCAAGGCGTACTCGACGTTCACGACCTGCACATCTGGAGCATAGGCAGCGACACGCACGCGCTCTCATCGCACATCACCATCGCCGATATTCCGCCATCGGCCAGCAACGCCATTCTCGAAGAGTTGCGCCAGATGCTGGCCAGCCGCCATCACATCCATCACACTACAATTCAGTTTGAGAGCGCCGACTGCGATCTGGCACATGGCTGTATTCTGCCCGTGCCTCACGAACACAAGCACGACGCCTCCAATCTTCCGGCCAGCAGTCCGCAACCGGGAAACACGCGTTGAGGAAAGAAAACATCATGCGCTGCCGTACTGTCACCTTCGCCGCTCTTGCCCTGCTCACGTTGGCGTTCACGGGATGCAAATCCGAGTCCACAACGCCTCCCAACCCCGCGTCCATCATCAACAACACGCGCGACCAGCTCACTCCGTTCCGCTTCACGCTTACCACCGATCCCACTCCTCCGAAATACAGCTCGCCCATCCTGCTGAAGGTTCACGTCATCGATGGTGCGAACCAACCCTCCGATGGAGTAACCCTGAAGGCCGATGTGACGATGACCGGAATGGATCACGGCGCGCAGCACATCACCCTGAGCGGCAAGGGTGATGGCGACTACGAGGGACAGGTGAATCTGGAAATGGCAGGCCCGTGGGATGTGGATCTGACGGCCACCAAGGATGGCAAGACTCGCCAGCAGAAACTTAGCATCGAGGTCGGAGGATAGCTTCGGGGCTGGCGGGAGATAGCGGGAGCAACAGGGGAGGGGAACCCTTGCTGAATTGCGGCGTTACCGCGCTTTGCGCAACTCGATTTGGCCGAGCATGGTTCGCACCTGGATCATGGGGCCTCCGCCGTGGATGGCTCCTTCGGCGGCAATGCTCCTGGGACCGTACTGGGCGAGGCTGTTGGAAATTTTCAGGTCCGGGAAATCGGTTCCGATACGCCGGGTTGGGCTGCCACCGGTGACAGCGTGAATGTTACCGGGCGCCGCGCCTGCAAAGTACACGACCACATCGCCCATCGAGGTCACCAGCTCCGACTCTCGCATTGAGTTGCGGTCGCCAATGAATTCGGCAGTGATTCGCCCCATTCCGGTGTGGGCCTGCGCTCCCTGCGCCAGCTTCCAGAGCTCGATGTTGCCCAGCGCCGTGTTGGCAACAACACCGCCGTGCGCGATTCCGACACGAATCGAGCCGCCGCCGGTTTCAGCCGTGACCGCGCCGCCCATCTCTCCCAAATTGATGTTGCCACCGGCGGTACGCACCAACAGTGCGCCATTGCAGCGCACAACCTCAATGTTTCCGCCGCCGGATTGAATGCGGGCCTGGTTTATAGCTTTCAGCCAGATACTTCCGCCGAGAGAGTGAATCTCCATATCGCCGGTCGAAACATCGACCCGTATATCGCCGCCACCGGTTTGAATGTAGGAGTCGCCCAGCCGATGATTGACGATAACCGAGCCACCCATGGTTACCGCGCGCAACAGCTCTGCATCGTCGATCTCAATGTCGCCGCCATGCGTCTGCAGTTCGAGGTGATTTACTTTTCCGTGGATCGTGATCTTACCGGCGAGGGTGACCACGTGTACTTTCTCGGTGGTAGCCGGAAGTTGCACCGTAAGGTCTGCGCGAACCGCAAGGTCAATGGGGCCGACCGTCTGAATTGCCGTCTCGCCGTTCTTGCGGCCTATGCCAAGATGATAGTTTGCAAACTGCTTGCGAGCGTCCTTTTCCAGCGGCTCCTGCGAATGGACTCGCAGAAGGTAGCCAGCGGATTTGGCGCCGGTCACCACGCGCACGGCGCCCACAAAGCGCGTAACCAGCAATGCTTTTTCGGCGGGCAGTGGGCCAGAAGTTTCCTGCACCCATCCGCGGTCCTCGCGCTCAACCCGTTGCTCGGCCATCGCCGGGAGGATCAACGCAAAAACCAACAGGACGCATCCGGCTTGCGCTCGACTTATCCCCTTCGTTCTCACCGGCAGATCGCCTCAACTTCGGTGGAACTAACCGGGATCACAGCCGCTACAACGTCCTTGCTCATCTGGCGGATCATTTATTGGACGTCCGCCTGCGCGAGTACACGCGAGGATTCCTGCCGGACAAATTCATTGGGATCTTCTTTCGCCAGTTGAGTCAATGCCTGCCGAACGCTGGTGTCGTCCGGCACCGCCTCCAGGGCTTTCAACGCTCCGGCGCGAACGCCTGGATTGTTGTCATTCAGCAGAGACTCGAGCATGGCATTGCGAACGCGAATGTCCTGCTTCACCATCGGAGCCAGGGCTTCTTCGGCCTTCAGACGCACGCCAGGATTACTGTCGGAGCGCAAGGAATAAACCAGGCTCTCGCGTACGGCAGGATCGTCCGGCTTCTGTCGCAACAGATCGACGGAATCCATACGGAGTCCGGAATTTGCGGTGCTGCGGGAAGCCATCACCAACAGTGCCTGAATCTGGGGATCGTTCACCGAGCCTTTGATCGTCTCCGGCAACGCTCGTTCGTAGTCGATGCGGACGCGATTGCTGCCCGGCTCCTGAACGATGTTTCGAATGCCGGCAACCGACGCTTCCTGCTGCTGTTCGACTGAATTTGCGCTGCCATGCAACGAAGCGCTCATGCGGTACATGGTGCCGATTCCGCCACCGAAGCCAACCATGAAGATGACGGCGGCCAAGGCAGGCGAGAACCGCACCTGACGCAGCAGCGCCATGGGATCGAGCGTCCAGCGCCAGCCACGACGTTGCGGCACAGTCTCAAGAGCCTCCGCAAGCTGGATGCGGGCCGCAGTAAGGAGATTCGGTGTCACTTCCAGTTGTGGCGCTTCGCTCATCGTGCCATGAAAAGCACGCATCGCGTTCAGCTCGGCGGCGCAATCTCCACAACGCTCAGTGTGGCCTTCCAGCTCATGACGCGCATCGTCGGCTAGTTCGTCGTACAGATACAGCGCGATGTTTTCCCGTACCCAATCGCAATTCATGATTGCCTTCTTCTACTTCGACTTCACGTCGGCCAGGGCCGACCTTAATTTCTGCGTCGCGCGGAAGAGGGTGTTTTTCGCCGTTTCTTCCGTTGTGTTCAGGGCCTCGCCGATGGTGCGCAGCTTCAATCCCTGATAGTGCTTCATCTCGAAAACCATGCGCTCTCGCGGAGTCAGCCTGGTTAACGCGGCGGCAATATGCCTGCCCAGTTCACGCCGCATCAAATCCTGCTCGGGACTCGTCCCCGCGCGTTCGTCCGGGACCTGCTCCAGAAGATCGAACTCCTCGCCATCCGAGCTGACCCGGACGGAGGGATCTTCCTTGCGGACCTGCTTGCGCCGGAGATAATCCATGCACAAGTTGGAGACGATCCGGTAAACCCATGTATAAAAAGAACACTCGAAACGGAAACTCTCCAGGTTGCGGTACACCTTCAAAAACGCTTCCTGGTAAATGTCCTTCGCTTCCTGCTCGGAGCCGGTGAGATGCAGGGCCAACCGCAACACCGGCTGGTCATACTGACGCACCAACTCCTCGAACGCTGCATGATCTCCATGCTGCGCCGCGCGAATCAGTTCGGCGTCATTTACCCGGCTCGGGCCTTGCCCCACCATTGCTTTCCTTTTAGGGAAACTCTGGCTTCGCCCGTCACCCGGCAACTCCGAACCTGCCTCGCATCGGCAGAGTACGTTGCTCACATGGTTGGACGGTACAAAGCTCAGTCCGTTAGCAAGTATTTTGCAATCTTAAATAAAGAAAGGCCAACGCCTTTCGGACGTCGGCCTCTGCCTTACCCTTGGTTCCGCAATTATGCAGGCTGTTCTTCGCCGGCCTGCTTGGTCACCGTGACCTTGATCTGAACGGTTACTTCCTTGTGCAGCTTGATCGGCACATTGAACTCTCCGAGCGCCTTCAAGGGCTGGTCGAGCTCGATCTTGCGGCGATCAATGTTAAAGCCGCGACCTTCGAGTTCGTGCGCAATGTCGGCCGAAGTGACCGAACCAAACAGCGCATCGTTCTCACCGGCCTTGCGGGTAAAGTGCAGGCTCACGCCGTCGAACTGCTTCGCCAGCAGCTCCGCGTCGCCCTTTTCCTTGGCCAGCTTGCGTACGGACGAAGCCTTCATCTGCTCGATGACAGCCTTGTTCGCCTTGGTAGCTTCCACTGCGAGCTTCTTAGGCAGCAGGTAGTTGCGGCCATAACCTTCGGCCACATTCACCACTTCGCCACGCGCGCCCAGCTTGACTACGTCTTCTTTCAGAATGACTTCCATGACTCAATCCCTCTCTAGTCTCAGCCTAGCGTCCGGCAGCGAACGGGAGCAGAGCGATGTTGCGCGCCTGCTTGATTGCCTCAGTGACGCGGCGCTGGTGGGGCGTGCAAACACCCGTCAGGCGGCGAGGAACGATCTTGCCGCTCTCGGCCACAAAGCCCGAAAGCAAACGTACGTCCTTGTAATTAATGCTGTCGATCTTCTCGGTGCAGAACTTGCATACCTTCTTGCGCCGGAAGAATTTGCGGCCACCATCGCGGCCACTGCCACCAGGGCGTCCGCCGCCCTGGCGCGGTCCCGAGCTGGAACGGGGACCGGAGGGACGTGCCGCGGCTTCAGGCGCCGCTGCTTCGGACTTTTCCGGAGCTGCCTGTTTGGTGCTCTCGTCTGCCATAACTCTCCTTGTTGGCGCCGGAGGCGCCTCAACCATTTCGTATTTCGCAAAAACTCTATCCCGTCGAAAAAAGGCGGGGCCTGCTTAAACCGTGGCCGGGGGAACTTCCGCGGGAACTGCTTCGGGAGCCGGAGCCGCTGCTGCGGTCTCGGCTGCCTGGGCTGCCGCATTCGCAGCGTTCTCGGCTGCCTGAGCTGCGGCGGCCGCCGCTGCCTGCCCCTGCGTTCCCTGGCCCTTTACCTTGGCATCGCGAAGTTTCTTGACCTTGGCCAGACGCTTTTCTTCCTCGTCGGTGCGTACGGTGATGAACTTGATAACAAGTTCCTGCACGCGAAGACGACGCTCCAGTTCCTTCAGAACCGATCCCGGTCCCTCAACGAAAGCCAGAATGTAAATGCCGTCCTGGAACTTCTTTACCGTGTACGCCAGGCGACGCTTGCCCATGCGTTCAAAGCTGGTCACCTTGCCACCGGTAGCGGCAACGTTGGTCTCCATCGTCTGGAGAAGGCGGTCGGCATCCTCCTCGGGTGTATCGGGACGAAGGATGAACATCACTTCATATTTACGATCCATCTGTTCTCTCCTGGGCTGCGCTGACGCTTGCCCTCAATCCTTACTCCGCCTGCCCGGCTTCATTCACCTTCTGATTGAACCGGTTCATTGCGGCTGACGCTCCAAGCGTCAAAATCATTCGAACCGCTTCACTGCACGCATCCAGAGCCTCGTCGGCCAATTGCAATTGCGCCTTCCGCATCGGCGACAGCAGATAATCCCTGCCGTTTGTCACCTTGTGCCCAGGCGATACCCCCAGACGGACTCGCAAGAATTCCTGCGAACCACCGAGGCAGGCAATGATCGACTTCATTCCGTTGTGTCCGCCAGCACTTCCGCGCTCACGAATCCGGATGGAGCCGAATGGAAGCGCCAGTTCGTCAGACAGCACGATCAGGTCCCTGGCTGGATCGCGTTCGTAGCGATCCAGCAACTCCCTGACTGACTCTCCACTGAGGTTCATGTAGGTTTCAGGCTTGGCCAGCAGCACCGGCTGCCCTTCCACAATCGCCCTCGCCGTGACTGCCTTGCAGTGCCGGTTTACAACTTTCACTCCGCACTGCCCGGCGATGCGATCAATTGCCAGAAACCCCATGTTGTGCGGTGTGAACTGGTACTCGTCGCCCGGATTTCCGAGCCCGACAATCAGTCTCACCGTTCAACCTCTCCCATTGCCGAGGGCTCATGTAAATCACGACGAGCCCAACACGGCAGTTATTTCTTCTTCGCGTCCTTACCAGCATCCTTGGTATCGGCTTCGGTCTCTGCTTTGCCCTTCTTGATTACTTCAGGCTCGGCAGCAGCAACTGCGCCTTCAACCGGCGCGGCAACTTCTTCCTTCACAAAGGTGATATGCACGACCAGAGCATCCGGATCGTTCAAGTACTTCACCGAAGCAGTCTGCGGCAGGTCGGCAACGCGAATCGCCTCGCCCCGTCCGAGATTGGTTACGTCCACCGTGATGGAACTCGGAATGTCGGTCGGCAGGCACTCGATCTGGATTTCGCGCAATACGAGATCCAGCAGACCGCCTTCTTCCTTGGCTCCCTTGGCTTCGCCTTCAATATGCACAGGCACCGAAAGACGCATCTTCTGATCCATCGCGATGCGCTTGAGGTCGACGTGCAGAAGCTGACCCTTCATCGGCTCGTACTGCCAATCCACCACCATCGCCTTGGCCTGCTCGCCATCGAGATTGATGTCGAAAATCGTGTTGTGACCCGAGTCCGAATGCAGGATCTTCAGAATCTGCTTCGGATCAACAGCGATTGCGCGCGGGTCTTTCTTGGCACCGTACAGCACTGCCGGAATCATTCCGGTGGTGCGTAGACGGCGCGCAGCATTCTTGTCGGAAGCTTCGCGAATCTTTGCTTCCACTGTGTTTGTTGCAGTTGCGGTTGCCATCAGTCCGTTCCTTCTACTACTGGTTTCAGTTCGAAGCCGCCGGCGCACAACGTGCGCGCCCGGGCTTAGCTAAACAGCTTGCTTACAGAGGTCTCTTCGTGGATCGACTGGATCGCACGCGCGATTAGACCGGCAATCGAAAGCACCTTGATCTTCGGTTCCTTCTGTCCCGCCTCGCTCAGCGGAATTGTGTTGGTAACGATCAGCTCTTTCAGGTTCGACTTGGAGATGCGTTCCAGGGCCGGTCCGGAAAGTACGGCATGAGAGGCGCAGGCAGAAACCGAAACCGCGCCGTTGTCCAACAGGGCCTGCACGGTTTTGACTAGCGTTCCCGCTGTGTCCACAATATCGTCGAGGATCAGACAAGTGCGTCCGCGCACATCGCCGATCACATTCATCACTTCGGTGACATTCATCTCCGTGCGGCGCTTATCGACAATCGCCATTGGAGCGTCCATCTTCTTGGCAAAGAAACGCGCACGCTCCACCCCACCTGCATCGGGAGAAACGACAGTCAGGTTCGACAGGTTCTGCTTGCGGAAGTGATCCACCAGTACCGGCGAAGCAAACAGGTGATCCACCGGAATATTAAAGAAGCCCTGAATCTGCGGCGCGTGCAGATCAACAACCAGCGCGCGATTCGCTCCTGCCGTGGTCAAAATGTCGGCAACCAGCTTGGAACTGATCGGAACGCGGGGCTTGTCTTTGCGATCCTGACGAGCGTAGCCGAAATACGGAATCACCACGGTGATGCGACGAGCCGACGCTCGCTTGAGTGCGTCGATAATGAGCAGCAACTGCATCAGGTTATGCGAGACCGGATCGCACGTCGGCTGAATTACGAAAACATCAGCGCCGCGCACGTTCTCAAGAATCTGCACATAAATTTCGCCATCGGAAAACTGGGTCAGAAACGTTTGACCCACTGGGAGTCCCAGGAAATCGCAGACCTCTTTGCAGAGGGCGGGATTCGAGGTGCCGCAAAAGATCCGCAACTTGTCATCGCGGCGAGTCGGCACCGGTTTTTTGTCACCCTTTGGCTGTTCGACGGCGGCCTTTGCGGGAGTCACTGATCCGATTTCAGGCGCCGTCTGTGTGGCCTCGGCGGCGGCCGTTACAACACTCGTCTTAGGTACTGCTTCCATCGTTATCTCCGCTGGGGGACTGGTTGATCCCACTTAATCGCGTGAAACCCAGAAGTTGGCCGGCGCGCGACATTACCAGGCAATCTCGCGACACAGCTTTGCTGCCTTACTAATTGCGTGACCTGAAAAGTCTGGCTGGGCGACCAGGATTCGAACCTGGACGAAGTGCTCCAAAGGCACTTGACCTACCATTAGTCTATCGCCCAGTGGGTTCGCCGAATTACTTCACAAACATCTGCCCGTGATACTCATTGCGGGGCAGCGTTTCGGTGACGGTGGTTGCCAATCCTTCTGCGCTCATCCGTTCGGCTGCTGCTACTGCACGTTCACGAGTACGGAACAAACCGTACATCGTTGAACCTGATCCGGAGAGCGAAGCATAATCAGCGCCTTCGCGTTCCAGTACTCGCTTCACGTCACGCAATTCGGGATATTGAGGAAACACGACTCTTTCGAAATCGTTTTCTATCCCGGCTCGGACGAGGTCGAGAAGCGGAGTCTCGGCCCGGTCCCCGTCTATTTCGACAGGAACACCGGATACATGCAGGTGGCTCAACCATTCAAAAGACGAGCGGTTGAACTTAGATAGTGTAACGGAGCCATCATCCGGCGTCAAATTCCACGCCTTGTTCTCGGTCTCCATGAAGGCGTCCCAGTCGCGAAAAGCCTGGGGAGTCGAGACTGCGATGTTGGGCGTGACGAGCACGCAGGCGATGGGGGGAAGATCTTCAAGGGGATAGACCTGTTCGCCACGGCCGAGTCCGAGGACGGTTCCGCCCAGTAAAAATAAGGGTAAGTCGGACCCGACTTCGGCGGCGATGCGAAGGCGCTCATCAGCGGGAAGCGGCTCTTTCAATTCCCGCTCGAGCGCGAACATGGTGGCTATGGCATTGGATGAGCCAGCGCCGAGACCGCCCTGCACGGGAAGATTCTTCTCGATGGTGATGGAGATTTTGGCGCGCTGCTTCCAGAATTTCAACATGCGGTCAACGATGCGATAGCAGGTATTGGTGTCATCGCAGGGGACGCCGGGATTCTTGCAGCGTATCTCAATGCCGTTGCCGCGGGCAGCTTCGACGCGGATGACATCATGGACGGCGACCGTCTGGTAGATGGTTTCCAGCGCATGCAATCGATCCGATCGCAGAGCGCCAACAGCCAGTCCGATGTTGATTTTTGCAAATGAACGAACGGTAACTGCCATGAGTTGATTCTACTCGCCGGAATGGAAGGATTCGGATTGGGTGAGTTTTTCTTGCGAAGGTGTGCACTGGGCGTTAATAGGAAGAATGAAAACGATTGACGCAAAGGTGAATGGTTATGCAGGAGGCTGAACGATTCATCTTCTGAGTAACGGTCTCGGGCCGGGCGTTGGCATTGTGGTACATGGTTGCGGCGGCGAAGTGAAAATTTTCGTGGGGGCTGCTAACGAGTGCGAGCCTGAGGCGTCTAACTGGCATACAAGAGACCTCCTTTTGAATCGCATCGAGGCGCGGACACCAACCGCGTCTCTCTTTTTTTATGGGAGGTCAGAAAACATAGCAGTGCGGGATAGCTTCGAGTAAAGTGCATGGGGTGTGGGGTTCGTCTATGATGGGAGGCCAGAGCGAGAGGAGTGCAGGAATGCACGTGGCGATGAAGCTGCGTCGGGTTGCAGCACTGGCGTTGCTGGTGGTTCCGTTTATGTTGGCTCCGTCGGTGATGCGGGCTGGCGACACGAGTGCGCTGCTGCCTCCGGCGGGGGCACGGGTAGCGCTGGTTGCGTTTGAAGATTTGCAGTGCTCGGATTGCGCGGATGCCGAGGCGCTGCTGCAGGAAGCGGTGACGAAGTACAGGATTCCGCTGGTGCGAAGAGACTTTCCGCTGCCGATGCATAACTGGAGCTTTGAGGCTCACGTGATGGCGCGGTACTTCGATACGAAGTCGGCGGCGCTGGGCGAGGAGTTCCGGCGCTGGGTGTACTCGAACCAGAGGTCCATCGACAAAGGCAACTTGCGCGGCATGGGCGAGCGGTTCGCCGATCAACACGGTTTGGAGTTGCCGGAGAACTTTGATCCCGCAGGCGAGTTAAAGAACAAAGTGCTGGCCGATTACGCTTTGGGGCAGCAGGTTGGCATTATTCATACTCCTACGGTGTACGTGGTGAGCGTGAGCCAGCGCGGCGCACCATTTGTGGAGACGCTGGACAGGGCAAAGTTATTTGCAATGATCGAGCAGTTGCAGGCCGAGAAGAAGTAGCGCCTCCTGCGCGGGAAAGAAAGAAGGAAAAACACGATGAAGATGAAGATGGTTGCGCTGATTGCGGTAGTAATGATGGCGGTTGGAGCGGCATGGGCGGGCGATACGAGCGCGCTGCATCCTCCGGCGGGTAGCCGGATGGCGCTGGTGGTGTTCGAGGATTTGCAGTGCCCGGCGTGCGCCAAGGCCGATCCTGTGCTACTCCAGGCGGAGCGCAACTACGGAGTGGCACTGGTACGACATGACTTTGTGATTCCGAATCATCCGTGGAGCAAGGAAGCGCACATCATGGCGCGGTACTTCGACACGCAATCGCAGCAGTTGGGCGAGGAGTTCCGGCAATATATCTTTGCCAACCAGGCCTCGATCTATAAGACGAACCTGAGACAGTTTGCGGACAAGTTTGCGGGTGAGCATCATACGGCGCTGCCAGCGTTCTATGATCCAACGGGAGCTCTGAGAGCCAAGGTGGAAGCCGACACAGAGCTGGGAAAAGCTACGGGGGTGCATCAGACCCCGACGATTTATGTAGTAAGCAGTTCGTCGCGAGTGCCGTTTGTGGAAGTGACGGAACAGTCGAAACTCTTTGAGACGATCGAGCAGGTGAAGTCGGCGCTGGGTCCGGCTCCGGCGACGAAAACAAAGACGAAGGCTAAAAAATAGAAGGTAATTGACGTTGCGAGAGGCGCGGCTTCGGCTGCTCCTTTTTCTTTTGCAGGCAGAGGAGCGACAACAAGGGCGGCGGATTGAACGGCGCTGATCTCCCAGGTTATCCGCGCAAAAGGCGCGCGGCGAACCTGGGGCACCCGGCGGGTGTTGCTGGTTGTGGGTAAGGGCAAAGGCAAAAGCAAAAGCAAGGGCAAAACACCCACCTCTGCCAAGGACGGGCAGAGATGGGGCACCCAGAGCAAAGAGTGGGCGTTTTCGCAGACCCCACATATGCCAACGGAAGGCATATGTAGGCCACCCGGTTTCTGGTTAGGGCGGCAAAAAACGTGCTCTATCTGCGTTTACGCTTGGAGGGGGGAGTGAAGTACTGCCAGCCTTTGGGTTCGAGTTCGGTGGTGTAGCCGTTTTCGTGTTCGATGGAGATTTCGTTGCCTTCGGTGATGTAGCCGATGAGCGACAGCGGGACGTCTTTGTACTCCGAGGGCAGACGGCGACCGGGAGAGACGGTGAAGAGGAGCTGGTATTCATCGCCTCCGTGGAGGGCGTGGCGCAACTCCACCTCGTGGCGGTTGAGCGAGGCGATAGGGATGGCATTCTCCTGCAGGATGGCTCCGACGCCGGAGGCACGGCAGAGGCGGGCGAGGTCGAGCGATAGGCCGTCGCTGATGTCGATCATGGCAGAGGGGATTTGTTTGTCGCCGAGGAAGCGGGCGACGGCAAGCTGCGCTTGAGGATAGAAGTGCGCGGGGTAGGACGAGGCACGGAAACGACGGTCGGGTGAGGCGTACATCTGTTCGAGCAATGCGTAGGGGGCGCCGAGTTCTCCGGTGACGAAGATGCGGTCGCCGGGTTTCGCGGTGCCGCGGCGGATGGCCTTCCCTTCGGCTACGGTTCCGATGACAGTGATGTCGGCGAGGACTCCGGAAGGGGATTCGGCTATGTCGCCTCCGGCAAGGGTCACTCCCGCGCTCCTGGCGGTGTTGAGAAAGCCGTCGAAAAACTGGTCGGCCCAGCGCTGCGAAAGATCCGACGGCAGGGCGAGCGATAGGAAAGCGGAAAACGGCGTGCCGCCCATGGCGGCGATATCCGAAAGCCCACGGGTGAGGCAGCGGTGGCCGACGGCGTCGGCAGGGTGCCACTCGCGGCGGAAGTGCATGCCTTCGAGAGAAAAGTCCGTGGTGACGAGCGTCTCGGTGCCGGGAGCGGTGGAGAGGATGGCGCAATCGTCTCCGATGGATTCGACGATGCGGGCGGGGGCGCTACGGCGTAGCGCGGGACGGGCGGCGGCGCTGGCGAGGGCGATGCGTTCGATGAGGCGGGTCTCAGAGATTGGCATGACGTAGCAGAGTACTCGAAAATCGAGGGCGGGGGAAAGCGGGAGCGGGTTGGGAAGCTTGGGGCGGCGCGGGAGAGTTGAGCGGAACGGGGGTTCTTCACTTCGTTCAGAATGACTTCAAAGGCAAGGGCAGGAGCAAAAGGCGGAGTTGGTTGATGCCATCTACACTGCATTCCCCACATTTGCCAAAAAGAGGGCAAATATGGGCCACCTGATTACTTTTGAAGGTGAGGCAGGAGCAAAAGCAAGAACAACGGCAAGAGCAAGGGCAAGGGCAAAGACCCCAGGTTAGCCGCGCAAAGAACGCGCGTCGGAACCTGGGGCACCAAAACAAAAACATTACGGGGTAGGGTGGCGGACCAAACTGGTGGCAGACAGGGCGCTAGACGTTGGCAGACTCCCGGATCTGGGCGGTGAGTTCGTCTACCTTGCGCTCGAGGACGTGGCGGATGGAAAGAATTCCGATGATGCGGCCATCGTCTTCAACCACGGGGAGGTGGCGCTTCTGATGGTTGATCATCACGCTAATGGCTTCGGCAATGGACGTGGAACGAGTTGCCATGAGCACAGGAGTGGTCATTACTTCGGTAAGTGGCACGGTGTGAGGGTCGCGGCCCGAGAGAGCGACACGGGTCATGACATCGCGCTCGGTGAAAATTCCGGCGACGACGCCGTGTTCATCGACAACCGTGGCGGCACCCATGCCACGACGCACCATCGCCTGGATGGCGTCGGCGGCAGTGGAGGCAACAGGGACAACAATAGGGTTTGCAGGTAAATAATCAACAATGCTCATAATGGTGTCACGTGTTGGAAAGAGTACCTCTAAAGAGACACCAGTGAACGGAAAAAGTTTCTAAGATTGTGAAATAGCGGGCGAATGGTGGATTTGAGAGTGGAATTCGGGAAGACAGAATAGCGAAAGGGGGAGGATTCGACGGGAGGAACAAGAACAAGATCAAAGGCAGGAACAAGAGCAGGGCCAAGAGCAAGAGCAGGGCCAAGAGCAAGAGCAGGGTCAAGAGCAAGAGCAGGGTCAAAAACCCCAGGTTAGCCGCGCAAAAAACGCGCGTCGGAACCTGGGGCACCAGAATCCGGGGCACCAGAATCCGGGGAACCGGAACTTGGGGAACCCAGAAACGGGGGGAGTGGTGGCGGTTAGCTTTCGGTGGGTTTGCCGATGCGGGCCATGGTGGTGCGTAGATATTTGTGGGGATTGACGGGGACGCTCTGGATGCGGACCTCGTAATGCAGGTGGGGCGAGGTGACGCGGCCCGTGGTGCCTACGTATCCGATGACCTGGCCGCGGTGGACGTGCTGGCCGGGGGAGATGGCAAATCCGGAGAGGTGTCCGTAACGGGTTACGGTGCCATGACCGTGGTCGATGCTGATGAGGCGTCCGTAGCCGCTCATGAACTCGGCGAAGCTGATGACACCATCGGCGGCGGCGTGGACGGGGGTTCCGTAGGGGACGGAGATGTCGATGCCGCTATGGAATGCGCCTTCTCCGTTGAAGGGATCTACACGCTCGCCGAATGTGCTGGTGAGACGTCCCTCGACGGGCCAGAGCGATGGAGCATCGGCGGCGCGGGTCCAATCGGAGAGCGAAGCGAGGCGATGGGTTCCCGCATCCTGCAGGCCAGCGGCGGCGGCTCCGGTGAGGGCCGAGCCTCGGAGGGCGTAAAGAGTATTGAGCGAGGCCTGGTACTGCTCGGGCTGCACGTTGTCATTGGTGGGCAGCAGGCGCGGGTTGGTCTTGAGTCCGTAGATGGCGGAGACCTCTCCGGCGATGGAGCCGAGCGAGGCTACCTGAACATCCTTCTCTTTGGAGACCTGCTCAAGCTGTGAGTAGTTGCGCTTGATCTGGTCCTTCTCGGCGCGGAGATCGTTGAAGCGTTCAACCTTCCACAACATACGGGCGTAAGAGCCTGCCATGCCTGTGATGGTGAACATGCCGATGAGAGCTCCGGCGAGGAAAACATAGAGATAGTGAACGGGGATGGGGATTTTGCGGAGCTGGCCCTCAGAGTCGCGCGCGACAAAAAGGATGTACCAACGTTTCCGCAATGTGATCTCCCGAGATTTTGATTTAAAAGATGCGGCCGGAACACAGACCGAAAAACAGGAAGGCAGGTTGTGGCTGAACGTTGTGAACGCCCCTCCCTTGCCTGCTCAATTCGTTGGACGACTTCAAAGCCTAGCAATTGTGCAGCGGCAGCGTCAATGGGAAGAGTGCGAAATTGGCACCGTCAGGCTAATTAGATGGCAGTTACCATGCTCACCGTTGCTCAATAGGCGATGAAAGTGCGAAGGGGGAGATTTCGGCTCTCCCCACGCGTGCCGGAGCAAGGTTTCGCGAGGTGGGCGAGGTTTCGCAAGGTTAAAAGCAGGCGACCGATGGCTGAAGGAGCACACGAGAAGCGCGGTGGAGGAACGGTACCGGTCACCCACTCAAGCCGAAAGGCGCGGCTTGAATGGGCCACCCGGAGGTTGCGGAAGAGGTCAGCGAAAAGACAAAGCGACTATGAAAATGCGAAGAGGGAAGACAAAGGCAAGAGCTTAGGAGCAGGAGCAACTGCCCCACGTCAGCCCGATAAAACCGGGCGGGACGCGGGGCACCAATGCGCACTGCTATAATGAGGGACTACGCCAATGTCGATGAAACCTACTACTGGCTCTAATTCCTTCGAGGCATCTTCCCACACTCAGAACAACCGCATCCGTTCCACGACCGTGCTCTGCGTAAGACGCAATGGGCGCGTGGTGATGGCAGGCGATGGGCAGGTGACACTCGGCGATCATGTAATCAAACAAGGGGCGCGAAAGATTCGGCGCCTGTACCAGGAAAAGATTCTGGCGGGCTTTGCGGGCTCGACGGCCGATGCGTTCTCGCTGTTTGCCCGCTTTGAGACAAAGCTTGAGCAATATGCGGGGAACCTGGGGCGGTCGGCAGTGGAGCTGGCCAAGGATTGGCGGACAGACAAGAGTCTGCGTCAGTTGGAAGCACTGCTGCTGGTGGCCGATCAGAAACAGACGTACTTGCTGAGCGGAAACGGCGACGTGATTGAGCCGGATGACGATATTGCGGCGATCGGCAGCGGCGGTCCGTTTGCACTGAGCGCGGCGCGGGCACTGATGCAATATACCGAGATGGACGCGCGGCAGGTGGCGGAAGCATCGATGACGATTGCGGGACAGACCTGCATTTATACGAATGAAAAGTTCACGGTGGAGGAGCTGTAGGTTGACAGGCAGGAGCTGCTGAGTCGGCGGTTGCCTACTCCCCACATATGCCAACAGAAGGCATATGTGGGCCACCAGAGTAAGAGAGCGGGCGGGACAAGCGATTGCCTACTCCCCATATATGCCAACAGAAGGCATATGTGGGCCACCAGAGTATGTAGGACTGCCGCTTTCGAGTGAATGATGGAAAGATTCGATTGGGATTGGGCGTCATCTAGATAGGGGCTGCGGCCAGGACGCCGAAAGGATTTAGCAATGGCGATTTATTTGCCACAGACAGTGGAAGAAGAGTTGATCGCGCTGGACGAGTTGACGCCGCGCGAGATTGTGGCCGAGTTGGATAAGTACGTGGTGGGCCAGCATGACGCGAAACGTGCCGTGGCCATCGCACTGCGGAACCGGATGCGGCGACAGAAACTTTCTCCGGAGATGGCCGAGGAAGTGATGCCGAAGAACATCATCATGATCGGGCCGACGGGAGTGGGTAAGACGGAGATTGCGCGACGGCTGGCAAAGCTGGCGAATTCGCCATTCCTGAAAGTCGAGGCCTCGAAGTTTACCGAAGTGGGGTATGTGGGGCGCGACGTGGAATCGATGATTCGCGATCTGATTGAGATTGCGATCGACATGGTGCGCGAAGAGAAGCTGGAAGACGTTGCAGAGAAAGCGGAGATGAACGCGGAAGAACGCATTCTGGATTTGCTGCTGCCGCCTTCTCCGGGGACGACGCCGGCGGCGGGTGGCGATGGCGCGGGTGCGACGGTGACTCCGGTGACGACGGGATTCACGACGGCAAGCGGAAATACGGGGCCGACGACGATTCCGACGGATTCGGCGGCGATTACGCTGCCTCCGGAGAGCACCTCGCGGACGCGGGAAAAGCTGAGGCAGCAACTTCGCGAGGGCAAGCTGGATGAGCGCACGGTGGAGTTGGATGTGCGCGAGAAGAACATGCCAGCCTTTGAGATCATCAGCAATCAGGGCATTGAAGACATGGACATCAACTTCAAGGACATGTTGCCCAACATCTTTGGCCAGCGCACGAAGAAGCGGAAGATGAAGGTGAGCGAAGCCTTCGAGTATCTGATTGCAGAGGAAGAGCAGCGGTTGATCGACATGGACCAGGTGACGAAGACGGCACTGGACCGTGTAGAGCAGAGCGGCATCATCTTCCTGGACGAGATCGACAAGATCGCAGGACGCGAGAGCGGACATGGGCCAGACGTTTCACGGGAAGGTGTGCAGAGAGACATTCTGCCGATTGTGGAAGGAACGACGATCAACACGCGGTACGGAATGCTGCGGACGGATCACATTTTGTTCATTGCGGCCGGGGCGTTCCATGTGTCGAAGCCGAGCGATCTGATTCCGGAACTGCAGGGACGGTTCCCGATTCGCGTGGAACTGAAATCGCTGACGGTGGAAGATTTCGTGAAGATTCTGACGGAGCCGAAATCGTCACTGACCAAGCAATATGTGGCGCTGCTGGATACGGAAGGTCTGAAGCTGGAACTCACTCCGGACGCACTGGAGGAGATTGCGATCTTTGCGGCCAAGGTGAACGAAACGACAGAAAACATTGGCGCACGTCGGCTGCACACGATTATGGAACGGGTGCTGGACAAGATCAGCTTCGATGCTCCGGAGCTGAAAGAGAAAGACGTGAAGATCGATCGCGAATATGTGGGCACAATGCTGGCCGACATTGTGAAGGATCACGACTTGTCGAGATACATTCTCTGAGGACAAGGTTTCGCGAGGTTGAAAATCGTGAAGTTGAGATTGGCGCCGCTCTGAAAAAGGGCGGCGCTTTTCTTGGGGCACGAGGGTCCATAGCTCCCGCGCTGCCCCGAGCCTTCCAAGATCAAGACCAAGATCAAGATCAACAACCCCATGCTAGGCGCGCAAAGGGCGCGCGCCGGAACATGGAGCACCAGAAGCACTCTCTCTAACAATGAGACGGCAGCGAAGAACCAGCGACTCCGCCCGCGACGAGCAACACCCGATTTCGGGCAAACCTTCTTTCAAGATGGCCATCAGAGATAGTCATCTCCATCCTCTCTCAACCATAAGGCCACTTAACCCTTGGGGCTCGAGCGACCGTGACTCGGAGTTGAAAGTTCGGTCGTTATGTGAAATATCCAAAGCCTTCACTTTAGGAGAAGACAAGATGAGACGAATCGGTTGGATGTTTTTGGTCGTTCTGGGCTCGGCGGGTTTACTGCTATCCCAAAGCTCGACCAACGCAATGCACTCGGAGAATCCAATGAAAATGAGCGGCACGGTTTGCTCGTCTTCATGCGTGACGCAAGTGGGCAGCAGCATGACTCCCACTTGCGACACTTCATGTACCAACAAAAGCGGGGACGCGGTGCTGGTGGACGATCAAGGCAACGTCCACAAGATTGCGAACCAGGACATGTGCAAGTCGCACATGGGGAAACATGTGAAGATGACGGCCGCTCCGATGCCGCCAACGGAAAAGCAGCGTGAAGAATCGCTCCGCATCATGGAACTGTACGACGACCCGGGAGGGGGCTTCTAGTTGACTCCCCGCGCTTTCAGGAAGCTGGGGAAAGGCGGGTCCGCCACCAATGAAAGACGGTCTCTGACTCTTGTGTTGAGGCCCGGAATCTTCCGGGCTTTTTTAATGTCCAGGTTATGTCTTAAGGCAGAAGGAGGTCGCAGCTCTGATCGAAGACCGCATTGCGCACTCGATAGACGAGCAGCGCGTTCATTTAGAATAGGGGGATGGATTCAGGTGAAAAGGAAATGATATCCGGCGAACTGACAGAGAAGCGCGAACGGCTTTATGCGCGCCTGCGCGAGCTGGGGCGGGTGCTGGTGGCCTACTCGGGCGGAGTGGATTCGGCATATCTGGCTTGGGCGGCGCACGAGGTTCTAGGCGGCGCGATGCTGGCGGTGATGGCGGATTCGCCTTCGCTGGCGCGGGCACAGATGCGCGATGCGATGGCGTTCGCGGCAGAGTGCGGGATTTCTCTGGAGACGGTGCGCACGGATGAGTTGGAGAACGCGGATTATCAGCGCAATGACTCGATGCGCTGCTTCCACTGCAAGGATGAGCTGTTTGGGGTGATGGAGCAGTATGCCACGGCGAAAGGCTGGGGCGCGGTGGCGTATGGAGTCAATCTGGATGACCAGGGGGACTGGCGTCCGGGGCAGAAGGCGGCACGACAGCATGGGGTTGCGGCTCCTCTCTTGGAAGCTGGGCTGACAAAGGCGGATATTCGCGCGCTGGCCGCGGAAGCGGGGCTGAGAGTTTGGGACAAACCGGCATCGGCCTGCTTATCTTCGCGGATCGAGTATGGACGCAAAGTTACGCGGGAGGCGCTGGAGCAGGTGGAGCGCGGAGAGGATGCGCTGCGGGCGATGGGGTTCCGGCAGTTCCGGTTGCGGCATCATGGGGATGTGGCACGGATTGAGATTGCGCGCGAAGAGTTGGAACGGGCGTTGTCGCTGGAGATGTTTGGGCGGATGAGCGCGGAGATCAAGGCGTGCGGGTTTAAATACGTGGCGCTGGATGTGGAAGGGTTTAGATCGGGATCGATGAACGCAATGCTGGCGGTGGAGAGTTTGCGGTAGAGCTCTGGATCGAAAATCGATTCTTGGTTGAGAAGCTTGGAGCGGTGCGGCGTATTTGGGCAGGGCTGGGTCCTTTGCGCTGTTCAGGATGGCCCAAGAACAACATCGGATGGGTGGAATTAGTACTGGTTCCCATATATGCCAAAGGAGGGCATATATGGGCCACCCGATTTCGGTTCGGGTGGCAGGGTTAAAGGCATCCGGAAAAGGGCGCGTGAGATAATTCAAGGGTCTAAAAAGTGGGATATGTATGGATAGGGAGTAATGGATGCGCCGTTTGATGGTGTGTGCGTTGTTGTTGCTGGCAGCGGGTTGCAGGGCACAGAGCCCTAAGAGTGCAGAGCTGGATCATAAGATTGAACAGCAGATTCGCGCTACCTTCAAACTGCCTCCCTATGTCAACGTGGCGGTGGGCGAGCGGAAGCAGAGCACGGAGTTTGCCGACTACGATCAGGTTCAGGTGAAGATGTCTTACGGCGAACAGTCGCAGTCGCGGGATCTGCTGTTGAGCAAAGATGGCAAGACGCTGCTCTCGGTGGTCAAGATGGATTTGACGCGCGATCCGCTGGCGGAAGTGATGTCGAAGATCGACCTGAAGGGGCGTCCGGTACGCGGCAACAAAGATGCGAAAGTTACGGTGGTTGTGTATGACGACTTCCAGTGCCCGTACTGCTCGCGAATGCACCAGACGCTGACCGATGTGATGAAAAGCTACGGCGATCGCGTAAAGCTTGTGTACAAGGATTATCCGCTGGCGCAGATTCATCCATGGGCCGAGCGGGCGGCGATTGATTCTGGTTGTTTGGCGAAACAGAGCGACGGAGCATACTGGGATTTTGCCGATTACGTGCATGCGAACGGACGAGAGATTCAGGGCGAAAAGCGCGCTAAAGATGTGCAGACTGCAGAAGTGGACCGAATCACGCTGGACATGGGCAAGCGGCACTCGGCAAATGTGGCCGCGCTGGAAAGCTGCGTGAAAGAGCAATCGAAGACCGATCTGGACGCCAGCGTGAAAGAGGCTGAATCAGTGGGAGTGGAAGCGACTCCGGTGTTGTTCATCAATGGCACGAAGATGGATGGCGCGGTTCCGGCCGAAGAACTGAAACTGGTACTGGATAAGGAACTGAAGTCGGTGGGCGTGGAGCCTCCGGCGAAGACCGCAGGAGCGGCAACACAGAAGGATTCGATGTAGTGGGTCGAAGAGAAACAATCAGTAGAACTGGGGTTTGTGGAGCTTAGGATCGCAGAGTTTGGAGGGATCTCGATTGAATCGCAAGATAAATGGTTGGGGCGCGGCACTGGTGGCGGTTTGCGCGCTGGGTCTGTTGACAGGTGCGGGATGCAAGGGCGCGCAGGGTAGCGCGGACGTTGCCGCAAGGGTCAACGGACGTAAGATTCTGCGCACGGAAGTCGAGAAGTACTATCGCAATCAAACGGAAGGTCAACCTTCGCCTTCGAACGAACAGGCGCAGAGTTTGCGGCTGAGTATTCTGCGCGAGCTGATTGAAAACGAAATTCTGCTGCAAAGGGCCGAAAAGCTGGGACTGCTGGCAACGGACGAAGAAGTTGACAGCAAGCTGAGCGAGATTCGCGCGCCGTTTACAAAAGAAGAGTTTGACCAGCGGATGAAGGAACGCAGCATCACGCTGGAAGATTTCAAGCGCGATCTGCGGCGTTCGATCACGGTGGAAAAAGTGCTGAACAAAGAGATCACGTCGAAGATCAACATCAGCGACAGTGACATCTCAAATTACTACAACCAGCACAAAACCGAGTTCAACCTGATTGTGCCGCAATATCACCTGGCACAGATACTGGTGACGACGCAGCCGAATCCGCAGGTTCGCAATCTGAAGAACGACAAGGCACAGAACGAGGCCGAGGCGAAGAAAAAAGTTTCGATGCTGCAGAACAGGCTGGAGAGCGGCGAAGACTTCGCGACGGTCGCGATGAACTACAGCGAACAGCCGGACACTTCGGCTACGGGCGGCGACCTGGGATTCATTCCGGAGAACTCGCTGCAAAGCGACAAGCAAGCCTATGACGCGATCAGCCGGTTGAAGCCTGCACAGGTCACTCCACCGCTTCCGGCGGCAGACAGCGGGACACACCAGGTGTTCGGGTACCGCATTATCAAACTGATCTCGCGGGAGCCGGCAGGACAACGCGAATTGAACGATCCGCGAGTGCAGCAGGCGATTCGCGAACAACTACGCGACAGGCGCGAGCAGTTGCTGAAGAGTGCGTACTATGAGTCGCTGCACAATAGCGCTTCGATTGAGAATTACGTGGCGGATCAGGTGTTGAAGGCTAGCGGGCAGTAGGCAGGAGCAAGGTTTCGCAAGGTTGGCGAGGTTTCGCAAAGGTTAAAAGGCAGGCGCCCGGCTTCGGCTGGGCGTTTTGTTTTGGGTTGAAGAAAGGCTGCTGGGAAGATGCTCGGACTCCCCACACATGCCAACAGAAGGCTGTGGAACCCGGCCTCTTCAGCGGCAACGAAAAACCCCACGTGAAAAACCCCACGTCAGCCCGATAAGACCGGGCGGGACGTGGGGCACCTGAAGTTTATAGGCTACTCCTTATACGGCTACTCTACGATGGCTAGCAGGTCTCCGGCGTTGACGGCGGAGGCTTCTTTTACGGCGATCTTTGTTACTTTGCCTTTCTTGGTGGCTTTAATTTCGTTTTGCATCTTCATGGCTTCTACGACGACGAGACCTTGGCCAGCTTCGACTTCATCGCCTTCGGCGACTATGAGGCGAACAATCTTTCCGGGCATGGGGGCAATGATTTTGGCGGGGCCGGCTTCGGCTCCGGCGGCGGCGCGGCGGCTGCGTAGAGAACGAGGGTCGCGGACCTCGGCGCCGAAGCGCTCGGAGCCGATGATGATGTGGGTTTCGCCTAGAAGCGAGTACTCCCGCTTGGCTTCGTAGTGGCGGCCTTCGTGAATGATGGAGAGCACGTCGCGGGCGGTCATGACCACGTTGAGGGCGAAGGGCTCGCCATCGACGGTGCATTGGTAGCCTTTATCGGCGCGCTCAAGGTCAACCTGGTGCAAGTTTCCATCGATCAGGACTTCGTATTTCATTTGCCCACCCCCTCGGTGCGTGCGGCGGCTTTCCATCCGCCGGGCTTGGTGGTGCCGTTGGACGCTGGAGCAGCGGTGCGCGGCGAGGTTGCGTGGAGCCCGTCCTGATTGCGAGCGGGCTGGGAACCGGGCGGAGGCTGCTGGGCGAAGATGGCGGCTGCCAAGGCGACAATGGGAGTGCGGCGAGCGGTGCGGGCATCGCCGACCGGAGGCTCCTTCAGGAGCCGGTCGAGGAATCCGGTATCGACGCGTCCGGCCTGGAAATCGGGGTGAAGAAGGATGCGGCGGAAGAGCGAGATATTGGTTTTGATGCCTCCGATGAAGTATTCGACGAGGGCGCGGCGCAGGCGGTTGATGACCTGCGGGCGATCTTCACCGTAGGCGATGAGTTTGGCGAGAAGCGGATCGTAGTCGAGGGGAACGACCCATCCCTCGTACATGCCGCTGTCGCGACGAATGCCGGGACCGGAGGGCGAAATGATGCGGGTGATGCGTCCGGGAGACGGGAAGAAGTTGTTGTCGGGGTCCTCGGCGTAGACGCGTAGTTCCATGGCGTGCCCGCGAAGGACGATTTCGTCCTGCTTGATGGGGAGCGGCTCGCCGGCGGCAACGCGGATTTGAAGCTGGACGAGGTCGATTCCGGTGACCATTTCGGTGACGGGATGCTCGACCTGGAGGCGAGTGTTCATCTCAAGAAAATAGAAGTTCTTCTTGGCATCGACGAGGAACTCGACGGTTCCGGCGTTGCAATAGTTGGCAGCCTTGCCAACGCGGACGGCGATCTCTCCCATGCGGCGGCGCATGTCGGGATCGACGAAGGAACAGGGGGCCTCTTCGAGAACTTTCTGATGACGGCGCTGCACGCTGCACTCGCGTTCGGCGAGGTAGATGACGTTGCCCTGGGTGTCGCCGAAGATCTGCATCTCGACGTGGCGCGGGTCCTGAATGAACTTCTCGATGTAAACCTCGGAGTCACCAAAGGAGCGCTGGGCCTCGCTCTGGGCAGAGGCCAGCGCAGAGGCGAGTTCGGCGGGAGTGGTGACCATGCGCATGCCCTTGCCGCCACCTCCGGCGGAAGCCTTGAGCATGACCGGGTAGCCGATGGATTCGGCTACGGCGAGAGCTTCTTCGGCGCTCTTGAGTCCGGTGTCGGTTCCGGGAACGAACGGGACATTGGCCTTCTTCATCTGCTGGCGAGCTTTGGTTTTGGAACCCATCATTTCCATGGATTCGGGCGAGGGGCCGATGAAGACGATTCCGGCATCGCGACAGGCGCGAGCGAATCCTGCATTCTCGGAGAGGAATCCGTAGCCGGGGTGGATGGCTTCGGCTCCGCTTCGGCGAGCGGCTTCGAGGATCTTGGGGATGTTCAGGTAGGACTC
Source organism: Saccharimonadales bacterium (SeqCode) (assembly GCA_035539055.1). GTDB lineage: Bacteria > Acidobacteriota > Terriglobia > Terriglobales > Acidobacteriaceae > TOLSYN. The sequence continues at coordinate 15,368 of DATLJC010000021.1, read as the reverse complement.
GGAGGCCTGCGCAGGTCCCAGGTGCTCGCAGAAATCCGCCTTGCGTACGTGGAGAGCACGCCGATCGACGTCTGAGTAAACCGCGACCGACTCAATGCCCATCTCGCGACAGGCACGAATGACGCGAACCGCAATTTCGCCGCGGTTTGCGATCAGAATTCGGTTGAACATGAAAGACTTTCCCTCTGAAAACGAGCTTCGGTAAAGGCTTGGATATTATCAAAAAATAGAGGGGAGGGGGAACAGAGAAGGGTGAGCTGAGGATAGGAATGAGCATCTGGAGTAGTTCCAGGGACTTCCCACGAGAGCAGGGAAAAGAAAAATCGACGGCGAGCTAAAAGCTTGAGGGCCGGTGAAGGAGACGCTTTGACCAATAGTAAAAACGGCCTCCCCGGAGAGAGGCCGTAGAGAAGCGACGAGGGCCTATTTACCCTGCTGCTGGTCCATGACGATTCCGCCCGGCCCCTGCTTGTTGGCCTTTTCCTTCTTGGTGGCGATGGTCTTGTCAACCCAACCATCGGCAGCTTTCAGGTCGGCGATGCGGGCGTCGGGAGCATCGCACTCGTAGTCGGCGCGCTCACGGTACATGAGGTTCATGTAGGCCATGGCATCGTCATAATCCTGACGAAGCTGGAGGGCCTTGTTGAGCAGTCCGATACCTTCCTCGACAATAGGAGCATTGTGGGTCTTGACGACGTCACAAACCTTTTTGTCCTTGAGGGGGTCCGTGGCCTTCATGCCGAGCTTGTTGCGCTCCTCCTGACGGAACTTGTAAGCCTCGGTCCAGTCGATGAAAGCGACTGAGTAGTAGGATTCCGGATCGTTGGGATCGGTCTGGACGGCCTTGTTGTAGAACTGCTTGGCCTGATCGAAATCCTTCTGCTGCAGATAAAGGTAGGCGATGCCTTTGACGGAGTTGATGTTGTTGGCATCGACCGCCAGGACCTTTTTGTATTCTTCGATGGCTTGTGCGGCGAAACGCTTGTTTTCTTCGGTTTCCGCGCCGGGCACATACTGCTGTGCGTACGCGGTGGCGAGATAGATGCGCGCGTTGAGAAGGCTGGGGTCAAGACTGACTGCAGTCTTGAAGTGTTCGATCGCCTCTTCGTAGCGGGCATTCTTGTAGGATTGCACACCCTTGTTGAGGTGGTCGCGAGCCTGAAGCTTGGTGCAGCCGGCAGAGGCCAGTACGATGAGAGCGAGGAACAAACCGGCCAGCACGCGTACGATTCTGTTCATTTGATGTCACCTTCCGTTGCCAATTTTGGCCGGGGTCTAAGGTCTCGGGAGAAGCTTGGGCACCGGGTGGACGGCAGTATTGCCGCTTCGGCTGCTGGCGCTTCTACTCCCGAGCGTCGAATTACCGGGAGTTGCGAGGAGGTGGGAGTGCAGCTTGCACCGCACTCCCGTTCAACCGATTCTCGCGATACGGCTACTGACCGGCTTCGATCTTGGCCGTAATGAGACCCACCTTGTCCACACCAGCAGCGTGGACTTTGTCAATTACCGAGGCTACGTCGGCGAAGGTGAGATCCTCATCGCCCTTGACGAACGCAACCTTTTCAGCGCGCGTCTTGAAGATGTCTTCGAGACGGCCCTGCAGTTTATCCATCGTGACATCGTCCTGGTTGATCTTGATGGTGTTGTTCTTGAGCACCTGGACGACGATTGTGCGCTGATCCGGCTCAGATTGCTTCTGAGGCTGCTTCGGCGGCTGAGGAACCAGCGCGTCGAGGCCCTTGGGCGTGAGCGGTGTGATGACCATGAAGATGATCAGCAACACGAGCAACACGTCGATCAGCGGCGTTACGTTAATGTTTGCCTGAGGACCACCGTCCCCGCCACCAACTGCCATTGCCATAGCGGTCGCCTCCCTACTTGGTCCCGGCGGATGCCGGCGATTCGAGCGCACCCTGCTTGCGTTCTTCGGTGAGCAGTCCGAGTTGATCCACTCCGGCGGAGCGGACGTTATCGACTACCGCGACGACGTCGCCATACTTGGCTCCGGCGTCGGCTTTCACGAAGATGCGTTTGTCGGGTTTGTTCGACAGTTTATCTTTCACTTTGTCGGTCAAAGTCTCAGCGGAGACGACGTCGGAATTGAAATAGATCTTCCCGTCGCGCATAACGGCCACGATGAGGGAATCTTCCTTGTCGGCCTCGGGCATTTTGATCGGATTGTCGGTCTTCGCCAGGGATACGCTGACACCCTTCTGGAGCATCGGCGTAATCACCATGAAGATGATCAACAATACGAGCATGACGTCGACCATCGGGGTCACGTTGATGTCCGAGTTTACGCCAGCGACCTTCTTCTTTTTGCCGTTTGCCATTTGCTTCCCTATCTCCGGGGTATCAAATTACCGGCGAACGTTGCGACGCTTCAAGAAGTAGTCGATCAACTCGCTGGAGCTGTTTTCCATTTCGACATCAAAGGCTTCGACGCGGCCGGTGAAGTAGTTGAACATCCAAACGGCTGGGATGGCCACAAACAGACCGATAGCGGTGGTTACGAGGGCTTCCGAAATGCCGCCGGCGACAGCAGCCAGGCCGGTTGCCTTGGCGCCCGAGATGCCCTTGAAGGCATTCAGAATGCCGACTACGGTTCCGAACAGGCCGACGAACGGGGCGGTGGAACCGATGGTGGCCAGACCAGCCAGACCACGCTTCAGTTCGGCATGAACGATGGCTTCGGCACGCTCAAGAGCGCGACGGGAGGCTTCGAGTTCTTCTCCGGGCAACTCGGTGGACTCACCGTGAGCCTTGAATTCCTGCAAACCGGCGGAGACGACCTTCGCCAAATGGCTCTTCTTGTTGCGGTCGGCAACCTTGATGGCTTCTTCAATCTTGCCGTCCTTGAGAGCGCCGGCGACGGCCGGAGCAAAGGCGCGGGACTGGCTGCGGGCAGCCGAGAAGGCGAGCGCGCGATCAATCATGATTCCGATCGACCAGCCAGACATGAGGAACAACACGATGACGACTACCTTAGCCAAGGCACCCATCTGTTTCCACAGGGAGATCGGATCCCATCCGATACCACCCTCTGGCTCCTGGAAGAGCAGGACCGCGGCTTGGTGCATGTTGCACAGAACCAAAGTTGCAATGTTTGCGAGAACCATGAGTTGAATTTCCTCCTCAGAACTCTTTCAGACTTCTGATCTTCTAGTTAGTGCGCAGCCTGTCGGGTGCGCGGTCCATCGTTTCAAACCTGTGGCCGACACTTGCAGGGGAAATTTCCCTTGATGACGGGCAGGATCTCTAAGCTGGAGAAACTCTGCCAAACAAGAGTTCAGATGCCAAACTGGCGCTACAATCTGATTCTCCGTTCAGAAAAGCAAGTCAGCAGCCGTTCGGCCGGAACTTAGCCCCCAGCCAGGGTGAAATTTACCGTTACCTGAGTGTCCACCTCAACCGGCTCACCGTTAAGGAAGTATGGCTTGTACTTCCATTGACGGACCGCGTCGATGGCACTCTGGATCAACATAGGGTGACCGCTGACGGCACGCAGATTCTGAATGGTGCCGTCCTTGCCAATGACCGCCTGGAGCACGACCGGTCCCGAGATGCGGGCCTGCTTGGCCAGCGGAGGATAGGTGGGCTGCACCTTGCGAATCACCATGCCCGTGGTGACACCGGCGGAAACTTTCACGCGCTGCGGGGTCGCCGCCTTGGGGACCGCCGTGGGGGCTGAATTCATGATGGACCCGAGAACGCCACCGACCACGCCACCTGCGCTACCGCCGGGGATGCCTCCGGCAACGCCGCCAACTACGCCGCCACTGCTCGGCGGTGGGGCCTCGTCTTCCTTAATCATCTGGATCTTTTTGGGGATCTGGGTCGGAGCCTTGAGCTGTCCGTTGTCGATTTCCGTCGTGACCTTGACCACTTTTACCGGAGCCGGAGTTGCAGCCGGCGGCGGAGGCGGCGGAGGGGGGGGAGGGGGCGCGACGAGATAGCCCATCAGCTGCTGCTTGGGAAGTGCTTCAGTGTAGATCAAAGGAATCAGCACGAGTACGCCGACCAGGGCGAATTGAATCAGGAACGACAGCAACGTCGCCCATGGGCCACGCCGGTGCAGTTTCGAGTTTCTCCCGCCAGACTCCAGGAGGCTGTCTTCAAACATAAGCCTGTTCTCCGTTACTTATGGAATAGACACCGGGGGCTATCGATTTGCTCCCGAAATCGGCCATAAACGTTAAAAAAACTGAAAAATCTCACGTGACCCGAAAGATGAGATAGAACAAAACAGCAGTTTCCCGAAAGTAGCAGACGGGCGCCGGGGCGACCCGCCTGACTTGAAATCAATTACAGACTGATTACGCCTTTGCAGGCGCTTTGTAGCGGCGGCCTTCGGCGCTGGAAGTTGCCGGTGCTCCAGGTGCAGTCTTGTTACCGCGCCACTGCTGATAGGCAACCAGCATGGGAGCGGCGATGAAAATCGACGAGTATGTACCAATTATGATGCCTATGACGAGAGCCATGGAGAAGCCATGCAAAACTTCTCCGCCGAAGAGGAAGAGGGCGATCACGGTGAGGAAGGTCAGTCCAGAGGTCAGGACGGTTCTGCTCAGGGTCTGATTGATGCTCTTGTTCACGATTTCGGTTAGAGAATCCTTGCGAAGCAGCTTGATGTTCTCGCGAATACGGTCGAATACCACGATGGTGTCGTTCATGGAGTAGCCGACCAGGGTGAGAATGGCGGCAATGACCGTGAGCGAGATCTCGGTGTTGAGCAGCGAGAAGGCACCGACCGTGATCAGCGTGTCATGGAAGCAGGCGACGACGGCGGCAACACCATAGATCAGCTCGAAGCGGAACCAGAGGTACACGAGCATTCCGAGCAGCGAGTAGAGGGTGGCGAGCAGGGCGCGCGAGCGAAGCTGGGCTCCGACCTGGGGGCCGACGATCTCGACGTTGCGAACACCGAAATTCGAAGTGAAGAAGTCCTGCTGAATCGATTGCAGGACGGGAGCCGGAACCACGCCGCCGAGGTCGGACATGGAGTTCAGGACGCCGCCGCGAGTCTTGTCGCGGAAGTCCACGATGGAACGGGCGAACTGGCCGTACTGCGTGGCCGCGTCGGTTCCGAGGTGGAGCGGATCGGCCTTGAGCAGGTAATCCTGCAGCGAGGTGTAGCCGACGTTGTTGAGGTCGGTCTTGCCCGGCTCTGCGTTGGCGCGTAGGGCCTGAACGATCTTTTCCTTACCCTGGTCGAGCGCCTGCTCGCTGGTTTCGCGGATGTCGAGCTTGATGAGGAGCTCGTTGCGTCCGGGGCGAGTGTCGGCCTGGATGGTGGCATTCTTCAGACCGGCGCGATCCAGCTCGGTCCGAATGAGATCCACATTGGGCGACTGGGTGAACTTGACGTCCACGACGGTGCCGCCACGGAAGTCAATGCCGAGCGGAACACCATGCCACGCAAGCATGGAGATGACGCCAGCGACGGAGAAGATCAGCGAGAGAGCGAGAAAAAACCACTTCTTGCTAAGAAAATCGATGTTTGTATCGCGAAACAGTTCCACTGTAGAAGCCTTCTACCCGAGAAGCGCGGGCCCCTCTGGAATTCTTGTGCGCCACGGACACTGCCGCGGGCTTACATCTGACTTGCTGCGGCGGGCTCTCCGAATGCCGGGAAGCCCGCCACTGAACTAGATCGAGAGCGCCTCACCAACCTTGTGACGATTGAGGATGCTGTCGAAGATGGTGCGCGAAACGAAGACGGCGGTGAACAGGTTCGCCAACAGACCAAAAGTCAGTGTGACGGCGAAGCCCTTAACCGGACCGGTTCCGAAGAGGAACAGGATGGCTGCCGAAACAATCGTGGTGACGTGGGTATCTACAATCGTCACCCAAGCGTGACCGAAACCCTGCTCCACGGCCGAGGGTGGAGTCTTTCCGGCGTGCAGTTCTTCTCTAATACGCTCGAAGATCAGAACGTTGGAATCGACGCCCATACCGACCGTGAGAATCAGGCCGGCGATGCCCGGAAGGGTAAGCGTAGCTCCAGAGAATCCGAGGAAGCCGAGCAGGATCACCAGGTTCAGGATCAGCGCGAGGTTCGCGTTAATGCCGGCGAAGCGGTAGTAGATCAACATGAACACCATGACGGCGACCATGCCGATGAGAGCGGCCCGCACACCCTGATGAATCGAATCGGCACCGAGCGAAGGACCGACGGTGCGTTCTTCGAGGTACTTGATGGAGGCCGGAAGAGCACCGGAGCGAAGGACCATGGAAAGATCCTTGGTCTGCTGTTCGCTGAACGAACCGGAGATGCGTCCCGTGTCGCGGATCGCTTCCTTGATGTTCGCGATTTCCTGCACCTTGCCGTCAAGCACGATGGCCAGCGGCTCGCCAACGTGGGCGGAGGTGAAGTTGTAGAAACGGTCGCCACCATCACGGGTCAGGGTGAAGATTACGTCGGGACGGCCACTCTCTTCGTGTCCAGCTTCGGCGGATCGGAGGTCGCGACCGCTAACGGCAGAGACACGACTGATGACATAAAAGACGTCGCCGTTGGCATCGCCACCGGCCTTGCTGCCAATGCTTTTGCCCTTGATGATGACCGAGTCGGAGGGAAGGACGCCACCGTGAGCGGCGAGCACTTCCTGCTCACTGTTATAGGCGCGTCCATTATCCATACCCTGCCGGATTTCCAGCATGGCGGTGGACTGCATTACTTCCTTGACGCGGGCGGGATCGTCCACGCCGGGAAGTTGCACGAGAATCTGGTACTCGCCGAGGCCGTGTTCCTGAATCACCGGCTCGGAGACGCCAAGCTGGTCAATTCGGTTGCGGATAGTCTCGATGGCCTGCTCTACGGCGCGCTTCTTCATGGAATCGAGAACCGGCTGTTTGAGAGCCACGGTCCAGGAGTTATCCGCGCCGGAGACGAGATCGTATTCGCCGAACTGATCGGAGACGACCGAGCGAAGATCGCCGGCGGCACCGAGGTCAACGCCGCGCAGGGTGATCTTCTGCGGAGCGGCCGCGGGGTCAATCTTGACGATGTCCCCGAAAGCGATGTTCTTCTTCTTCAGCGCATCCTTGAGCCGCTCGATGGTCTGATCGGTTTCAGCGTTGACGGCGTCGTTTACCTGCACCTGAAGGATCAGATGGGTGCCGCCGCGAAGGTCAAGGCCGAGATGGATGTTCTGCTGAATACCAGCGACGATACCGTTCGTCTTGATGGCTTCAATGCTTTTCTGTGGATCGGTTCCGAGGAAAATTCCCCAGATAAACACGACCAAGGTAGCGAGGATGAGGACAACTTTCCAGAGCAAATTCTTCTTCATGGAAACCGCGACCGCCTAAGATTTCTTTGCGCTGTCGTCGACTGTAACCGACGCAATAGCGTTGCGAGCAACTTCAATTTTCAGGTTATCCGGGGCGACGCGGAGTACGATGCTCCCCGAGTCGGTACCCTCGCCCTGCCTGATCGAAAGAATGATACCGATGATTCCTCCAGTGGTGGTGACACGGTCGCCGGACTTTAGCTCGGCGAGCATGGTCTGCCACTTTTTCTGCCGCTTTTGCTGCGGCATGATGAGGAGGAAGTAGAAGATGGCAAATATCGCCACCATCATCAGAAGAGAAGTCATCCCCGCGCCGGACTGCTGGAACAAGACGAGGGATGCGAGATGAGCAATCATTCTTTTAGGGCTCCCGCCGCTGACGGTGCCCGCAATGGCAGACCGCGGCGCAGAAATTGTATTTACCTAGATCGGCGGAGGTTCGTGTACGAGAGACACACTCTAGGTACACGTGTGACCCACCGCTGGTGCCAAAAGTATCTTCTGGTATCTGGGAGTTCAGATTATCGCGAATTCCAAGTTCCAGCACGCAGAAATTCGGGGTGACGGTCGCGAAGAGGTAAATACTTGGCGAACGCCAACGATGCAGCCCGCTTTAGACCGCAGAACGGACGTTTGCAAATTCCCCTGAAATGATAGTCTCTCGGACGCGGCGCATCATGTCAAGGTAGTGCGAGAGATTATGCACGGTATTGAGCACTTGGGCGAGCACCTCCTGAGACGAATACAGGTGGCGGAGATACGCTCGCGAGTAGCGGGCACAGACCTTGCAGCGGCAATTCGGGTCAATAGGACCTTCGTCACGGGCAAAACGGGCATTCTTGATATTCAACTTCCCTTCGCTGGTAAAGAGCAGGCCGTGGCGGGCGGCGCGGGTGGGCATGACGCAATCCATCATGTCCACGCCGAGGCGGACGTACTCGACAATTTCCTCGGGCGTGCCGACGCCCATCACATAGCGCGGTTTGTCGGCGGGAAGCATGGGGATGGTGGCGTTCATCACCTCCCAGGTCTTTTCTCGCGGCTCACCGACGGCAAGGCCGCCGATGGCGTAGCCGGGAAATCCGATTTCGACGGTGCGCTCGGCGGATTCGCGGCGAAGGTCGGGATACATGCCTCCCTGGACGATTCCGAAGAGAGCCTGGGTCTGTTCGGAGCCGAGCTGGCGGGTTTTCTCCTCGAACCAGGGAACCTCGTGCTTATGGGCCTCAAAATACTGCTTGCTGCGGAGAGCCCAGCGGGCGGTCATCTCCATGGACTTGCGGGAGCGCTCGTATGTTGCCGGGAACTCGGTGCATTCGTCGAAGGCCATGACGATGTTGGCGCCGAGGCCGATTTCCGCGGCTAGAGAGGTTTCCGGGGAGAAGAAGTGCAGAGAACCGTCGATGTGCGAGCGGAACTGGACGCCATCCTCGGTGAGCTTGCGGAGGTCGCTGAGGCTGAAGACCTGGAATCCGCCGGAGTCGGTGAGGATGGGCTTGTGCCATGACATGAACTTCTGCACGCCTCCGAGCTGGCGGACGGTTTCGACGCCGGGGCGGAGATAGAGGTGGTAGGTGTTGTTGAGCAGAATCTGGACATCGAGCTCTTCGAGGACGTCCTGGGGAACGCCTTTGACCGAGGCGACGGTTCCGACGGGCATGAAAACAGGGGTGCGGACCTCTCCGTGAGAGGTGATGAAACGTCCGGCGCGAGCAGCGCCACAGGTGGCTTCGACTTGGAACGAAAATGACATGGAACTTTGATTGTAAAGGGGGGAGAAGAGCAACAGCAAAGGCAAGAGCAGGCGCAATCGGCTGGGGAGGTGTGTGGAGTCCCCACATATGCCAACGACAGGCATATGTGGGCCACCTGATTTTTGGCTCGCGGGAGTGTAGGATTTTTGTATGCATATGGTGAAGGCCGTTATTTTCGATTATGGAAAGGTGCTGTCGCTGCCGCCTACGCTGAAGGATTGGCAGGCGATGAGTTCGCGATTCGGGAAACCGCTGCAGGAATTTCAGGCGATTTACTGGGGGCATCGCGAAGAACTGGACCGGGGGACGCTGGACAATATTGCCTACTGGAAAAAAGTGGGGGGCGATTGCGGGCTGGCGATTAGCGATGACGAGGCCCGGGGACTGATCGATCAAGACAATGCGCAGTGGACGAATGAGTGTCCTGAGATGCTGGAGTTTGCTCGCGATCTGCACGCAGCCGGATACAAGACGGCGATTCTGAGCAATATGCAGCACGAAATGCTGGCGGCAATGCGGCAGAAGTTCGACTGGCTGGGTGAGTTCGACGTGCAGATTTATTCCTGCGAAGTGAGGCTGGTGAAACCGGCGCTGGAGATTTACGGGCTGTGCTGCGCGAGACTCGGATGCAAGCCGGAAGAATCGCTCTTTCTGGATGACAAGAAGGTGAACACCGACGCCGCAAAAAAGGCCGGGATGCAGAGCTACGTTTTCCACTCGGCAGTGGATCCGGTGATGCTGACAGGGGAGTCGGAAATTACGGTGGGAGAACTGCGGGCACTGCTGCTGAAGAAGGCGGGGAGCGCGGAGGAGAAATAACGCTTCGGATCAGGGATCACCGAGAGATAAAAGCTGGAAAGGTGAGCTTGTTGTGTTCCCCACATTTGCCAACTGAAGGCAAATATGGGCCACCCGGGCATTGGTTGGGACAGCAAAAGCGAAATCAACGGCAAGAGCAAGAGCGAAGTCAAAAACCCCACGTTAGCCAAAAGAAGGCGAGCGTGATGGGGCACCGGGCGGGTTCACTGCTGAGGCAAACGCGAAACGGCAAAAGACCCACATCTGCGGACGGCGGCAGATGTGGAGACCTTCGAATGCGAAACGGGGGAGCTGAATCCGAAAGGATTATGGCTTCGGGATGTCGTGCTTCTTGAGGAAGTCGTCTACGCGGACGATGGTGCGGGTGATGATGCCCGCGCCGATTTCACGCTTTCCCTCGTGCGCGGTGACACGTATCCGATAGAAGCGCCCTTCGATCGACTCCACTTCAGCGGTGGCGCGCACGACTGCGTTGATTCCCGCAGGAGCGCGGTGCTCAATGGAAACGGCAGTGCCGACAGAGATTTCGCCAGGCTCGCAGTAGGCGTGCAGAGCCTGAGCACCGGCCGTCTCCATGAGGCGAAGCATGTCCGGGGTGGAATAGACGGGCGGAAGTTGATGGTTATGCGCGGTCAGGGTGTGCTCGTATTGCACTCGCTCCTCTGCCGTACCCTTGGCGCCAATTGGAACCGTTTTCACCATAGGGCGGAAACTCTATCGGAGTGCGGTCCGAACGGCAAGCGAAAGTATTCACGACGAGAGGAAAGGTGTTCGAAGATAATGACAGGCGACCCACAGTGCCGCCCGAACATTGAATCTGGCTTCAGGCGGGCACCGCAAACTGCAAGGTGAGTCGATTTGCGTTGCAGCCGTCCAATGCCTGCCACAGCCAGAATGCGGCGCGATCGGCAGCGTCCAGGGCAGGAACCGCAAGATTGCAATTGCGGGAGACAACCCGGCAGAGTTCCTCGCGCCAGACCTGGGAGTGGCGGACGTCGGCGTAGGTGTGAAGCGCAAAATACCCGCAGGTGCGGGCGTCAGCGCCATAGTGACGGAGGAGGCCGCGAGCCGTCTCTCCGCTGATTCGGGGGACCTGTGATTCATAGGCGTACAGGGCGGCAAGAACCTCGGCGGGAGAGTCTTTGCAGGCGCTGTGGTAGAAGCGTTGAATGAGGCAGAGAATGGTGGGACTTGGGTCGCTCGAACGTACCCGGTCCGGCGAGAGTCCCAGGCCCTCCGCAAATTCCAACCACATATCGCTGTGAGCACGTCCTTCGATTTCTTCCTCAGCCAGATTACGGAGAACGGCGCGGCGCAGAGGCCCATCCGCAAGGCGGGAGTGGAGCGCACTGAGAAACGTAGGCAAAGCAGCGACGTGATGGAAATATTCCGCGGCATAAGCACGCAGATGGTCGATGGAAAGAGTGCCTTTGCTCCAAGCCTGATAGAACGGATGATTGAGCAGGTCGTGCCGTGCAACACGAGCATCAAGGGTTCGCTGAAACACTTTAAGATTCATGAATCCTCCGAATAAACCATATAAGAGCTTCACCTGAGATTTAGGTATCCGAAGACAGTACAGTGTGATCTACTCACAAGCAAATTTTTGGGTGACTTGACCCTGAAAACCGGAAAAGCAGAGGTGATAAGCAGAGATGCTGAACTCGATTCGGATTGTAGGAATGGTATTGGCGCTGTCCTGCGTGACGATGGCGCAAACAGCTTCGAACGACGCGATGAAGGAATCGGAGAAAGCGATCAGAAAAGAACTGGATGCGCAGGTGACGGCGTGGAATCGCGGCGACCTGAAAGGTTATATGCAAGGCTATTGGAACTCCGCGGAGCTGACGTTTTTCGCCGGGAATCGAGAAGCAAATGGCTGGGACGCGGCGTTCCAGCGCTATCGCGCCGCTTATGTGGGAAAAGACAGAGAGATGGGCAAGCTGCGCTTTATCGATATGCGGGTGGAGGTGTTCGGTTCGGATGCGGCGTTTGTGCGCGGAGGATGGCAGCTCACGACGAAGGACGGAAAGACGCGCAACGGGTTGTTCACGGTGGTTCTGAAGAAAATCAACGATGAGTGGCGGATCATTCACGACCACTCGTCGTAGAAAAGCAAACGCTTTTGGAATTGAGATGACCGGTGATCCCACATTCGCCAAAGCGGGTGGATGTGGGCCACCTGGGTTTCTTCTTGCGATTATTGGACGGGAGCTAATTCGAGGCCTGACAATTTGGTCGCGGTGTTGGCGACGTTGGCTCCGAAGAGTTCGGCGGTTTTCAGGTCGCCGGGGGTGAAAGTGCTTTCGGGAGCGTCGTTATTGGCCTGAGTCATGAGTCCGGCGAAGCTGCCAACGCGATTGACGGCATCCTTGGTGACGAATTCGTTGCCCTTGGGGAATTCGTTGGGGAATACACCGAGTCCTTGCCAGAGCATTCCGTGCTGCTGAGTGAAAAGGAAGATCTGCACGAGGGTGGAGAGCTTGTCGCCACTGGGCGAACCGGAGTTGGAGAATCCGGCAGCGAGTTTTCCCTTCCAGCTTTGAGTCATAAAGCGGGATGAACTCTGGTCTTCAAAGGCCTTGAACTGCGCGCTGGCTCCGCCCATGTATGTAGGCGCGCCGAAGACGATGGCATCGGCGGCGTCGAGCTTCCGCCAGTCCTTCTCGGTAATGCCCTCGACGTTGATGAGCTCAACCTGCGCTCCGGCGCCACGGGCACCTTTGGCGATGTGTTCGGCAATGCGGGCGGTGTGGCCGTATCCGGAATGATATGCAATGGCGATGGTGGACATTTCGTTCTCCTGACGAATGAGATGGACCGGGAAAGCTGGCCTATAACAAAATAGATGTGTAAACAAATAGTTCGATTCAGGAATGGAGACACGTATTGAAGCTGGCGGGTGCGGCGTTGAACTCGATATAGGTTCGAGAGAAATTGTGAGCAGGCGGGCTCCCGAAAAGGGAGCCCATTTCTATGGACGGGGCACGCCGGCGACGAGAGGGAGGGCTATGCCGGCGGTGGCTCGTTTCAAAGCGGCGCGAGCGAGAAGGCGAGTGGAATCGAGCACGGGGAGAGGTGAGGTCTCGTTGCCGATGAGGAGAGGGAGCTCGGTACATCCGAGGACAACGGCATCGCAGTTTTCGGCCTTCATGCGGCTGACGATGCCGCTGATGACGCCGAGGGAGTCGGAACGGAAGACGCCGTTGACGAGTTCGTTGAAGATGATGTGGTCGATGCGTCCGCGGTCGAGCGGTGATGGGATACGGTAGTCGATGCCGTGGCGGCCAAGCACCTCGGGGTAGACCGGACCCTCCATGGTGTACCTGGTTCCGGTGATGGCGAGGCGGCGGAAGCCATGCTCCTGGGCGGAAAAGGCAACCTCCTCAGCGATGTGCAGCCAGGGGAGCGTCGAAGCTTCGGCAACCTGGGCGAAGGCACGGTGGATGGTATTGTCAGGCGAGAGCAGGAAGTCGGCTCCGCAGCTCTGGAGCTTGCGGGCGGACGAGAGCATGAGTTCGGCGACGGTGGTCCAATCATCGCGCTCAATGGCCTGCATATAGTCGCCAAGGCAGTGAGTATGCATGGAGATTTCCGGATGCATGTGGCGGCCAAGAATGGCGGGCGCTTCAGCGCAGATGGTGCGGTAGCAGAGCGCGGCACCTTCGGCAGAGCAGGCAACGATTCCGATGTGCAGAGGCTGAGTCATGGTAAAAGTCCTTGGCGATGGAACGGTGAAGCTAACCAGCTTTCTTCTCTGGAACATTTTAAGAGCAAATCGATCGCTGGTTGAGAAGCTTGAAACAGTACGAAGTATTTGAGCATTGCGGGGGGCCTTCACTGCGTTCAGGATGACCCCTCTTCTCTATATGACCCTCTTATGACCTCTCTAAAACTGAACTAACTACAACAATTGCAGCAGCTCGCGTTTGCGCTCCTCGGGGAGCCATGAGGCGCGGAAGGAGTTGGCGGCTAGCTGTTGCAGCTCCGTGTTGGTGAATCCAAAAGCATCTTGCGCCAACTGGTATTCGTTCACAAGTGTCGTTTGGAACATCTCGGGATCGTCGGTGTTAAGGGTGACGAGGGCTCCGGCGTCGAAATAGCGGCGCAAAGGGTGGTCGGAGACGTCGGGACAACAACTGGTACGCAGGTTCGAGGTAACGCAGAGTTCGAGCGGCACTTGGTCACGCACAAGACGATTGACGAGCATTGGGTCTTGTGCGGCGTGGAGGGCGTGGCCGAGACGTTCGGCTTTGAGAATGTCGAGGGCTCCGTAAATGGAGGTGGGGCCGACGGTTTCACCGGCGTGGACGCTGAGGCGCAAGGCGTGCCGGGCGGCGCGGGCGTAAACCTGCTCGAAGAGCTCGGGGCCGGCGATGCGCTCATCGCCTCCAATGCCGATTCCGATGACGCTGCTGGACTGGTGCTGGAGAGCGCTGGCGAGAACCTTCTCACCTTCTTCGGGACCGAAATGGCGGACGGCGTCGAAGATCCAGAGAAGCGTGGTTCCGAAGTCCTTTTCGGCGCGCAGGCGGCCTCGCTCCATGCCTTCGAAAAGAGGGTCGAAAGGCTGGCCACGCCAGAAGATGACGCCGACGCTGACGAAGACTTCGGCATGAAGGCATCCCTGGGCGGCGAGCTTTTCTACGAGGCGGTAGGTGATGAGTTCGAAGTCCTCGGGATCGCGCAGGCGTTCGGTAACCGACTTAAACGCCATGAGGAAGCCGGTGAAATCCTCGTAGTTGTAGAGCGCGGCGCATTCGGCAAGAGTGAGGGTGCGGTGCGAGTCGGGCAAGGGCTTGTAGCGATTGCTCGACCACGGGAAAGGAGTGTGATGCTTCTCGCTGAGCTGGCTGAGAGTCAGCGGATCGACAGAGCCTTCGAGATGGAGGTGGAGTTCGGCCTTGGGGAGGCGGGTGATGAATTCGGAGTTCACTGGATCATTCTATGCAAAATCTTTGGTCGCGGTTTAAATGGATGCGCTGGGGGAATCACCCACTCGACCTGACCGCAGGCTTGAATGGGCGTATCGAGCACTTTCCCAAATGCTAGAATGCAATCTCAATTCCTCACGAAAAGGCGCGTACATGGTGGTACAAGGAATGAACGCTGGTGCGATCGACTCGCAGGAGGCTTCACGGTTTATTGGACGCGCTATTGAATTGGCGGTCGAGAACGTGAAGCTCGGCGGCGGACCGTTCGGGGCGCTGGTGGTAAGGGACGGAAAGATTCTGGGCGAAGGTGCGAATCGGGTCACGAGGGACTTCGATCCGACGGCCCATGCAGAAGTGGTTGCCATGCGCGCGGCGTGCAAGTGCGAAAAACAGTTTCATCTCGAGAGGTGCGTGATTTATACGAGTTGCGAACCTTGTCCGATGTGCCTGGCCGCCGCTTACTGGGCGCACATTCCTACGATCTACTATGCGGCGAATGCACAGAGCGCGGCGGCGGCGGGATTTGCAGATGCGTTCATGTATGAGCAATTCAGGATGCCGCGCGA
>DATLJC010000020.1:0-20721 GCA_035539055.1 Saccharimonadales bacterium (SeqCode) | reverse complement strand
GCGCAGACGCTGAACTCACTATGTGAGGACGATTCCACGCGCCGAATGTAAGTGCCGGATTTGATCAAACCAGAATCCCCAGGCCGTTGCTTTCTTCGAAGTTATAAAACGTTTTGTTCGCCGCGCGAGAAATGTCAATTACTGCTCGCCTTACGGTTGAGAAGCTCTCCGTGTCATGGAACAGTACACATTTGGAGTGCATGGCGCTCCACAGTCCGCAAGCGAAGGTATCGGCATAGGTGTGAACTATGTCAACGTGGATCAGGTCATAGTAATTTTGATCCTTGATGATCCAATCGCGATAATCGCTTCGTACCAGCTCTATGTTGGGGAAGTCGGCTAGACGATTTGCCGTCTCTTCGTAAACATCCCGGTGGTCGGTTGTGTGAATGTCGCCTTGGAAGGTATCCACTCCTGTAACAGAATCAAAAAAGCAGGAGAGGGCGGCAGTCGAGTAACCGAACTCAACGCCGAATTCCAGGCAGCGCTGCCGGCCGATATCGAATTTCTCAATCAGATCGGAAAGCACGCTCTCAATACCCTGCCAAGCCGAGTCCACCTGAAGTACCCTGGGCGGCAGTTGGCGGTTCTTCGGTACATAAGGGATTACTTGAACCCGCGGTTTGAATGCGCTGTTTACGAGCGACTTCCAGTATTCAATTTCGGCTGGCACTCAGACCTCACTCTGAACTGTTAATAGAGTATCTCGAACTTAGGTGCAGATTTAAGAACCGTAAGGCAGTTTGTTTAATCTCGACTCTCTCAGTGGAGGTGAGTCCGACAAACCATGCGACGGACAACGTTGCAATCGTCCAGATTGCGAGCAATGACGGATGAACGGGGAGCATGGCAAACTGTCTCCAACAGGGGAGAAGAAAAACAGACGGGATCACGCATAGCAACGGACGCAAAAGCCCTTCCACCAGGAATGTACGGCGCGACATCAGAATCGTGGAACGGGTAAGTCTCATGCTGACCGCGAGGTGAACTCCCACGCTGACGAAGGCTCCTACCAGAGTTCCAAGTGCAACTCCGAGCGCTCCGATTCTCTGAACTAAGTAGATGCTTAAACTGACGTTCAAGGCAGCTTCCGCAACGGCAGCAATCGTAGCGAGATGTTGTTTTCCGGTTGCAACTACCACGAGAGAATATGGATAGCCCACGGTCCGGATTACGTTGCCCAGAACGAGAACTTCCAAGAAAAGCGCGCTGCGGACGGCATAGTTGCGCCCAACCCAGATTTTCAAAATGGGGTAAGCTCCGAACAAGAGAGGCAGGGCGATCAGGCACATGAGCAACGTGCAATATCTGGTCACCTTGATGGTCAACGATCCGATCTCGCTGGGAGTTCTGGCTGTTTGCAAAGACGACACAGCCGGGAGAAGAGGGCTGAACAGGCTTCCAACGATGAGCAGCATGAAATTGGTAGCCGAAGAGGCTATTCCATAGTATCCAGTGTTGTTGTAGTCGTAGTGGCCCACAATGACCATGTCCAGGCCGCTTACAAAGAGAGTTGCGACAGTCCAGATTGAAAGTATGCTGCAATATCTCGCCAAGCGTAAGGCATAGCTGCGGTCGATCAACCGGAATGAGAAATCGACTCGCTCCCTGGCGTACTTACTCCATCCGAAGAACTGGCCTAGGGCGGTAATTACATTGAAGAACGCCATAGCGCAGGCCAGTTGCTTCAACTTACCGTTCATAAGGAGAAGCGATACTAACGCAGCGGAGGTGAGAATTTTACTTCCCAAAGCCAGAGCGGTAGGAAACCAATACTTCTGGAGACCAATGAACGTCGCCAGAAAGGAGCTAAAGGGCAAAGCGAAGACAGCAGACATTCCAACCAGCAAAATACCCCACCGCAAATCGTCGGTGAGGGCAGGAGGCATCTGATGGAATAGCTGTGGAACCCGCCAAGTGGTGATGACGATTGCCACAGCGCCAACGAGCGCGCTCGCGCAGAGAATCGCAAAGGAACTGCTTAGGATACTGCTACTTGCGGTTCGATCACCCAGCGCGTCGTATTCAGCTACATACTTGCCGATTGCAGTCTGCAGGCCGAGATCGAGCACGCTTACATACGCAGTGCATTGCAGAATCAACACCCAGGCGCTGTACTCGGGAGGCGACATGCGATGCACGAGCAAAGGGGGCAGTACGAGGGCTACGAGTATCGAGAGTAGCAGCCGTAGCATGTTGGAAGCTGAGCCCTGCAGGATCTTTAGCTTATGCGACATTTGCCCTCACAGGAGTAAGCTACCATTGTTTCAGATCCGCGACTCCGCGGCTGTTCCCGCTGCTCGGATTTTCGTGTGGGATGCGGCCTGCAACCGCAGAAGGTGATGTGCCAAAGCGATCTTGCTGTCCCTATCTCTGTAGTAGTAGTTCGTAGTACCTGCGGCTTGCGGCACAATTCCTGATGTCAGTGTAGAGGGTGAAAAATTTACCATATCTTTGGTGGCACGATTGCGAATGATGGAACTCTCATCTCCTGCCTCGGAGCGAGTTTGAGAGCAGCTCGAAGCAGAGAACGTGATTGGCGCTTACGAGCTATTCACAACTACTATGATGATCGACAAGGGCTGGTGAGTTGATGAAAAATCCAGGTTCAGCGGACATGGAACAGTCGACCCTCACGGTCGCGATCGTCCACTACTGGTTTGTAGGGCGAGGTGGGGGCGAGCGAGTGGTAGAGGCTTTGGCCGAAGTGTTCCCGCAGGCTGACCTGTTTTCGCTGGTGGCCGACCGTTCGACCCTTGGCCCCATTCTTCAGCGCAGGGAGTTGCAGACCTCGTTTCTCCAGCGAGTTCCAGGCGCGACAAGATTTCATCGCCATTTCCTGTTCCTGCAACCGCTGGCGCTGGAACAGTTCGATCTCAGTGGCTACGACCTGGTGATCAGCTCGGAGTCCGGGCCTGCGAAAGGTGTGATTACCTCGTCGAAGACATGTCACATCTGTTATTGCCACTCGCCAATGCGATACATCTGGGATATGTATCCGGAATACAGGCGTGGCATGGGATGGCTGGTCGGAACAATCTTCTCTCTGACGGCGCATTACATGCGGCTATGGGACGTTGCAAGTGCGAAGCGCGTTGATTACTTCATCGCGAACTCGCAGTTCATTGCTTCGCGAATTCGCAAGTATTACGGGCGCGAAAGCACGGTCATTCACCCTCCGGTGGACACCGCGGCGGCCCAGATAAGCAGCAATAAGTGTGGCGATTATTACCTGGCTGTTGGGCGCATGGTTGATTACAAGCGGTTTGATCTCGCGGTCAGTGCCTGCACGAAGCTGGGCAGGCGTCTGAAAATCATTGGCGGAGGACCGCAGTACAAGGCGCTTCGGCGAATGGCCGGACCTTCGGTTGAATTTCTCGGGAGGGTAAGCGATGAGGAACTGCGTAAGCATCTTGCGGGTTGCCGGGCATTGCTGTTTCCGGGAGAAGAGGATTTTGGCATCGTTCCGGTGGAGGCTCAGAGCTTCGGGCGTCCGGTGATTGCCTACGCCTCTGGCGGAGTGCTGGAAACGGTGCGGGGCATATCGGGGGACGATGTCGGGCTGGAAAATCCGACGGGAGTATTCTTCAGCGAACAATCACAGTTGGGCCTGGAGAAAGCGATACTGCAGTTTGAATCCGTCGAGCACAAGTTTTGCCCAGAGAAGATTCGCGAGCATTCTCTGCAATTCTCCAGCGAGATATTCAAGAGCAGAATTGCCGACTTCGTACGCTTCGCGATCAAGGATTTCAAAGATCGCAATCGCGCGGCGGATTTGACGCGAAAGGTCCAGGAACGTGATTGCACACTTTGATGTTGCCGCAGAGCAGCCCGGCTAAGCTGCCCGCCGCTCGGGCGCGGTGACGGTTTTTCCGGTGTCGTATTTCGGGCGCTTCGCAATTAACGGCAGAACGAGCGAACAGATCATCACGACTGCTATGACATAAATCGCGCTCTGATAGTTGCCGGATGTTTGCCGCACGCGGGCAATCAGGATGGGAGAAGGAACCGCTCCGGCTCCCCAGGCCAGCAGTATCCAGCCGTAAATTCCGCCCATGTATTTTGGGCCAAAGAAGTCCGCGGTAAACGACGGCATGGTGCCGAAACCTCCGCCATAACAGAGTCCCACGGT
Source organism: Saccharimonadales bacterium (SeqCode) (assembly GCA_035539055.1). Lineage (GTDB taxonomy): Bacteria > Acidobacteriota > Terriglobia > Terriglobales > Acidobacteriaceae > TOLSYN. The sequence continues at coordinate 16,589 of DATLJC010000020.1, read as the reverse complement.
CGCCACTGCAATGGTGAACAGAGTGGCTGTATGCAGGTGAGGCAAGGCAAAGAAGACTCCTACCTGGATGAGATACAGCAGGAAATAAACCCGGGCACGGCCCAGATAATCGGAAACTGCCGCCCAAAAGACGCGTCCCAAACCGTTGAAGATGGAGATAACGCCGACGATGCCAGCGGCGGTGACCGGAGTGAGTCCGACCAGTTGCTGCGCCATGGGAGAGGCTTGGCTGATGATCATGATCCCGGCGGAGACGTTAAGAAAGAGCATGAACCAGAGCAGCCAGAACTGCGGCGTGGACATCGCTTCTTTTACCGTAAAGTCGTAGGTCGAGGCTTCCTTTGAAACCGCAGTACGGGGCTCCCAACCCGCAGGACGCCAGCCCTGCGGCGGATTCTGATAAAACTGCGCGGTGACTACCACGACGATCAGGTACACGATTCCAAGGATCAGGAAAGTAGCCGGTACACCGCGTGAAAGAATCGAGCGCGCGGCCAGCGGACTCATCACCAGCGCGCCCGCGCCGTAACCGCACACCGCTACGCCAGTCATCAGCCCTCGCCTGTCTGGGAACCACTTCACGAGCGTGGCAACGGGACAGATGTATCCCATTCCCATGCCAATGCCAGACACCATTCCGTAGCCGAAGTACATTCCGCCGAGTGAATTTTTCGAGGCGGCGTACGAGGCGATCATGTATCCCAGGCCATAGAGAACACCCGCGACGGTGGCGACTTTGCGCGGTCCTACGCGGTCCTGCCACAGTCCACCCACCACTGTTCCAACGCCTAGAAAAACGATCGCAAGTGTGAAGTTCAGGGATACCTGGGTGAGCGTCCAGTGGGCAGCGCTGGTGAGGGGTTTGACGAAGACGCTCCAGCCGTAAACCGCACCCAGACAGAGCTGCATGATGACCGCTGAAACTGCGATTACCCAGCGATTAGCGAGACGTTCCGTGGCCATAGGGTTCTCCATTTAAATACGATGCCCAATGAGGTTTCCGATGTCGGCCAGGTCCGTGATTTCGCAAGCTCACTTTCTAAGTTGATCTCTCGCCTTCCGTCCGCAGCTTCCGTCTTGTCTCCCTCATTGCGCATCCAGAACACACCAGTTCCTGCTTGGCTCGTTCCAGAATCTTAGGAGTAGTGTTCCATGGAACTGGTTTTCCAGTTCAGGCGCTTTCACGTGGATGAACATTACGGAGTACGCGAAGAGGCTTTTCCTAAGTTCAACCCCTGATCGTCGGCTCACGTTGTGAGCGCTACAATGGCTTCGTGCGCAAAGTCATTGTTCTCATCGTTGCAATCATCGTTGTGTTGCCGGTCGCTCTTGTGCTAGCGCGATCAGCAACGCCCGTTGTGGACCTGCCGACAAATATCAGTTCAATCGGTTTGGCTACTCCCATCTCCATTCACGTCCACGATCCTCGAGGCATCCGCGGAGCTGCGGCCTTCGTCGAGCAGAACGGCACGCAGTACCGCGTGTGGGAAGCGGCGCAAGCCTCGCGATTGGCGGACAATACGTGGAATTTTGTGGCGGGCGTCAACTCTACACCTCAGCTTAAAGAGGGCAAGGCAAAACTGATCGTCGAAGCCACTTCGAACGACTTTATGCGGAAGACGACGCGCTCGGAGCGCGAGGTGACGGTGATTACGCGTCCGCCATCCGTCAATGTCGATTCAGATCAGCACTATCTGTATCTAGGAATGGCCGACATGGCGACATTCAACATCTCAGGCACCTGGACAGCGGCAGGCGTGCGCGTGGGCGATCAGACATTTCGCGCGTGGCCAATGCCCGGCGGCAAGCCTGGATTCTTTTCGCTCTTCGCCTTTGCCTGGAACATGCCAGCCGATATGGTCCCCGTGGTTTACGCCTCCAACGGCACGGGAACGGATGCGACCGGCCCCATGGTCTTCCAGTTCCCGAAGAAGGAACAGCCGAAGTACACCGAACATCAACTACAGTTGAACGACCAGTTCATTCAGAAGGTGGTCAACGAACTGGACCCGAATGGAACGGGTGATCCAGTGGCGCGCTTTGTGAAGATCAACAATGAAATGCGGCGCGCGAATAATAAAACGCTTTCGGATTTGCGCTTCAAGACCGCGGACCACTTCCTGTGGTCGCAGCCTTTCACGCGGCAGTCTCACTCCGCGTCGGAAGCGACCTTTGCGGATTTGCGGCACTATATCTACAAGGGAAACAAGATCGATCAGCAGGTGCATCTTGGATACGATCTTGCGGTTACGCAGCATGTTGGCGTAGAGGCCTCGAACGACGGTCAGGTGGTTTATGCGGCTCCGCTGGGCATTTACGGAAACTGCATCGTGGTTGATCATGGCTATGGGCTGCAGACCATTTACGGACACCTGAGCCAGATCAATGTGCACGAAGGCGACCTGGTGAAACGCGGTCAAGCGATGGGAACCAGCGGTCAGACAGGGATGGCCGGAGGCGACCACATTCACTTCGCCATGCAGCTCGACGGCGTACAGATCGATCCGAAAGAATGGTGGGATGCTCACTGGATCAAGGACCACATTGCGAAGCGCGTGGACCTGCCGGGATTCAAGAGCTAGCCGCTCTATTTGCAAAAGAAGCCCGCGAGCGCATTGAGCGCCGCGGGTTTCTTGCTGCTCTGCTGCCCGCAGCGCTGGTGACAACACTCCGGAAAAGAGGGCACGGCAGAGTTACGTCATCTTTTTTCAACTTTGCGGCGTGGCGGGAATCTGATTGAGTATGGCCACACATACTATCAATGCGAGCGATACGTTTTCGATTGGCGGAGATTTGACCGTCAACCGATTAGGATTTGGCGCCATGCGCCTTACCGGCGAGGGCATCTGGGGAGAACCAAAGAACCCGGCAGAAGCAAAGCGGGTGCTGAAGCGCGCCGTGGAGGTGGGCGTCAACTTCATCGACACTGCGGATTCCTATGGTCCGGAGGTGAGCGAACGATTGATCGGCGAAGCGCTCTTTCCCTATGCCAGGGGATTGGTGATTGCCACCAAGGGAGGGCTGGCACGGTCGGGGCCGAATCAATGGCAACCGGTTGGCAGACCAGAGTATTTGCGGCAATGCGTGGAGATGAGCCTGCGCCGCTTGAAGCTGGATCGCATCGATCTCTACCAGTTACATCGCATAGATCCCAAGGTTCCCGCGGCGGAGCAGTTTGGCGAACTGAAGAAACTGCAGCAAGAGGGCAAGATTCGCCACATCGGACTCTCGGAGGTGAAGCCAGCCGAGATCGAAGCTGCCCGCAAGACAATCGCAGTGGTTAGCGTGCAGAACATGTACAACATTGGCAACCGCGTCCATGAGGACACTCTGCAGTACTGCGAAAAGAACGATCTCGCGTTCATTCCGTGGTTCCCGGTCGCGGCTGGCAAACTGGCGAAGCCTGGCGGCGTGCTGGATGAAACGGCAAAGAAGCATAACGCAACGGTGGCTCAACTGGCGTTGGCGTGGTTGCTCCATCGATCGCGGGTAATGCTGCCGATTCCGGGAACCTCGTCGGTGCGACATTTGGAGGAGAACGTCGGCGCAAACAAGGTGAAATTAAGCGCAGCTGAGTGGGATGAGTTAGAGCGCAAGGTGAATGAACAGAAGGCAGAGTAGGACTATGCCGTGTCCGTGGGTTCACAGGCCCATTCAGAAAATGGGCCTAAGGCCCATTCAGAAAATGGGCCTGTAAACCGAGTTATGTAAGTGTGCTCGCCGAACTGGGTTGCAGCATTGCTATGACATCTTTAGTATCGAGTCTCGCGCGCCAGAGTGGCTCATGGATTCACGATGGGCACATGTGCAACGCCCGCGAGCCCGAAAACTCGCTGGTAGTGCTGGATTTCTTCAGGTGCTCCGAGTGCCTTCTGGAAATTGTCGGAGAGCTTGACGGCTCGATTACCTTCCGCATCGTTAAGTTTGCACACTAAGCCGAGAGGATCGAAGCCGTCATCGCCTTGAGGGTTGCAGCCACGGAAGTCATTGGTGAGCAAGGTGCCCCAGCCCGCGCTGAAGCGGATCCGGCGTTCGGGTGCCCATTTCCGTTCATCCAGGAAGTCGCTGGCGGTATCGAAGTCCGCGGGGGTCGCTCCGTTGCGAAGCGTTCCAGAGAAGTAGGCGTGCAATCCGAGAATCTGCTGCACGTCGAGCGAGTCAGAGGCGATAAACAATTTTTCGCGAGGATCGCTGCCTTTCGCTTCAAGCCACCGGATGTACTCGTCTCCAGCGACGAATGGATCTTTGCTGTCGGCGCGCTGGCCGGTCCAGTCCGCCACCCAGTCGGGCGCATCGCGAAGAAATTGGGTGGTGCCGAAGGTGTCAGGAAGAAGGATGAGCAACTCGCCCTGGTAAGTCTTCTGCCATAGTTCCAGCAAGCGGTATTGCGACGCCTTCAACTCTTCGTCGTTATTGGCAAGCGCCGCCAGTGCCATTGGCAACTCATGTGCGTTTGTGCCAATCGCCTCGAGATCGTGCTTGTATGCGAGGTACGTGTTCGATGTTCCGCTGAAACTTCTGCCCAGCACATCGCTCATTGCCTTGACCACGTACTCCTGCCACAGAAAGCTGTGACGGCGCCGGGTTCCAAAGTCGCTCAGCTTCAGTGCTGGAACACCGCGTAATCGTGCCATCTTCTCCCATAGTTTGGTTTTGGCACGGGCATAAAGAATGTCCAGTTCGAATTCGCTCAGGTGCTTGAGGCTGGCGCGCGTTCGTAACTCGCTCACGGCGGAGAGGGCATAAATCTCCCACATCGTGGTCGCCGTCCAGAGCCCGTGAAATGACAGCGTGAGACGGCCATCCTTGACCGACAACTCATATTCGGAGAGCCGGAAGTCACGCTCCAGCCATTCCAGAAAAGCCGGTTCGAAGATGCCGCGGCGTCCATAGAATGTATTACCCGCCAGCCATATCAGTTCTGATTTGTGGAAGCGCAGTTTCTTCGTGTGGTTCAGTTGATCACGGAGTTCCTCGGCATCGATCAGGCCGCCAAGGCGTACACTCGCTGGCCTGTTGCTGAGTGAGAACGAGGCGTGTGTCTTAGCAAAATGCTTCCAGATGAACTGCAGCATCAGCAGCTTGTAAAAGTCGGTATCGAGCAGCGACCGCGTAATCGGGTCCAGTTCGAAGTTGTGATTGTGCGCGCGCCGGGCAAGATTGATGATCACAATGTACCAACTCTAAATCGCCTGAAGCGCATTCACAACATTGTGTTGCGAGCGTCATTCAAAAGAGTGAGAACTGCTCGGAGTTGTTCATCCTCTTCTCAGGCAATAGATATGCATCGGCACTGAAATGTTAAGCTCCGAGGCGGCGAAGGGTTAGTGGCCTTCTATCGCGCACGGCGAGCGCAACCACAGACAACTGGGCATCCTGGGTGTGCGCGGGCGATGAAGATCATGCATGACCTGGTCGGATCGAACCGACGACTTCTTCCATGGCCATAGCCATAACATGACAAGGGATAGTTTGATCTCGGTCTTCAGCGATCGCGGACGGTCTCGCTCGCTTCGGCTTGCGAAATTCCCGATGCAGGGGGCAAGGACGGAAAGACTGCGCTGAATGTTGCGCCTCGGAGTCTGCCTTGCGTCGCAGTTCGCATGTGTATCTTGCCGCCGCAGTGTTCAATCAGTTGTTTGGTGACCCAAAGACCAATGCCCGTGCCGGACTCTTCTTTCGTTGTAAAAAAAGGCTCGAAAAGCTTCGAACGCAGAGAAGCAGGCACACCGTACCCGTTATCAGCAACGGTAACACGGACTGCATACCCTCCCTGATATGGGAACTTCCGCACACGTACAGCAACGATCCCGTCATGCTCGACGGCATCGATCGCATTGGCTATCAGGTTTGTCACCACCTGCCTTATGTCTCCAGGGTAGCCGAAGATGGTTGCGCTGTTACTCCAGCCCGGCGTCGTAATGCTCACGTTGTTCCGGACAGCCTTGCTGTGGTAGCGGTCAAGCACCAACCTGACATCCCTCACGGTATCAAACTGTGTCGCGCTTCGGGAGTCGCGATGTGGAGTCAGTGTGTTCCGAACGATGTCTTCGACGCGCTCGATCTCGGCATCAATATCGCTGAGCCTGGTTATAGCGGTTGCAGGCATTTCGTTGGCGGTTTTCATCAGGTACGTTAAGCCGCGAACTGTTTCGAGAGGATTGCGGATTTCATGGGCAATAGTGGCGGCCAAGCGACCCGCAGAAGCAAGTTTCTCCGTGCGTATCAGCATCTCCTCTGATTTCTTGCGTTCAGTCACATCCTCATTGATAGCAATTGCACCGATGACACGGCCTTCTTCATTTTTGATAGGAACGCCGGAGTTGTAAATGACCTTGCGTTTTCCGTCGAAACACTCAATTTTAACCAACTCATTGAGGGTCGTCTCTCCTGTTCTCAATGCGCGTGAAAGTGCCCATCGCTCGGCTTCAATGCGTTCTTTTGTGTCGTACCACCATCCCTTGAATTCCGCGTGTTGTTCTATTGGCGTGTAACGTGCCCCGGCCCAAATACGTTGTGCGGCTGGATTTGCAAATACGATTACGCCTCTTTCATCCGCTACCCAGACGCCAACGGGCAGCTTATCAAGAATCGTCCGTAGGCGGTTCTCGCTCGTCTTCAGTGCGAGTTCAGCATGCTTACGCTTTGTAATGTCCTGCACGGCCCCGAACCCACCGAGCAACAGCCCGGCGGCGTCGAACTCCAATTCAGCCGTTTCCCGGACCCATTTTTCGGAGTTGTTTACCAGAATTCGGTGTTCGATGTCATATGGTCCGCCTTTTAGAGCTGCCTGCCAGCACGTGTCCACGAATTCGCGATCTTGGGGGTGTACGGCAGCTTGGAAACTCTCGTACGTGAGGGGCATTCCCGGAGTCATGCCGAAAATGTTGTAAGACTCTTCCGACCACCAAAGTTTGTTGCGACGAACGTCGAGGCGCCAGGTTCCAATCGAAGCCACAGCCTGTGCCCGCCTCAGGTCGTCTACTCCGTTGTTAATCTCGAAATCAGCGCGTAGTTTGCGCCGATCGATAAGCCAGCAAATAAAACCGAACGTCAGGCAGAAAAAACAACCTTGTAGTACGCTGGCGGTTGTAGTCTCGAACGAGTTGTACGGAGGCAGAAAATAGTAGTGCACGCCAACTGCGCTGACGATCGTGGCGAATAGACCAGCTCTGAAGCCGCCAACAAGAACTGCCGCGAGCACTGCCGGATAGCAAGGGAGATACGGCGTCTGGTACGTTGCTGGTCGCAACAACAAACTAATTGCCAAAGTACAGAGCGGGGCGAAAATCGCGACTACACAAGCGAGAACCTGAGATGATCTGCGGGTGTTCCGTTTGAGCATGTCGAATAGGGCTTTTGACTTCATGCACACACTCAAGAGCGTTGAGTTGAGAACCATATTCTAGTGCATTTCGGCGAGCATCATTGCATGGGCCCAATGGATGTAGGTCAGAGCTGCCCGGACCGGAATTGCACTCAGCAGAGCCATCATTCGTGTCGGCCAGCATATCGGAACTCCAAGTGCCATACCGTGACGCTCGTCACACCTGAATTCAAAAAGCTCAGACGTTCCTTGGCTGGACAAATTGTTCGTTGACGGTAAGACCGCGCCAGAGACTCGGGTTTTCAGAGCCGTGCGCACTGCTAATCGGCGCAACCTGTGTTTGAACAAACTCCTGGCCAGGATGCCTCGTGTATTGCTTCAGGAAGTAGTGCATGGTCTCGATGCGGATACGGAGAGACGCGGAGGGCTTGTTCTCGTCCAGATCGCGGAAACAGAAATACGGCTTTCCAGAAGACTCCACAATCTGCTCAATCACGCCGCTCACAAAAGCATCGTGTCCGCACTTAAAGTTCGAGAGCTCAACCGGAATCAGATTAGGATGACGCGCTGCAAACTTAGCCGCCCAAATCTTGTAATTCGTGTTGGCGGAAGTCGAGTTCTTCCACACATCGGAGATGTCAAGAGGAGACTTGATGATTCCCTTACCCACCTCGACGCCGAACAAACGATCCAGCAAGTCCGAATCCAGCGGCAGGTAGCTCTGTGAGAGCACCGGATAACCAAGATCCTGAAAAGCCTCAAGAATTCCTTGATTTACTCCGGGATCGTGATGGTAAGGTCTGCCGAGCAGGACCAGACCTACGCGGCTCTCGCGCTCGAGATCATTCAGCACTTCAAGGGAAAGACTGCGCATCCTGCCTTCGAACTCGTCCAGAGAACGGAATGCCACATCTATCGCACGGGCATTCTCCTTCCAACTTATTCCCAGGATGTCGCGCCAGCACTCGAACAACTGCAAAGAGAATAAAGAGCGATTGGAAAGATCCAGAAAGGGATTCAGGTAGCGAACTCCCGCTTCTGAAAACCAATCACGATTCAGTGAGAATGCAGCTTTCACCGCCTCCGGTGTTGCCGCGCCTGCCGGACAAGCACTACAGCCCACACAGTCGCGCAGCGGAGTTGTGACGGCATCGATCATGGGGAAGAAGACGTAATCCAGCTTGTGTCTGGTGCGGCTCTTGTCCAGCAGGTTCAGAACATGCGCGATGCAGACCTTCGACGGAAAACACGGGTCCACGGCGGCAAAGCCGACGGCATTTTTGAACTGCGCCAAAGTGGTGGTGTCCGAAAACGTAATATGGTCAGCCGAGATGCCGAGGCTCGTCAAATATGCGGTAAACAGCGGAGCATATGAGTAAAGATTCAGCACCTTAGGAATGCCGATTCGCAGCGAGCCGTTTTGCGACGAAAGGTCCCGCCGTGCCCATGACATGTGGTGCCTCGTTGACGCAATAACGGGCTGCTGGCTTACATTCCACACTTCCCGCGACGCAAGTGATGGAACGCAAGGCGCGCTTTTTCGTATCGTGGCCAATGAAGTGTTCACCTCACGGGCGGCCGCAGCGTCGATGGCCTCCCCACGCTCGCAATTTGCGATGATGATCCGTTGCGCTGGCGCCCCGACGAACGTATCCGTTACGCTGCTCACGATGTCTATGAATGTCCGTGAGCAGTGGTTCGTGCAGAATGCGCAGCGTGTGGATTCGTCATGTGTAGTGTTGTAGTGAAGGTTGTCGAGTTGATCGAGCCCGATGAAGGTCGATGGACGGGACGGATCGTACTGATGAATCGCCTGCAGCGCCGCGCCGATTGCACCCGCCTCGCCGCAATTCGGATGCACTCGCACTTCGGGGGTACCTTCAGCGAAGAAGTGGCTGTGAAGGAAGTCTATCTCCGCCTTGACGACCGCGAGATTGCGCTGCGTTCCGCCCTGCAGCAGGAAGCGCCGGCCGATACGTGCCACGTTTGAAACGCCGGCTACATACAAAAACACATTCTTCGGCAGCACCGCCGCCAGGCCGGCAATGATCTCTTCAGGGCGCCACCCCTGCCGCTGGAAATTTACGATGTCCGACTGAAGAAAGACCGCGCAGCCATAGCTGAAAATCGGCATTTGTTCCGCGCGGAACGCTTCCTGAGCAAAATTTTCGATAGGGATGCCAAGCAGTGCTGCTGCCGACTGAAGAAAATACCCATTGCCAGCCGAGCACTGGGTATTGAGGCGGAAATCTTTCACTGCGCCATCTTGCAGAACAATGATCTTGATGTCCTGACCGCCCACGTCGATGATGGCGTCGACATCGTGCTGGAGTTGCAGAGCCGACTGGGCGTGCGCGACTGTTTCAACCAAGGCAACATCGGTGGCAAATACGCGCTTCAAGAGGTCTTTGGAGTATCCCGTGACGGCGGCTCCCAGGATATTGAGGCGAGTCTGGCGTGCGGCGAAACGACCTCTCAATTCGCGCAGAACACCGACCGCGTCGGTGATGGGATCGGCCTGAGACAATTGGTAGGCACTCTCCAGCAGCGTTCCATCCGGTGTTAGCAGAACTGCTTTAGTGGAAGTCGATCCGCCGTCCAAACCAAGGAATACAGAGAGTTCGGCCCCGGACAAAGACGGCCGTGGGGAAGATGGGACAGAGTATCGTTGAAGGAATTCCTGCAACTCCGCTTTACTTTTACACAATCCTCGCGCGCCCCCTGCGCGCTGACTGTTGCGGCTCGATTGCACATGATTAGTCAATTGGGCGCTTCCCAGATAGCGTCCGGTCCCGACATCTTCCGTTCGTCCGTATTCAATGGCTCCGATTGCGCCAAAGAACTCGCCATCAGAGGGAACAGATACAAGTGACTCGATGGAAGCCTGCTCCGGTAATGAGACCTCTTGCTGCTGCCAGAGCTTCGCAAGATGGTGGCGCCAGGCTTGCCTCATACCAGGAAGGAACACATGCGGTCCGCCGAGCAGCAGCACTCGCGGCTTCAACGTGTGCCCTCGGGTAAGCACCGTCAAGTTCTGGATCACAACGGCATCGAACAAAGAGGCCATCAACTCGCGAGGAGAAACACCCTGCTTTTGCAGCCCTATGATGTCCGTTTCAGCAAATACTCCACACTTGCCCGCGACCGGATGAATCGCAATTCCGTCATACCCCTGTTGCAGCAGTTCCTCTGCGGAGAGATTCAGCTTGGCAGCGACCTTCTCGATGACGGCGCCTGTGCCGCCAGCGCATTTGTCGTTCATCGATGCGATCTTTTTCTTGTGTCCTCGGCGGTTCGTCTCCTGAAAAACAATGATCTTCGAGTCTTGCCCACCGAGCTCCACCACCGACTGCACATCGGGAAAAAAGCGCTCAACAGCGAGGCTGACAGCCGTGACCTCCTGTACAAACTTCGCGCCCAATAGCCCCGCGATCGCCGAGCCGCCACTACCGGTGATAAAGACCCTCGTATTCTCAATCTGTATGTTGAGTTGCGACTCCAACTTTTGCAGCGCAGACAATACCGTATCCGCCTGGCAGCTCTCGTGGCGTGCATAGAGCCGAAACAATAAATCATCCCCGCCTTCAAGGCACGCCACCACCTTTACGGTCGTGGACCCGACATCGATGCCAACAATATAGCGCTTCTCAGTCTGGTATCTACTCATGAACTTTGTCCCAACCATGCACTACGCTCATTCCATGTTCCCATGCACGCCCTGGAAGCCATGAGCGGCCTGCCGCAACAGCCAGCGGATAACGCGCGCATCGTTATAGCAGAAGGCGAGGATATGATTCAGAGTGGAAAAACAAGTGCTCTCGCAACTTTGCTTCATTACCTTGAGCTGCGACTCATCCATCTTCGGATTCTCCACCGTGCCCCAGTCGTAGGTGGCGGAATACGTCGGAAAGCACGGGGCCAACGTCCCATCCACACGAATAATCAGGCTGTTGAGGCCGGCACGGCAATCCCACTGCTTCAGTTCGTGCTCGATGAAAGTCTTCATCTGGAGCAGCCGCTCCACCGAGTTCACCATCTGCCAGCCGGAGTTCTGTTTTTCCACCAGCCAGTCGATCAATTCGCCAATGACACCGTGATCTTCTTCGCGAATGAATACCTGGTTGTCTTCAAAATTGTGAAAGTTCTCGTGGACCATCATCGGCGTTTCGCAAATGTGATAATCGGTGGCGATGCCGTTGTCGTGTGCCAGTTCGGTGAGCATCCGTACGTCTTCGAGATTGTTGCGGCATATATTGATGTTGAGAAATACGCTGAACCCGTACTTGTATTGTTTGCGAATCAGGTACTCGAAATGCTTTCGAATGGGAACCATCGCCTTCGGAAGACCCGGCTTTATATCCCAGGCGTCCACCGCGAGGTTGAAGGTAGCCACGCCAGCGTCAGCCATTCGATCAATGAGGTCCGGTTTCATCAATCGTCCATTGGTCGGTAGATAGATCCAGAAGCCCTGCTTTGCAGCGTAATAGACGATCTTCTGGGCAAAGTCAGGGCGGAGCAGCACTTCGCCTCCCATCAACGCCAAAACCCGGCAGGTAGTAGTGTGCAGCCAATCAATCGACCGCCTAGCGACTTCTTCAGTCATACCCTTTACCTGGTTGTCGTAAGCCCAGCAGTATTGACAGTCCAGGTTGCACTTCCATTCGTTGAACAAATAGGCAATCAGAGGATGAAACTCTCCGGGAAGAATACGCGAGCGGAAATACGGATACATCCAACCTTTCATGGCATGGTGGATCTCCGCCGCCTTCCACTTACGCTTTTGACCATCTTTTGGAAAATAGAGTTCATCGGCGGCGTTCAGCAATTCCGGCTTCTGCGGAAATATCGGCTGAGGAAGGTTCAGCGTGGCTCCGCCGGGAAGCGGTGGAAGCTGAGAGCGCTGTCCCGCTAGTCTCTGACTAGCCGCAGGATCAAGGCGCGAAGGAAATGATGCTGATGTAAAGGTTTTCTGTAAGTCAGGCATCTCAGTACTCCTGTCTCGATGGCATGACGCCAATCGTTGTGTGAGGCGAAGAACGTTGATCTAGAGCTTTCCGGCGGGAACGTGTATCGGATGAGCGACTGATCAGTTCATCTACGTGAAGCGCGAAATTGGCTGCCGTAGAGATGACACCCGGATGGCGCGGAACCCGGTACAAGGGGTTCTGCAGTTCCGAGTGACGCTGCACAAAGCGGCAGATCTCTTCTCTGGAGTGTCGACTTGAGACCAGCACGTCCGCAAACTCCTGGCGGGCTTCGCCTTTTGCGTCAGCCAGCGCCATCTGCACGCGGCTGTAGGCATGAATCTCACCTTCCCCAGCGGTCTCGACGGAAAGGAAATTCATTTCCGGAGTCTTCTCCATCAGTGAGGCCTGCACAGCGTCCGACTGCATGGAAGGCAGACAGCCAAAGGGCTTCAGCGCCAGCACCATGTGACTCTTCCGGTTGCGCGTGTAATAGAGATTTTTGGCAACTTCCAGATGCCCTTCGCCGCCCCTGAGCATAGTGCAATAGTGCGGCTCTGCGATGGCTGCCAGTTTGGCTTGCGAAGTCAGTGGAGCGCTGAACCCTCCAAGCGCATTGGCTAGTTTTTTATACTGATCGCGGTAGATTCCCTCCCCCATCGAGAAGAGCGTCCGCATGCCTAGATTCCTGAGGCGCGCGCCACTGGCCTTTAGAGGATGGCTCCATGGCTGCTCGTAAGAGGTTAGCCTGCGCAGAACCGACAACCGTTGTTTAGCCTGGTGGAGAAGATAGAGTACCCAGGAGCTAACCGGTTCGACAGAAACTTCCGCTCCTTCGTTCTCCAGAAATTCGAACATTCGGAAATTGCCATCGCCTTCGGTCAGTTGCGCCCAGAATTCTCCGATAACCTTAACGACGGGTTTCACCTGCAGGCGATCCAACGCCATCTCCGAAATTAGCTTCTGACAGTGTCTCAGTTCCGTAGTAATGCCGCCGCCATATAAGTGCTCGTATATCTTTGCAGTAGTGTTGAGCCACCGGAACAAACGAGACGAGCGATGCCGCCGCAACAATCCGCGAAACAATGGCGGCGCCGATTCAGCCAAATCGAAACTCCGGGAGTGCTTGAAGTATTCGGCTACGTGGCTGACCACGACTGAAACGACGCGATTGGCTTCACCCCGGCTCGATTCATACGCCCGGAGCTGCCGGTGCAAGTCATTCAGTAAGTCACCAATGATGAACGCATGCAGAGCTCCCATCCCGAAGTCCACCGAGAACTGAAGACCCGACTGACCGGACGAAGCCTTGATGCCATGATCCTGCAGAAACAAAACAACCCGGAAACCGTCAAAGTTCGCGGCCGCAAGCGCTGAACGAAACTCAGCCTCGTACATTCCAAAGCGGCAAGGCCCGCTCGATCCGGCCGTGAAGAAAATATACCGCCGAACAATTTCGGAACGCGACAACCCGCTCTGTTCTAGCTCGCGCAATCGCTTGATCAGGCTTCCGACGGTGAAGTACACCGGATTGCAAAGATTGTTGCCGCAGTACTCTTTTCCGATCTCGTGAGCTTCGCGGTCGGGCTGAGCAAGGCATTCGCTCTGGTACCCGTTCCTCTGCAGCACCGCCTGAATCAGACGCTCGTGCTTCCAGGTCAAACCTCCCAAAAGAATCGTCACTCCTTCGCGCTCCTCTGCCGCAAAGGGGGCTTCTTCCGGACGGTGGAAATGTTGCATTCTCTGATTGTTCGCCATCGCTTATCCAATAAACCTACTTCGACAAGCACGCGCGTTGCCATACGGCTGGCTCGCCAAAAAGAAGCCGCAGATCGATGAAGCGATGGCTCCAAGATTGCACAGGGAATTAAAATGACTTCCTTACGCAATAGACGGCTAAACTTCTCCTCCTTACGAGGGGGCACATCGTTACCTGCGTACCGGTGCGTATGCTGGTGCTTATTTATAGTCTTCGCGCTTCCCGCTTTTTCCGATATCACACCGCAGCAGAGCTCTGCTGACGACATCGTCACCAGGCTCATCAGCAACAATGCGCACCGTGCCGAGACTCTTCGTGAATATACGGGCTTGCGTGTCTATGAAGTGAATTACCAGGGCTTTCCGACAGGACACAAACATGCCCAAATGGTGATTCGAATCGATTACAAGGCTCCTCACCAGAAATCGTTTAGCGTCGTCTCAGAGGACGGATCGAAGCTCCTGCTCAATCATGTTCTGCATAAACTTATTCAAACCGAACAGGAAACGAGTGGAAACAAAGAACATGCCGATTCGGATCTGAGCCGTGAAAACTATCAATTTGAGCTGCTAGGAACAGGGGATAAGAATGGAAGAAACTGCTACATCCTGCAAGTGATTCCAAAACGCGCCAATAAACTCTTGTACCGTGGAAACACCTGGGTGGATAGGCAGGAGTTTGCCGTGGTGCACATTGAGGCACAGCCCGCTCGCTCTCCATCCTTCTGGATCAGCGAGATACGAATTGAGCACGATTACAGCAAGATTGGGAGGTACTGGCTTCCGGTAAGGAACCACTCAACTTCGCGTGTGCGCTTTGGCGGAACGTCAGTGCTCACTATCGACTACAAGGACTATGAAATCGATCCCGGGCAGAAGCAGAACGTCTCTACCGGAACGAAATGACCCCCACTCTGGCGACGCCAGAGCACAGCTTACTGGAGATAGCCGAAAAGTCATCAATCTGAGATCCTTCTGTTTATTCGGTCACGAGCAAGCCTGTGTGCTCTTATCCGGTCATTCTGACCGACTGTTTTGACCGTCGGCGGTCACACTGAGCCATGCCGCCGCGTTGATGCCATGAATCCGTGCTAGACAAATGCTGGCAATTCAAGTGCTAAAGAGATTAATAGCACCGACATGCAGGCCCGCATGCATGTTGCTCCCCACAGCGGCAGTCCGGCAGGCCGGATCGACCAGGCGATCGAAGTTCCATTCCCGGACGAGATCGGGCGTGCCAAGCTGGCTCGATTCAACGGGCATGGACTTGAGATGAGGGAGGAAAATGTTCCGGTAATCGTCTCGAAGACGAAGGGCGCAAGCGCCGCCTTCATCTAGGAGTTGATGCGACGTTCTGCCCAGTTTGTGCTGCTGCGCGGTCAGCAACGTTCGCTCACCATTGCAGATGTTGATGCTGCACTCGAAGAGATCGTCTTTCTTGGCGGGGCTCTGAATCTCAAGCTGTTGGGCGCTGATGCCGGCTGGGTATCAGTCTCGTCGATAGACTCCAAGACGTGTCATTCGATAGATTAACGTCGTTCGCTTGACACCCATCCTCGCTGCAGCACCTTTTGTTCCACCAATGACGCCATTCGTTTCACGTAGTACATGAAGGATGTGTTCCCGCTCCAATGCCTTTGAGCTATCAGTAGAAAGCCCGTCCATCGACGCCAAGCCTGACGGGGACGGAGTATCGTCTACAGAAACACCCATCAAGAGCATCTTCGAAAGCAATGGGAGCAGAATTGCTGGACTAATTCCCAATTTTAAAGCAGCGCCTTTCGGTCCCGAGATTGCTCCGTTTGCGTCCAGCAATGCCCGAAGTATCTTGTCCCGGCTTAGGAAACGGGGATCTTCATCTGAAATTTCCAGATGTTGTACATTGCCGACTGTTTGCGGCGATGTTTCTGCCACAATCTGAATGCTGCCAAGTGGTACTCTTAACTCCGAGCCGTTTGACAAAATTACAGCACGCTCGATGAGATTCTTCAATTCGCGGACGTTTCCCGGCCAGTTTCCCTGCGTAAGAATACGCATGGTATCAAGTGGAATCCTGTCGATTTTCCGATTCATCTTGCGAGCATACTTCTGGGTAAAGTGGCGCACCAGGAGAGGAATATCCTCACGTCTTTCGCGCAGAGGCGGAACCACGATGGGAAATACATTCAGGCGATAGTACAAATCACTTCGAAACTGCCGGTCAGCAATCATTGCTTCAAAATTACGGTTAGTTGCCGCTATCAACCGGACGTCGACGTGGATCACACGGTTGCTACCAAGCGGCTCAAACTCTTGCTCCTGCAGAGCACGGAGAAGCTTAGGTTGAAGCTCAGGAGGAAGTTCTCCAATTTCATCAAGAAAGAGCGTTCCCTGATGAGCGAGTTCCAAGCGTCCCACCCTTTGTGAACCTGCTCCGGTATACGCACCCTTTTCGTGTCCAAACAACTCGCTCTCCAATAGTCCACTCGGAATAGAAGAGCAGTTAAATTTCACCAATGCACGGTTCTTACGCCCACTAAGATCGTGAATGGCGCGGGCAA
>DATLJC010000019.1:0-5637 GCA_035539055.1 Saccharimonadales bacterium (SeqCode) | reverse complement strand
TTCACGACTGGACCATAGGTGCCAACAAGACCCTTACGCCCTCCGGAAACGTTATTGGCCGGATTGCCTATAGCTACCTATCGGGCCGCGACCCTGTTGCCGCCACGAAGAGCACCGACAAACGTATCCAAGCGGACATAGCATTCAATTTCTGAGAAGGCAACGGACAATGAAAAAACAACACTTCATTCGCATGCTCAGTGGGCTCTCCTTCGCGACAATCGTGTGGTTGGCTGGCACGGGCACGCTTCAAGGGCAATTCACGCAAAACCGAGACACCATAAAAATTGCCCCATCCGGTTTCCCTGCTGAAATACGAAAGGGATATCGAACGTTTCAGGCGAAGTGTAATGAGTGTCACGGGCTCGATACGAGCCTAAAGCCCAGTATGTCTTCTACACGGTGGGCATTTGAAGTGAAGCGGATGCAGGCAATGGCGAGCTCACAATTCAACGACAAGGATGCTAAAGCAATCCTTGCTTTTCTGAATTACGATGAATCCCATCGAAAAGCCAAGCTTAAATCGGCGGCTTCATCGCCCGCGCCGGATTCCGTCTCTCCTGGTCGCCAGTTCTATGTAGCACAGAGCTGCGACACTTGCCACAGCATCGCGACCAAGGGAGGCTCTGGGGGGCCGTCGCTCACGGACGTGGGCTCCAGACTGTCGCGAGAACAACTGTTGAAGGTGATTCATGGAATGAAAGCGGGCGACCCAAAATCTGCGATGCCACCTCTTCCTCCCGATACGACAGAACAGCAAATCAATGACCTTGTCGATTTTCTGATGACGCTCAAGGGGTAACCACACATTGGTAGAAAGGGAGCATCTGCGGTTGAGACGTGGAGCGAACACTCCACTGACAGGTGCTGGGTCTCAGAAGCTCGCATGTCGGGTGTCTTCGGATAAAGACTCCTTCCGATATTGCGTGACATCGCGCATTGAGCGGCAAAATGACGCATTGCTTCATCCATCGTTTCAGGAGAGGACGCGATGGCGTTGTTGAGATTGCGCACTTCGAGAGAAATGCAAATTTCGGCATTCCTCTCGAAGCCAACGCTTCCAATCGTGACGCCGCATCGTGTGCGCTGAAGCTATGCCGGATCAATGCGGCAATGTGGACGACGCATCCTTACGATCATAGCCAGTGTGAAGCCAACAATTTCCCCATGTGTTTGGACGTTGAAAATACTTGTAATCCAGCCCTATTTGCGGGTTGCGCGAGAAGCGACTCCTAGCAAGATCCCAACGCTGCATGCAATGGCGATTCCAGCATACGAAACGTAGCGCCAATAGCCGCCCTCACACCAGAGGTAGGCAAAAATGACGAACGCGAACAGCCATCGCGCTATACGTGCGTACGTGCTTGCTTGTCTGGACATAATCAAACTCTTTCCACTCTTGTGCTTGACCCTCCCTTGTCTACCGAATCAACAAGACGATCGACCGGGGGCTA
Organism: Saccharimonadales bacterium (SeqCode); assembly: GCA_035539055.1. Classification (GTDB taxonomy): domain Bacteria; phylum Acidobacteriota; class Terriglobia; order Terriglobales; family Acidobacteriaceae; genus TOLSYN. Next base: position 4,183 of record DATLJC010000019.1, on the reverse strand, counting down.
AGGACATATTCACTGGTCCCCAAGCTGATTTCGGTAGCAGGTTCGCAAAAATCGGCTGGCGATGGCAGGCTCGTATCGACCACGCGACGCCACTCCCCTGGTTGCCCCTGCCGAATGACAAACGTGAGCGGTTTCCAATCGGCGTTGATCATGGCGTAAATGTCATTATCCTTCTGTGCTGCACCACTCAAGAAGAACGCAAGGGAATGCGAGTCGGGAGACAGATCTGGTTTTCCGGTTGCCCCATACCAGCGGACATCTTCGCGCCAGAAGCGGCTGCGTGAGAGGGTAGGATGTGCTTTGCGAAAAGCTATCATGCTCTTGAAGAATCGGAACATGTCTTGATTGCGGCTAAGCAGGTCCCAATCTAACCAGGTCGTCTCGTTGTCCTGGTTGTATGGATTGTTGTTGCCGCTTTGAGTGTTCATGAACTCATCCCCTGCGCAGAACATAGGCGTGCCGTTCGACAACAACAGCAGGGTAAAGAAATTCTTGATCTGCTGTTTGCGTAGCGCCATGACCCCGGCTGGGACGTCTTGGTCTCCCTCCCATCCGCTGTTCCAACTCAGATTGTTGTCCGACCCATCGATATTCGCGTGGCCGTTGGCAGCATTGTGCCTCTGGTTATACGAGACAAGATCATAGAGGCAAAAGCCATCATGGCAAGTGATGAAATTCACGCTTTGATATGGACGGTAGGCATTCACAAGGTCATCGGGAAACAGGTCACAGCTTCCGTACAACCGAGACATCAGCTTAGGAACCACTCCCAAATCACCCCTCACAAATGCTCGCACATCGTCACGAAACTGCCCATTCCATTGCAGCCAGGAAATGCCGGGAAAACTCCGTCCTAATTGGTACGTCGCCGGATCCCACGCTTCCGCGATCAGTCGTAGCTTCTCCAGTTCAGGGGCGCTCCCGATTTCAGCAATTACGGGCGGGTCGGTAAGATTGATCGATCCGTCCTCGTTGCGCGTAAAGATCGAGGCGAGGTCAAAGCGGAAGCCATCAACGTGCATTTCTTCTCGCCAGAAGCGCACACTGTCGAGAATCATCTTTCGTACGTAAGGGTTGCCGCAGTTCAAAGTGTTACCAGTTCCGCTGTCGTTGCGATATCGTTGGCGATCCTGTTCGAGCAGGTAATACGTCGTATTGTCAATTCCGCGATAACAGTAATTGGGTCCATCCTCATTCCCTTCGGCGGTATGGTTGAACACCACATCCAGGAGCACCTCGATCCCGGCCGCGTGCAGAGCTTTGACCATGATGCGAAACTCTTTCAGCGCGTCGAGTGGTTTGCCTTCACTTGCGTACTCGTGATGGGGAGAAAAGAAGTTCAGCGGCATGTATCCCCAGTAGCTACCTTCCTGCGGATCTTGCTGCATCACCGGCAGTAGCTCCACCGCAGTCACCCCAAGGTCCTTCAGATAGGGGATCTTCTCCACCACGCCGAGAAATGTGCCACGGTGAGCAGGCTCCACTCCAGAATTGTTCCGTCGAGTGAAGCCTCTCACATGCAGCTCGTAAATCACGAGATCGGAGGTGTGTACGGGCGAAACGTCGCCAGCCCAATCAACAGAAGGTTCGGTCGGGATCAGCCCCAGGGCAGCTTTGCCTGTATTTGATCCTTCCCGCGATGCTGCTTGGCGGCTGAACTGGGTAGGAAAACAGACGCATTTTGCATAGGGATCAAGCAAGACTTTGCGGGGATCAAAACGATGCCCTTGTTTGATTTGCGTGGGTCCTGCGGCTTGATAACCGTAGTAGCGTGCACCAGGAATCGAGCTCTTCCGCAACCGGCAGTGCCATACCCTTCCAGACTTGTTTGCGAGAGGATCGAGCCTGTACTCGTAGGTCGGCGTTGAGAGATCGATTTCGGAGTACAGGAATAAGGTGACTGCGGTTGCATGCTTCGAGTACAAAGCAAAGTTGTAAGCGGCTTCGTCTTCGATCCAAGTGACACCAAGTGGCGAAGGAGATCCTTCCAGAGCAGACCAGTTCTGCATCGAATCCTCACGTGTGCGGCAGTACGAGCACTGTCAGTAACGGCATGATCGTGCGCGATGATTCATCACCCGCGGGCGAACAGCGGAGCTCATCCCATGTATGCGTTTGTTACGTACTGTTGCACCATGCGGTGGGTATTGAAGTATGAGGCGTTCAACGCGATTGTATGGCGCATGATATCGATCCAGCGATCCCGCCTGCGGTAGTACGTCGGAAGAATGAGACCTTCGAGTTTACCGAGCAGGTCCTCGGAGTCGCCGGTTGACGTTGCCTCGACTGCTCCCCCAATCGACCAGCCCGTAATGCCTTCGATATTCCCTTCGATCCACCAGCCGTCGAGAGTGCTGAAACTTGGAACACCATTGTGCGCTGCCTTCATGCCCGATGTTCCCGAGGCCTCAAGCGGACGCTGCGGCGTATTGAGCCAAAGATCAACTCCGGACACTATCAATTTTGCAATCTCCAGGTCATAATTCTCCAAATACACAATCGGAAGAGCTGCGCCAACCTGTTGTGAAATCTCGACGATGTGTTCGATAAGGCGCTTGCCTCCTTCGTCCATAGGATGCGCCTTGCCCGCGAAAACGAACTGCAGCGGCCCGGCGAGCTTCGCAATGTCTAATAGCTTCGGGATGTCCGTAAACACGAGATCCGCACGCTTGTATGCAGTTGCCCTTCGTGCGAATCCGATGGTTAAAGCATCGGGAACCAATATGCGCCCCGTCTGACGTCGAACATATTCCATCAGGTGCAACTTTGCCTCTGTATGCGCCCCCCAAACTTGTTCGTTAGAAATGCTTAGAGCCTTGCGAAGCATCGCTGGGTCGTTGGTCCAACTTGGAATGCACTCGTCATACAGTCGGCGGAAGCTGTCGCAAATCCAAGTGGCCGAATGAACTCCGTTGGTAATATGGTGTATTGGATAACCGGGAAACATTTCGCGTGACACTTCTTCGTGCCGCTGCGCCACGCCATTGACATAGTGGCTGAGATTTAGGCCGAGCAACGTCATATTCAAGCGTTCACGACCGCCCAGCATGCGGAGTACATCGAACGGGACGGCGGAACCGACGATGCGCTCCACCGACGCGTAATCAAATTGGTCGTGGCCCGCCGGTACGGGAGTGTGCGTCGTGAAGATACATCGCTGTCTCGCTCCGTCGTAGTCCAATTCTGCCGGTTTGGACCCTCCTTGCCAGTCCATCAGTTCTAGAACCAGAAGGCCGGCATGGCCTTCATTCATATGAAAGCGTTGAACCCCAGAGTATCCCAACGCCCGGAGCATCCTTACGCCCCCGATTCCGAGGACGACTTCCTGCGCCAGCCGGTAATCCTTGTCGCCTCCATACAGGCAGTCCGTCAGAGTGCGATCATACTCGCTGTTCCCTTCGACGTTGGTGTCCAGAAGAATAACAGGAACCCTCGAATCTGTGATCCCGACGACATCGAATTGCCAGGCATGAATGAGGACGGGTCGGCCTTCGATTTCTACCTGCACCTGTGCGGGCAACAATCGCAGTTGTTGTTCCGGTTGGAACTGAGCCGGACGCTCTTGTTGCCGCCCCTGCTCGTCCAGGACTTGCTCGAAGTAACCTTTGCGCCACAGCATGCTGATCCCGACAACAGGGACACCGAGGTCTGCGCAAGACCGGAGCATGTCACCGGCTAGAACCCCGAGTCCACCGGAATAGGTTGGAATCTCGCTGTCGAGCGCTACTTCCATCGAAAAGTATGCAACACGCCTGTTCTCCGTGTGCTCACTTGCGGCAAGGGCAATGAGATCGGCGAAGAATCGTTTCGGATTCTGCTGGAACTGGTCTCGGCAATACTCGGAACAGAAATACACCGCTTGTCCGTTCCAGAGGAGCGACAGACTCGCTCCCGGCGAAACGATCATTCCGCAAACCGGATCTTTTAACACTGAGTCCATATGCACCTTCTACGACCGATAAGCTGCCGCCCTTGGCGCAAACTCCGCGTCAGAGAAACAGAAAGGCGGCACCCCATACGCAGAAAAAGTCCACGCAATCGGTCACCGCGCTACGCCTTAGCTTTGCGTTCCGACCTCGGCTTCGGCTTGAAGCCAATCCTCAACTTCGTGACCATCTTCTCGGCCTCGTGCTTCATACAATTCGTAAGCACGCTGACGAATCTTTTCGAGTTGTTCCTCGGT